>NZ_KV812784.1:1051918-1066275 GCF_001813505.1 Streptococcus sp. HMSC061E03
CTTCCTATTTTGACTTTATCCGCAGACGCCCTCTGTATCTTAATTTAGTCATGGAACTTCTATGAAGTTCGCTGACGTCCGTACTCACCTAAGGAAAGTTTTTAAAAAGACTTTAACCTCATTATGAAAGGCCTTTGGCCTTTTTTATTTGTCTAAATCGTCTGCGATCTTATTGATCTTACGCAAGCGGTGATTGACACCGCTTTTTGAAATAGGTTGTTGCAAACTATCGGCGATCTGCTGGATGGAATAATCTGGATGGTTCATCCGGATATAGGCAACTTCTTGCAGGTCACTTGGTAAACTCCCTAGGCCGACCGTATCCACAATTTTACTAATATTATTAATGGTTTTCATGCTAGCAGTAACTGTGCGCTGGATATTGGCCATTTCGGCATTATTGGCCCGATTGAGGTCATTACGCGTCTCTCTCATAACCTTGATGGACTCAAATTCCTGCATGGCTTTCATGGCCTCTACCACAATTAGAAAATCAATAATATCTTCCGCTCGTTGCAGATAGGTTACCACTCCTTTTTTCCGCTCGATGGTTTTCGCATCTAGTAAAAATCCTTGCATGAGAAGGGCAATTCCTTCCGCGTGGTCTGTATAAACAGAATGAATTTCCAACTGGTACTTCCCTTTTTCAGGATCCTTGATGGAACCACTCGACAGAAAAGCCCCCCGAAGATAAGCACGACTGGCTACTTCATCTTCTAAAACACTGGCATCAATGCCTGTCTCAATCCCAAAAAAGGCATCTGCCAAATGCAAGTCAGCAAGAATCTCTTCCACCTTTTCATCCAAGAATACTGTGTAAACACGATTTTTTTTCAAATTGGTTTTTTGGTGGTGGCGAATATCCGATTTGGCCTCATAAAAATGATGCAACAATTCATAGATATGGCGAGCGATCTTGGCATTTTCTGTCGTCACCGAGAGCGTCAAGCCCCCCATTGAAATCCCAAGACTTCCAGACATCTTGATAATGGCAGCCAATTCACTCTTTTCAAATCGCTTGAGAGACAATAATTCTTCTTTTACACGAACCGTAAAACTCATTTTCTCACCTGCACGATCTGCATCAACTCTTCGACTACTTTTTCGCCATCATGAAAGGCTCCTCCATTGACCAGCTTTAAGAAATCGGAAGAAATCACTTGGGGAACTTGCGAGTGCAGCCCCTTGAAATCGTGCTCTACCTGCACCAAGTATTCATCAAATTTGTTACTGTTCATGTAAGCTGCGGGAACCTGATTGATATTGACAAGGACCGTATCGATGAACTTCTCTCCCAAATGTTTATGGAGAACGGCAACGTGGTCACTGTCTGTGAAATGCTCGGTTTCTCCTCTTTGGGTCATGATGTTACAAACATAGGCTACCTGAGCCTTGGTTTCAAGGATGGCTTTCCCAATCTCATCGATCATCAAATTAGGGAGGATCGAGGTAAAGAGCGAACCAGGACCTAAGACGACCATATCACTTTCAAGAATAGCTTCCACCACTTTCTTACTAGCTTTTGGACGCTCTTGATCAAAGGTATTGGTCACATAGACATGATCAATCATGCCGGTGTAGTTAGCAATGTGGCTTTCTCCTACCACTTCTTTTCCATCTTGAAAGACGGCATGAAGGGTCAAGGGACTATCACTGGAAGGATAGATCTTGCCGGTCGTATGAAAGAACTTGGTTAACAACTGCATGGCATTATAGGTCGAGCCTTGCATCTCTGAAATCCCTGCAATGATCAAGTTTCCCAAAGGGTGTCCGGCCAAAGGTCCATCATCGTCTGCAAAGCGGTATTGAAAGACCTTCTCATAAAAACGAGGCATATCTGACATGGCAACCAGCACATTTCGAAGATCTCCAGGTGGTGTCAATTTTTGGATGTTCTTCCGCAATTCACCTGAACTCCCGCCATCATCTGCAACGGTTACGATGGCAGTAATATCGACCGGTTTCTTTCTCAGACTATCGAGGATAACAGAAATCCCTGTTCCTCCTCCAATAACGGTTACTTTAGGTTTTCTCATGAGCGATTCACCGTTTCTTTCCGTCTGTCCTTGTCTCTATGACTGCAATTGACCTGCCAATTTTTTTCTAAATCATGCGCTAAGCGCTCTGCAAAGGCTACTGAACGGTGTTGCCCACCGGTACATCCCATAGCAATGGTGAGAACGGATTTACCCTCCCGTTTATAAGACGGTAAAATAGGAACGATCAAGTCATGGAGGTGACGATAAAAGTCCTCTGATTCAGGGTGATCCATGACGTAATCATAGACAGCTGGATCTTGACCGGTTAAATTCCGAAGTTCCAATTTGTAGTAGGGATTTGGAAGGAAACGCACGTCAAAGACAAGGTCAGCATCGATCGGAAGGCCATATTTAAACCCAAATGACATGACCTCAACCCGAAAATCTGGCTGATTATCTTGACTGGCAAATTGTTCTGCGATCGTTTTTCTCAAATTACGAGGTGTCAACTCAGTCGTATCCACTACATTTTGACTGATATTTTTTAAAGGGGACAAGAGTTCGCGCTCTAGGGTAATCCCATCTAAGACACGGCCATCTGCCGCTAATGGATGGCTACGACGGGTTTCCTTGTATCGTGCTACCAACTCACTGTCAGTGGCATCCAAGAACAAGACTTTGAAATCCAGGTCTTCTTGATTGTCCAATTCATCCAAAATGGTGCGAATTTCATTGAAAAAAGAACGGCTCCGCATGTCCACAACAACGGCTAATTTATTGTTATCTGGGCTGTGGCGCATGAGCTCAATAAATTTCAGCAAGAGCGCCGGTGGCATATTATCGATGGTAAAGTAACCCAAATCCTCAAACGATTGGATGGCAACGGTCTTACCCGCACCGCTCATCCCTGTTACCATGACCAGTTGAATCTTACTTTCTGTCATTTTCTCCTCCCATAAATAAAACAGAGTGGCCTACAGTTTCCTGCTCTCCACTCTGTCTTTTTGTCTTTGAATGGTTATTTGGCTTTGATTTCCGCAATAACTTCAATTTCAACCTTCACATCACGTGGCAGGCGTGCTACTTCAACAGCAGATCGAGCTGGAAACTCTGTGGTAAAAACTGTTTTATAGACCTCATTAAAAGGTACAAAGTCATTCATATCACTTAAGAAACAAGTGGTTTTCACCACGTGGTCAAAGTCTGTCCCTGCCTCTTCCAAAATAGCCCCAATGTTCTTTAAGACTTGCTCTGTTTGTTCTTGGATGGTTTCTCCAATGATTTCACCTGTTTCAGGTGACAAGGGAACTTGTCCACTTGCAAAGAGAAGATTCCCTACGATTTTCCCTTGAACATAAGGTCCAATTGCTGCAGGTGCTTTATCTGTATGAATTGTTTTTGCCATAGTATTCTCCAAGTCTATTTACTTCTGCTGATTTTCTTTTGCTAATTTTTCCCTTTGTAAGCGCAATTTGCGCTTAGGATTTAGCGTATTAAAGAGTTCTTCTAGTTTTTCAGCATTCCAAACATCGGCTGCTGAAACAAAATTTCCATTTTCATCTCGAAAAGATATTGGTTTATCTCCCACTGAAAAAGCCTCACTTCTTATTTGGAATCCTTGATCCGCTGGGGATCTATCTTAATCTACAAACTCAAATTCAAATTTACCGATCCGGACGATATCGCCATCTTTTGCCCCACGCGCACGGAGAGCTTCATCAACCCCCATGCCACGCAATTGACGAGCAAATTTCATGACCGCTTCATCACGATCGAAATTCGTCATATTAAAGAGTTTTTCAAGTTTTTCACCAGACAAGACCCAAGCGGCATCGTCATCCCGACTGATGTCAAAGGCTGGCTGGTCTTCATCAAAGCCATAGTAGACTTCTTCTTGGGCCATTTCGTCTTCTGAATACAAGAGGAATTCTGGTGTTTTGTCTAACAATTCTGCCGTTGCTTCTAACAAATTGTCCAAACCTTGATGTGCCAAACTAGAGATCGGAAAGATCTGTGGCAGTTCATCAAACTCATCATAATTGGCCGCCAATTTCTTCTTGAATTTTTTCAAGTTTTCTTGGCTCTCTGGCATATCCATCTTATTTGCCACGATAATCTGAGGACGTTCCATCAAACGAAGATTATAGGTTTCAAGCTCTTTATTGATTTGAATATAATCTTCGTAAGGGTCGCGTCCTTCACTGGCTGACATATCAATAACATGCAAGATAACCCGGGTGCGCTCGATGTGACGAAGGAACTGGGTTCCGAGTCCGACACCTTGGCTAGCCCCTTCGATCAATCCAGGAAGGTCCGCGACTGCAAAGGATTCACCTGACGGTGTCCGAACCATGCCCAAATTTGGAACGATGGTTGTAAAATGATAGGCACCAATTTTTGGTTTGGCTGAAGTAATGACACTAAGAAGGGTTGATTTCCCAACAGAAGGAAAGCCAACCAAACCAACGTCTGCCAAGACCTTGAGTTCTAATTCGAGTTCGCGTTCCTGACCAGGCTCCCCATTCTCAGAAATCTCTGGGGCTGGATTTTTAGGAGTGGCAAAACGAATGTTTCCACGTCCGCCACGGCCACCGTGGGCAACAATGTACTCTTGTCCATTCTCGACTAGGTCCGTAATGACCTTGCCAGTCTCAGCATCTCGGACTGTCGTTCCTTGAGGGACTCGTACATAGAGATCTTCTGCTCCCCGTCCGTGCATCCCTTTGGTCATTCCTTTTTCCCCATTTTGGGCTTTGAAATGCCTGTTATAACGGAAGTCCATCAAGGTACGCAAGCCTTCGTCTACTACGAAGATGACATTGCCACCACGACCTCCATCACCACCCCAAGGTCCGCCATTAGGGACATATTTTTCGCGACGAAAAGCCACCATGCCATCGCCGCCATTTCCAGCCTTGACCTTAATCTTGGCTGTATCTAAAAACATACTCATAAATAGATGATTTCCTTTATTTCTGTGTGCGTCTTAGTAAGAAAGAGCACCAATTGCGGTTGCAAATATTGCACCAACCGTTACAATCAACATAATCACAATGACCACCATCGTGATCATTTCAAATGGTGTTTTTTTACGTTTTCCGTTATCTCCAAAAGCCACTTCTAATACCTCGATTACTATAAATTCATTAGCCCTATTTTACCACGAAATAGGGGATTTTTCAAATCGAGCCTACACAAAAAGACCAGACAGAAGTCTGATCTTTCATTGATCATATTAAGAATCTTTTCTTACACGTAAAATACCAACCGATAGAATTGCTAGGAAGACACCCATGACAAGAACTACCGGTGTCATCTTTTCACCTGTACTTGGAAGAACTTTTTTCTTACCAGGTTTTGGGGCTTCTTCTTTAACAGAAGATGAAGATGATTTCAATGAAGAACTTGATGTGGATGTTGAGTTCGATTTAGAACTGGAACTCGTTGAAGATGATGAGCTTGATGAAGAACTAGAGCTTGATGAAGAACTAGAACTTGATGAGGAGGTTGAGCTAGGTGTCGGTGGTGTTTGTTCTTTCTCACCTAATCCCTCTCCGGTTCCTGATTCCAATCTCAATTCACGGGTTAAACTACGCGGTGCTGGGAAATTGGTTGCTGTCCATGTTAATGTATTATGGACAACATCACCGACTTTCGTTCCAGGTGCCACTTTTGTAGAATATTCAATATACATTGGCCAATTGTAATTATCACCAAATTCAATTGTAAAACCAGTGATCTTTCCATCTGCATTCTTATTGAAAACAGCTTTTTTAGTAAAGTTATCCAGAACTGGGAGACTTAATATCTGAGCTTCGTTCTTAATCCCACCTTCTACAGGAGCATAACGAACAGCGCGTAAGCTACCTTCAACCAATGTTAAGCCATCTCCGAATTGGTCTTTAATGACCATTCCACGAAGCATATCTTGGCGAGCATTTAAGAGAATCCGCCATTTGATAATGGTTGGATCAGACTTATCTTGGTAACCGTATTTCATCTCATAGTCTCCAGCTTCTCCAGCTGTTTTTTCATAATTAAATGAAAAATCTGTATTTCCTAGTTTAAACTGGATTGGAGAAGTTTTTGTAACTACTTCTGAGTCTACTTTTACATCAAAATGAAGAGCAACTCGTTTGTTGAGTGGATGAGATGCGAAATAATCATTAAAGGTAACGGTCACTGTTTTCTTAGCTGTATCAACGACAGCTTTCCCCACCGTCTGACCATTTGATTGACCTTCCTCAAGAACATTGAATTCCAGTGCTGTGTAGAGGGCTAATTCTTTTGGCAAACTAAGAGTTAAGGTATCACCAGCTTGAATAGTTTGCGAATCTGGAAAGGCTAAATAAATACTTGCTGACAATTTTTCATTTGTCAACACCTTGCTCCCATTTGTTAGCGTGTTACCGTCTTTCGTTAGACGTGCTGTCTGTGTATATGATGAGACTTCTGCAGCATGTATTGTTTTAGTCAAACCAGCTGTGAATAGAATCGTTAGCACTAAGGCAAGTGCCCATACAATTTGACGAACCTGTTTCATATATACCTCCTCTGCTCGCCTATTTGCGAGCCATGTTTTTTACAAGGTTAAAGTCCGATTTCTGCTTGAACAACTGCAGCAATGGTATCTACATAGTAGTCCACTTCTTCATGGGTTGGTGCTTCTGCCATCACTCGAAGGAGGGGTTCAGTTCCACTTGGACGTACCAAAATACGTCCATTTCCTGCCATCTCCGCTTCCATTTTTTCAATGATTTCACGAATAGCAGGTACTTCCATCGCCTTATCTTTCATGCTATTTTCAACCCGGATATTGACGAGTTTTTGTGGATAAATGGTTACTTCAGCAGCCAATTCAGATAATTTCTTGCCGGTTTCTTGCATGATTTTAGTCAATTGAACTCCTGTTAATTGACCATCACCAGTCGTGTTGTAATCCATGATGACGACGTGACCGGATTGTTCACCACCAAGGTTGTAACCAGACTTGCGCATCTCTTCGACCACATAACGATCTCCAACAGCTGTGATTTCTTTTTGAATTCCCTTCGCATCTAATGCCTTGTGGAAGCCGAGATTGGACATGACGGTTGTGACGATCGTATTTTTTTCGAGCAAGCCCTTGCTTGAAAGATAAGAACCGATGATGTACATGATCTTATCTCCGTCAACGATTTCTCCATTTTCATCAACAGCAATCAAGCGATCGCTGTCTCCGTCAAAGGCAAGACCAATCGCTGCACCTACTTCTTTGACTTTCTCTTGCAAATGCTCTGGGTGAGTAGAACCAACCCCATCATTGATGTTCAAACCATCTGGGTTTTCACCGATGACAGTCAATTGAGCTCCCAAATCTGCAAAGATTTGACGGGCACTAGTAGAGGCTGCACCATTTGCTGTATCTAAGACTACGTGCATGCCCTCGAGTTGAACGCCTGTCGATACAAGGAATTCTTGATACTTACGCAAGCCTTCTGGATATTCCATGACCGTTCCTAAACCTTGGGCACTTGGACGTGGAAGCGTATCTTCAGCCGCATCAAGTAAGGCTTCAATTTCAAGTTCGCGATCATCATCCAATTTGAAGCCATCACCACCAAAGAATTTGATGCCATTATCCAAGGCTGGATTGTGGCTAGCAGAAATCATAACTCCGGCGCTGGCTTTTTCCGTACGAACTAGATAAGCAACACCTGGCGTTGCAATCACACCCAACTTGTAGACGCGAATTCCAACAGATAAGAGCCCAGCAATTAAGGCATGCTCTAACATTTCACCAGAAATACGCGTATCACGTCCAACAAATACCAAGGGTGTTTCTTCTTCATGTTGGCTCAACACATAGCCACCGAAACGGCCTAGTTTAAAAGCCAATTCTGGCGTTAATTCTACATTTGCTTCTCCACGGACACCGTCCGTTCCAAAATATTTACCCATTCTTCATTACCTTTTTTACTTTCTAATTACTTGAACTGGAAGAGGTCGACGACGAACTGCTAGAGCTTGACGTAGACGAGCTAGTCTTTGTGGTTACTTTAATCCGTGTTTCACTCGGCTTGACCAGACCTGGTAGAACATTTCCTTGGGCATCTACTGCATTTAAGGAAATGGTTCCGCTATAATTTCCACTAATGATTTCACTGGATGGGAAGACAGCTTCGACATGATCAATGCGACTCAAGGTTTCTTGATCGCTGGTCACTTCTACCTTGGTGGTTTCAAGAGTAATATCCGATACCGTTATTCCATCTACAATTTGATTGTCCGGGATCGTGGCCCTGACCGCAAACGATTTTTTGGCTTTCTTCCCGATTTTTACAGAAACTTTTTGAGGCTCTACGGTTGCGGTCAAACCAGCCGGAAGATCTTCCACAATCAACGGCACTTCAACGGTACCTTCCTTGGCCTTACGAAGATCTGCTACCACACGAAACTTCCGAGTGCCCGGTTGCATCTCACTAGCAAGGGCAACCCGATTTGAACCTTTCAGAAAGACCGTTACCTCTGATGTTAAACCACCGACAAAATATGTCTTGTCATTGTACTTGGCATCAATTGGAATATTGGTCAAGGTATTGGTGTAGGTCTCTGAGCTCACTTGTCTAGCGCTACTATTATTTTGAAAATTAAAGGAAGATGCATTGATAAATAAGATAAAGGACAATAAGACGGAGGCAAAAACATAAAGAAATTCTTTTTTCGATCTCATTTTGTTACCCTCCCAAATAGACGCTCTTTCCAACTAGTCGTTTTATTCTCTTCAGGAACCAGGAAGGCCCTCAATTCTGCCTCGAACTCTTCTAAGGATAAATCATGTCGGAAGGTTCCATTATAGGTCACAGAGATCCCGCCCGTTTCTTCTGATACCACAAAGGTAAAGGCATCCGAAACTTCAGATAAACCAATAGCCGCGCGGTGACGCGTTCCGAACTCTTTTGAAATTCCAGTATTTTCGGTCAAGGGCAGGTAGGCACAAGAAACAGCGATTTTATCATTGCGAACAATGACGGCACCATCGTGTAAAGGAGTATTAGGAATGAAGATATTAATCAGCAATTCTCCTGAAATATCTGCATCTAGAGGAATCCCTGTGGAAATATATTCCTGAAGGGTTCTGGCTCCTTGAATAGCTACCAAGGCACCAATCTTACGTGGGCTCATATAAGCTACTGCCTTGACATAGGCCTGTACCATCTTTTCTTCCTGACTGACTTCACTCGTCGTAAAGAATTCTGTCGCCCGACCCAGACGCTCTAAACCAATCCGAATCTCAGGGGAGAAAATCACAACCAGGGCGATAACCCCATAGGTAATCACTTGATTGATCAGCCATGAAATAGTCGTGAGCCCTAAGAAATTGGCTAAAAACTGCACCAAGAAAAAGATAATAACTCCACGAACCAAAATCATGATCTTAGTCCCTACGATGGCCTTGATCAAAAAATACAACAACCAAGCCACCAGGGCAATATCAATGATATTGATAATAATACTCCACCAATTCGGGAACAAACTGGTCCAAAATTGTGGATTTGTAAACTGTTGAATATTCATATTCTCATACCTACCACTTCTCTAAAAGACATCACCTTATTATAACATGTTTCAACAGATTTTTCTGTAACCTTCTGATGCTTTTTATGATAAAATATGATTTATGAAGATAAATACAACCTTGGGTCTTCTGGCAGGAAAGCTTTCCGGCTCTATTCTAGAAAAAATGGGGCGGGGATCAACCCTACCAGGTAAAGTAGCCCTCAAATTTGATAAAGATATTCTCAGTCAACTGGCCAAAAACTATGAGATTGTTGTGATTACAGGGACAAATGGAAAAACCCTGACCACTGCGCTAACCGTAGGTATTCTCCAAGAAGCTTTTGGACCGATTTTAACCAATCCAAGTGGGGCCAATATGATCTCTGGGATTACAACGACCTTCTTACGGGCTAAGCATTCGAAATCAAATCGACCGATTGCGGTACTTGAAATTGACGAGGCCAGCCTCTCTCGGATTTGTGATTATATTAAGCCCAGCCTGTTTGTGGTCACCAATATTTTCCGAGATCAGATGGACCGCTATGGAGAGATCTATACGACCTACCAAATGATTTTGGATGCCATTCACAAGGTCCCAACTGCAACGGTTCTTTTAAATGGAGATAGTCCGCTCTTTAATAGTCAGACCTTGTCCAATCCAATCCAATATTACGGATTTGATACAGAAAAATCAGAGCCACAACTAGCCCATTACAATACGGAGGGAATCCTCTGCCCGCATTGCCACAACATCCTCAAGTACAAGCTCAATACCTATGCTAACCTGGGAGATTATATCTGTGAGCACTGTGGTTTCCACCGGCCCCCTTTGACCTATGCCGTATCGGATCTCCTGTCTTTAACCCATCGCTCTTCCAACTTCCGGATCCAAGGCCAAGACTACCACATCAATATCGGTGGTCTTTACAACATCTACAATGCCTTAGCAGCTGTTTCTGTTGCTGGATTCTTTGGGGTTCAACCTGAAGTCATCAAGCAAGGATTTGATCGCAGCCGCGCTGTCTTCGGTCGTCAGGAAACCTTTAAGATTGGGGATAAAGAATGTACCTTGGTTCTGATTAAAAATCCAGTTGGAGCTACTCAGGCTATTGAAATGATCAAACTAGCGCCGTATTCCTTCAGCTTGTCTGTGCTTCTCAACGCGAATTATGCAGATGGAATCGATACGAGCTGGATTTGGGATGCCGACTTTGAGCAAATCACCCAGATGGACATCCCAGAGATTAACGCCGGAGGAGTACGCCACTCTGAGATCGCTCGGCGACTCCGGGTCACTGGCTATCCTGCAGAAAAGATCACAGAAATGGCTGAATTAAAAGAGGTCTTCCAACGTATCCAGCAACAGGAAACCCCTCACGCTTACATTTTAGCTACCTATACAGCCATGCTAGAATTTCGTGAACTCTTGGCCCAAGAACACCTGATTGAAAAGGAGATGCACTAATGACATATACTTCCCTAGAATCTTCTGATCAGGCACAGTATCCCTACAGCCTGCGCATTGCCCATCTCTACGGCAATTTAATGAATACCTATGGGGACAATGGAAATATCCTCATGCTCAAGTACGTTGCGGAAAAGCTTGGAGCCCATGTCACTGTTGATATCGTCTCTCTCAAAGACCGGTTCGATCCTGATGCCTACGATATCGCCTTTTTCGGCGGCGGACAAGACTACGAGCAGACCATTGTATCTGAGGACCTACCAGATAAAAAAGAAGACCTCGAACGCTTCATTCATGACAACGGGGTAGTCCTTGCCATCTGTGGTGGCTTTCAGCTTCTAGGCCAATACTACATTGAAGCTTCTGGCAAACGCATTGAGGGACTTGGCATTATGGGCCACTATACGCTCAACCAAGTCAACAACCGCTATATCGGTGATATCAAAATCCATAACGAAGAATTTAACGAAACCTATTATGGTTTTGAAAACCACCAAGGTCGGACCTTCTTGGCTGAGGATGAAAAACCGCTCGGCAAGGTCGTCTATGGAAATGGGAACAACAAAGAAGATGGATGCGAAGGGGTTCATTACAAGAACGTCTTTGGCAGCTACTTCCACGGTCCTATCTTGTCCCGAAATGCCAATTTGGCCTATCGCCTAGTGAGCACTGCTTTAAAAAATAAATATGGCAAGGACCTTTCCCTACCGGCTTATGAGGAGATTCTAAGCTTAGAGCAGCCGGAAGAGTACGCTGATGTGAAAAGCAAGGCTCCGACTGAACAATAAGGAGATAATAATGAACAAAAATAATCTACACTACATTGCTTTATTACTTTTAATTTTATTGATTGCTGGTATTTCCCTTGCAAATATGCAAACGGTCACCGTGAATTTCCTCTTGATTCAATTTAAATTACCCTTGATCATTCTGATCTTGCTCTGTGTCCTCTTGGGTGCATTCGTCATGACCTTGGTTAATTTTTCAAAGGGCTTCTCCCTAAAAAAAGAACTCAAGAGCACTCAAAAGCAACTGGAAGAAGAAAAGAAAGAAATCAAGACAGAAGAAAAAGAAAACAACTAAAAAGCACCGATTGGTGCTTTTTTCATGCTGATGTACCTTCTTTTGCTTGTAATTTCTTGGCGACTACTTGAGCGAGGAGTGAAAAGAGAATGACACCAGCTCCAATCAAGAGAAATGATTCCATACGGACACTTGGCAACCAGGTCATCAATCCTTTAGCTACGGGCATAAAGAGAATGGCTAGGGTAAAAATCGTGCTTAAGACCCGGCCCAGATAGTCTCCTTCTACCTTGGTTTGAACTTGGGTAAAAAAGTGAATGTTAAAAATCGTCATAAAGAGTTCACAGACTAAATTTCCCGAAAAGGAGAGAAAATGCGGAAGGGGCAAGCCCATCATGAAGACTCCTACTCCTGTTAAAATCAATAAGAAGAGAAGCATCTTCATGCTTGATTTAAATTTATTAGCAATCAAAGCTCCGATGATAGAGCCGATAGCGCCCAAGGTTAAGATGGTCGCATATGCTCCATTGACCCCGTAAAGGCGATTGGAAAAGGGGAGTAAAAACTCAAAAGCTGCAAAAAAGAAATTGACGCTGGAAGCCACCAACAAGAGAAAGAAAATCTCTTTCTGATGCCAGATGTAGTCTAGTCCATCTTTCATATCCGAAAAAATATCTTTTCCTGTAAATTTTTTCTTTTCCTGAACCTTGGCTTCTTCTTTCGGAAGGAAAGCGACCAGAACAAAGGCGATGAAAAAGGTCAGCGCATCCAGTAAGAGGGTCGCGTGGAGACTGGCAAATTGTAAAACAAGGAAAGAGAATACAGGTGAGCTAACACCGACAACCTGTAAGACCAACTCCAAGCGGGCATTATAGGTCATAATCTCATCTTTCTCTACAACTTCTGTGATAATAGCTTTATTGGCAGTTCTAGAAAAAGCGAAGGCAATGGCCTGGACAATATTGGCAACAATCAGGGCTGCAATCATCCAACGATCATTCCTGATAAAGGAAATGCCCAAACAAAGGAGACCACAAACCAAGTCGGTCGTCATCAAAATCTTGCGACGGGAAAAACGGTCTGAGATCACGCCACCAAATGGATTGACTAGAATAGAGGTAACGAGTTCAGAAATCTGATAGATCCCCAACACTGTCTTTCCTACCGTCCCCATCGAGGCCAGCCAAACACTGTTCCCATAGTCATAGAGCATATTTCCCATTCGATTGATCGCCCCACGAGAAATCAATTGGACTGCATGTCGATTCATAAAAAAACCTCCTCCATTTTCTGAAACTATTGTATCAGTTCATGAAAGAGGTTTTCATTTTGTCCCATATTTGGGAAAAACAATGGTTTACAAATTTATCAAAGGATCCCTACTGTTTTTTTGATTGAAGCTGCTTAGCTACTAGTTGAGCCAAGAGTGAAAAAAGAATAACCCCAGCTCCAATCAAGAGAAATGATTCCATACGGACGCTTGGCAACCAAGTCATCAACCCTTTGGCGATGGGCATAAAGAGAACAGCCAAGGTATAAATTGTGCTCAATACTCTACCTAGATAATCATCTTCCACCTTGGTTTGTACTTGGGAAAAAACGTGGATGTCGAAAATGGTCACAAAAAATTCACAGACCAGATTTCCTGAAAAGGAAAGATAAGGTGGAAGGGGCAAGCCCATTATGAACACTCCTATCCCTGCCAAAAGCAGTAAAAACAGGAGAATTCTCATACTTGATTTCATTTTATTGGCAACAAGTGCTCCTAGAATAGATCCAATAGCTCCCAGCGTTAAAATGGTCGCATAAGCTCCTTTAACCCCGTATAGACGATTCGAGAAGGGAAGTAAAAACTCAAAAGCCGCAAAAAAGAAATTGACGCTAGAAGCCACTAATAAGAGAAAGAAAATCTCTTTCTGATGCCAGATATAGGCTAACCCATCCTTGATATCAGAAAAAATATCTTTCTCGGTAAACTGTTTCCTCTCTTGCACCTTAGCTTCTTCTTTCGGAAGGAAAGCCACTAGGACAAAGGCAATGAAAAAAGTCAGCGCATCTAATAAGAGGGTCATATGAAGACTGGCAAATTGTAGAACTAGGAAAGAAAAAACAGGTGAACAGACACTAACAACCTGTAAGACTAACTCCAAGTGAGCGTTATAGGTCACAATCTCTTCTTTCTCTACTACCTCGGTAATAATGGCTTTATTGGCAGGTCGAGAAAAACCAAAGGCAATGGCCTGAACAATATTGGCAAAAATAAGAGCCGCAATCATCAAGCTATCATTTGTGATAAAAGAAATCGCCAAACAAAGGAGCCCACAAACCAAGTCGGTCGTCATCAAAATCTT
>NZ_KV812784.1:1066375-1112111 GCF_001813505.1 Streptococcus sp. HMSC061E03
ACCAAGTCGGTCGTCATCAAAATCTTGCGACGCGAAAAACGGTCTGAAATCACTCCTCCAAAAGGATTCACGAGAATCCCTGTCACTAACTCAGAAATCTGATAGATCCCTAATACCGTCTTTCCTATAGTCCCCATCGAGGCCAACCAGACACTATTTCCGTAGTCATAGAGCATATTTCCAATTTTGTTAATAGCTCCACGACTAATTAATTGGACCGCATGTCGGTTCATAAAATCTCCTTTATCACTGTCCTATTTAGAACATTCATGTTTTACAAATTTATCAAAGTGTTCTTGATAATAGGCTACCTGCTCTGGCAGTCCCAGCACATCAAAAATGTGCATGGCTTCCCTCATTTGCTGCCGCCCTTCTTCTGTTTGCCCCTTCTGATACAGGGCAAATCCCTTGAGATAATGAAAGACATTGCGTTCGTAGAGCTTGATGCTCTTGCCGATAATCTTTTCTACATAGGCTTCAAAATAGCTGGCGTTTTCAAAAGAACGATGTTCTAAACAATGTTGGTAGCAATTCAGGGCTAGAATCAAGACCAGTTTGCGATGGCGACCAATTTCTTTGTAGAAATCTTCACGCTCCATCACTTCTCTCCCAAGCCGTGTGACATAGTCCACCTCATAAAAGCTGTAGAGATTGCCAAAGAGGATCAATTCATACATGGTCCACTCTTCCGTTTGAAAGAGGTAATCCGCCACCTTATCCAGATCACGCTGCTTCATGGTGTAGCTGGCATCTCTCTGGCAAATCAGCCCTTGTAGCAGGATCCAGTTCAGCTCAAAATAGAGAGGATTGGTCGAACTCTTGGCTTTTTCAAGTTGTTCTCTTTGAAGCTTTTTAAAACCTGCAATATCATTTGAGTAGTAAAGCGGAATAATCTGAGCCATCAAAGCGACATGCTCATGGTGTTGAAAATTTCTGGCCTTATCCATAAAATTCTCAATCGTCACATGGATATTGTCCAAAATGTCAAAGAAGCGCGAAGCAGCCAGATCCGACTCCCCCAATTCAAAACGGGATAATTGGGAAGTCGAGCAAGCTTCTCCTGCAGCTTCTTTTAACGAATAATTTTTACTGATTCGAAATTCACGAAAAACTTTTCCTAAATTTTCCATCTATTCCACCTGCTCTGACAGTTCTGCCCACTCTTCCATGACTGCTTCCTGCTGGACAGTCAGTTGATCCAGCTCGCTCTGGAGTTGAACCAAGTCAGCTGCATCGTTGGTGCTATGCATGGTTTCGGTGATGTCTTGGATTTTTTGATCTAACTCTTCCATCTCCGCTTCCAATTGCTCAATGCGACGAGTGATTTTCCGGAGTTCCTTCTGGTTTTGCTTTTGCAAGTGATAATCATTGCTGGTGACTTCTTCAGTCGAAGAAACAGGCACAGCTTCTGCTTGTGCTGCAGCAAGGGCCTCTAACTCTGCTTTCTTCTCCAGATAATAGTCATAGTCTCCCAGATAAAGAGTTGAGCCCTCTTCTGACAGTTCCAAAACTTGTGTAGCCACCCGATTGATAAAGTAACGGTCGTGGCTGACAAAGAGCAGGGTGCCGTCAAAATCAATCAAGGCATTTTCTAGCACTTCCTTGCTATCGATGTCCAAGTGGTTGGTCGGCTCGTCGAGAATCAAAAAATTGTTATTTTCCATGGACAGCTTAGCTAGAAGCAAGCGGGCCCGCTCTCCACCCGACAGCATGCCGACGGTTTTCTTGACATCATCCCCAGAGAAAAGAAAGGCTCCCAGGCGATTGCGAATTTCCACTTCTGGCGTCAGTTTAAAGTCATTCCAGAGCTCATCCAAGACACTGTTGTGAGGCGTTAGTTTACTTTGGGTCTGATCATAGTAACCCACCTCGACATTGGCCCCAAAACGAGCTTCCCCCTTGATAAAAGGAATCTGCCCGACGATGGACTTTATAAGAGTAGATTTCCCGATCCCATTTGGTCCCACAATGGCGACTGCATTCATCTTGCGGATATCCAAATTAATAGGCTCTGAGAGGATTTGATCGTCATAGCCGACGGCTGCCTCTTCTACAGTCAAGACGACATTGCCCGATGTCTTATCAGCATGGAAGGTCATATGGGCAGACTTGGTCCCAGCTTCCGGCTTGTCTAGGCGCTCCATTTTTTCCAACTGCTTGCGCCGAGACTGAGCCCGCTTGGTAGTCGAAGCCCGCACCAAATTGCGATTAACAAAGTCTTCCAGCGCCGCGATTTCTTTTTGTTGCTTCTCGTAGTTCTTGGCTTCGGTCAGCAGTTTTTGCTCCTTTTGCTCCACAAAGCTGGAGTAATTGCCGACATAGCGATCTAAAGAATGCTTGGTCAGGTCCAAGGTAATGGTAGCAACTTTATCGAGGAAATACCGGTCGTGGCTGACAATGAGAAGGGCACCACTATAGTTGACCAGATAGTTTTCCAACCAGGCGATGGTCTCAATATCCAAGTGGTTGGTCGGCTCGTCCAGTACCAAGAGATTTGGTTTTTCCAAGAGCATCTTGGCCAGAGCGAGACGGGTATTTTGCCCACCAGACAGCTCTTCAATCTTCATCTGCCACATGGACTCATCGAACTTGAAGCCGTTAAGAATCGCACGGATATCTGCCTCATAGGTAAAACCACCTGCCTGACGGAATTCTTCCGATAGACGGTCATAGTCCTGCATGAGTTTTTCTAAGTCAGCCCCAGTTTTTTCCCCCATCTCAAGCTCCATCTGCCGCAAAGTTTTCTCCGTTTTACGGAGGTCGTCAAAGACATGGAGCATCTCATCGTAGATAGTATTGGACGACTCAAAGCGACTATCCTGGGCCAGATAGGAGAGAGATAGATCCCGCTTTTTATTGATTTCTCCTGAAGTCGGCTCTTCTTCACCCACCAAGATTTTTAAGAGTGTTGACTTACCGGCTCCGTTCTTTCCGACCAGGGCAATCCGGTCCCGTTCATCCACTTGCAGGCTGATATTATCAAAAAGAACCTCCCCTGCAAAAGAGCGTTCAATTTTGTTGGCTTGTAAAATAATCATGTCCCTATTTTACTATCTTTTTTCAGATTAAACAAGGAAAGACGAGCCATCAAAAAAATCCTGAGCCCCTTGAGGCTCAGAACTTTTAGAAAGTATTTTAAAACTTATTCTTCCTTGTATAATTGTCGGACTGCTTCCACATCTGTATCCTGAATACTGTAGAAAGAGCCGGCCGGTTGCATGACCGATTCTCCATCAGTGTGATCCAGCCCAATCGCATGGCCTAGCTCATGCTCAGCTGTATTGACAATCCGATCATAACTATAGTTATAGACATAATTTAAAAGATAATGGCGATTGAGACGCACTGTGATGTGGGTGAACCGGTTGGTTAAAAGGTTAGTCTGAGAGGCAGTCTCTCCTGCAGCAGAAACCGATGCGTTATCCATTTCCGTCAAGACCACATTAGCCTCTTTTTCATTTGTAACCAACTTGAAGGTAAAGGCGCCTGTTTGGTTCCAAGCCTCAATAGCTTCCCGATAAGCTTTTACAAAAGTTTGACTGATATTGGGATCCAAATAGACCGTAGCCTCCGCTTTTTCCCAGCGAGCACCGCTATGCTCATGATTGTCTGTCTGCGTGGTCTGTGAGCTAGGTGTCATCCCAAAGCGCGATGCAAAGCCCTGATCACCAAATAAATTGCCGACTTGATAGACAACCTTTTGGGCAGCTCGTCCAAATCCATCCATACCAGAACTAGGAGAATCTGTGAAATAGATGATCCCCACTAGGACGAGAAAACTGATGGCAATGGTCCAGAAAAATCCCCAAAAAAGACTCCAAGCCATGCGAAGGATTCCTCTGAAAAATCGAAAAATGGTTCTCATACATTCTCCTTTCTCTTAAAGAAGGTATGCAATTGTAACACCCCATTCTTAAAAATAACTTAAATAACTGCGCTTTCCAGCTTATTGATGGACGGTTACTTTTCCTGTCTGGTAATCCAGGCTAATCCCACTTTGAACATTAGGAACAAAAACATTGAATTCAAGCGTCCCGTCACTCGATTTGGCTTCGATATGAGAACCTAATGGAATCAAATCTTCTGGCTGGTTGTAGATCAAGGTCACCCGATAGCGGATCCGCTTGTTCTTATCCAGTGCTTTTCGGACCAGGGTCTCATAGTAGTTTTGACCGGTGGAATGAGGATCATTGGCTTGATTGGACCAAGCCGTTTGCACAGCGATATTTTTGGGATTGCTCGTCGAAGCATCGAAACCTTTGAGATTACCGATCAAGGCATAGCCCAATAGGTGGCCCCGATCCACAGCATGGTCATACTCACCGGACAGATTATGGACCTGATGCCAACCTGCTGGTTTCCAATCGGTTAGGCCACTTCCTGTTGCATCTCGATCTCTGTACTGGCGAGTCGCCTTGGTCATAATAGCGTTCGCAACGGTCGGTACGATCTTTCCATTGACTTCTTTTGTCTTGTTATCCGCATAGGGTTGACTAGCCACGCTGGCATCCAGATCTGTGCGATTTCCCTTAACTACAAAGGCTCCAGCACCATTCCATTCCAAGTCATTTCCCAATTGTGAACGAGCAGATTTCGTTAATACAGAGCTAGCTAACTCTTTACTAGGTGTTTCTTGTTGGCTACTCGTCACCACCGAAACAACCTGATCTGTCGCTTCTTTTTCCGTCGGTTGATTGAAATAATAGCCCCCAATAGCTAGGGCCGTTGCCACCACAAAACCTGCTAGGGTTTGTTTGGTTCGTTTGCTTACTGTTTGTTTTGCCATACATCTCTCCAAAAAAGAGCAGCGCTAGATGGGTCACTGACTCGATTCGCTGCTCTCCTTTTTACTCAATTTTAGTTAAAAACTTATTTGCCTGTTAGTTTTCCAATGATCTCTGACCAAGTGTCCGGAGAGAGAATGGACCATGGATTTTTTCCATCTCCATTCACTCCATAACCAATGACCAAACCAACTGCAAAAATGATGATTCCAATCACAGCCAACAGGAGGACAATTCCTAGCTGTTTTCCAACATAGCGAAGATTAGTTTTCATCGTCTTCTTCCTCTACACGTTTCACGTCTGCACCTAGTGCCACTAATTTCTCATGGAATTGATAATAACCACGATCTAAGTGACTTAATTTGCTGACTTTCGTCTCTCCTTCTGCTACCAAGCCCATCAAGACCAAGGTTGCACTTGCTCGTAAATCTGTCGACATGACCTCTGCACCTTGGAAGCTTTCCCCTCCAACGATACGAGCTGTATCCCGCATAATATCCGAGTGAACGCCCATCCGACGCATTTCTTCCAAATGCTGGAAGCGATTCTCAAAGACCGTTTCAATCATGGTAGACTCACCTTTAGCCATGGCCATCAAGGCTGTGAATTGAGCCTGCATATCGGTTGGGAATCCTGGGTAGGGAAGAGTTTTAACGGTCACTGGACGGAGCTTACTGATATCCGACTGAATCCGAATGCCATTTTCTTCTTCGGTCACCGTCACACCCATCTCCTGCATCTTAGAAAGCAGCGGACGGTTGTGTTCCCAAATGGCATCTTCGATCAAGACATCTCCACCAGTCATGGCTGCCCCAATCATAAAGGTTCCAGCTTCGATGCGGTCTTGCACAACATTGTGGTTTGCACCATGCAAGCTCTCCACACCAACAATGGTCAAGGTCTCAGTTCCTGCCCCCTTGACATTAGCTCCCATTTTATTCAGCAAGAGAGCTAGGTCAACAATTTCAGGTTCTCGAGCTGCATTTTCAATCACAGTGACTCCATCTGCCAAGGTTGCGGCCATCATAATATTTTGTGTCGCCCCAACTGATGGGAAGTCCATATAGATGTGTGCACCCTTGAGACGATCTGCTTTTGCTTCAATATAGCCGGCCGTTTGGGTAATTTCAGCCCCCATAGCTTCCAGACCTTTCAGGTGGAGGTCAATCGGACGACTCCCAATCGTACAGCCTCCAGGCATGGAAACTTTGGCATGGCCATTGCGTGCCAAGACAGGACCCAAGACAACGATAGAAGCCCGCATCTTACTCACATATTTATAAGGCGCTTCCTCAGACAATTTCTCTCGTGCATCTACGACAACCGTATTGTCTTCTTCATTGAAGGTTACTTGTGCATTCAAACCACGAACAACATTGTTCATTGTAAAGACATCTGATAAAACAGGTACATTTTTCAAGGTTGTCACGCCCTCGCTTGCTAGAACTGTTGCAGCAAGAAGAGGAAGGACAGCATTTTTTGCTCCTTCGATTTTGACGGTTCCAACCAGTCGATTATGACCACCATTAACGATTATTTTTTCCATACGGGATTGTTCTCCAATTTCTTAAAGTCACGCTTTCTATCATACCATATTTTTTATAAAATGTGGCTAGAATTGGCCAATAAAAATCTGCCGACTCATCTCATAGACACTGATAAAAAATGAGCTCGCTAGATAGCCTATTCCAACGCTGATCATCAAGATCAAAAAACGGATTTTAACCGCATTTTCAGCACTTACTTTTAAAAACTTTTCCCATTGAACCAGGTTCATCAATAGGTAATAGGCAAAAAAGATAAATAATAGATGGCTTGAAAGATTAAAAATCATTTGAATCATATAGCTATTATACCATATTTGGTCCGTACTTTCTTCTTTTGATTCTCTCCCAACAAAAATAAGGTGAGGACAAAACCTCCACCTTATTTTGAATATCTTATAAACGATTTCCGACATTAATCCGGTTAATGGCGCGTTGAAGAGCAATTTTAGCACGACGTTCCATATCAACCGAATGCTGATCTTTGGCTTCTTCAATCGCTTTTTCAGCTCGCAGTTTGGCACGTTCTGCACGACTAATGTCGATATCTCGAGCACGTTCGGCAGAATCGGCAACAATGGTAATGACATTATCAGCTACTTCGATAATCCCCCCATTGACTGCAATCCAATCAATATGTTTGTCATCGTCGACACGACGAACCTTTACTTGGTCTACAGCCAAAACCGCAATGGTATTGATATGATGAGGTAAAATCCCTAATTCACCATCAATTGTCTTGACAGATACAAATGCGGCATGATGATCATAAACCAGTCCATCCGGTGTAACGATTTGGACGTTCATTTGACTCATCTTTCACCTCTTCTTAGAATCCCATTTTTTCAGCTTTGGCGATCACATCTTCGATCGATCCAACACCACGGAAGGCATCTTCAGGAAGATGGTCATATTTCCCATCCAAAATTTCTTTAAAGCCACGAACAGTTTCTCCAACTGGAACATAAGAACCAGGTTGACCTGTAAATTGTTCCGCAACGTTGAAGTTTTGTGACAAGAAGAATTGGATCCGGCGAGCACGAGCAACCAAGGTCTTTTCTTCGTCAGACAATTCATCCATCCCCAAGATAGCAATGATATCTTGCAATTCATGGTAACGTTGAAGGACGCGTTTGACTTCAGAAGCTACTGCATAGTGTTCTTCTCCTACGATTTCTGGAGAAAGGGCACGTGAGCTTGATGCCAATGGGTCCACCGCAGGGTAGATCCCCAATTGTACCAATTTACGTTCCAAGTTAGTGGTTGAATCCAAGTGGGCAAAAGCGGTTGCTGGCGCTGGGTCTGTGTAGTCATCGGCTGGCACATAGATGGCTTGGATCGATGTAACAGAACCTTTCTTGGTTGACGTAATCCGTTCTTGCAATTGCCCCATTTCAGTTGCCAAAGTAGGTTGGTAACCAACGGCTGATGGCATCCGTCCCAAAAGGGCTGATACTTCAGATCCGGCTTGAGTGAAACGGAAGATATTGTCGATAAACAAGAGAACGTCCTGACCTTCAACATCACGGAAATATTCCGCAATGGTCAAACCAGTCAAAGCAACACGCATCCGTGCTCCAGGTGGCTCATTCATTTGTCCAAAGACCATGGCTGTTTTTTCAATAACGCCAGATTCTTTCATTTCCCAGTAAAGGTCATTCCCTTCACGAGTACGTTCCCCAACACCGGTAAATACAGAAATCCCACCGTGTTCTTGGGCAATATTATGGATTAATTCTTGAATCAAGACGGTCTTCCCAACTCCGGCACCACCGAAGAGTCCGACCTTCCCACCTTTCAAATAAGGGGCTAAGAGGTCAATAACCTTGATCCCTGTTTCAAGAATTTCTTCTGAAGTAGAGAGCTCGTCAAAGGATGGAGCTTTTTTGTGGATGGAGTCACGAGGAGCATCCTGAGGAAAAGGTTGATCCAAGTCAATGGTATCTCCAAGAACATTGAAGACACGTCCCAAGGTTTCTTTTCCGACTGGAACAGAGATTGGACGACCTGTGTCCAAGACTTCCATTCCACGTGTTAAACCATCAGTTGATTCCATGGCGATGGTCCGTACGACCCCATCACCAAGTTCCAAAGCTACTTCAAGAACGACTTTTGATTTTTGTTGGTCATTTTTATAGACTACAAGCGCATTATTGATCTCAGGAAGTTTATCTCCAACGGAAAAGGCAACGTCTACGACGGGACCTACGACCTGAGAAATTTTGCCTAAACTCATGTCATTCTCCTATTCTAAGTAATTTCTACTGCTCAAAAGTTCTCTTTCGAGCATCTGTTTTTGTATATAAAATTGTATCCGACAACTATTCAAGGGCGCTAGCACCTGCAACGATTTCGGTAATTTCTTGTGTAATCGCTGCTTGACGAGCACGGTTGTATTGAATCGTTAATTCATCAATGACTTTCTTGGCATTGTCTGTTGCAGTTTGCATGGCCATCATCCCCGCAGCATTTTCAGCTGTTTTAGCATCAATAATGGCACCATAGATCATGCTTTCAGCAAATTGAGGGAGCAATTGATCCAAGATGGCATCTCGACTAGATTCCAATTCTAGATTCAATACATAATCCTCATCTGCTTCATTGGGGTCCAAATCAATAATCGGAAGCATCTGTTCCACCCGCATTTGGCTAGTCAAACTGTTGACGTGATGGTTGTAACAGACGTACAACTCGTCAAACAAGCCTTCCTGATACATTTGGACTGTTTTCGAAATGATCTTACGAACTTCCTTAAAGCTAGGCTGATCAGGCAAACCACGCAATTCATAAACCGGCTGAATCCCACGGGCACGGAAGAAATCCGCCCCGACACTTCCAATACAGATCACTTCAAAGTCATCCCCAGTTGGATGGTATTCTGCCTTCATTTCCATCATGGTTTTAAGGATGGAGGCATTGTAGCCTCCGACCAAACCACGATCGGATGTAATCACGATATAAGCTGTCTTTTTTACCGGCCGACTCACCAACATCGGATGGGACTTGGTATTTTCTGTTTCGTGGCCATGGAGCAAGTCTGTTAAGAGCTTACGAACCTTAGCAGCATAAACCTGAAAATCCTTGGCTGCCTGCTCAGATTTACCAAGTTTGGCAGCGGACACCATCTGCATGGCATTGGTGATTTGACTGGTGTTTTTTGTGGATGCAATTTTATTTTTAATATCATTTAATGAAACTGCCATCTTCCACTCCTATTTCTATTTGAAATTTGACTGGTTGACAAATTCAGTAAGGGCTGCATCCAGTTCTTCTTCTGCTGGAAGATCATGTGTCGAACGAATCGTCTCAAAGATTTGATGATAATGTGCTTCAAAGTAATCAAACAACTCTTCTTGGAAACGAAGAATGTCGTCTACTGGAACACTATCTAAGAAACCATGAGTCAAGGCATACAAGATCACGACTTGTTTTTCAACTGTCAATGGTTCATGAACAGGTTGTTTCAAGACTTCCACTGTCCGACGACCACGGTTCAATTTCGCTTGAGTGGCCGCATCCAAATCACTACCAAATTTCGTGAAGGCTTCCAACTCACGGTAGGAAGCGAGGTCGATACGAAGGGTACCAGCAACCTTCTTCATAGCCTTGATTTGAGCAGATCCACCAACCCGGGAAACAGAAGATCCGGCATCAATGGCTGGACGAATACCGGCATTAAACAAACTATCTTGCAAGAAGATTTGTCCGTCTGTGATCGAAATCACATTGGTTGCGATATAAGCGGAGATGTCCCCTGCTTGGGTTTCAATGATTGGAAGAGCTGTAATAGAACCCCCACCCAATTCATCCGAAACTTTCGCAGAACGTTCCAACAAACGGCTGTGGAGATAGAAGACATCCCCTGGGAAGGCTTCACGTCCTGGTGGACGACGAAGAAGAAGGGACAATTCACGGTAAGCTACGGCTTGTTTTGACAAATCATCATAGACGATCAAAACATGTTTACCGTTATACATGAACTCTTCTGCCATGGCAACCCCAGCATAAGGTGCCAAATAAAGCAATGGAGACGGTTGAGAAGCCGAAGCGGTTACCACAATCGTATAATCCATAGCTCCGTATTTACGGAGAGTTTCTACTTGCGTACGAACTGTTGATTCTTTTTGACCAATCGCCACATAGATACAGATCATGTCTTGACCCTTTTGGTTCAAAATGGTATCGATGGCAATCGAAGTTTTCCCTGTTTGACGGTCCCCGATGATCAATTCCCGTTGACCGCGTCCAATTGGAACAAGGGCATCAATGGCTTTCAAACCAGTTTGTAGGGGTTCTGAGACAGATTTCCGTTGCATAACACCAGGAGCTGGTGTTTCAACTGGACGGAATTTATCTGTCACAATCTCACCTAAACCATCTACTGGTTGGCCAAGTGGGTTGACAACACGACCAATCAAGGCATCCCCTGCAGGGACTTCCATGATTTTACCTGTACGACGGACAGAGTCTCCTTCACGAATATCCGTGAAATCACCCAAGATGATGATCCCGACATCCGTTGTTTCTAAGTTTTGGGCCATCCCGTATGAGCCATTTTCAAAGATTAACAACTCACCACTCATGGCATTTTCAAGCCCATGAGCGCGGGCAATCCCGTCACCAATGTAGGTTACAACACCTGTCTCAGTGACGTCAAAGTTTGGCTTGAAATTTTCAATTTGTTGCTTAATTAAAGCGCTGATTTCTTGTGCGTTAATCGCCAAAATTCACACCACTTTCTATTTCAATTTAGATTTTATAACTTGCAATTGGTGTTTGAGACTGGTATCCAACGTTTTATGATTGGCTGTCACGACAAAGCCACCAATTAAATCTGGATCGATCTTTTGTTGGATCGAGCGAACTTGAATCCCAAATTTTCTTTCGATAATGGGTACTAGCTTTTGCTCTTGAATAGGATCCAAACCAGCAACTGTCGTAACAGTGACGACAAATGCGTTGCTCAACAGTTGAATCTGATCCAAACAAATCGTTACAATGTCATAAAATAAGGCTTCACGATGATTGAGAATAACCACTTCAATCAAATGGTCGAGTAATTGTGAATCAGAGGGTTGAAAAAGTCTTAGACTTTTTGCTTTCTCTTCATCCTCTACACCGATATGAGCTAAGAAGTTAGCAAGTCCAGTCTCCTCAAAAATGCCCTTGATTTGGGTCAATTTTTCAAAGACAAGATCTTGTTCTCCTTTTTCAAAGACCAATTGAACAAAAGGCTGGGTATATTTCTCAATCACCATCAGTTGCTTTTTGTCCATTAGGCTTCTCCTAATTCATCAAGATAGCGATCGATCAGTTGGCGTTGACCTTCAGCATCCAGCTGTTGACTCAACAATTTGCTGGCAAGATTGACAGTGAGATCTGCCACATCGCCTTTGATACTGTTCAATGCTTCTTCTTTGTTATGCGCAATTTCTTGTTGCGCTTTTTCTTTCAAACGTACTGCTTCTTGAGTGGCTTCTGAAAGGATCTGAGATTTGTTCTTTTCTGCAGT
The DNA here is from genome assembly GCF_001813505.1 of Streptococcus sp. HMSC061E03. Classification (NCBI taxonomy): domain Bacteria; kingdom Bacillati; phylum Bacillota; class Bacilli; order Lactobacillales; family Streptococcaceae; genus Streptococcus; species Streptococcus sp. HMSC061E03. The sequence continues at coordinate 1,078,217 of NZ_KV812784.1, forward strand.
TTCCTTTGCATTTTCGACGATAGACGCAGCTTCTTTGCGGCTACCTGCCAACTCTTCTTCACGTTTACTTGCTAGTTCCTCAGCTTTTTGACGAGCTGATTCTGCTCCATCAATATCATCTGTAATCTTTTTGGCACGCGCTTCTAAAATTCCATTGATATTGTTCCATGCAAATTTCTTTATTAAAAAGATTAATAATAGGAAGGAACCAGCAATGAGAATAAAGTTACCAATAATTTCACTCATTGATACATGCATTCTTCTACTCCTCCTCTACTTACTCTTCACCATTAATTTTCTTACCAATATAAATTGATGACAACATGGTAAACACATAGGCTTGGATACATGAAATGAAAATCGAAAACGCTGTCCACGCCATGCTTCCAATAAAGGCAAATGGATACCAATAAACAGCTTGATGCGACAAAGTCACAAGCAAGCTTGCTAGTACCTCACCCGCAAAGATATTTCCGAAGATCCGAAGTGCCAAGGAGGCAAAGTTCGTTAATTCTTCCAAAATATTCATGGGGGTCATAAATCCGGGTGTCACAAAAGCCTTTAAATATTCCTTCACACCACGTCTGCGAATTCCTTCTACATGGGCGATTAAGGTGATCAAAAATGAAAAGGCAAAGTCATAACCCAGGTTAGCGGTTGGTGATGTCCACAAATTGTAACCATTGGTCGTTTCGATTTTAGCCATCAATCCAATGTTATTGGCTACTAAAAGAAAGAGGAAAAGAACAAACAAGAACAAGGAATAGTCCTTTATGTAATGTTCCCCAATATTTCCTTTTGTAAAGCCTACGACAAAGTCATATGCGTATTCCAGCACATTTTGTTTGCCTTTTGGTCGGATCGACATTTTTCGACTGGCCCAATAAATGAAGCCAAAAACGGCGAAAACAGAAATCAGGGTCATAGCAAGTAGGGTCAAATTAAAAGATACAGGTCCAAGAGTAATCGTTGGATTGATACTTTCTTCCAAGGTTTGACACCTCCTTTTCTAAAATAGAAGCGTCTATTTGATAATAAAGGCCATAACCAAGGTTACGAAGAAAGTACCTTCGACAAAGGCAACACCAAGAATCAAGAGGCTACGCAATTGACCGATAATTTCTGGTTGACGAGACGCAGATTTCAATAAGCTACTCATCATCAAACCTTCTGCCAGTGATACACCAAAACAGGCTAAACAAAGACCTAAAAATGTTAAATTCATGATGAATTCTCCTTTTATAAATTTTACCTCCTTAGTTTACTCCTAAAAGATATAATAGTCAAATATTTCCTATAAAAGTAAGCGTTTTAGTGAAATTACGTTGTTTTTTTAATATGATAATTTTTCCTATCTACGATTGATTTCTTTTAATTTTTAGACGCTTTGTCCACCTCTATTCATTTTTTCTTCTAAAAAACTCTCACCTGCTCAGCAGATGAGAGAATTCGATTATTTAAAGATAGACGTTTTGAAACTGTCTGTTTGTTGCAGTAATTTCTTAAAGATTTTTTCTTTCAAGGCAAGGGTATTGTCAAATTTGACAGAACCATTCTTCAAACTGGCCTGATCTTTTTCAACCGCAGTTGCAAAGGCTTGTTTTAAGTCCTCATAAGAGCTATAAGTAGTCCCATCCACTTCAATAGCCTGAAGTCCATTTTTGGCACTGGTTACCACTTCATTGAAGTAGGCTTTCTTCCAGTCTTCAAGGGTACTGAATTTCCCATCAGAAATCTTTTGAATGATGTAATCATCCCCTAGAGTCGCATGACCTGCTTGTTTGGATTCTTGTTTATACTTGTTTGAAGCATAGCCTAAGAAGCCTTTTTCATAGCCATAGTAACCCCAGAGTCTGAAGGTATTGTGTTTGAAGGACATGGCTCCAGGAGCCCCTTCACTGGTGTTTCCACCATAGATCCCTGTCATCATCGGTACCGTCACATAGGCGGAGCCAAAGTCAGATGGATTATAGACTCCATTTCCAGGACTACGATTGGTCATGAAGTTGTTGGTGATGAGATCATCTACTGAATGTAAGGTGATCGCTTTTTCCTCATCGCTCAAAGGACGTACCTTATCAAATTGATTCTTGGTGTTAGCCCCTCGGTATTGTTTATCAACCTTCTTGAACCATGCATTGTTCAAGTCTTGACTGCCTTTGTTGAGGACAGCTTCTCCTTCTAGGTAATCCAGAAGCATGAGGGTGTCGTTATAGCCTTTCATATACCGATCAATTTCGTCACGTGACTTCAAATCATTTGGATTGGTATTGTACCATTGGTTCCCATCATTTGGACGTTCATAGGCCATGTTGATACCTAAGGCCTTGTATTCCCCATTTGGATTGGATACGGATGGCGTTTGTAACATGCCTTGGGCAAAGGCTTCGATATCGGTTCCTTCTCGGTGTCTCCAACCACCTAAGTATACCATGCGGTCATTGACGTGCGTTGTTTCGTGGGTAAAGGCAGAGACCCCAAAGTCACTGATCATATCGGTCACCATGAAGAAAACAGAGTCGTCTTTATATGGGTTTCCGTAAATTCGCGCCACAGCTCCCATGCGCCAATCTGTCGCATGGTAACGATCGGTTGGACCATACAATTCACGGATTGGAGCGACATCTTTGCCACTGTTGGTATGGCCGTAACGGTCTGTACTAATGCCCTTGTAGTTTTGGTTATCAAGGACAGGGGTCGGCACCATATTATTGCTCTTCAAGAGTTGATTGCGAACCTTATCCGTTGCTAGACGTGACCAGAAATCGAGATAATTTTGTTGCCCTTTCGCCACCTTGTCAATTTCCGCTTTGAAGGCATTCCGCTCTGCTTCCGTGTTCTTACCATATTTCTCGAAGGAACTATAAGCCATGGTATTGTATGTTGAAATCAAGAACATATGGGCATCTTTTAAGTTCAAGAGTGGCAAGATCATTTTACCGTGAACATCATTGTTTAAGCCCTCATAGGCTCTATGCTTAGCAGATGCGAAAGCTGGATTGGTCGTCTCAGGCTCCACAATATAGACATTGTCTTTGGTTGCTTTAATGAACCAATCATTCAAGTCTGTCTCTTTTGTGAAGAGCTCCATATTGTACTTCAAGAAGTCATTTAGGTTCCCAGAAAGAGTCGATTTAGCCACGACTTCTCGGAAGGCATCGTGGGTACGAGTCCCTTTGATGTAGTCTTCTTTTGAACCAATTTCAATCAAGCGGTCTAAGACATCAACATTCTTCCCATAGAAATCTGGCTTGAACAACATGAGCTGTTTGAGATTGACATCATCGAACTTCACTCCATAATAGCGATTGAGGTATGACAAACCAAGAAGAACAGCGGCCTTGTTGTCATCAACTTTCTTGATAAGGGCCCGTTTGGCAGCCTCATCTGTATTTAATTGATGATCTTGGTTTTCAACTAGTTGTTTGACAAAGTGAGTCAGATTATCCTTGACTGCTTGGAAGCTTTCTTCAAGGTAAAGGTTCTTAATGGCATTGACTTTGTTAGGACCTGTTCGACCAAGATGTGTGTAGATTGGATCTGATTGTAATTCGACAGGGCTTAATTTTTCAACGATCGCACCAATGAGATCGCTCCGGTCTTTGTCCACCATATTTGGCGTATAGACCACTTCACCGAGCTCCGCCACACTGTACTCTTTGACTTGTTTGACTTTAGACTCTTTCGGTGAAATGCTAAAGATATCTTTTGTCTTATCGGCATAATGGATCAGGATGTGATCAGCATCAGCTAGTTCAGTAACAAAATCATTGCCCTTCATAGCAGTCACAGACAAGACTTCCTTGGTCAAGAGAGGACTCGTTGCAGCCAATTTATTCCCTTGGTCGACAATCCATTCTTTGTTGTAGAATGGTTGCAATTTAGCAATATTGCGGTAAGCTAGCTCACGAGTCGCATCGTAAGCAGTGATAGCCTTGTATTGATCGTCTTTGCTAACAAGGTGATTGAGCGTATCTTCAATTGGTTTCCTGCTGGTGAATTTATCAGCAGTGATTCCCATTGCTTCAATCTTCTGCTCAGCTTCTGCCAGCGAGATGCTAGGGATTTTACGGGAGTTGTTAAAGGTTTTCTTCCCTTCACTCACGCCTTCCACACTGTAATTGCGCTTGGTTCTTGAATAGGTGAAATAATCATCTGCGTCAATATCTGAGTGACCAAAGACCATCTCACCAGTTTTGACTTTCATCATGGTGATGTTGTCTTCAATAGTCCCCAAGGCCCAGTTGGTCCCTAGTAATCCACCCGATTGAACCGCTTCTTTCAGTTCAATTGATCCTTTAGCAACTGAATTTCTGAGAACCCCTTCTTTACCTACTGTGTGGTTATTTCCACCATTTTGAGAGGAATAAACGAGACCTGCAGCTTTGGCTTTGTTCCCAGTGATTTCAGCATCAACGTAAGCTTTTTCTACGATACCTTTCCAGTTCTCGCCAACAACACCCGCTAGATAGCCACCTTTGTTACCAGTAGCGTGCAGTTTCCCGATAAAGGCAACGTTGCTGACCTTCCCGCTACCATCAATTTTATTGACAATTCCTGCTACGTCATTGTTCCCGACAACACTTCCTATTACTTTAACGTTCTCAACAGTTGCATTGTTTTTGATGACACCTGAGATTGGGGCTACTCGATCTGTCCCAGGTAGGTCAATATTGACATTTTCAAGCAAGAGATTCTTAACCGAGCCACCTTCGATGTTCCCAAATAATGGTCTTGTAATGTTATGGATGGCAAATGTATTTCCATCCGTACTTTCCAAAATTCCCTTGAAGGCATTGGTTACATAAGATTTTCCTGCTGGCTGGACATTAGCCGCATTCATATTGCTACCCAGTTTAAAGGTTCCAGTCGGATTGGCTTGCATGGCTTTTACAAGTTCGTTGAAATTGTAGTAGACATCACCTTCATGAGCTTTTGGTTTCGCAATATAGTGGACATAGTTCTCATTGAACTGGTTGTCCCCAGTCCGTTGGACCAAATCTGGAGCTTTGGCTGTTACTTTGTAGAGGGTCGCGCCATCTACCGTCACTTCTTCGATTTTATCAACGGCTAGTTTCGTGACCTTATTATCATGGGTGGTAACTTTTAAGTAGTATGGCTTCACATCAGACGGTGTTTCAGACAAGAGGCTGCTATCGGTCTCAAGACCTTGGTCATCCACGCTAATCAGACTGGTTTCCTTGATGTTTTTGATTTCAACTTTTTTAAGATCAATTCTCAGTGGTTCTTCCTTGAGAACTTCTTCTTCATCCCCATTTCCACGGTCATACACCATGGTCGTTGCGAGCGTATAATCCTTGTAGTAGTCCAAGTCCGCTAAAGCAGCTGCCAAGTCTGTCTCTGAAAGGGTCAGGGTTTTCACCACTTGATCACCCTTCTTCAATACAGCCTGGATGGACTTGATGGTCACACCGTCTGGTTTGTCCAAACGATAGGTAGCTTTAGCACTGCGCTTCAACACTTCCTGATCAAGATTGGTCAAGGTCAAGGTTGGCTTGTCTAATTCCTTTGTCCCTTGTTGAATGATCTGATCTTGCGCTTGTTCTACCACTTCTTCGGAAATTGTAGGAGCATCCGTTGTTTTGACACCTTTAATGGTCTTGTAGACCTTGGTGATTTTCTTCTTCCCATTTTTACCGGCTTGAGAAACCCTTTCAGTTCCTTTTAGCAAGGTGGCATCTTGTTCGGTTACCGTCTTAAATGGAATTTCTTCAAAAGCAACTTCCTCTTTTTGGCCTTCAATCGCCTTAGTCCCACGACTAATTTTTTCTGTCACAGGAGCTTTGACCGTTTCAGTGGTCGTACTGAGAGGCTCTCCAATCTTCTCACCATTGACCGTCTTATAAACACGACGAATCTCCTGGCTACCAGCCTCTCCTTTTTGAAGGAGGCTTTCTTCATCGGTGTAACGATTGGCGTCCGTTACATACTCTGTTTCATATGGAAGGATTACCGTTTCTGTCTCGGTTACCGTCCCTTCCGTAACTTGATAGGTTGGATTCTCCGGTTGAACGGGGGCTTCGCCAACATGGCCTTCTTCTTGTGTCCCTTTAGCTTCCACCACACCTGTATAGGCTGGGTTCTCTGGTTGAACAGGAGCTTCGCCAACATGGCCTTCTTCTTGTGTCCCCTTAGCCGTTACAACTGGAGAAGGGCTGGGTTGAGGGGTTGGTTGGGCATCTTCTTTTGTCCCAACAGCAAGAATTTGTGAAACTGGTTCTTTAGTGACCTTGCTTTCAACGACTCTGCGAACTTCTTGTCCATCTACCACACTCACTTCTGTCAATAGGGTCCGCTCCCCATTTTGACCAGCAGTCAGCACCTTGGTTTGCCCTTTAGGTAATGTAGGATCAACTTGGTTGACAGTTTCAAATGGCACAGGCTCAGTATAGACTTCCAGGCTTGGTTTTTCAACTTGAGGAAAGGCTGGAGCGACTTCTGGGGTCACACGCGCTTGTGGTTCCACTTGTGGAATCCCTGTACTTGTTTTGATCGTTCCTTTTACAGAAGGTTTCGTTTCCTGCATAGCCTTTGGCTCTCGTAAGCTCGTCTTTTGGACTGACGGGTAGCGCAGATAACCAATATAGTCATAGCCGTCAATTTGAATCACGCCATTTGCAAGATCTTTGCTCGATGCGATCGCAAGATCCTGATTATAGGCGCGCAAGACTTGATTTTGTAGGGCTGCGACTTCAACTGGAAGTAGAAGACTTTGTCCCATGGCTCCAATCAAAAGGACGCCCATGATCTTCTTCCGGTGCTTTTTAGAGAGTAAGAGGACCGCAAAGGAAGCAGTGGCTAGACTTAGCCCAAAAAGGGCGATTTCCTGACTTCCTGTTTGAGGAAGAACCGACTGAGTTGCTTCCTTCTTCTTATAGACGAGATAGAAAGTATCTTCATTTTGATATGCTTCAGGGATTGCATGAATCACCTGTGCTTTTTCTTCAGCAGTCAGCTCTTCTTCTGTCACATATCCTAAGTGCACATGAGCAGGTAGGGTCACCTGATCTGCTTGGACAGGACGAGCCCCTAACAGGCTTCCTCCTAATAAAAAGGCTCCAATGGCCACCGGACCAACACCGACAGATAATTTCCGAATCGAATATTTGGTCATTTTTTCAAACGTTTGTTTCGCTTTTTTCATCCTAAAATTCCTATATAGTAATATTTAACCCTCGAGCAGGGACCTGATTATTTTTAGAGAGGATGGGATCCTTTCCAGAAATAAGAACCTTCCCGGGATTTTTTACCTTTACCTATCTTATCTTTTTTCTTCTATTTTAGCAAGCTCTAAAACTCAAAAATATAAACCGTTTTCTTTATAGGAAGAAAGCAACACAAAAAAACGCCTCGAAAGGCGTTTGTATCATAGATCTATTTATAAGGATTGGTACAAATCATTGTATCGTTGACTAGCCGTATCCCATGAGAAGTCACGCGTCATAGCTTGCTCTTGGAGACCATACCAAGCCTGTTTGTCATTGTAGTAGACAGCCAAGGCTTCATCAACTGCCCAGTTAAACCAATAGCCAGACAAATTATTGAAACTAAAGCCTGTTCCACTTCCATCAACAGCATTATACGGTTGGACCGTATCTCGAAGTCCGCCGACTTCATGCACCAGAGGAAGGGTTCCATAACGCATGGCCATCATTTGAGAAAGGCCACATGGTTCAAAGCGGCTTGGCATCAAGAAGACATCCGACGCTGCATAGATTTCTTGGGCCAATTGGACATCAAATGTGATATTCGCTGAAAGTTTATCTGGGTAGGCTTGACCAAACCAAGCAAAGGCATTTTCAAATCCAGGGTCTCCTGTCCCCAGCAAAACAATCTGAATATCCTTTTGCAAGAGTTGATGCAACTCTTCTACCACCACATCAAAACCTTTTTGACGTGTCAAACGAGAGACGATCCCAAACAAAGGAACATCATCGCGAACAGGTAGACCAACACGTTCTTGAAGAGCTCGTTTGCTAGCTGCTTTACCTGAAAGATCTGAGAGACTGAAGTGATACGTCAAGAGTGGATCCGTTTCAGGATTATACAGATCTGCATCAATCCCGTTAACAATTCCGGTCACCTTGCCAGACTCCATCCGAAGGATCTGATCCAAGCCACAACCATATTCAGCAGTCATAATCTCATGCGCATAGCTAGGAGAAACCGTTGTTACACGGTCAGCATATAGAATGCCGGCTTTCATCCAGTTCAGGCAATCATTCCACCGAAGCGTTCCATCTGCATAGCGTTCAAATCCAACTCCGAATAGGTCCCACAACATTCCTGGGTCGAACTGACCTTGGAATTCCAAATTATGGATAGTCAATACTGTTTTAATTTCATGATAAGCTTGAATCCAACGGTATTTTTCCTTCAGCAAGAAAGGAATCATCGCCGTATGGTAATCATGGGCATGAAGAACATCTGGAATGAAGTCAACCCGTTCCATCGTTTCTAAAGCCGCGAGCTGGAAGAAGGCGAAGCGTTCTCCATCATCAAAGTCACCATAGACATGACCTCTAAAGAAATAATGTTGGTTATCAATAAAGTAAAAGGTGACTCCATCACGCACAATACGTTTCACACCAACATATTGACTTCTCCAGCCAACCTTGGTCTCAAAATGCAAAACATCTTCGATTTGATCTCCAAACTTAGTCTCTACCATATCATAGTAAGGGAGGATCACGCGCACATCATGACCACTTTTCGCTAAGGATTTAGGAAGAGCGCCAATAACGTCTCCCAATCCGCCTGTTTTAGAAAATGGTGCACCTTCAGCTGCAACAAATAATAGTTTCATTAGACAATATCCTCTGTAACAATCGTTCCTTTTTTAACCACGACAGGTGCTTCTTCTGTCCCACGAATCGTCACACCAGCAGCCACTTCGACACCCTTATCCAGGATGGCATATTCGACGATTGCATTTTCATGAATCACAACACCAGGGAAGAGAAGACTACTGCGGACTTCTGAACCTTCATGAAGGTGTACCCGCCGTGAAACAACGGAGCGTTCAACGGTTCCTTCTACAATACTACCCGAAGCAAATTGAGACGTTTTAATATGTGAAGTCTTGGAATAATACGTTGGTTCTTCATTCTTCACTTTCGTATACACCTTTTGGTTTGGTGAAAAGAGCTTCATGAATTTTTGGTTTTCCAACATATCCAAGTTTGCATGGTAGTAGGATTCAACTGAATGAATATTGGCTAGGTAACCTGTATATTCAAAAGCAAAAGCATTGTATTCCACCGCCAAATCACGCAAGATATAGCGCAATTTTTGTGGGTATTCTTTCTTGGCTTCTTCTTCAATTTTTTCAATCAACCAAGGAGTATCCACAATAAAGACATCTGTCGACATGTTGTAGACTTCGTCAGGATCCTTGCCATCGAAAAGTCTTTGCTCTGTAACATGGTCTGTTTCATCAATTTCCAAGATAGCATTGACTTCAGAGATATTTTGAAGATGCAACTTCTTATAAACCACTGTAATCGGACGGTCAACGCTATTATGCAAGTGGAAAACTTGATTGAGGTCAATATTCATCAAGACATCACAGTTCAAAGCAACTGTTTGGTTGGAACCAGACCGTTTCAAATAGGTCAATAATTGTTGGTAGTATTCTGGCCCTACATTTGTATTTTCAACAGGAGTGTTATAGATTCCGAGGTAATAGTGGCTCAATAAAGTAGACAAGCCCCACTCACGACCTGAACGAATATGGTCAAAGACCGAACTAATATTTTCTTGTTGGAAAATCCCAAAAACACTACGAATACCAGCATTCGCAAGACTAGACAACGGGAAGTCAATCAAGCGGTATTTCCCATCAAATGGTAGAGATGCTACCGGACGATGGCTGGTCAAAGTGGACATATCATGATACCCAACTGTATTTCCTAAAATGGCTGAATATTTATCAATCTTCATCTGTTGCTACCCCCACTTTTTCATTGTAACCGACAACTTGTACTTCCTCTGTTCCATCAATCACGACACCTTCTGCAATGACTGCACCTTCCCCGATAATCGCGCGTTTCACGACAGCTCCTTTACCGATAATGGCATTGCTCATCACGACAGCATCTTCGACAACTGCTCCTTCACGAACTTGAGCTTCTGTTGATAAGATGGAGTGTTTGACTGTACCGTCTACCGAACAACCGTCGACGACAAGAGAATCTTCGACGTGGCCATGTTCCCCAAAGAAGTTCGGTGGAGAAATGAGGTTGCGTGAATAGATTTTCCAGTGACGATCGCGACTATCCAAGGCATTATTTGGATCGATATATTCCATATTGGCTTCCCAAAGAGACTCAATCGTACCAACGTCTTTCCAATAACCATTGAATTCATAAGCATAAACACTTTCGCCTGATTCTAGATACGTTGGAATGACATTTTTACCGAAGTCTGACATATCGATATCACTCTTTTCAGCAGCAACCAACATATTGCGGAGACGAGCCCAGTCAAAGATGTAAATCCCCATGGAAGCCTTGGTAGATTTTGGTTCAGCTGGTTTTTCTTCAAATTCGACAATCCGATTATTGGCATCTGTATTCATGATTCCAAAACGGCTTGCTTCCTTCAAAGGTACATCTAGGACGGCAACAGTTAAGCTTGCATTATTATCCTTGTGCGCTTGAAGCATATCATCGTAATCCATCTTATAGATGTGGTCCCCAGATAATATCAAGACATATTCCGGATTGATGCTGTCGATATAGTCGATGTTTTGGAGGATGGCATGGCTAGTTCCTTCAAACCAACGATTTCCTTCACTAGCTGAATAAGGTTGGAGAATAGACACACCTGTATTGATTCCATCCAAGCCCCAACTGGAACCATTTCCAATATGGCTGTTAAGTGCAAGGGGTTGATACTGTGTAATCACACCAACATTGTGAATTCCTGAGTTGGCACAGTTTGAGAGAGCAAAATCGATAATCCGATAGCGCCCACCAAATTGAACCGCAGGTTTCGCGATGTTTTTGGTTAATTTTCCAAGACGTGTTCCTTGCCCACCGGCAAGAATTAAAGCGAGCATTTCATTCTTCATTGACTACTTCCTCTTTTTAAAGCTTGGACTCCCTTAGAGTCAACCGATCATCATTTTTTATCTGATGTTTTAGATTTCGTTTTGCGAACCTTCCGTTTCACCTTCCAAATGCTAGCCCCTAAAGCCGGCAAAGTAAAGGTCAAAGTTTGTTCATAATCCTTCCACAGTCCATCTTGAGACTGAACTGTCGGATTGTGCTCTTTCCAGACACCTCCCCATTCTTCTAATTCTGTATTCCAAATTTCTTCATAGACCGCTGATACAGGCACACCAATCGTAAAGTCCTTGCGTTCTACTGGTGCCATATTGAAGACGCAAACCAAAAGATCGCCTTTACGATTTTTCCGGATCATAGACAAGACGCTCTGATCCCGGTTATCTGCATCAATAATCTCTAAGCCATCAAAGCTATCATCAATCTCCCACAATTCCTTGTGTTCTTTGTAGAAATGATTGAGCTGAGAAGTGAAACGACGCATCTTAGCATTCATTTCATCCTCTAGATTGCCCCATTCCAGTTGCTCTTCTGACTTCCATTCCAAAAATTGACCAAATTCTGAACCCATAAAGAGTAATTTCTTACCTGGATGGCAAATCTGATAGGTCAAGAGGTTACGGAGTCCAGCAAATTGATTGTAACGATCTCCCCACATCTTATGCATCAAACTCTTCTTACCATGCACCACTTCATCATGTGAAAATGGTAGTAAGAAGTTTTCAGAAAATGCATACATGAAACTAAAGGTTACCAGGTTAAAGTCAAATTTCCGGTAGATGGGATCTTCTTCGTAGAATCGAAGGATATCATTCATCCACCCCATATTCCATTTATAGTCAAAGCCAAGTCCACCTTCTTCTTCAGGACCCGTGATCTTTTGACCAGCAGAACTTTCTTCTGCAATCATCATGACATCTGGGTGTTCGTTCTTGATAATCGCATTCAACCGTCTAAGGAAATGAACGCCTTCGTAGTTGAGGTTTCCACCATCAATATTTGGTGTCCATGGACCACTATCGTAGTCAAGATAGAGCATATTGCTCACAGCATCGACCCGAATCCCATCTAAATGATAGGTATCAATCCAAAACTTCAAACTAGAAATCAAGAATGACTGGACTTGATTCTTCCCTAAATCGAAGTTCAAGGCTCCCCATCCGTAGTTATGGGCACGATGTTCATCCTGGTATTCAAAGGTTGGTGTTCCATCATAATAAGCCAAGGCATCATCATTGATAATGAAATGTCCTGGTACCCAATCCACGATCACTCCGATATTGTTGAGGTGGCATTCTTCCACGAAGTCTTGAAACTCTTCTGGGCTACCATAAGTCTGCTCGAGTGCAAAATATCCCATGAGCTGATAGCCCCAACTCAAGCCCAATGGATGGGCCATCACTGGCATAAATTCCACGTGGGTGTAGTTCATCTCTACCAGATACGGAATGAGTTCATCTTTTAGTTGTTTGAAGGTGTAGGAACTGTGATCCTCATTTCGTTTCCAAGATCCTGCATGAACCTCGTAAATATTAACAGGTCGTTCCTTAAAACCAAGTTTTTTACGGCGTGCTCTCCAGAGACCATCTTTCCAGTTTTTCTCTGGAATGGTCTTAATAATAGATCCTGTATTGGGTCTCTTTTCCATCCATAACGCTAGAGGATCGATTTTTTGCACCTGATGACCATTTTGTCGAGTCACCAAATACTTGTATATATCTCCCTCTTTTGCATCGGAACAGAAGACTTCCCAGACGCCTCCTTCATTACGAACCATTGGAATTTTACGAGCTTCCCAATCAGTGAAATCACCAATCAGATCCACCGCCTGAGCATTGGGAGCCCAAACACGGAAGGTAAAGCCTTCTTGTTCTCCCCTTGTTTCCTTGTGAGCTCCTAAGTACTCTTGAAGATGGAAATTATCCCCTCTTCCAAATGTCCATAAGTCTGTGCTTCTATCCATATACTCACCTCTTTATTTTTTTGAAAGCGTTTTCTAGTTGTTTTTATTTTACTATAAAATCACTTAATTTTCAAGTTGATTCCAGGAAAATCATGTAAATTTATCAGGAAAAGTTCTTTCATTTTCTCTTCCGAACCTTTTACTTCATTCCTTCGCTTTCCTCCTAATCTTACTTACGATTATACTATATATACGAGGAAAATTAAACAAAAAACCGAACATTTAAATCACTATTTTTATTACTAACTAGTTTATTACGAATAAAATGAACATTTTTATGTACAATGTAAAAAAAGACTAAGACAAATTTGTCTTAGTCTTGATCGACTCTTAGTCTACGTTCACGTATTCTTTTGAAAGTTCAAGAACTTCTTCCATTGTTGAACATTCAGTCAGAGCACGGTTAGCGTATTCTTGCATTTTAGCTGTGTCGAGTTTCTTCATCAAGCTACGTGTACGAAGGACAGATGTCGCTGACATAGAGAACTCATCCAAGCCCATTCCGACAAGAAGTGGAACGGCAGTTTGGTCACCGGCCATTTCACCACACATACCAGCCCATTTGCCTTCAGCGTGAGCCGCTTTGATCACGTTGTTGATCAAACGAAGGATAGATGGGTTATATGGCTGGTAAAGGTATGAAACTTGTTCGTTCATACGGTCAGCAGCCATTGTGTATTGGATCAAGTCGTTTGTACCGATTGAGAAGAAATCAACTTCTTTAGCAAATTGGTCCGCAAGCATCGCAGCAGCTGGGATTTCAATCATGATACCTACTTGGATATCATCTGCCACAGCAACACCTTCCGCAAGCAATTTAGCCTTTTCTTCTTCAAGAATACCTTTAGCTGTACGGAACTCTGTCAACAAAGCAACCATTGGGAACATGATCCGCAATTTACCGTGAACAGATGCACGAAGCAATGCACGCAATTGGGTACGGAACATTTGGTTACCTGTCTCAGAGATAGAGATACGCAAAGCACGGAAACCTAAGAATGGGTTCATTTCTTTAGGAAGATCAAAGTAAGGGAGTTCTTTATCCCCACCGATATCCATTGTACGAACGACAACAGGTTTACCGTTCATACCTTCAAGAACTGCTTTGTAAGCTTCATATTGGTCATCTTCAGTTGGGAAGTCTTGAGAATCCATGTACAAGAATTCTGTACGATAGAGACCAACAGCTTCTGCACCGTTATCGTTCACACCTTCAACATCTTTAGGTGTACCGATGTTAGCAGCCAACTCGAAGTGTTTTCCATCAGCAGTCACTGTTTTCGCATCTTTAAGGAGAGCCCATTCAGCTTTTTGTTTAGCATAAGCTTCACCAGCTGCTTTGAACTCTGCGATTTGTTCTTCAGTAGGGTTGATCACAACTTCACCAGTGATCCCTGAAACAGCCAAAACATCGCCATCTTTGACAAGTTCTGTAATGTTATTTGTACCAAGAACAGCTGCGATTTCAAGTGTACGAGCCATGATAGCTGAGTGACTTGTACGTCCACCGATATTCGTGACAAAAGCTTTTACATACTTTTTGTTCAACTGTGCTGTATCAGATGGAGTCAAGTCATGCGCAACCACGATTGCTTCTTCATTGATAGAAGCAGGGTTTGGCAATTTCTTACCAAGCAAGTTGGCAAGGACACGTTTGGTAACGTCACGAATATCTGCTGCACGTTCTTGCATGTAAGGATTGTCTTCCATTCCTTCAAAGATCGCAATGAACATGTCAGTGACTTCTTTCAAGCCTGCTTCTGCATTGATTTTTTTCGTACGAATTGTTTCTTTGATCTGACCAATCATTTCAGGGTCAGCAAGAACCATCATATGCGCATCAAAAACTTGCGCTGCTTCTTCACCAAGGCTTGCTACTGCATTCTCCCGGATAAGAGAAAGCTCGTTTTGTGAAGCTTCAAGAGCTGCATCCAAACGAGCTTCTTCTGCACTTGTATCTTCGACTGAAACAGTCTCAAATGATAAGTCTGGTTGAATGAGCAAATATGCCTTAGCAACGGCAACACCGTCAGATGCTGCAATTCCTTTTAGCATTTTTGTCATATTTTAAGCCAATCCTTCTTTAGTCATTGTTTCTGAGATAGCTGCGATAGCATCATCAGCGTCAGCACCTTCTGCAGAGATTACAACGTCTGCTCCTTGACCAACACCAAGGCTCATAACACCCATGATTGATTTCAAGTTAACTGATTTACCTTTGTATTCAAGAGTAATATCTGAAGCAAATTTGCTAGCAGTTTGAACCAACAAAGTTGCTGGACGTGCGTGGATACCTGTTTCTGCCACGATGTGGAAATCTTTAGAAGCCATAGTTTGACTCTCCTTTTTAAAAATAGTTTTTGAGTTACCTTTTGATAACCCTTACAATTTGGTATTATATCATCTTTTGAAATTTTTTTCAAGATTTTTATCACTGACTTACAGAAAAAGACTGCGAAAAATCCCAATTTAGATACATTTTAAGAAGCACTTGAAGAACAGAGGAAATATCTTTTCAATTTTCTACTATATTATAAGTAACATTTTCCTCCGCTTTCAATGAAAAGAAGCTCTTTAACCACAGGATATTGATTCACCAAAAAATTATAACTAATTAAAGATGCTTTAAAGCCTATTCCTATCCCATTTCTTCGATTTTCACACTTTTCACTCACCACAATATATTGTGCTTTGAAAACTCCATTTCATCTCTTTGCACAATATTTAGTTTTATTTTGTTGACAAGTTGCTGGATTTTGTTTATACTGTTTACAGATTTATATTTCGATAGGAGAACGGAAAAGAAATGGTAACCATTTATTCAAAAAATAATTGTGTTCAATGCAAAATGACCAAGCGATTCCTCGATAGCAATCACGTGGAATATCGCGAAATTAACTTAGATGAACAGCCAGAATTTGTAGAGCATGTTAAGAACCTTGGCTTCAATGCTGCTCCAGTTATTCAAACACCGGATGAAGTATTTTCTGGTTTTCAACCAGCTAAGTTGAAGAAACTTTCATAATAAACACAGTATTTTGCTTAAATAGGGTCTAGCGTTAGCAACCTAACACTAGACTTTTTACTTGTAAAGAGAGGACTTCTCCTCTTCATTTTTTTGAACTAGAAAAGGATTATTATGGGATTAAAATCTCTTGAAGATGTGACGTATTTTCGTCTTAACAATGAAATCAACCGTCCAGTAAACGGCCAAATCATGCTTCATAAGGATAAAGAAGCTTTGGATGCGTTCTTTAAAGAAAATGTTGTACCAAATACTAAAGCCTTTGACTCGATTACAGACAAGATTCAGTACCTTCTCGAGCACAATTACATTGAGAGAGCTTTTATCGAGAAATACCGTCCTGAATTTTTAGAGGAATTGGCCCAATTTATCAAAGACCAAAACTTCCAATTCAAGTCCTTCATGGCGGCCTACAAATTCTATAACCAATACGCTTTGAAAACAAATGATGGAGAATACTATCTTGAAAGCATGGAAGACCGTGTCTTCTTCAATGCTCTCTATTTTGCAGATGGAAATGAAGCTATCGCGCGAGACATCGCAAACGAAATTATCCACCAACGCTACCAACCAGCGACTCCTTCTTTCTTAAACGCTGGACGTGCCCGCCGTGGAGAATTGGTTTCATGTTTCTTGATCCAGGTAACCGATGATATGAACGCGATCGGACGTTCCATCAACTCTGCCCTTCAACTGTCTCGTATCGGTGGTGGGGTTGGGATTTCTCTCAGCAACCTTCGTGAAGCTGGAGCACCAATCAAAGGGTATGAAGGAGCCGCTTCTGGAGTGGTTCCAGTTATGAAACTCTTCGAAGATAGCTTCTCTTACTCTAACCAATTGGGACAACGCCAAGGGGCTGGGGTGGTTTACCTCAACGTCTTCCACCCAGACATCATCGCCTTCCTTTCAACTAAGAAAGAAAATGCTGATGAAAAAGTTCGGGTGAAGACTCTCTCACTTGGGGTCGTCGTGCCAGACAAGTTCTACGAGTTGGCGCGTAAGAATGAAGAAATGTACCTCTTCAGCCCATACTCTGTGGAACGTGAATACGGAGTACCATTTAACTACATCGACATCACTGAAAAATACGATGAGTTGGTTGCTAATCCAAATATCCGCAAGACTAAAATTAAGGCACGTGATTTGGAAACTGAAATTTCTAAATTGCAACAAGAATCTGGCTATCCATATGTAGTCAACATTGATACTGCTAACCGGGCAAACCCTGTTGATGGAAAAATCATCATGAGTAACTTGTGTTCAGAGATCCTTCAAGTTCAAGAACCAAGCTTGATCAACGATGCCCAAGAATTTGTTCAAATGGGAACAGACGTCTCCTGTAACCTTGGTTCAACCAACGTAGTTAACATGATGACTTCACCTGATTTTGGTCGTTCGATTCGTGCCATGGTTCGTGCTTTGACCTTCGTTACAGATAGCTCTCATATCGTAGCCGTTCCAACTATTGACCACGGAAATAAACTGGCGCATACCTTTGGTCTTGGAGCCATGGGACTTCATAGCTACCTTGCCCAACAATTGATCGAATACGGATCACCGGAGTCTATTGAGTTTACGAGCATCTACTTCATGCTCATGAACTACTGGACTCTCGTAGAATCAAACAACATTGCGCGCGAACGTGGTGTTACCTTCCACAACTTCGAAAAATCTGATTATGCCAATGGTACTTACTTTGATAAGTACACGACTGGAGAATTTGTACCAAAATCTGATCGCGTCAAAGAACTCTTTAAAGATATCTTTATCCCAAGTGCTGAGGATTGGGCAGAACTGCGTGCTAAAGTTCAAGCAGATGGTCTTTACCACCAAAACCGCCTAGCTGTCGCACCAAATGGATCTATCAGCTACATCAATGACGTATCTGCTTCTATCCACCCAATTACACAACGGATTGAAGAACGCCAAGAGAAGAAAATCGGTAAGATCTACTACCCTGCAGCAGGATTGTCAACGGAAACGATTCCTTACTACACTTCTGCCTACGACATGGATATGCGAAAAGTCATCGATGTCTATGCTGCTGCAACTGAGCATGTAGACCAAGGTCTTTCACTGACTCTCTTTATGCGCAGCGATATTCCAAAGGGTCTTTACGAATGGAAAACTGAAAACAAACAAACCACTCGTGACTTGTCTATCCTTCGGAACTACGCCTTTAACAAGGGTATCAAGTCTATCTACTACGTCCGTACCTTTACAGATGATGGTGGAGAAGTTGGCGCCAACCAATGTGAAAGCTGTGTCATCTAATCCGCTATCCTAGATAGCTATCAAAAGTCGGTTCGCCGACTTTTTGTGCGGTATTCTATCAATTTATGGTAGAATAGTAACGATTGAATGAATAGAAAAAGAAAGTGATGCAAATGGAAACATACTACAAAGCCATTAACTGGAATGCGATCGAAGATGTCATCGATAAATCGACCTGGGAAAAACTGACAGAGCAATTCTGGTTGGATACACGTATCCCTTTGTCAAACGACTTGGATGACTGGAGAAAGTTGTCGAATAAAGAAAAAGACCTAGTTGGTAAAGTCTTTGGGGGATTAACTCTTCTAGATACCATGCAATCTGAAACAGGTGTTCAAGCCCTTCGTGCGGATATTCGTACTCCCCATGAAGAAGCTGTCTTTAACAACATCCAATTTATGGAATCTGTCCATGCTAAGTCATACTCTTCTATCTTTTCTACTTTGAATACCAAGTCAGAAATCGAAGAGATTTTCGAATGGACCAACACCAATCCTTTCCTTCAAAGGAAGGCAGAAATCATCAACGAAATCTATCTCAATGGGACTCCCCTTGAAAAGAAAGTCGCCAGCGTTTTCCTTGAGACCTTCCTCTTCTACTCTGGTTTCTTCACACCTCTCTACTATCTTGGAAACAACAAATTGGCCAACGTAGCTGAGATCATCAAGTTGATCATTCGGGACGAATCAGTTCACGGAACCTATATCGGCTACAAGTTCCAACTTGGATTTAACGAATTACCAGAAGAAGAACAAGAAAAACTCAAAGAATGGATGTATGACCTGCTCTATACCCTCTATGAAAATGAAGAAGGCTATACAGAGAGCCTCTATGACGGTGTGGGCTGGACAGAGGAAGTCAAGACCTTCCTTCGCTACAATGCTAATAAAGCCCTCATGAACTTGGGACAAGATCCACTCTTCCCAGACTCAGCGGATGACGTCAACCCAATCGTTATGAACGGAATCTCAACCGGTACATCTAACCACGACTTCTTCTCTCAAGTCGGAAATGGTTACCTTCTCGGTGAAGTAGAAGCCATGCAGGATGACGATTACAATTACGGACTATAAGAAGAAAAACCTTTCCGTTTGGAAAGGTTTTTAAATGTAGACAACCTATTGTTTTACATAAAACAGATAGATGATTTTCAAAAAATGACTTTTATTTTTTAAAGATTAAAAACTTTCCGCCGTGAGAAAAGTGTCTGAGACATAGTAGTCTCAGACACTCGGAATTCTTGAGACCTTAGTTTCAAGAATTAGTCATGGAACTTCGTAGAAGTTCGCTGACGTCCGTACTCACCTAAGGAAAGTTTTTCAGAAGACTTTATCTTCAATCTGAAACCTTTCCAGACGGAAAGGTTTTTTTGTTGCAATCTTTTTCTAATTGGATCTGCTTCTTTTTTGAAAAAAGAGGTTGAACAAACATCCAACCTCTTCGATAATTACAATTTACCTGCTACAGCATCCAACAATTCTTGGATCTTGGCTTGGTTGCTTCCTCCTGCCATGGCCATGTCTGGTTTACCACCACCACGTCCATCGACGATTGGAGCCAATTCTTTGATCACATTACCTGCATGCACATCTTTTGTCTTGCTGGCTACAAGGACATTGACCTTGTCACCGATGGCTGCGACAAGAACAAGCACATCAGAGTAATCTTTTTGTTTCCAGTTATCCGCAAAGGTACGAAGGGCACCTGCATCTGATACAGAAACTTGGCTGGCAATGTAACGGTGTCCGTTTGCTTCTTGAACATTCTTGAAGACATCACCTGCTGCCGCTGCTGCTGCTTTTTCCTTCAATTCTGCATTTTCTTTTTGCAATTGACGGAGTTGTTCTTGAAGACCTTCCACCTTGTGAGGGACTTCTTTGAGTTGAGGAGCTTTCAAAGTTGCTGCGACTGCTTTCAGAGCATCTTCTTGTTCACGATAAGCTTCAAAGGCTTCCTTACCAGTCACTGCCAAGATACGACGAGTTCCTGATCCGATCCCTTCTTCTTTGACAATCTTGAAGAGACCAATTTCAGAAGTGTTACCTACGTGAGTACCACCACAGAGCTCAACAGAGTAATCACCAATAGTGACAACACGGACTTCCTTACCGTATTTCTCACCAAAGAGGGCCATGGCTCCCATTTCTTTAGCAGTATCGATATCTGTTTCAATTGTTTCGACTGCGATCGCTTCCCAAATCTTTTCATTGACTTGTTGTTCAATAGCTCGCAATTCTTCAGGAGTTACGGCTTGGAAGTGGGTAAAGTCAAAGCGAAGGAATTCTACTTCGTTGAGAGATCCTGCTTGGGTTGCATGGTTACCAAGGATATTGTGAAGAGCCGCATGGAGCAAGTGAGTCGCAGTGTGGTTCTTCATGACACGATGACGACGATTGGTATCGATCGCCAAGGTGTATTCTTGGTTCAAGGCAAGAGGAGCAAGAACTTCAACAGTATGAAGTGGTTGTCCATTTGGTGCTTTTTGAACATCTGTCACTGTCGCTACGACGTTTCCTGCAGCATCCAAGATTTGACCATGGTCCGCAACTTGTCCACCCATTTCAGCATAGAATGGAGTTTCTGCAAAGATCAGTGATGCAGTCCCTTCAGATACAGCTTCTACTTCTGCATTGTCCGCTACAATAGCCACCAACTTAGAAGGCAATTGGCTAGCATTGTAGTTGAAGCTACTTTCAACTGTAATGTTTTGAAGGGTTTCATTTTGCATCCCCATGGATCCGCCTTTAACAGCTGATGCACGCGCACGTTCTTGTTGTTCCTTCATGGCTGCTTCAAAACCTTCACGGTCGACTGTCATACCTGCTTCTTCTGCGATTTCTTCTGTCAATTCCACTGGGAATCCGTATGTATCATAGAGTTTGAAGACATCTTGACCAGCAATCACTGTTTGACCTTTGGCTTTCAAGTCTTCAACGATGGTTTGGGCAAAGTGTTGACCAGAGTTCAAGGTACGAGCAAATGATTCTTCTTCACTCTTGATAATTTTTTCGATAAAGTCTTGTTTTTCAAGTACTTCTGGGTAGTAGCTTTCCATGATCTTCCCAACGGTTGGAACCAATTTATACAAGAAGGTTCCTTCAATCCCCAATTTTTGACCATGCATGGAAGCACGACGGAGGAGACGACGAAGAACGTAACCGCGTCCTTCATTACCTGGAAGAGCCCCATCTCCAATCGCAAATGAAAGCGAACGGATGTGGTCAGCAATCACCTTGAAGCTCATGTTATCGCCATCTGGATCATAGGTTTTACCAGACATCTTTTCCACTTCACGGATGATCGGCATGAAGAGGTCTGTTTCAAAGTTAGTCTTCGCCCCTTGGATAACGGCTACCAAACGTTCCAAACCTGCGCCCGTATCAATGTTCTTGTGTGGTAATTCCTTGTATTCGCTACGAGGAACTGCTGGGTCAGCGTTAAATTGTGACAAGACAATGTTCCAGATTTCGATGTAACGGTCGTTTTCGATATCTTCCGCAAGCAGACGAAGACCGATGTTTTCAGGGTCAAAGGCTTCTCCACGGTCAAAGAAGATTTCTGTATCTGGTCCAGAAGGTCCCGCACCGATCTCCCAGAAATTGTCTTCGATTGGGATCAAGTGACTTGGATCTACACCAACAGCGATCCAACGGTTGTATGAATCCTTGTCGTCAGGGTAATAGGTCATGTAAAGTTTGTCTTTAGGGAAATCAAACCATTCCGGACTTGTCAAAAGCTCATAAGCCCACGTAATGGCTTCATCACGGAAGTAATCTCCAATAGAGAAGTTCCCCAACATTTCAAACATGGTATGGTGACGGGCAGTCTTCCCTACGTTTTCGATATCGTTGGTACGGATGGCTTTTTGAGCATTGGTAATCCGTGGATTTTCAGGTTTGATGGTTCCGTCGAAGTATTTCTTAAGAGTGGCAACCCCTGAGTTAATCCACAAAAGCGTTGGGTCGTTTACTGGAACCAAGCTAACAGATGGTTCTACAGAGTGACCTTTGCTTGCCCAGAAATCAAGCCACATTTGACGGACTTGTGCACTAGATAATTGTTTCATATTTTTCTCCTAATTTTTTTAAGCTTAATTTGCGCCAGCTTCTAACATTTCGACATAATCGATGGCGACACAAAGTGAGATGACTAAATCAGCGTATTCATCCTCATAGACCGATACTTGGTAGGTAGAGGTTAGATGAAAGAGTTCCTTGCTAATCTCAGCGACGATTTGATCCCGATCATCGAATAATTTGAATTCTAGGTCCCAGATATTTCCTTGTACCCGAAGTCCCAAATCTTCGATATCGTATTTATCCCTGAAGAGCGTCAGTTTTTTATGGATAAAAAAGCGGTCCCCATCCTTCAACTCAACCACAAACTTAGGAAGAAGGCTGATTGTTTTTTTAACGATGTGGCTCACTTCTTGTCCATTCTTATCGTAGATGGTAAAAGTCTTGGGAATCTTAAGAAAAGATCCCTCAACCTGGTACTCAACATTTCCCAACTCATCTTTGATATCGAACCGCTCGCCACCCAATCGAAATTTTTGTTTCACTTGATAGGTTCGCATCTTTTGATCTCCTTTAAAAAGCTCCAGACAACTGCCCATAAACAAAAAACAAGCCACTAAACGAAGGGCGAAAAACCGCGGTACCACCTTCATTCAATGAACTTGTCATTCTTCATTTTATATGCAATTGTCTCAGCCGAGTAGCAAAATCATTTCTCTTCCATGGCTCGCACCCCCGCCACTTCTCTGATTCCGAGTAACAATGATTTATTCTCAACTATTTCATTATACAAGTTCCAAAAGGAACCGTCAACTATTTTTTAGATGATGATTTGCTATCGCTCGTTTGAACACCGATATTTTGCAAATATTGGTTAAATGTTGATTTGAAGGCATCATCTTTGACCTTGATATTAGCATTGGTCATCGCTTTTGCAATAATGCTACGGATGTAGTTGGTATCTTGCTTACGACCGTCAACAATGATCTCTTTCAAACGTTTTTCGTATTTCTTCCAGTCAGAACCTTTTTCTGTCTTCTTATTCAACTTGACAATATAGTAGCTAGCAGAATAGTTTTGACCTGCTGAAACTGTGATCACATCTGAAATACCGTTTTCATCCAATTTAAAGGCAGCTTCTTTGACTTGAGATGGAATATTTGCTGTTCCTGAATCGAACTTAACTTCGCCACCTTTATCTTTTGTAGCAGTATCTGTTGAATTGTCTTTGGCGATTTGGGCAAAGTCTGCACCTTCCGCTTTAGCTGCTTCCAACACTTCTTTTGCTTTATCTTCTGAATCCAACTTGATAATTTGTGCTGTTACTTCTGGTGTGTAAGATTCAAAAGCCGCCTTGTAGTCAGACTCTTTGATATCTTTCTTAGCAGCTTGGTTGACTGCATATTCCAACAACATATTGCTACGGATTTGTTTCTTCGCTGTTTCTTCCGTCAAGCCTTGTTGCGCCAAGTATGCATCGAATTGGTTACCTAATTGTTTCTTTTGTTTAGCCAATTCTTTATCGACTTCTTTATCAGAAACTTTTGATCCATATTCTTTTTCAAAGACTTTATTGATGGTCATTTGGAAAAGAACTTGTTGAGCACCTTGGTTGGTTTTGATTTCATTATAGAAATCAGAAACTGTGATCGTGTCCCCTTTCATGGTCACGATATCTTTGTTTGTGCCATTGGCACACGCTGCTAGTGTTACGACTGATAGCAAGGTCACAGCACCCGCTACAAGTTTTTTCTTCATGAAAATTATTCTCCGTTCCTTTTTAAACTTCTTCTATTTTACCACAAATTAGAGAGAATACCTTAAATTTACCTAAAAAGAGCTAGGATCTGGCAAGGTTACCGTCTCTGCATTTTTCCGAATCATCAAAATACCATCTCCAAGTGGCACCAAACTAGCGGTCAAATCTGGATGATTGAGAGTCGCATGAAAGAGGTTCTGAAGCCCCCGGTAAATGGTTCGTTGTCCACGACGCACTTCCATGATGTCCTTGGCAACATCTCCTCCTTGGAAAATATCATCCAGTACCACAATTCCCCCAACCTCTAAGAGTTCGAGAATCCGTGGTAAAAAGACGATGTACTTAGACTTAGCAGAGTCCATAAAGACAAAGTCATAGATCTCTGTTAAATCCTGCAATACATCTACTGCATCTCCTTCAAGCAAGGTGATTTGCTTTCTCTGATCGTATTTAGCCAGATTTTCCTTAGCAAAGCCAATCATCTCTTCATTCCGATCAATAGTGGTAATTTGTGCATCGGGAGCATTTTCAGCCATTAAGAGCGCTGAAAATCCAATTGCTGTCCCAATTTCCAGGATTTTCTTTGGTTGTAGGGCTTGCAGGAGTAGTCTAAAGTAAGCTACCGTTTCATGCGGAATAATCGGAATATTTTCCTTTCGGGCGAATGCTTCTAACTCCTCCAAGGCACCTGCTACCGGTTTTTGACGCGTGCGCATAAAGTCAACGATCTCATCTTTAACCACTGGCCTGCGCATATTGTGGTTGGCATTTTTACTATAAGACTCTACCATCTTATGCGAGTCCTAATTTTTCTACTAGGGCTTCAAATTCATTCAACCGACGTTCAAAGACCGCAAAGGCTGCGTCCAAGTAGTCTTCTTTTTCCATATCCACACCTGCTTTGCGGATGACATTGAGTGGATAGTCAGAATTTCCAGCCTTCAAGTAGTCGATATATTTATCACGATCTTCTTGTGTTCCATGAACAATTTTTTCAGCTAAGGCTGAAGCTGCTGCAAAACCTGTTGAATATTGGAAGACATAGTAGTTATAGTAGAAGTGAGGAATCCGAGCCCATTCATATTGGATCTCAGGGTTGTCTTCTTTTGAAAGACCATAGTATTTTTCATTGAGCTCTGCATAGAGGTTGTTTAAGAACTCACTAGTCAAAACGGTACCTTCTTGGTCTGCTTTATGGATGGCATGCTCAAATTCAGCAAACTGCGTTTGACGGAAGACGGTTCCACGGAAGCCATCCAAGAAGTGATTCAAAATAGCAAAACGAGTTGCATCGTCTTCTACTTCTTCTAACAGACGTTCGGTCAGGATATTTTCATTGGTTGTAGAGGCGATTTCGGCAAGGAAGATGGAATAGTCCCCATAGACATAAGGCTGGGTTTCACGGGTATAGCTAGAATGCATACTGTGACCAGTTTCATGCACCAAGGTGAAGAGATTATCCAATGTATCTTGCCAGTTCAACAACATGAAGGCATTGGTATCATAAGAACCACCTGAATAGGCACCTGAGCGTTTTCCTTGGTTGACATGCACATCAATCCACCGTTCGCTAAAGGCACGTTTCACACGAGAAAGGTAGTCCTCACCCAAAACAGCCAAGACTTCTTCTGCTTTGGCCAACGATTCTTCATAGGTAAACTTGTAGTCTGTATCGGATAATGGCGTATACATATCGTACATCTTCAAGTCTGAGATTCCTAGAATTTTTGAACGCAATTGCACATAGCGTTGCAAGAGTGGCAAGTGTTTGTTCACAGCTGCTACCAAGCTATCATAAACACTTTCTGGTACAAAGTTTTCAGAAAGGGCTGCTTCACGAGCAGATGAGAATTTGCGAACTTTGGCATTGAAGTTGTGAACTTTCACATTGGTTTGCAAGGTTTTTGCATAGGTATGTTGGTACTGTTCATAGACCTTGTAGAGACCTTCGTAAGCTTCTTTACGAACGGCACGATCTTTTGATTCTACCAATGAAATATAGTTTCCATGTGTCAACTGAACTTCTTCACCCTTGTCATCATGCACAGTTGGGAAAACAATATCTGCATTGTCCAAGATTTCAAAAGTTTCACCACCTGACGCAAAGATCTCACCAGCTCCTGCAAGTAATTCCTCTTCTTTTTGAGACAAGACATGTTCTTTTTTCTCTAGCAAACGATCAAAATAATGTCCATATTGTTCCAAGGCTGGAACTTCACTCACAAAGGCCTTGTATTGCTCATCCGTAATGGCCATGAATTCAGGCTCATAGAAGGCAAAGGTTTCACCTAACAAGCTATAAAGAGACATCCCTTTTGATTGGTACTCTTGGTATTTAGCCACTCGTGTGTCTTGGTCATTTTTCATATGGGCATAGACGTAGACCTTTTCTAAACGACGGCTCAATTCTAAATATGCATTGGTTGTATCCAACAGTGTTTGCGCTGAATCCAACAAATGACCAGCATAGTGGCTTGCTGCTTTAATATCTGCAGCTAAGCTAGCTGCTGCTTCTTCCCAAGCTTGATCTGTCGCAAAAATAGTCGACAAATCCCATTGGTATTTTTCATCAATTTCATTACGTTGTTTTACCATTTCGATTAATCCTCCAATGGTACTATTTTAGCATAAAAATGAACATTTCGGGAGGATTTCTATCTTAGAAAGTTAGCTTTTCTGCTGAGCATAAAAACGTGGGGGATAAAGGATCTGAACAGGTTGGATCCCTTGCGACTGATAATAGGTCATAAACTGCTGGTAGTAATCTTCTACATCCTCTTCAATTTGAAGCAAGTTCTGTGAAAGGATCGGACGACAAAGAGGATAAAAGAAATCCAGCCCCAGTTCCATCAGATGGTTTCCCTGCAAATAGAGTTCTTCCTGAAGCTTCAGCCACTTTGGGTGACGATAAAAGAGTTGCTGCTGTATATACGTTAAAAATGTACGATCGAGCTCGACTGCCATTTGCCGCATGGGTTGTGAAAGATAAGGGGTCCGTAAGACATCCAGTAAAGACCTTTGACCAAAAGGGAAAACTTCTGTTTGATAATGCAATCGCCCTCTCAAATCCTCATGGATGAGGTATTGCAAACGTAACTCTTTCTTTGTCAGATCCAATTCCCAAAGATGGAACCCGCGATTCTGACTAAAATAAAGAAAACCAGCCTGTAGCTTTGTCAGTCTTTCCTTGAGCCACAACTTTTTACCAAGTAACCAATAGACCTGGTAACCATGGGATCGATAAGCATCGCTTCTCTCCTTCAAGCGTTCTAAAGATAGGGAGCTGCACTGCACTTCCAAAGCTAAGTTCTTGTCTACTACCAAAAGATCGGCAATTTGTTGAAAGTCTGCTAAATAACTTTCTACCTCTGTTTTAGACTCCTTAGAGGCCCAGTCATAAAGACTGGCTTTCAATTCCAGATGTTCAAAACTCTCCGCTTCGTGATGATAGGGACAATGCTGTAATTCTACATGAGCAAAATGAGCCCGTAGAACCGAGCCATTTTTTAGACGCACTGGACTATGACAAGCTAAGCAATAGAAGGGACCTTCTGTCACAGCTGGGATCTCTTCCATACAGTTCCACCGCTTTTGATTGTTATCCATGGCAATAAACATAGCCCCACCTCCTCATCTATATCATTCGAAAAAAAATAAGAAAAAGGCTGGAAATTCCAACCTCTTCTTCCTTTTATTCTTCAGAATCTGAATCATCACTGTCGTCATCTGCAACAGGAGATTTACTCAATTCTTTCTGCATATCTTTCATTTCTTTACGAGTACTTTCCAACTCTTCTCGAGCATCTTTCAAGCTTTCGATCAAAGCTTCACGCTTTTCTTTAGGAACGACTGTGCTATCTGAACCGATGCTTTCCAAGCCTTCATTAAAGATATCTTTTTGGTTTTCCAATTCTTGCTTCAAAGCACTAATCGTTGCATCGTATTGTTCTTTTGCAGAACCTGTCACAGAAGTGCCTGCTTCTTCAGTAATAGAAACAGATTGATCCATTAATTTTGCAAACAACTTTTTGAAGTCTCCAACTGTTTTAGCCTTGCTGATTTCAGCATCTGTTAAGAGACTAGAAGATGAAGACTCTTCTGAATCTGTTGAAGTATCCTTACTTTTTGAAGTGTTGTCAGATTTGCTCGTCACTTTAGTAGTTGATTGACTATTTGAAGTTTCCTTCTTTGTGTCTTGTTTGTTTGAACAAGCAGCTAGGGAAACAATCGTCAAAAGAGCAGCTGTCGATAAGATCATTTTTTTCATAAAATGGTCTCCTTTATATTTATTTTACCTCATTCTATCATCGAATACTTTGATTGTCAAATTAATCACTAGTTCTTAATAATAGCAAAAAAGTTGGACAAAACACTATGAGATCAGTGTTTCTGTCCAACTCCTCGATGATTAGTCATACAATTGTAACAATTTCATTAGTCTACTTTGCCACCAAAAAGGCCGTGAGCCTTCCCTTGGGGCATTTTTAAGGCAAAGCTCAGTAAAAAGACGATCCCTACAACCCCTGCTAAAAAGAAACTCATGACTTGGTAACCACCTCTTTCAATACAGAGGGCTGCGAAGGGTTGTAAAAGAATGGTTCCTAAATAACGAGCTCCTTGGACAATGGCCATGGCAAGAACCAAGTCTTTGCCATTCACCTGTTGGGCAATAAACCGTAAGGAGACCATAATCAAAACCATCCCTGTTGTATGCTTGGCTAAAAGAGTCAAAAGCACTTTTAAGAAGACAGGACTTGGAAGAGCGTAGACAGCATATTGAGCAAAAATAATCCCGATTGGAAGAGCGATCAAAACCCGTAAAGGCCAGTGGTCCATGAATCGATCAGAGAAAAAGATCAAGGGGGCTTCCACTACGACGGAGATAGCTACAACCGTAGAGGCAATATGGACTGGTAGACCACTATCCATGAGCAACTCAGGAATATAGGTATGACCAATATTTCCAACCCCTGAAGCCAAGCCAATCAAAATGATAAAGAAGAGATAAGGTCCATTATGAAGAAGAGGACGAATAGAGACCGGCTCTTTAACCTTTTCTTCTGTTTTCTCTCTTGTCTTCATCCGAACCGCACTTAGGCAGAAGAGACTCAATACAATGGTGATCAAAACCGTATAATAGACAGCTTGGGGGCTAAACTGATGATAGACCCAGCCGGCTATTTGAACACCGACCGAGTAGCCAATGGTTCCCCAAACGCGAATCTTCCCAAAAGCGTATGGACTTTGCGTTGCAAATACTTCCATCATGGGAGCTGTCCCATTTAAACAGACTAGAACAATCCCATAAAAAACGGTCAGCCAAAAGAGATTGGGGGCCCAAAGAAAACCGAGGACACCACCAATGATCACACTCAGACTGAGAGTCGTCATTTTTACGATTCCAAATCGCTCATTGATATACCCAAAAAAGGGTTGGGCTACCATAGATAAGAAAAAGGCAACCGATACCAAGGTCGACACTTGAGTTGCACCATAGTGCTTTCCCATCAAATAAACGGAAATAAGGGTCGTAAAGAGAGATGTGGACATAAAATAAAAACTATAGAGCAGCATATACGCTGCATAAGAATTTCGGAATCTTTTCATATAAGTCCTTTCTAAAAGTATCTTAATAGAACAATGACAAAACCCAACTGACAATCAGTTAGGTTTTATTTTATTCTTTATTATAGCGCTTTTGAGCCTCTTTTTTGCGTCTCTCACGACTTTGTTTTTCAATCGAGAGAATGATGACAAGAATGAGAATCGGAATCAAAATCAGGAAGTGATCCAGCGAAAGCCATTTACTGTGCTTAGCCGTTGTCTTTTTCACACTTGCTGTTTCTTTGACAAGCTCTGGCTTGGCCCCTTCTTCCACCTTCATATCATCTCGGATACCTTCAGACAACGTATAGAGATCATTATCTACTGTCAGATAGCCATCTTTTACCGCAAGGGTCGGTTCTTTAGCACCTTTTTTAACCGTTGCATAGAAGGGTTTTTCGAGTGTATAGGTCTTGCCGTCAATCTTCTGGACACCCGCATCTAACAATTTTTTATAGCCAAAATCTTTATAAGCTTTTTCGATCAAGGCATTGCCAAACGGATGGCGGTAATATTCCCCATCTTGGTCTGCCCAATCTCCTACGCCCATAATGACAGCAATTAAGCGCTGATTGCCCCGTTTGATGGTCGCGATATAGTTGAAAGCTCCACGAGGACTTGAACCAGTTTTTAAACCATCCACACCTTTCAAGGCATACTTGGCTCCTGGCAATGAATAATTGTAGGTATCAAAGGTTTCCTCATACGGAGTTCCTTTTTTGACCGTGACTTGGGCTTGATTGGTATAGTTTAAAATATCTGGGTATTGATTGATAAAATGATAGACCAAAATCCCTAAATCACGCGCAGTTGTCTGGTTAGCCGCATCATTTGGATAATTGTTGACCTGATAGTAGCCTTGCAAGGTGGAGATGGCCGCCCCACTCGGGTTATTCCAGACCGTGTTGGTCATCCCTAATTCCTTAGCTTTGGCATTCATGCGCTCGATAAAGGCATCTGGATCATTGTTGGACATAAGATTGGCCAACATGAGGGTCGATACATTTGAGGATGGAACCACTGTCATGGTAATCAACTCAGGAATTGTGTAGTCTACCCCAGCAACAATATTATTGTTGGAGATCTCATAGATCTTTCCTATCGCTTGGTCTGAAGCGGTCGCCTTGATCACTGTATCCTTACTGATCTTGCCATTTGCCATATCTTCAAACAAGAGATAGAGGGTCATGAGCTTACTCATGCTGGCAGGATCTCTGACTTCATCGATATTGTCTTTCCAAAGAACATTTCCCGTATTGCCGTCAATGATGAGTGAAGAATGTGGACGGTTAATGGCTTGGACATTGTCATTTGGGTACATCTTTTGCGCCATATCCACCAATTCATCCGCACTCGCTAGAATTGGCTGGCATAAGAGACTCAGAAGGAGGCAAATATGGATCAAATATTTTTTTATCATAAACTTTTCCTTTATAACAGACTAATCAGCTGGAGGATAAAATAAGCTTCTAGCCCTCATGCCCTTTCCTCTTGTCTCCCAGTAGATGAAAAGAGCTAATCCCAGCAGATAATTACTTGTATTGTACCATATTTTGAAGCAGAAAAAAACCTATCTGGCCCGAATAAATCGGCGATAGGTCCTGTTTTTTATCGACTTAACAAGCTCAAAGCTTCCTTATCCGCAATAATGGTCACATTTGGATGTCCTTGAAGGGCACTAGCTGGCACTTTTTCTGTCCTTTCCCCCTCTACCGTACCTTTGATCGCTTGGGCTTTTGATTCCCCATAAGCAAATAAGACAATTGATTTCGCAGCTAAGATATTGGCAATCCCCATCGAAATGGCTTGGGTTGGTACATCTTCGATCTTATCAAAGAAACGAGAATTAGCTTCAATGGTAGAGGCATCCAACTGAACTAAGTGGGTCTGACTATCAAAGGATGTCCCAGGCTCATTAAAACCGATATGCCCATTGCGTCCGATTCCCAAGATTTGAAGATCCACTGGATGGTCTTCGAGTATTTTGTTATAACGGATCACTTCTTGATCGGCAGATTCTTCTACACCTGATGGGAGATAACTTTCTTTGAATGGTTTGGCATCAAAGAGGTTTTTCTCCATGAAATACCGATAAGATTGAGGATCATCTCCCGTCAACCCTACGTATTCATCTAAGTTCACACTGATTAGATTAGACAGATCCAAATCACTTTCACGAATTTGTTTATAAAACTCAAGGGGACTGCTTCCAGTCGCAAGACCTAAGGTTTGAGCACCTTCCTTTAAAGTTTCTTTTAATATATCAAAGGCAACTTTTCCACCCTCAATTTGGTCCTTTACTTCAATAATTTTCATTGGATAGACCTCCTATTTCTCTATGCTTTTATTATATGGTATAGACCAATTTTTGTCAAGTGAAACCGCTATCTTTTTCTGGCATTTTTTTCATTTTCAAGTCGATTCGTGATATAATGAAAGGTATGATTGTATCACTATTATTCATCATTTTTTTGATCGGACTCCTTGTCTTTCTCTTATCTTTCTTGATTCATCAAAGAAAGATTCTCAAGGTCCTGATCTTTTTGATGGGAATCAGCCTGATGCTCTTAGCTGTCGGGACTACCATCTATCTACTCACAAATTTATTATAAAAGGAGCGCAAATGAATACTAACGACTTTGACTTTGATTTGCCTGAAGAACTGATTGCTCAAACCCCTCTTGAAAAACGAGATGCCTCTAAACTCTTGATCCTCGATCGAAAAACAGGGCAATTCCAAGACCGTCATTTTGATGCAATTTTGGATGAATTGGAGCCAGGAGATGCTCTTGTCATGAACAATACGCGCGTACTGCCTGCCCGTCTTCACGGCGTCAAGCCAGAAACAGGTGGTCACGTCGAATTCCTTCTCCTTAAAAATACGCAAGATGACTGTTGGGAAGTCTTGGCAAAACCCGCAAAACGCTTAAAGGTCGGGGCCACAGTCAGCTTCGGAGATGGTCGTTTGACCGCAACCGTTGAGGAAGAATTGGAGCATGGTGGGCGCATCGTTCGCTTCCACTACCAAGGGATCTTTTTAGAAGTCTTGGAAAGCCTTGGTGAAATGCCACTTCCTCCCTATATTCACGAAAAGCTTGCTGACCGCGAGCGCTACCAAACCGTTTACGCCAAAGAAAATGGTTCTGCTGCAGCTCCAACGGCAGGTCTTCATTTCACCCAAGAATTGCTCCAAAAGATTGAAGCAAAAGGTGTTCACCTGGTCTATTTGACCCTTCATGTGGGCCTAGGAACCTTCCGTCCAGTATCCGTGGACAATCTTGAAGACCATGAGATGCACTCTGAATTTTACCAACTTTCTGAAGAAGCTGCCGCGACCCTTCGTCAGGTAAAAGCTGCAGGGAAACGCATCGTAGCCGTCGGAACGACTTCTATTCGAACCCTTGAAACGATTGGTAACAAATTTAATGGAGACATCCAAGCCGATTCAGGTTGGACCAATATCTTTATTAAACCAGGTTATGAATGGAAAGTCGTCGATGCCTTTTCAACCAACTTCCACCTTCCAAAATCAACTTTGGTCATGTTGGTTTCTGCCTTTGCCGGCCGTGAATTAACCCTCGAAGCATACCACCATGCTATTCAAGAACGCTACCGCTTCTTCAGTTTTGGGGATGCTATGTTCATCAGGTAAAGGAGTCTCTCATGAATAAAATTGAAAGTCGCCACCGCTTGATCCGCTCGATCATTTCTGAGCGTAGGATTCATACCCAACAAGAACTTCAAGAAGCCTTAGAAGCCAATGGCGTTCTCGTTACCCAGTCCACCCTTTCACGGGATGTCAAATCCTTGAATCTAGTAAAAATTAACGAGGGGGATAGTTCCTACTATGCCATGAATACGATCGCTCCTTCCCGTTGGGAAAAGCGCCTGCGGATGTATATGGAAGATGCCTTAGTCATGTTGCGGCCCGTTCAAAACCAGGTCGTTGTAAAAACTCTTCCAGGCCTCGCTCAATCTTTTGGAGCGATCTTAGATGCATTGGAACTCCAAGAAATTGTAGCTACCATCTGTGGAGACGATGTCTGTTTGGTTATCTGCGAAGACAACCAAGGAGCTTTGGATTGCTTTGAAAAATTAAAAGAATTCACCCCACCTTTCTTCTTTAGTAAATAAAAAGAGAGTGGGACAGAAATCGGTAATTCG
>NZ_KV812784.1:1112211-1156508 GCF_001813505.1 Streptococcus sp. HMSC061E03
CTAGGACTTTTGTCCCAGCCTCTTTTTTATATGGTGGCTAAGCGTTGAATGGCTTCTCGATAGATTTCCATCGCAGCATAGAGATCTTCAATTTTTGCACGTTCATTGGCTTGGTGCTCGGTCTGTTCTGCACCTGGGAAAAGAGCCCCAAAGGCAACACAATTTTCCATGGTCCGCGCAAATGTCGCACCACCAGAAGACATAGCTGGCGTCTTATCCCCAGTTTCTTCCTGATAAACGGCCATCAAAGAGCTGACTAAAGGACTATCCAAAGGAACATATAAAGGAGCCAGATAATCAAACTCTTCATATTCCAACTGATAACTAGCTGCAATTTCTCGCAAACGAGCTACTAAGGCCTCCTTATCTGCTAAGACGGGGATCCGGATATCAATCCCGATTTCCGATTGTTCTTGATCGATCACAAGGGTCGCAAGATTAAAGGAAAGATCGCCACTTGGTTCATCTGTAATTTTACCAAATAGCGCTTCTCCCGTTGCATCCTCACCAACAGCATCTGCGATAAAGAGCAAAGCTGGATGGGGTTGGATGAGGGATAAACTTTCCGATAAACCGACAATGGCATTCACTCCTTCAGCTGCATCTTTGGAGTGCTTGGAAACACCCAAAACCGTTACAGAATCTTCAGTTTGGCTATACTGAACCCCACTTTGATCCAAAACAGGAAGCAACTCTTCCAAACGATGACCAGCATAGGTCGCCTTATCCGGAACAACATTGAGGGCCTGACCAGCCTGTAAGGGAAGATCATCCCAACCTGGACCATGCAATTTCACTTGTAATAAGCCTTTTTCAGCATAGGTTAATGGGAAAGAAGAATCCGGTGCAAATCCAAGATCTGCTTGCTCTTCGATTTGATTGTAGCGGTTCATACAGCGCCACAAGGTTTCTTCATCCGTCCCAAAAATAAAGCGGATTCGTTTGGTAAACTGGATGCCATCATCCAGTAAACTCTTAACTGCATAGAGGGCAGCGAGTGACGGCCCCTTATCATCCTGCACACCACGACCTACTAGATAGTCACCGACAATGGTCGATTCAAAAGGTGGCGTTTGCCAATCTTTTAGATCACCGGCTGGAACAACATCCAAGTGACAAAGAACGGCCAGGAGTTCTTCCCCCTGACCGATCTCTGCATATCCATAGTATCCTTCAGGATCTATATATGTTTGAAAACCTAATTCTCG
The DNA here is from genome assembly GCF_001813505.1 of Streptococcus sp. HMSC061E03. Classification (NCBI taxonomy): domain Bacteria; kingdom Bacillati; phylum Bacillota; class Bacilli; order Lactobacillales; family Streptococcaceae; genus Streptococcus; species Streptococcus sp. HMSC061E03. Next base: position 1,113,420 of record NZ_KV812784.1, read on the forward strand.
AGCAAGCTCTAAGGTTTTTTCTAGGACATCTTGGATAGCTTGTCCAAACGGTGTTCCATTTTCCCCTTCATTTAATACAGAAGGGTAAGAAATGATAGTTTGAAGCGAGTTTAAAAACTGCTCTTTTACATCGTTCTTTATTCTATTTTTCATGAAACACCTACTTTATTCTATTGCAAGAATGGAACCACAGTTCCTAGTAGAAGAAGGGCAATGGTGATCACAACAATCGCTACGACCAATTTACCCATGAATTTCCACCATGCACTCAAGTCAACACGTCCAAGAGCAAGAGCTCCCATTACGATACCTGAAGTTGGTGCGATCAAGTTCAAGACACCAGATGCAGATTGGTAAGCTGTGACAATCAAGCTACCTGGTACATTGACGAATTTACCAAGAGGTGCCATGATACCCATTGTTGCACTGGCAAGACCAGATGATGATGGGATCAAGAATGACATTGGCAAGTAGAAAATGTAAGTCAAGACAATGAACAATTGAGATGAAAGACCTTTAAGTCCTTCTTCACCCCAGTGAAGAATTGTCGCAGTGATCATACCGTCGTTCATGATGACTTGGATACCACGTGCTACCGCTACGATAAGAGCAACACTCAAGAGGTCAGCTGCACCATTCATGAAAGATGAAATGATTTTATCTTCTTTCAAGCCATAAATGATACCAACGAGGATTCCCATGAAGGCAAAGAGCATAGCTGTTTGTGGGAAGTACCATGTACCAAGAGCATCTGTGTTACCGATCAATTGACCAAGTACTGGAATTTTATGGAGAGATTCGTTAAAGTTGTTAAAGAATGTAATACCCAAATCTTTGAATGGGATAAATCCAGCAACCATGATAACGAATGTTGAGATGAAGACGACCAAGACACGTTTTTGTTTCTTGTTCATTTGTGAAGGAATTTCTTCGCCACTATCAACATTGAAGTGTTTCAAATCTTCTTCACGAGTTGCATAGGTGAGAGATTTGGTTGGGTCTTTTTGAACCTTATCTGCATAACGGTATACATAGTATGTGCTAAGTCCTGTCAATACGATCCAGAAGATCACACGAAGTAAGAGACCTGAAGCACTTGAGATACCTGCAGTATCAGATGCGATAACTGTCGCAAATGGGTTCAATGTTGACGCCAAACATCCGATTTGTGATCCTAAAAGGATAATGGCTACCCCTGTCAAGCTGTCAAAACCAACGGACATCATAACAGGTACAAGAAGTGGATAGAAGGCCATGGTTTCTTCACCCATACCATAAGTTGTACCACCAAGGGCAAACAATGGCATCAAGATCAAAATCAACATTTTTTCGCGGCCTTTGTATTTACGAACGATAGAAGCAATCCCTACATCAAGGGTACCTGTTTCGTTCACAACACCAAGGAAACCACCGACCATTAAGATGAAGAAGGCTACGTCAATCGCTGCACTAGTTGGTGCTTTACCAAGCATGGCATTGATTGGGGCCATCAAGACATCCCAAATCCCTTGAGGATGTGCTTTTACAGATTCATAACTACCTGCAATGATAGCACCTGCATCGTCAACCTTGTATTGACCAGCTGGAATAATCCAAGTTAACACTGCCATAATAGCAATGATAATTAACAATACGGAAAAAGATGAAGGCATCTTAAATCCTTTTTTCGTTTTTTCACTCATTTGTCTTCCTCCTAACGCAACAAAGTGTGAGTGATGTTTTACAAGAGTCTCTTGTAAAACGCTTACCTATAGATTTATTCTATCACAATAAGCTTTAAAATACTAGTTTTTTCCTAATTATTCATTAGTCTTTTTGGATGATTGTTCCACTTTCAGACTCAATCAAAGCTCCAAGGTTTTCAAGTGATGTAATAACTGCTTTTCCTTCTGGGCGACCATTGACGAAGGCAATGGCAGCTTCCACTTTAGGAAGCATGCTTCCTGGTGCAAATTGGTCTTGTTTGATGTATTCTTCCAATTGAGCCACATTAACATGTTCCAATTTTGCTTGGTCTGGTTTGTTGTAGTTCACAAAGACATAATCGACACCAGTCAAGACGATGAAGAGGTCTGCTTCTACTAATTCAGCCAAACGTTGAGATGCAAAGTCTTTATCGATAACCGCTTCAACACCAGATAAGCTACCATCTGCTTCTTTCACAACTGGGATACCACCACCACCGGCTGCCACAACGACTTGACCGTCGTTCAACAAAGTACGGATGGTATTGATTTCTTTGATATCCACTGGTTTTGGTGAAGCCACGACTTTACGCCAGCCACGACCAGCATCTTCTTTGAAAGTTGCTCCTGATTTTTCAGCTTCTGCTTTTGCTTCTTCTTCTGAGTAGAATGGACCGATTGGTTTGCTGAGGTTGACAAAAGCTGGGTCGTTCTTATCAACAATGACTTGTGTCACAACAGAAGCCACATCTTTTTCGATTCCTTCTTCATGAAGAGCATTTTGAAGAGCATTTTGAAGCCAGTAGCCAATACTTCCTTCGGTCATAGCAACTAATGAATCAAGTGGGAAAGCAGGGTTTTTTTCAGAGTTTGCTGCCAAGTGTTGGAGCAAAAGGTTCCCTACTTGAGGACCATTTCCGTGAGTGATGATCAAGTCATCCCCGTTTTTGATTAATTTGACTAAGTGTTTTGCTGTTTCTACAAGTGCTTCTTGTTGAGCTTGAGCAGAAGGATCAGATGAGAGAATAGCATTTCCTCCCAAAGCAACGACGATTTTTCTTGACATAAATTTTCCCTTTCTATAAAAAATAGGGGCAGGACTAAAGCTAGCAGTCCAGCCCCTATAGCTGTTGGTATACGGTTATAAAGTCTTAAACTTTTGGAATGTACAAGTTACCAAGAGTAGCTGCCATAACCGCTTTGATGGTGTGCATACGGTTTTCAGCTTGGTCAAAGTGACGAGCATATTTGCTGCGGAACACTTCGTCAGTAACTTCCATTTCTTCTACGCCGAATTTTTCAGCAACATCTTTACCGTAAACAGTATTTGTATCGTGGAAGGCTGGCAAGCAGTGCAAGAAGATTAAGTCTTCGTTATCAGCTTTCTTAATCAAATCCATGTTTACTTGGTAAGGTTTCAAAAGGGCAACACGTTCTGCAAATTTGTCTTCTTCACCCATAGATACCCAAACGTCAGTGTAAAGTACGTCTGCACCTTTCACAGCTTCATCGGCATCTTCAGTGATCAAGATATGAGCGCCACTTTCTTTTGCATATCCTTCTGCCAATTCAACGATTTCTTTTTCTGGGAAGAGTTCTTTTGGTGAGAAGATGTGTACGTTCACACCAAGGATAGCACCTGTTACAAGAAGGCTGTTCGCAACGTTGTTACGTCCATCACCACAGTATACAAGTGTCAAACCTTCCAAACGTCCAAAGTTTTCTTGAACTGTCAAGTAGTCTGCAAGCATTTGAGTTGGGTGCCATTCGTCAGTCAAACCATTCCATACTGGAACACCTGAGAATTCAGCCAATTCTTCAACCATACGTTGGCTGAAACCACGGAATTCAATACCGTCAAACATACGTCCAAGAACTTTAGCAGTATCTTCTGTAGATTCTTTTTTACCAAGTTGGATGTCGTTTGCACCTAGGTATTCTGGGTGAGCACCAAGGTCGATAGCTGCTGTTGTGAAGGCAGCACGAGTACGAGTTGAAGTTTTTTCAAACAAAAGCGCAATGTTTTTACCAGCAAGATAGTGGTGTTCAATGTTGCGTTTTTTAAGGTCTTTCAAGTGAGCTGAAAGTCCGATAAGGTACTCTAACTCTGCACGTGTAAAGTCTTTTTCTGCCAAGAAGCTACGTCCTTGGAACACTGAATTTGTCATTCTATTTGTCTCCTATTTTCTTTCTAGTATTGATCAGTAAGAAGAAAGAGCTGATCCTCAAAGACCAGCTCTCGGTCTTCTCTATTAGATTTCTTCACGTTCAAATGGCATTGACATACAACGAGGTCCACCACGACCGCGAACCAATTCACTTCCGCGGATCTTAATCAAACGAAGTCCGTATTCTTCTAATTTCTTGTTTGTGACTGTGTTACGATCGTATACAACTACCACACCAGGTGCGATTGTAAGAGTATTTGATCCGTCGTTCCATTGTTCACGAGCAGCTGCAACCACATTGCCATCACCACAAGGGATCAATGTAACTTTTTCAACACCAAGGTTTTCAGCAAGTAATTCAGCCAAATCACCTTTTTCTTCAACAATCTTCAATGCTTCATTTTCATATGTTACAGAGAAGACGCGAAGGTTGCCTTGGATTTCTGGGTGGATGGTGAATTTATCGTAGTCCACCATTGTGAATACTGTATCCAAGTGCATGAATTTACGGTTGTTCGCAAATTCGAAGGCCAATACTTTCTTGAAGCCAACGTTCTTCTTGAAGATGTTTACCAACAATTTTTCAATTGATGCAGCGTCTGTACGTTGTGAGATACCAACTGCCAAGACATCTTTAGAAAGGACCAATTCGTCCCCACCTTCGATACGAGTATCTTCTTCACGGTTGTATACCAAATCTACATTACCACCATATACTGGGTGGTATTTGAAGATGTATTTACCATACAAAGTTTCACGGTTACGTGTATCTGCGTACATGTGGTTCAATGATACTGCATTACCAATTGTAGCAAATGGGTCACGTGTGAAGTACAAGTTTGGCATTGGGTCGATTGCAAATGGATAGTCAGATTCAACAAGGTCTGTCAATCCTTTTGCTTCTTCAGGAATTTCTGGAAGTTCAGCTTTTTGGAAACCAGCCATTGTTTTTTCAACCAATTCTTGGTTGTCTTCAATACCACGAAGGATTTCACGAATAGCGTTTTTAGTTTGGCGTCCACGAATGTTTGCTTCATCAAGATATTCTTCGATGAATTGTTCGCGAATTTCTGGAGTAGTCAATGACTCAGCTGCCAATTTTTCAAGATAAAGTACTTCGATTCCTTCGTTACGAAGCGCTTGAGCAAAATTGTCGTGTTCTTTTTGTGCATCTTCCAAGAATGGAATATCATCAAAAAGAAGACGCTCTAGATAGTCAGGCATCAAGTTTTCCAACTCTTTACCTGGACGGTGCAACATTACTTTTTTCAGTTTTCCAATTTCTGAGAAAACATGAATTGGTTTAGTTGACATCTGTCATCCTCCTTTTTTCTTTGAGCTTGTTCACAAGCTTATTACAATTGTTATTATATTCTTTATTGGTACCGCTTTCACAAAGGATTCTGCTTTTTGAATGTAAAGAATTTGGCGTTTTTTTGAATCCTTCCTATTTTTTAGTTAATATGAAGCGTTTTCTTTGCATATTTTGTCTTTTATATTATTTTTATGAATATATATTTTTTTGTAAAAAATAAAAAAAGATCAACAAATTAGTTGATCTCTTCAAAACTTTTTAAAAAGTAGGCTGTATCTAGAAAAGTTAGTTGTTTTCTCTCATACTGGATCTTATGAGAATCGATGAGTTTCTTTAAAACTTGATTGACAGTTTCTCGAGTTGTGGCTGCTAATTTGGCCATTTCCTTCATACTAATTGGAAATGGAAGTTGATTTCCAAGACTTTCATAGTCCTTGCACAGAATGGCTAAGGATTGAATCACACGCTCACTGGCACTAGCTGTCACGACATTGCGCAAGCGCAACTCTTGAAATTCTAGGATGGAGGAGAGCTTTCTCATAATAAAGAGCAACTGCTCCTTGCTCTCTTGGGCATATAATTCATAGAGATTGACGGGAATCACGAAACAACGCAAATCCGTCACCGCACTAGCTGTATAATGGTAACGCTCATCCTGGAACATCCCACCATAAGGGAACAGAGCCCCCTTCTTTATATAATCCATATAGGAGAATTGGTCCGACGAATCAAATTGCTCAATACGAGCAAAGCCTTTTGCCAGAAGAAAAATGCGCTCCCGCCTATCTCCTGCATAAAACAAAATTTGTCCTTTAGGGATATCCCTGGCATGAATTTCAACAGCTAATTTATCAAATAGCTCCACTGGTAGCGCAGAAAAGGCTGGATGAGAGCGGAGCAATTGGTAATCTTCCTTTGTAATCATGTCTATACTTCCTCTTATTACTATTATTAGTATAACATACTTTTTATAGAAAAGGGAAAGAAGTCTCTTTAGAACAGAAAACTAATTCGAAACACCAAGTCATTTTCATGATACTTTGTTAGAAGAAAAGGTCTGAGCAAAACTCAGACCTTTTGTCGATTATTCATTCATATTGACACGATGCCATTCATTGATAACATAAGCCAATTGTCCCAATTGATAAAGACCAACGCCACTGATTTCAGAACTTTCTGGAGTCGTACCTCCAAGTCCTGCAGTGTAAATGGCAACCAAATAAGGAGTCGATTCACGAACAATCGCATCCACATTAAGTGCTTCAGCAACATACCCTGGTTTTTGTTGAATCACCAAATCTGGCAAGAATTTCTTATAGTACTCACCTGGGAAAGACTCCCCGATCAGTTCTAGTAAATCTGCATATTTTTCTTGATGATTCCAAAGATATTCCAAGACATGGATGTAATAATCCGTTGTCGTTTTATTATCTTCGCTAAAGGTTTTGACTTCTGGTGAACGGGATTGACCATAACGACTGAATAACTTGCGCGCTTGCTCCATCCCCCCTAAACGATCTGCCAAAGCATAGGCTGGGGTATTTTCAGAGTAAACCAATGAATAGCGCTGCATATCAGGGATAGACATAGCTCCATCAAAGGCAGCAACGTAATTGTCATGCTCCCCTACATATTCATAGTAGGTGTTGGTAATGTCAAACCGGTCTGTTAAATTCAGTTTGCCCTTTGCGACTTCATCCACCACCAACATGTTCAACGGTAGCTTATAGGTACTACCTGCCGTCATTGGTTGAAGATCATTCATGGCAAATTGCTCTCCAGTAATGGCATTGCGATACGTGAAGGCAACTTGTGACGGATCAATTCCACTTTCCGCTAGGAAATCCTGGACAACCTCTACCAAACCTTTATTAGCATAATCATAGACAAGGCCATAAGCACTCATCGTTTCCATGTCTGCATCTACTACTGCTTGCTTAGCTTCAGGAGATTTGACACGTGGTTTTTTCGTCTCAGGGGTAGACTTTTCGATATCTTGTTCTTTTACTTCTTTTGTTTTCTTTGCTTTTTTTTCAATTGCTGATGCTGTTGGTTGCGTAACATGCAAGTAGCCCAGTGCGCTTGTTCCCACTAAGCACAATAAAATACTGACCGCAATCATGATCGAGCGTAGATTAAAATATTTTTTCATACGAGATTAATTATAAAAGATTCTACTGAAAATAACAAGAATTATCAGAAAGAGAAAACGGTTTCTTTTTAAAAAGTTTTTTTCTTTTCATAAAAGGGTTATTTCCGTTTAAAGGAGCCCATAATTAGCTTAGCGATCTCACGCGCAATCGTCCGGAATAAGGAACTTAAGAAGGAATCTTTTGCCTTTTCAAGACTAGATTTTCTTGGACGACCCGGACTGCGTTTTTGCTCTGCTTTTTCCGCCGCAGCTCGTTCTTTTGCTGCTTCTTTTTGCTCTTCTTCTTGTGCTTCCTTGCTTGCTTTAGCTGCTAATTTTTCATAGGCAGATTCCCGATCAATCGTCGTCGCATACTTTTGATGGAAAGGCGATGTCGTGATCAAGGCCAATTGTTCACTTTCATTTAAGAGGTCAAAACTCGATTGAGGAGAGAGAATATAAGCACGCTCAACCACACTAGGCTGTCCCTTTTCATTGAGGAAAGAAACTAAGGCTTCCCCTGTCCCTAACTCTGTGATCACTGTTTCTGTATCAAAATCTGGATTCGGACGAAAACTTTGGGCAGCCACCTTAATCGCCTTCATTTCTTTTGGTGTATAAGCTCGAAGTGCATGCTGAACACGATTTCCAAGCTGTGCCAAAACAGATTCTGGAAGGTCTTGAGGATTTTGGGTAATAAAGTAAATCCCTACACCCTTCGAACGAATTAGGCGTACCACTTGCTCAACCTTCTCAAGAAAGAGCTTGCTTGCATCCTTAAAGAGGAGATGCGCTTCATCAAAGAAGAAGACCAATTTTGGCTTTTCAGGATCCCCAACCTCTGGAAGTGTTTCAAAAAGACGAGACAGCATCCAAATCAAAAAGGTTGAGTACAATTTTGGTGAATGAAAGAGCTTTGTAGCCGAAAGAATATTGATATAACCACGACCAGATGCATCGAGTTGCATGAAATCATTTAAATCAAGTGCTGGCTCTCCGAAAAACTGATCTGCTCCTTCTTCTTCAAGAACCAAGAGACTTCTTTGGATGGCTCCGACAGATTGTTTGGTGATATTGCCATATTGGGCTGAATAGTCTGAACTGTGCTCATAGACTTCCTTTAAAAGGCTTTGCAGGTCCTTCAAATCAATTAAAGGCCAATCTTTCTCTTGGGCTACTTTAAAGACAATTGCGAGAATTCCTGATTGGGTTTCATTCAAATCAAGCAGACGAGAAAGAAGCAATGACCCCATCCCTTCGACAGTCGCCCGAACAGGATGACCAGCTTGGCCGAAAACATCCCACAATCGAACTGGGAATGCTTGTGGCTCAAACGGTTCTGTGATCCCAAGAAGCTTATAGCGTTCTTCCAGTTTTGGCGTCCATTGCCCGGCTTTGGCTAAGCCAGATAAATCTCCCTTGATATCGGCTAGAAAGACCGGAATGCCTTCTTTGCTTAATTTTTCTGTTAGGACCTTGAGAGTAACCGTTTTTCCTGTTCCTGTTGCACCTGCAATCAAGCCATGACGATTCAACATCCGCAAATAGATAGGCGTCTCAACGGCTCCTTTGGTAATAGTAATACTAGTCATTTCATTTCTCCCTGAATGTTTCAGTTTTCATTTTAAGGTTTATCTTTTCCTTGCCTAGGCCCTTCAAACCAGGCTTCAGACAAGTAAGACACACTCCTACTAGTGTATCATTTTCCTGACCAAACGCAAGAAATTATACTCCGATTTTCCGGATGCACATAAAAAAATCTATAAGAGCCAATACATGCTCTTATAGATTCCTTCATTTTATTATTTTGCTGCTGCAAACAATTCATTAACTTTATTCCAGTTGATCACTGAGAAGAAAGCTTTGATGTAGTCAGGACGTACGTTACGGTATTTCACGTAGTAGGCATGTTCCCAAACATCCAAACCAAGGATTGGTGTTTTACCTTCAGAGATTGGTGTATCTTGGTTTGCTGTTGAAGTTACTTCGAGTTTGCCTTCTTTGTTAACAACCAACCATGCCCAGCCAGAACCAAAACGTGTCGTTGCTGCTGCTGTGAAGGCTGCTTTGAAGTCTTCAAATGAACCAAATGTAGCATCAATCGCTGCAGCAAGTTCTGCTGAAGGAGCTGTTTGTTCTGGAGTCATCAATTCCCAGAAAAGAGCGTGGTTCAAATGACCACCACCATTGTTGATCACAGCTTGGCGAATATCAGCTGGAATGGATTCAACATCAGCTAACAAGCTTTCAAGGTCTTCTCCAATTTCAGGATGTTTTTCAAGAGCTGCATTCACATTGTTTACATATGTTTGATGGTGTTTATCATGGTGCAAATGCATGGTTTCTTCATCGATATAAGGTTCCAATGCATCATAAGCATATGGTAATTCTGGTAAAATGATAGCCATTTTATGGTCCTCTTTTCTTTATTACTGACTTGATGATAACGTAAACAGCTAAATTATTCAACTAATCTGCTTGCGATTTCATTCATCGTTAGACGCTATTAGCTACTTTCAACAGGGCCAAATCAAATAAGTAGTCTTTTTCATATGTTCCACTTTTAATCGCATAATCCGTCTCGATGAAGGTCATCATAGCTTGCTTCAAAAAGGACAAGGAAAGCCTGCGGCTATCCCGTAAGGCAAACTTCACCTGATAAGGATTGACCTTGCGTCCTGACAACTCCGACAAGCTCGCTACAATTTGGCTTTCGGATTGACCTTCTTCTGAGAAAATTTTAACTTGAGAAAACATTCGGAATTGTCCCAACAAAATAGCGATCAATTTTATTTCATCTTCTCCTTGTAAGCGGAGATCCTTAACCAAATTCCGGGCTTGATCGATTTGGCGTTTGAGAATCATCTGTGTCAGATCAAAAATATTATCTTGCAAGGACTTTGGAACAACCTCCTCAATATCTTGGAGGGTAATCTGACCATCTTCTTTATAAGCCTGCAACAGAGCGAGATTCTTCTGTAACTCTCCAAAATCATAGCCAGATTTTAAGAGTAGCTGGTCCAAGGAATCGCCCACAAACTGTATGCCCAATTCTTGTGCCTGACTTGCAAAATAACGCTTTAAATCTTGCTCTTTAGGTGTTGTTGCTTCAATGATCTGGGCATCCCGTTTTAGGAGTTTGACTAAGCGACGCTTACTATCTAATTTTCCTTCTGCAAATATCACCAAACGGGTTGATTCAGAAGGATTTTCCAGATAGTTTTCAAATTGCTTCAGATCTTCATCGGTTAAATTGCGTTTCTTGGCAGTGGTAAGATCCAATAAGTGATCCAAAATCACGATTTTTTCATCTGCAAAAAAAGGAAGACTGACCAAATCCAGCTCGACTTCAGCATAGGAGGCTTCCTTCATATCAAAATAAGAATAATTCAAATCTGAGGGATCATAGCCTATTTTTTTTAAAATGTCTTTTTTTAACCATTCAAATTGACCTACATCCTCCCCTGTCAAGACAAGAATAGGAGGCAGAGTTTGAACCGTCAGATGTTTAGTGTCGGTAATTGCTTGCATGAAACTCTCTTATCTTTTATCAGTTTAGTGGATTTCGTGTTCAGCAGCCATTCTTTGTTCCAATGGTGGTTTTTCATCAGACAAATCAGGTGCTGCTACAAAATTAGGGATTTGCTCAAACGAGTTGCCTCCAAAGCTCCCCCCTGTCGCTGTGACCTGTGGTTCAGAAGCCACTCCCATAGGAGTTTCTACTGGTTGTGGGAAGGTGTTTTTCCCTGGAAGCATCATGAGAATCAAGAGAGAAATAACTGTAATCCCCCAAAGAAATAGGAAAATATCTAGCCCCGTCAACAAATAGAGCAGAACCGGACCAAGGTTCAAAAAGATCCAAGACCAATGGATTCCCGCATCCCGCAAGCGACGTACACAAATGGCTTGACTGGGTACCAAAATGAGGAAGTAAAAGAATGCTAAGAAAGCGAGCGCCCATAAACCTGTCTTAGAATGAACAGTTGAAAAATTGAGCGTTTCTTGAGCATTTTGATGGGATAAAGAGGTCACGATGTAAAAAACCCAAAGAGGCAAAGAAATCAGGGAATTCCAGAAAAAAGCTAGCCAAAAATGGGCCCGACTGGTCTTACTTGAAAAATCTGCATACTGTATCCAAAATTGCTTAAATGCGTTCATACGATTCTACCTTTACATTGATTTCACTTTCTATAATAGCAATTTTCAGCATAGAAAGCAAACCTCTCCTCGTCTCTAGTGGACCGTTTCTACCCTCCAATGGTCCCACCCAATCAAGCGAATTGCTCCCCTTTCATCGGTACGAAGATAAGAAATAGAGCGTTCCTCTAGACGATCGAGCAATTCTTTATGGGGATGTTGGTAGCGATTTTTCTTTCCAACAGAGATCAAGGCCAACTGAGGATGTAACTGATCTAAAAACACATCACTAGAGGAACCTTTAGAACCGTGGTGGCCTACTTTCAAGACATCTACTTGTAATTGTGGATCGTTTTTCAATAGTTTTTTCTCTCCAGCTTCTTCCAAATCACCCGTGAACAAAAATCGTTTCTGAAAGAACTGCCCATAGAGGACAATCGAATCATCATTTTTACCATCCCCCACTTCATCAGGGGATAAGACTTCTAGATGATGATCAAAAATAGGTAGTTGATCTCCTCTCTGGACTACTTTAATCGGACTATGAAGCTGTTGCAATTTCTCTCGAAATTGAGAATTAGTTAGACTACCTGGACTGACATACACTTTTTTAACTGGGATTTGTTTGGCAACCTCCACCATATCACCCATATGGTCCTGGTCTGTATGAGTCAAGACCAAAGCATCAAGTTTTCCAACACCTCGACTCTTGAGATAGGGAATCAAGGTTTGATCCGCATTGGCAGATTGACTGCGCTCTTGCCACTTTTCTCCACTTTTAAAAGTGACACGTCCACCGACATCAATCAATATGGTTCTTCCTTTCCAATCGCGTAAAAAGATACTGTCTCCTTGACCGATATCCACCATGGTAATCTCATTTTCTAAGGGATGCTTGGTCCAACAAAAGATGAGTAGAATCATGACTATTAACAGGAAACGACGTTTTTTTTGCTTTCGAAGATCATACAAGATCCCTAAAAGAAGGAAGAGAGCGATCAGAGCTGGTCCCGTCGGCTGACCAAATACCAAAGGTAGCGACGTGAGCTTTGAAATCCAACGAATACACTCCTCTATAAGAAGAAAGAAACTGTTAAAAATTGTAAGGGGCTTTAGAATCGATAAGATAAATAGCACCGTTAAACCTGGAAGAAGGACAAGATCAAATAAGAAAGAAAAGAGGAAGGTTAAAGGGAGTGACCACGGTTGAAAGACACTAAAGTAATAGGTCAAAAGGGGCAAAATCCCCAGGCTAATCCAGAAACTTTCCACTAGTACCTTTTTCAGTCCTGAATAAGAACTGGTATCTACCAAGGTCAAAATAAAGGCATAGGCACAACTCAAGACCCCTCCAGCTGTCAGGAGAAACTTGGGCATGAGCAACATTAAGAGCAGCAAGGTCATCGCCATATTCTCCATCCCTCGGACCCCCTTTTGAGAGAGGATCTTCTGCAAGAGACTGCGAACCACTGAAACTGAAAAACCGGTCAAGCCAGCATAGACCAAAGAAATTGGAACCATCCAGATATCAACTGTTTCTTGCAAGATTCCTAGACGTAAGAGACCTTTCCGGATCCCATTGATGAAAAAGCCGACCTGCATCCCAGATAAGGCGAATAAATGGATGATTCCTAAACTCGTGTAAAGCTGATCCATCTCTTCAAAATCCGTATCTAAATAGCCAAAAAGAAGGCCGGTCATATACTGGTTCATCGGTTGCGGAAAGTGCTCCTTGCTCCAAACAATGGCTTGGCGCCTCCATTGAGATAGGCAATCGAAAACATTCCAAGTCTGTCTAGGAAGTGCGGATTGGATCGCTTCAATTTTTATTTGATAGTGAATCCCCTGTGTTTCCAAATAAGACCGATAGTCAAATCCTCTAAAATTTCGCTGCCCTTCTGGCTCTTCTATAGCACCTTTATACGTCAACTCCAACAAATGAGTTTGACTTTGCCACTGCTGTTTTTCTTTTTCTGATTTTAAAGTGTAGAAGACTTGGTAGGTCCTTCCCTGGTTTTTAGCACGAAAAGACAGGGCGTCCCCATTGATCTTGATGGTATCTGGAATCAGACGTAAGTGGGATGGAGGCTGACTTTCTGCTTGTACTGGATGATCCTGTATTCGCTGAAAGACAAAGAAGGCTGCAAAACAAAGGGTTGCTAAAGCAAGCCCTAGCAAACTTGAGCGCTCCCCTTTATAGTGATGAAGCGCTAAAACTCCCACTACTACTAGACCGCTGATCGAAAGCCAAGATGGTTGATAGATACTAAAATACAGCCATAGGAGCACAAAGGCGAGATGGACAAGCGAAAAAGGAAGGTCTTTAATCCACCGTGAAAGCATCTCTTAGTTTCTCCAGTGTTTTCTCTCCGATTCCTGAAACATTCTTCAGATCATCCACTGATCGAAAAGGACCATTTGCTTCGCGATAGGCGATAATGTCCTGGGCACGTTTCTGGCCAATGCCTGATACTGTCTGGAGATCTGATTCGGTTGCTCGATTTAAATGGACCTTGCCTGTTTTTTCTGCTGGCGCTGACGAAGTTGCAGGACTTTCTGAACTTCCAAGTACTGGAACATCCTCTCCTTCTTTAGCAACATAGATCACTGCTTCATCGGTGAGTTTTTGCGCCAAGTTGACCGATTGGCTATTGGCATCTGCTGTCATCCCGCCTGCCTTATAAATAGCATCGTGGACTCTGCTATTGGAGCGCAACTCATAGACCCCTGGTTGTTTGACGGCTCCTTTGACATCGACCGTAATGATCTCGGATGCGTCAGACACAGAAGTCGCCGTCTTTTCTTCTTTGAAACTATTAGTCTGCACCTTTTCTTTGCTCGAAGTTGAACTAGAAGACTGATAAAGATCCGGTATGGTGGATGCACTTGACTGAGGTCGATGAAAAAGAAAATACCCTCCAAGTAAGAGTCCGATAGCAGTAAGAGCTAAAAAGAGCTTATATTCTTTGATTTTTTCGATGATATCCTCCATAAAAAACCTCCTCTCACTTTTATTATTCGTAAAAATAAAAAAAAACTGAGAAAAACTCTCAGCTTTTTTACTTATTTTTCCGATGTTTGTCTGGATCCCATACAAAGCTGGCTAGGTAACTAAAGAGCAAGGTCAAGATGCCAACGACTAAGACAAGGGGAATCAAAAGGATTTTTAACAAACGAATCAAGATAAAAGGTTTTGTTGGGGTGTTGATCGCTTGTGCTTCCGCATCCAAGCGGTCAAACTCCTCTTGGATACGGCGGGCAACTTCTGCCACTCCTTCGTCATTCATCTTTTTAATATCCGAGATATCAATGGGATGTCCAAAGTTCATATCAATGCGTTCACCCGTTGCCAACCCTTTCAAGTCTCTTGGACCAGTATAAGTCACTGGCATGATTCGGACCTTAGCCATTTTGGCAATGATGGCAACACCGCCTTTGACGTCTTGAGAATGACGGCTTCCACTTGGGAACATAATCAAGGAACGGTTGCTCTTTTTCAGCATATTGACAGGATACTTAATGGCTTCTGCTCCTGGATTTTCACGGTCGATCGGAAAAGCCCCACACATGCGAATCCACCAGCCAAAAATACGATTGGTGAAGAGTTCTTTTTTCGCCATAAAAATAAACTGCTTTGGCTTGGTCGCGAAGGCCATATAGACCGGATCCCACCAAGTCCGGTGAGGGGATACCAAGATGTAGTTCTCTTCTTGATCTGGAATATTGTCCTTATGATGGTAATGGGCATTCCCATTTAAAACCCAAAGAATAAAGGCAACAAGGCCACGTAAATAGGTATAAAACATAGTTGTTCCTCAAATCCATTTCATTCGTCTCTCTACAAGATATTCCATCCTGTAAAAGGTTCTTTCTTATTATACCGTATCCTGATTTTGACCGCAAACCTTTTTTAGATAAAAAATGTCTCAGCGGACCGATTCTAGATAGTCTTTTTCTCAAAAAAATGATATCATATTGTCTATGGAAACTATTGATTTAAAGGGCTTGTCCCTCAGTGAAGTCCGCAAGAAAATGGATCGCGGACAAACCAATGATTTTACAACGAATACAAGTACCAGTACCTGGCAAATTATCAAGCGCAACGTCTTCACCTTGTTTAATACCTTAAACTTTGTGATTGCCGTGGCCTTGGCTGCTGTACAGGCCTGGAGCAATATGATCTTTTTTGCAGTCATTTGCTTCAATGCCATTACAGGGATCATGACCGAGATGCGCGCCAAGCGGATGATTGATAAGCTCAACCTCATGAGTCGTGAGCTAGTGACTGTCATTCGAGACGGGGAAAAAGATGCGATTCCACCAGAAAAGCTTGTTCTGGGTGATTTAATGCTCTTATCTTCGGGTGAGCAGATCCCTAGTGATGCCGAAGTCATGTCTGGTATCGCTGAAGCCAATGAGGCTATGCTGACTGGTGAGAGTGATCTGGTCTTAAAAGAAGTTGGCGATGAACTGCTTTCTGGTAGTTATATTGCCAGTGGTCAAGTCTATGCCCGTGTCAAGCGAGTTGGAGCAAACAACTATGCCAACAAACTGATGATGGAAGCTAAAACCTTGAAGCCTATCAATTCGCGTATTCTTTATAACTTAGCGAAAATTTCAAGCTTCACTGGTAAAATTATCATTCCATTTGGCCTTGCCCTCTTCTTTGAAGCATTGTTGATCAAGATGCTGCCAATCAAGGATTCTGTCGTGAATTCTTCCACAGCTCTCCTGGGAATGTTGCCAAAAGGAATCGCTTTACTGACAGTTACGTCTCTTTTGACAGCGGTTATTAAGCTCGGTATGCGCAAGGTTCTTGTCCAAGAAATGTACTCAGTAGAAACCCTGGCGCGTGTGGATACCTTGTGCCTTGATAAGACCGGTACCATCACCCAAGGGAAGATGACAGTTGAAACTCTCCATAGCTTATCTGATCATTTTTCTGAACAGACGATCCAAGTCATCCTCTCTGCTTACATGCAATATAGCGAGGACACCAATCCTACTGCTCAAGCTATTCGCAAGGCTTATGGGGAGTTGGAGCATGCTTATACTGCGGAAAACATTATTCCTTTCTCAAGTGATCGGAAATGGGGAGCCATGCACCTATCCAACCTTGGAACCGTCTTTCTCGGTGCTCCTGAAATGCTCCTTCAAGAAAATCCAGCTCCTGTCGTCGAAGCACAAGCTCGTGGATCGCGCGTGCTCGTCTTGGCTCACAGTTCAGAACTAATCAGCATGCAGGAATTGAATCTACCTGAAAATCTTGAAGGGATTGCGGTTATTGAGATTACAGACCCCATTCGGGAAGGGGCTTCAGATACTCTTGAGTATTTGCGCTCTCAAGGAGTGGATCTCAAAATCATCTCCGGTGACAACCCTGTGACGGTCTCTTATATCGCTCAACAAGCTGGCTTCACAAATTATGAGAACTACATCGATTGTTCAAAAATTTCTGATGATCAATTAGTGGATCAAGCAGAAGAAACAGCTATCTTTGGGCGTGTGTCTCCTCACCAGAAAAAACTACTCATCCAAACCCTGAAAGCAGCTGGTCGGACGACTGCTATGACAGGAGATGGTGTCAATGATATCCTTGCTCTTCGCGAAGCAGACTGCTCCATCGTGATGGCTGAGGGAGATCCAGCAACCCGTCAAATTGCCAATATTGTTCTTTTGAACTCTGACTTTAATGACGTTCCAGAAATTCTTTTTGAAGGCCGTCGTGTGGTGAATAACATTGGACGAATCGCCCCAATCTTCTTTATCAAAACGATCTATTCCTTCCTCTTGGCTATCATCTGTATTGCCAGTGCTCTCTTCTTTAACGTCAACTATTTGCTGATTTTCCCTTTCATCCCTATTCAAATCACCCTGATCGACCAATTCGTCGAAGGATTCCCACCATTTGTGTTGACCTTTGAACGCAATATCAAACCGGTTGAAAAACACTTCTTGAGACGTTCCCTTCTGTTAGCCTTACCAAGCGCCTTGATGGTCGTCTTTAGTGTCTTGTTTATTCGCCTTTGGGGAGCAAGCCATGGTTGGTCTGCAGCCGATATGTCTACTGTATCCTACTACTTACTTGGATCCATCGGTTTCCTATCCGTTATCCGTGCTTGCCTGCCACTAAATATCTGGCGGGCCCTCCTCATCGTCTTCTCTGTAGTAGGATTCTATGCATCTGCGGTCGTGTTGAAAAACTTAATCGAGATTTCCCTCCTTACAGCCACTACTTTCCCAGTTTATCTGGCATTGATGGCTATCTTTACAGGAGTCTTTATCCTCACTACGATTCTCCAAAAATATGAATTTGATTAAAAAAAGTTGAGAGAAAAAACTCTCAACTTTTTTTACGGTGCATCAAAAGCAACAATCGCAGGTTTTTCATTAAATGCAGCAAATGGTTTTATTTCAAGTTCTAATTTGCCATCCCCTTTTACACCAAAATGTTGTACAGCACCTTCCATTGATCGACCCGGTGAAATTGACCCCATTGTATTTGTATTAGGATAAGTCTCCATTTTATTTCCACCAACAAATAGATCAATGTCAACCCCAACTGCTAGATCACTATCTGATAGATTTTTTACATTATAAGTTACTTTTAATACTTTATCGGGATTTGTTTCATCAAAATCATTCCGTTCATCAGTCCATTCAACATTTGTAATAGTATACTCAGCTTGTTTCTCAAAAACAATCTTATCACCAATAGCATAGGTTGATTTCTTTTCACTACTCTTCTCAGTAGATGCCTTTTTCTCTGTTTTAGCTTCTTTTGAAGTATCATCAGACTTACTACTAGTATTTCCACAGGCTACTAGTATACTTGCTGAAAGCAATGTTACCCCCAAGCCAAACCATTTTTTCGTTTTGTTCATTTACAAAACCTCCCACTTTTTTAATATATAGTAACATATTTAAATAAGAAAAGAAAGCGTTTTTACAAAAAAATATTATTTTAATATATTAAAAATTATCATCTTTCCCCAGGCCTCTTTTCATGCTATAATAGAGCCATGACAGATATCGAATTAAAAGACGGCGAGCGCGTCAATCAACTTTTTTCAAGTGATGTGAAAATCATACAAAATCGGGAAGTCTTTAGTTACTCCGTGGATAGCGTCCTGCTCTCGCGCTTTCCAAAATTGCCCAAGCGGGGCTTGATCGTAGATCTCTGCGCTGGAAATGGGGCCGTGGGACTTTTTGCGAGTACTCGTACAGAGGCCCAGATCATTGGTGTCGAAATACAGGAACGTCTAGCGGATATGGCAACCCGCTCCATTGATCTCAATGGCTTGAACCAGCAAATGTCCATGATCACCGATGACCTCAAGCATCTCCCTCGACATATCAAGGGGAGTAAGGTGGATATTATCCTTTGCAATCCCCCTTATTTCAAGGTTGATGAGCATTCCAATCTCAATGAGAGTGAACACTACCTCTTAGCCCGGCATGAAATTACCACTAATTTAGATGAGATTTGCCATGTGGCCCAGCGGGTTCTCAAATCAAATGGTCGCTTAGCGATGGTCCATCGTCCAGATCGCTTTTTAGATATCATCGAAACCATGAAGCGTTACAATCTTGCACCTAAGCGGATCCAGTTTGTCTATCCAAAAGTGACCAAAGAGGCGAATATGTTATTGATTGAGGCGATCAAGGATGGCTCACTGGATGGTTTAAAAATTCTTCCTCCTCTCTTTATTCACAATGAAGATGGCAGCTATACAGACGAGATTCATGAGATCTACTATGGAAACTAAGGCTTACATGTATGTTTTAGAGTGTGCGGATGGCTCTCTCTACACTGGCTATACCACTGATGTCGAAAAACGCCTGAAGACTCACAATGCTGGAAAAGGGGCCAAATACACACGGGCTCGCCTCCCCGTTAAACTTCTTTACAAAGAATCCTATCCAGATAAACCCTCTGCGATGTCTGCCGAAGCTCTCTTTAAAAAGAAATCGCGCCAGGCAAAACTAAACTATATCAAAAAAAACCGTCGGACTCCATAGTCCAACGGTTTTTCATTTACAAAATGGTGATACGGTATTGGTGACTCTGTGTCTCTTGAGGAGCCAACTGGATCACACCTTTTTTATCTTCGAAGAAATCCCCCTCTTCTGCAGATGTAGAAATACCTGTCCAAGGCTCTAAGGCAATGAAGGGGCCCTTGTTATTGGTAGACCAAAGGACGAGATTCTCAAAATCTGCAAAGGCAAATTCCAAACCTTTACCGGATTTTTTCGAGAGGAGCTGCACAGATTTAGAGGCTAACTGATCTAAAATAATGGCATCTTTTTCAAATAGTTCATGTCGCAAAGGTAGGCTACGCTTATGATCGAAAAATGGCGTCCGCTGCAGGCGATCGACCAATCCAGTTTCTGTGAACAAGAGAGGAACGCTACAGCTTTCTTTTTTTTCAAAAATCAACTCGTAGTCTTCATAGTCTTCATCTGCTAAAAGAGGACAATTGAAGGCTGGATGCCCTCCAATGAAATAAGGCATGACTTGATCAGACTCTAGATTTTGTATACGATAGGTGATAGTGATTTCTTTCCCTTGTAATTCATAAACGATTTCAACTCGAAAATGGTAGGGATAATTTTGCAGGCTCTCTTCGTTAGAGGTGATTTCAAAGACAAGACGATTGTCTGTTTGTTCTTTAAGTTCAAACTCTCTCTTCCTAATGAGACCGTGTCTTGGCAGCTGACCTGTCTTCACTCCATCTTTTAGATGATACTGTACTTGGCCATTACGAACGCTGCCGCAAATTGGAAACAAAATAGGCGCTTGTCCCGACCAATACTCTGGATCCCCTTGCCAGAGATATTCTACGCCTTCTTTATTACGAATGGAGCTCAATTCCCCTCCAAATGTCTTACATTGTACTTCTAAATCATCGTTTTTTAATGCAATCACCATGGACGCCACCTCTTTATGATTAATATAGTTATTATATTCATTATAACCTTTTAGCTAAGATTGTCAATTTTTATTTTTGGTGAAATTTTTTTAAAAAATAAGAAAAAATTCTTGACAAAGCTTAGAAATAATTGTAGACTTAATATGTTAACAGAAACATTCCGTTTTAGGAATCCATTCTTTCTGTTTTCTGACTTTTTTAGGATGCTCCTTATCATGATACATTTTTTCTAAAAGAGTCAGTTATCATTTAGGTCTCCTTATAAATATACAAGGGTTAACAGCTAGTTAACCCTTGTATATTTGATTTTCATTAAAAAGACGGCCTATTGCTAGACCGTCTTTAGAATTTATTTATCCCCTTTATTGCGGATGACAAAGCCATTTTTCTTTTCATTGGAAGTGCGATGAGGACGTTTATTACCTTTGCCCTCAAAGTCTCGGCTATTTTTATTCGACTTGCGTTTGAAATCACGGCGTCCACCTTCACGGTCATCTCTGCGATTGCGGTCACGACGTTGGTCTCCACGACGGCCATTTCCACGGCCACCTTTGCCTTTTCCACCAAAGCCACCACCGGATGGTTTGAATGGCAATGGTTTTTCACGCGCAATTTCAACTTCTGGAAGGCTGTCTGGATCTTGAACGGTCAAGCTCAAAATATACATAGCCAATTCTTCAGGAGTGAATTCTGCAGCCAATTTGCGAGCATCCTTACCAAACTTCTCAAAGTTGGTCCGGATTTTTTCATCTTCAAAGTCTCGCTCAATTTTCTTCAGCGCTACTTGTTTTTTCGCTTGGAAGGCTTCTTCTGCTGTTGCAGGTTTCATTCCCTTCATCCGCTTTTTGGTCAAGTTCTCAATGATTTGCAAATAGCCCATTTCATTTGGCGAAACAAAGGTAATGGATTGCCCTGTTTTCCCAGCACGACCTGTCCGTCCGATCCGGTGAACATAGCTTTCTGGATCTTGTGGGATATCGTAGTTGTAGACATGGGTAACACCTGAAATATCCAAGCCACGTGCCGCAACGTCTGTTGCTACCAAGACGTCCAAGTTTCCATTTTTAAAGTCACGAAGGACTCGAAGACGCTTGTTTTGATCCAAATCTCCGTGAATTCCTTCTGCACGGAAACCACGAATCTTCAAGCCACGAGTCAATTCATCGACCCGGCGTTTCGTCCGACCAAAGACAATGGCAAGTTCAGGTTGCTCGACATCCATCAATCGAGTCATGGTATCAAACTTTTCGCCTTCTTTGACACGAATATAGTATTGATCGACCAAATCAGTTGTCAATTCTTTGGCCGCAATCTTAACGTGTTCGGGTTCTTTCATAAACTGAACACCAATGCGTTTGATGGCTTCTGGCATCGTTGCTGAAAAGAGAAGAGTTTGACGTGTTTCTGGAACACGGCTAATGATAGCTTCGATATCTTCCAAAAAGCCCATGTTGAGCATTTCATCTGCTTCGTCCAAGATCAAGGTTTCAATATGATTAAGTTTCAAGGCCTTGCGCTTGATCAAATCTAGCAAGCGTCCAGGGGTTCCCACAACGATATGAGCACCTGACTTCAAGGCTTTGATTTGCTTTTCAATGCTTGATCCACCATAGACAGAGCGGACTTTAACACCCTTGCTGCGTCCAAAACGGAAGAGTTCTTCCTGACTTTGAACCGCCAACTCACGCGTTGGGGCAATAACAAGAGCTTGGATCACAGTATTATCGACATCAATCTTCTCCAAAGTTGGAAGACCAAAAGCAGCCGTTTTACCGGTCCCTGTTTGCGCTTGGCCGATGACATCTTTTCCTTCAAGGGCCAAAGGAATAGTTTGTTCTTGGATGGGGCTTGCTTCTACAAAGCCAGCTTTTTCGATTTCTGCTAATAATTCAGCAGATAAGTTAAATTCATTGAATTTCAATTCTTTCTTCTTTCTAAAAAGTGGTGCGAAGCCACTTTATCAAACTTCTTTCAATGCGAATACGCACTGATTGCATAGGAAGTCATCTTCCCGGTTACCTGTCGCAAGACTCATCTAAAGAAAAACTAGTCCGTCTGTTTAAGACTACATTTTCTTTAGAGAAAAATGTTTTGCGTCCTAACGGATGTTGTTGACTAGAATCGTTTTTTCAAACAAATAGGCAACATGATCCTATTTGCGGGAGTCTTCTTTCGAACAGAAGCCTTCCATCTGTTCAGTCTCCCCACCATTTCTCTCATACAAGTTTGCAACTTATCTAGTATAACATAATGAAGAGGCAAATGATAGTCAAAGGAGATTAATTTTATTTTTTAGGAAAAAATCCTGGATCGCTTGAAATCAGAAAAGTGACGCAAAGCCAGGCCAGGACTGCTTTTCTTCTTGCGACCATCTAATATACTTCATCATAGGAGCATAAAAAATTCGGGAAAACTTTTATTTTTTTGGTAGCTCTTATCTTGCGTTTTTACAAATAAATATGTATAATACAGTTAGTATCTAAAATATTTCTGTATAAAGAAATAGGATCATTTTATCTGATTCAACGATTTATTCTAAGTTCTGATTTATTTAGAACCACTCAGTACTATTAAATCTACTCCTACTATTTCCAAGAAGATTTGTACAGTCGATGAACTATTCACACTGCCCCTTCTTTGGAGAGGAGGGCAGGTGTCTAGATGGTTCCTATTTCTCAGATTATTCTAGATACGAAGAGGCTCGGATTTCTCCAAGCCTCTTTTTTTTTATCTTTTTTTCACAATCCACCGCATGACCTTTGCCAAAATGAGCCATAATATAAAGCTACATACGGATACATAGATCCAAGCATTGGGATCCTCTGTCATCGGAAGAGGGATATTCATTCCAAAGAAACCGGTGATAACGGCTAAGACCGCCAACAAGGCTTCAAAGATGGTTAGGGTTGTCAAGTTGTCATTCAAGTTGTTGTTTAGGATATTGTTGTATGATCCAGACAACTGCTGTAAGACATTGGAAATCAACTCGGTCATTGAAACCAACTGACGCGCTTCGATCATGGCATCATCAAACTGCTCTTTTTCAACATCATTCATCCTGCGATAAATGACATGTGCTTTGATATGTTCTAGCAACATCCGATTTTGCTTGGCTGCCGCGACCAGATACACCATACCGGTCTCAAGGTCAGACAGGGCATAAAGATTCTTGGTCGTCGTTGTCTTTCGAAGCAAACGATTGAGTTCATCTTTGTGCTTATCTAAGCGATCAATAATCGGATAATAAGCATTACTGATCATTTCAAGACCTGCAAAAAGCAACTTATAGATCGACAGCTCCTCATGGCTTTCCAAATAACGAACCATTTGTTCAATGATATAGGCATTGTCCTGGTTACTGATGGTCACGAGTCGCGTATCTTGAACGATAAAGGTCATGGGGATGGTTTCGTAGTATTCCTTGTCCTTTTCTAAATCCAATACATTGTAGATAAAGGTGATCGTTCCGTTTTCTCGATTATAATCCATATGGGCACGTTCGTTCTTATCCATCGCGTACTCAATGGTTTCTTTGTCAATATCGTATTTTTTATAAAGATATGAATTTTCAGCAATCAAATCCGAGTCGATATTGATCCATTTCCGATCTTGACCCAATTGTTTATCGATAAACATTCCGTCTCCTTTCTCAACTGTTCTCTATCAAAATGATTTTTTTATTTAAAGACTGCACTGGCTAATGCTTGCTGGATTTCGATGACGCTGTTGTCACTCTTGAATTGTAACACTTCTGAAGGCTCCACTGCAGAAGAGACCCAGATTTTTAATTCAGCATCCAAATCAAAATGACCGGAAGTTTCCACTGAAAAACGAGAGATCGAGCGATAAGGAAGGGATTTGTAGGATGTTTTCTTTCCTGTTACTCCTTGCTTATCCACCAAAATCAAACGAAACTCTGTAAAGACGATTAAATCACGAATCAGGCTAAAAGCGAGAGTAACTTGCTCTCCAGGCACCAAGATATCTTCTAGATCTCTTTCTACTTTGTCAACATTTTTTTGAGAGGCATTGCCCATCAAACCACTTAATAATCCCATCATTTCTCCTTTAAAAGCGAAAACGGATCTTATCCGTTTTCTTATTCTATTGTTATGGATCGGTTTTGAAAACGTTCCTTATCCCATCTTTTCTTCCAACTCAACGTCTGGATACTTGTCCGCAAACCAGCGGAGGGCAAAGTCATTTTCAAAGAGGAAGACTGGCTGATCAAAGCGGTCCTTGGCCAAGATGTTTCGGCTGGAAGACATGCGCTCATCTAAGTCTTCTGGTTTGATCCAGCGAACGGTCTTTTTACCCATTGGGCTCATGACCACTTCTGCATTGTATTCATTTTCCATCCGGTGTTTGAAGACTTCAAGCTGAAGTTGCCCGACGGCACCCAACATGTATTCACCTGTTTGGTAGTTGGTATAGAGCTGGATAGCTCCTTCTTGCACCAATTGCTCAATCCCTTTGTGGAAGGACTTTTGCTTCATGACATTCTTGGCAGATACCTTCATGAAGATTTCAGGTGTAAAGGTTGGCAGTGGTTCAAATTCAAACTTGTTTTTGCCCACTGTCAAAGTATCTCCAACCTGATAAGTCCCGGTATCGTAAACCCCGATGATGTCTCCTGCTACAGCATTGCTGACATTTTCACGGCTTTCGGCCATAAATTGAGTCACGTTAGATAACTTAGCGCCCTTACCAGTACGAGGCAGGTTGACGCTCATCCCACGCTCAAATTCGCCAGATACGATCCGCACAAAGGCGATCCGGTCGCGGTGACGAGGATCCATGTTGGCCTGAATCTTAAAGACAAATCCTGAGAAATCCTTATCATAAGGATCGACAAGTTCCCCATCTGTCTTCTTGTGGCCGTGTGGCTCTGGAGCAAACTTGAGGAAGGTTTCCAAGAAAGTCTGCACCCCAAAGTTAGTCAAAGCTGAACCAAAGAAGACAGGAGTTAATTCACCAGCTAAAATCGCTTCTTCTGAAAAGTCATTTCCAGCTTCTTGCAAGAGTTCGATATCATCTTTTACTTGCTCATAGAATGGGTTGTTAGCAAAGAGCTTGTCTCCATCTTCTAGACTCGCAAAGCGTTCATCCCCTTTGTAGAGTTCCAAACGTTGGTTATAAAGATCGTAAAGTCCCTCAAAGGCTTTTCCCATTCCGATCGGCCAGTTCATTGGGTAACTGGCGATTCCCAAGACTTCTTCCAATTCTTGTAAGAGATCCAGTGGCTCACGACCGTCACGGTCCAGCTTATTCATAAAGGTAAAGACGGGAATGCCACGGTGTTTCACAACCTCAAATAATTTCTTGGTTTGAGCCTCGATCCCTTTGGCAGAGTCTACGACCATAACCGCCGCATCCACCGCCATCAAGGTCCGGTAAGTATCTTCTGAGAAGTCCTCGTGCCCTGGGGTATCAAGGATATTAACGCGTTTTCCATCATAGTCAAACTGCATGACAGATGAGGTTACCGAAATCCCACGTTGTTTCTCAATGTCCATCCAGTCGGATTTAGCAAAGTTTCCTGTTTTCTTCCCTTTGACAGTACCGGCTTCCCGAATCTCTCCCCCAAAGTAGAGCAACTGCTCTGTAATCGTCGTTTTACCAGCATCCGGGTGGGAGATGATGGCAAAGGTACGGCGTTTTTTGATTTCTTCTTGTACGTTCATGTTCCTAATTCTTTCTCTTCTTATTTTTTGATAAATTTACAAATTCATCTCTACATCGGATTTCTCCTCAATTTCTCTATCTGTCCTATTATAGCGAAAATAGGCACTTTTTTCAACGATGATTCTTCTTTGAGAGCAAAAAGAAAGACTAAAATCCGTAGATTCTAGTCTAATTCAATCATTTTTATTTTCTCACTTTCACCCGCTCACTTCTGCGACTGAAGAACTGATTAAAGAGTAATAAAGCAAGGGCTAAAATACTGGATACAACCAGATAATTGAGCCACACCTTATCCCCTCTCATAATCGGAGGGCGGGCCATCAAGCCGTAATTTCCTCCCGTCAATTGATTGACTCCAACCAGGAATAAATCTAAGGCAAAGGTATAGAGAACAATCTGACTATTTTTTAAGAGGTTTCGATCATACCATCTCATGAGATAAATCAAGGAATTGATGAGGAGACAGTAATGTCCGAGGAGGAAAGAAAAACTTGTAATATGAGGGAAAGTATAGGGATCAAAGACTGGATAGCCCAAAGCAAAGATGGCTCCACTCACTCCCATCAAGGCAAAGAACTGTTTGCTTTTCCATCTGTCTGGCAAAAACAAGACCGCAAACATAGCCAAGCGACAGTGATAAAAAGGCAGGCTATTGGACCAAGGAATGTGGTAGGCAAAATACC
Organism: Streptococcus sp. HMSC061E03; assembly: GCF_001813505.1. Taxonomy (NCBI): domain Bacteria; kingdom Bacillati; phylum Bacillota; class Bacilli; order Lactobacillales; family Streptococcaceae; genus Streptococcus; species Streptococcus sp. HMSC061E03. The sequence goes on from NZ_KV812784.1 coordinate 1,140,157, forward strand.
AAAGATACAAGCAAATTAACTGGAAGCCTTGTAAGTATTGAAAGCATTTGCGAAATTGCTCATTCTGATAATAGCGAAGTGACATCATGATCGCTGTCACAATTAACAAGACCATCACACTATACCAAAGTGCTGAGATTGCTGGTGGTGCTGTTGATTCTGTAGTGAAAAAATGATGCATAAAGTCTCCTTATTTAAACAGATTCAGGTATTCTTCTTTTCTTACTGTACTGAACGATAGTATTGATGAGGATCAGTGTCCCCGTCATGAGTACTGTCACGATCAAATAGTTGAGAACAAGACCATGGTCACCTAGCACAGGAGGACGACGCATAAAGCCATAATTTCCACCTGTTGCGAGATTAGCGAGCTGAATAATGGCATTGACCCCAAAGGTCATCTGACAAATCTTCCAAACGGCCCCTTCTTCCACCTGGTAGGATTGAACCAGATAGATCAAGCAATTGGCCAAGAGGGCCCAATGACCAAAGACATTGTTAATCGAGGATACATGAGGAAAAGGATAGGGATAAAAGACGGGATGAACCAAGGCCATGATGGAGCCAAAGACTCCCACGAGGGCAAAATATTGCTTGAAGCTTCCCTTGGGGGCCAAAAGGATAATCCACATGGCCATCCGGCTATGATAGAAGGGCAGGCTCTCTGAAAAAGGCAAATGTGCTGCAATATACCACGAGTTTATAATGAGCAACTGAATCAATTGCCCCCAATACCAAAAGGTTTGATAACCTTTGGAAGAAGCAAATCGAACGGACAGAACTCCCACTACTACCAATGAAGTCGGCAATAAGAAATACCAAGCCCCCAATTGAGGAGGGGATGTTGGTTGACTAGTGAAAAATAAGTCCCAAAGTGCCATGATTTCTTTCCCTCATCTACTCTTTTTTTCTATTCCGAACGCGAAACGACAGTCTCTTCAACCATCTTGTATTTGTAGCGCTGGTTGACCAAGCAAATACCAGCCACCATCACGATGCTGACCAAGAGGTAGTTCAAAAGAGCACCGTGGTCTCCAATGATTGGTGGACGTCGTAAGAAGCCGTAATCTCCTCTGGTCAAAAGATTAACCAAAAAGATGACTGCATTCATACCAAAGGTGATCTTAACAATCCGTAAGGTGTCCTGTTTTTCCGACTGATAAAAATCCTGTAGGTAAATCAAACTATTGGCAAACAAGGCCCAGTGACTAAAAATCAGGTTGAGTACAGTAATATGGGGGAATGGGAAGGGGTCAAAGGCCGGATAAACCAAAGCCGCAATGGATCCTAGAACACCCAACAAGGCAAAATATTGCTTGATATAGGTCCCTCTAGGAGCAAAGAGGATCGCAAGCATAGCCAAGCGACAATGATAAAAGGGTAAATTATCTGTCAAAGGCATGTGGGCGAGAATATACCAAGCATTAATAGTCAAGACTTGGATCAACTGCGCCCAATACCAAAAGCGTTGGTAGCTTTTAGACTGTGCATATTTGATGGAAAAGTAGCCAACCACCAACAAAGAAGCTGGCAGAATGAAATACCAGAGCCCAAACTCAGGCGGGGCTGATTTTTGGTTCGTAATCAATAAATCCCAAAATGTCATTTTTCTATTCCTTTAGTTTATAGTAGCCTATTTTTGTATAACTTCCTTCACATTTGCTAGGCTTTTTCTAATTCCTCTACCAATTTGGCTAAATGCATGGAATTGCTTCCCTTGATGAGGATTTGGTCCTGCTCTTTTAAGCTTTCCTTGACTTGTTTGACCATGTCCTCAAACTGGTCTTCCTCAGCTGTTTTTTTGAAATAATAGACATGTCCAAGTGGGAACATCTGACTCGCTAATTGAGCCAAGCCCGCAATGTCTTGCCCATAGAAAATAACGGTATCCAAGACATCCGGCGAGAGGCTGAGGATCATTTGGTTGTGCAGATCTACAGATTGCTCCCCTAGTTCTTTCATATCTGCAAGGACGGCTAATTTTCGGCCATTTGGATTCGCAGGAATAGTCGAGAAGGTTTCTAAAATCAAGCGCATAGCCGTCGGATTAGCATTGTAGACATCGGATAAGATATCTGCTCCGTTACTGGCCTTTTTCCATTCCGTGCGGTTGCGCGTCAATTGCAAGGTAGCAAAACTATCACGAATCGCCGCTTCGCTCACTCCTTCTTGCAGGGCAACATAAGCTGCAATCATGGCATTGGTCGCATTGTATTTTCCTGTTACTGGTAGATCAATGGCTTCTTCTAAGAAATTAGCACGGAAAGTTAAGCTATCCTTTCGCTCGATTAACTCGGTAATAAAAATCTCCTCGTCTGGACCAAAGCGGACCACTTTTTGTTTTTCAGGGAGGTAGGCATTCACGATCGGATCAGCTGGAACCACCAGAAGGCCACCTTCTGGCATGCCATCCGCAATTTGGAGTTTTCCTTTTGCGATCTCGCTTCGATCTTTGAAAAATTCCAAATGGGCTTCCCCAATTAAGGTGACAATAGCAGCCTTGGGATGCGCCAGTTCTGACAAGAGATGGATATCTCCTAGATGGTCTTGCCCCATTTCAAGGACGAGTTTGTCCGTCCCTTCTGGCATATGCAAAACCGTATAAGGAAGACCAATTTCGTTATTATAGTTTCCTTGTGTTTTATAGGTCAGGTAGGTGGTGGACAAAAGCTGTGCCAACATATCTTTTGTGGTGGTTTTACCATTTGACCCCGTTACTGCAAAAACATCTACTTTTGTCTTTTGAAGATAGGTTGCAGCTAGTGTTTGAAAAGCGCTCAGCACATCTTCCACCAAAATATAAGGGTGGCCTTCGATCACTTTCTCTGAAAAAGTGGCTACGGCTCCATTTTCAAAAGCAGTCTCAATAAAGTCATGACCATCACGCGCTCCCTTTAAAGGAACAAACAGGTCTCCAGGCCCAATCAAACGACTGTCAAATTCCGGCTTGACGAGGGTCACATCTTCAAATTGGCTGATATCATTTTTTGCACGTACTAGATGAGCAACTTCATGTAATGTGAGATTCATATCCGACTCCTCAGTTCTCCGTAACGTCCTCAAAGATTTGGACGCTCCTATCAAATTCTTCTCATTATACCATATTCTAGACCACAAAAAAAGTGGCTGGGACAGAAGTCCTAGCCTCTTGATTGTTTTTGGATTGTCGAGCAAGACGCAGTGGTTGAGTGGGCTCTAATACGCTGATTTCATCAGCTTATACAGGCCTACTCAACTGTGCGGAGGTGGAACGACGAAATCGAATTCTAACGAATGACCGATTTCTGTCCCACTCTCTCTTTTCTTACAACAAATGCGCTTCGTGTTTTTGGAAGACTTCTTTTCCAAGCTCTACTAACTTGGTAATCAAATCTGTATAGTTGAGTCCCATATTGTCCCAAAGCAAGGGATACATAGACCATTGAGTAAATCCTGGCATGGTATTGAGTTCGTTTAAGAAGATCTCTCCTTTATCGGTATAGAAGAAATCACAACGCGCTAAACCTAGACCACCGATCGCACGAAAGGCTTTTTCTGCGTTGGTCCGCATGGTTTTCACAACCTCAGGGTCCAATTGAGCCGGAATCGCCATGGTAATTTTGTTGTCGATGTATTTGGCATCATAATCATAGAAGGCCACATCTTTCACAACTTCACCTGGCAAGGTACTCTTCACATCATAGTTTCCAAGCAGTCCAACTTCGATCTCACGCGCATTGACTCCTTGCTCTACCAAGACACGGCTATCGTATTTGAAGGCCAATTCGAGAGCAGTCCGAAGCTCTGTTTGGTTTTCAGATTTTGAAATCCCAACACTAGAGCCCATATTGGATGGTTTGGTAAAGACAGGATAAGAGAGAGTCGCTTCAATTGTAGCAATTTTCTCAACCACGTCATCGCCTTCCACTACAGCTACATAAGGAACTTGAGGAATTCCAGCAGACTCCAAGACCCGTTTGGTCGTGATCTTGTCCATCGCAACACTGGAAGCTAGGATGCCACAGCCGACATAAGGCATCTTCAAGACTTCTAAGAAGCCTTGAATGGAACCATCTTCTCCCATTGGTCCATGAAGAACTGGAAAGACTACTGCTCCTTCCTTGTAAATCGCAGATGGTGCCACTTTTTTAGACCAGTCCACTGTCTCATTGGTCATCAATTTCTCATCATCCGCTGGTTTCTCTTCAAAAGCTTGCGTCTGGATGAAATCTCCTGACTGCGTAATAAAGTAGGTTTGAACCGAAAATGCTTGGTAATCAATTGCGCGCATCACGCTTTCTGCTGAAAGAACAGAAACTTCACGTTCTGCACTACGTCCGCCATACAACAGGATTAAGTCTTGTTTACTCATAGTTTCTCCCTAATTGTTCCCTTGATTTCTTACTTGATAGTATACCACAATGATAGCCCTTTCGAAAGAACTTCTCTTATAATTCTGTCCGATTTTCGATCGCACGAAGCAAGGTCACTTCGTCCGCATACTCGATATCGGCTCCAACTGCTAGACCACGTGCCAAACGTGTTACTTTGATCCCTGCAGGTTTGAGCACGCGCGAGATATACATAGATGTCGCTTCCCCGTCTGCTGTTGCATTGGTCGCAATAATGACCTCTGTGACTGTTCCATCCATCAAGCGACTAATCAAACTCTTGAGATTGATGTCATCAGGTCCCACGCCATTCATGGGCGAGATCAAGCCATGTAAGACATGATAGCGGCCATGGTATTCCTGGATATTTTCCATAGCAGATACATCCCGGCTATCTTCTACAACAAGAATGAGGGATGGATCCCGCGTTTCATCTCGACAAATCTCGCAGGTTTCTTCATCGGTTAAATTGCCACAAATACTGCAATACCCCAGCTCACGCTTGGCATTGAGTAAGTTTTTGGCAAATTCATTGACATCATCATCTGACATACCAATGGTGTAAAAAGCCAGACGAGTCGCTGTTTTGATCCCAATTCCTGGCAACTTCGAATAGCTGTCAATTAATTTTGCAATAGGTGCTGGATAAAGCATAGTTTCCTTTCTAATTCATGGGGTGTTTCTGATTGTATAAGTTAATAATGTCACGCGTAATGGAATGACTAACCGTCGCTTGTAGATTGGTATTATGTGGAAAGACTACTGCTACCGCAATCTTTGGATTGTTTGACGGTGCATAAGCCACCACATTGGTATTAATGGCTTGTTTGCCTCCATCGACTGTGGTTTCGGCCGTACCGGTCTTGGCACTAATGGAGACACTAGCACCTTGTCCGACGGTTTTCCCTGTCGTCAACCCACTCGTACCATTCGCAACCTGGTAGAACCCTTGCTTGATCAAAGCCATGTCCTCCGCTGAGATATGGACCTGATTGAGCTCCTTGGTTTCGATCGCTTTTTTCAACTGACCAAGGCCCCCTTGATCATTATTGTCATAGATGCCTTCGACGACATGAGGACTCACCCGCTTCCCATCATTTGCAACGGTTGCCGCATACTGGGCCAATTGCATCGGTGTATAGTTATCAAACTGACCAAAGGCATTGGTCAAATAATTACCGACTGTATAGTCTTTTGGAATAAAACCGGTCGATTCATTGGGAAGGTCAATCCCCGTTGACGTTCCAAGACCATATTCCGCAAAAGTAGAGCGCAGTTTTTTCATAGCAGGTTCAACCTGATCCACTTGTAAGGTCATGTTTGGAGTGTAAGGCTGCCCCATCATCTTAAGGGCAATTTGGACCATATAGGTATTAGAAGAGTATTCCAAAGCTTCTACCGCATTGATGGAACGACTACCGTATTGGGTAAACCAAGAATTGATAGGAGCGGATCCTGCAAAAACAATCGGCTGATCGGTCAGAACCTGATTCCCAGAAATGGCTCCATTTTCCCATCCAGAAGTCAAGGTTGCTCCTTTGACCACAGATCCTGGAACGAAGACGTTGGTCACTGTTCCCAACGCATCTGCTGATAGATCTTGACTACCAGCCTGGTGTTTAATCCCTGCCATGGCAAGGACCTTCCCTGTATCGGGCTCCAGAGCTACGGCATAAACACCTTCAGAGTAGGTCGCATTTCCAGCTTGCAACTCTGCGCTAAAGGCGGAGCGAAGGATATCTTCCACTCCTTTTTGGAAATCCAAATCAATCGAGAGCTTGAGGTTTTCTCCTTTGGCCCCTTTTGAAACGTCGACCACTTTCTCCATGTTGCCATTTTTATCTAGGAGAATTTCTTTTTCACTGCGTTTGCCTTGAAGGACGTTTTCGTATTCCTTTTCGAGATAAGACGTACCAACCCGGTCATTGAGAGCATAACCTTTTTTGACATAGTCCTCAACCTCTTCTGCTGGAAGCCCCGCCTGCTCGGTCGATACGTTTCCAATAATAGAAGCTAAAGGAGTGTCCAAAACCTTGCGGTCCCAGCTAGTCGTGATGGCAATTCCCGGAAGGTCCTGACTGTCCGCAGCGATGGTCGCAATCTGCTCAGCTCCTAGTGCCTGTGTCGTAATGATCCCCGTCGCAAAATTCTCTACCGCATTCATCTGGCTATAGAGATAAATAATCTTTTTCTCATCATCTGTATAGCCGAGCTTTGAAGGATCAATACTATCCACTGCTGCTTGATAAATCTTGGCTTCCGGCAGGCGGTTGCCATCGGTATCAAATTTCTTTTTCTCAGGTAGGTGTTCCACGACCTCTTGGTAGACCTTGGTATTAGCTAGATAGTAATCCACTTCTTGTCGTTCAGTCACTTGAGGATTTTCTACGTCGACATACTGTAAGAGTTTCCCAGCTGTCTCTCGCATTTCTTGTGCCGTCATTTTACGATCGCGCGTAAAGGTCAGGACTTGTTTTCCCACATTTTCCACCAAGGGCTTACCAGAAGCATCATAGATTTGCCCTCGCACACTTCCTTGTTTGACCGTCTTTTTCGTAGCTTTTGCCAATTTATCCGTATAGTAGGCTTGGTGAGAGATCTGCATATAGCCAAGTCGGGCAATCAGAACCAAAAAAAGAAGGCAAATCAAACTAAACAGCAGATAGAGTCTGCGTGTTATCGAATGATTCTCAAACTTCCGTATTTTCTTCTTCATGAAATGTTCTATCCTTCTTTTCTAATCAACACTTACTTTACATTTTACTATTTTTCCAAGAGTATCTCAAGAAAAGGAAGGGACCTTTCCTGGAATTTTATGAAGAAAAAAGATTGGACATGCTCGCCCAATCTTTTTTTCTAATAAGTCACAACATTGATTTTTCCTTTGTCATACTCAGCAATGAAAATATCCAAAACGTTGTCATAGCCTTCTTTTTCCAATTCAGCTAGCAACCACTCTTCACTTTTCCCAATTGTTTCCAAAATTTCAAGCTGAACCACACCATCCGTAATGATTGGGTATTTAGGATTTTCATCCCCCGCACGGACAACGATCATTTGACCGTTTTGTTCAATGACAGCTCGTTTCACTCCCTTTAATTGGAAAATTCCTTGTGAACGCAATTTCAAGGCAACGTCTGAAGCAGAAAGTCCCTTGGATCGACAAGCTTCCGGATCAAGCTTCCCATTTTTGATAATGACAGTTGGTTTGCCATCGATCAAGTGCTTCATAAAACGGACATTGGTATTGAGCCATTTTAAGAGTAAGATCAAAATAGTCCACATCAAGAGAATCACAATGTATTGAAGAATGGTAATGGAGCTATTGTAGATGACCCCACCAATAATTCCCCCAAGAACAAAGTTCTGTATCTGGTCTACTGCAGAACTTGGTGCTAAGTTTCCTTTCCCGGTCACATTGATTACAAATACCAAGGAAATCAAGCCGATAGCTAATTTAATCAAAATGGCTAAAAAATCTACTGTCATTTGTTCACCTCCACAAGTTCCACGTCTGTTTTATACAGATCCATCTTTTCTAATAGGTAGCTATCTGGGTCAGAGCCTGCGATAGCTCGGTAATAAACCTCTCCAACCTTCAGGATCGCCCCATCTGTGGCTGCTGAAGTATTGACATAGACATCTTCTTTTTTGACATCCAACTCCTTTGAGATGACCTCAATAAAATGGAGTGAGAGTTGGAACTGATCATTATTACTTTGGCTATTTTGGAAATTGCTGATACTGATCAAGACCACTGCCACCAGAGTTAAAATGGAGATAATAGATAATTCGCGGAATTTGCTATCGTGCTTCTCCCGATAGGCTTTCACCGCAAAAAAACCAGTCAGAAGAACAAGCAAGCCAGATATCCCAATGGTCACCCAGTTTTGCTGACTGATCTGACTCAATACATAGTCATAAGAGTAAAATTTCATAATGAACTCCCTTTCTCCAAATGAATTCAAACTATTATAATGTATTTCAGGGGAGAATTCAAGGCATTCTAATCAGAAAAAAATATATTTTTTGTTATAATAAAATTATCTATCATGTCAAGAAAAGGAAATACAATGAAACTCATTTCATGGAATATCGACTCGCTTAATGCTGCATTAACTAGTGATTCAGCACGCGCCAAACTCTCTCAAGAAGTCCTCCAAACCTTGGTTTCTGAGGATGCAGATATCATTGCCATTCAAGAAACCAAGTTATCCGCCAAAGGTCCTACTAAAAAACACCTCGAAATCCTTGAGGAGCTCTTCCCTGGCTACGAAAACACCTGGCGCTCTTCTCAAGAACCGGCTCGTAAAGGCTACGCTGGAACCATGTTCCTCTATAAAAAAGAGCTCACACCAGTTGTGACTTTCCCAGAAATCGGAGCTCCTTCGACCATGGACTTGGAAGGTCGGATCATTACTTTGGAATTTGATGAATTTTTCGTGACTCAGGTCTACACACCTAACGCTGGTGATGGACTCAAACGTTTGGAAGAACGTCAAATTTGGGACGTTAAGTATGCGGAGTACTTGGCTGAACTTGATAAGCAAAAACCTGTCCTTGCTACAGGTGACTACAACGTTGCCCACAAGGAAATCGACCTTGCTAATCCAGCCAGCAACCGTCGTTCACCAGGTTTCACAGACGAAGAACGTGAAGGATTTACAAATCTTTTGGCCAAAGGATTTACAGATACCTTCCGCCATGTCCATGGTGATGTCCCAGAACGCTACACTTGGTGGGCACAACGTAGCAAGACATCAAAAATCAACAACACAGGCTGGAGAATCGACTACTGGCTCACAAGTAACCGTGTGGCAGACAAAGTTACCAAGTCAGATATGATTGACTCAGGCGCTCGCCAAGACCATACACCAATTGTATTAGAAATTGATTTGTAAGGATGGTCTTTATGAATTTCAATGCAGTTATTCCCGAGTTTATTGTATCGAATTTAGAGCAGTCCCGTTCCTTCTACTGTGATTTACTGGGTTTTACCATCGAATACGGGCGACCAGAAGAGAACTTCCTTTTCCTTTCTCTCGAAGATTGCCAGCTAATGCTAGAGGAGGGGACAGATAAAGAATTAGCTGAACTGAGCTACCCATTTGGCCAAGGAATTAACATCTCCTTTGGTATAGAGGATGTCCCTAGGCTCTATCGGAAATTGTTAGAAGCCAACTATCCTATTCATCGCCCATTAATTAAAAGAAAATTTCGTGTTGGTGAACAATATATCTATCCCCATGAATTTGCAGTTTTAGACCCAGATGGCTATTTTTTAAGATTTAGTGAATAGAATGATCATCACCCGTCTATGAGCTATACCCAAAAATCTATTTTTTTGAGTCCAGTTCAATAGCGGGTGATTGATTTATCTTTCATCTTAAAGAATGAGACAAACTAACATTCGAAACCTAAAAAAGCCGAACCCTTCTTACAGGGGCCGGCTTTTTTTGCTCATCTTCAATGAAAGATCAATTTTATTTTTTCTTCTCAATATGATCTTTGAGATCTTCTTGAGCTTTTTTATTGGATTCTGCTTTTTTCTTCAACCAATCTTCTTTGGCCTTGTTAAAGTCTTTTGCAGTAACAACATCTTTGGACATTTCAAGGTATTTGTAGAATGTTCCTGTTCCTTTTGTACCAACCCATGAAGCAGCACGGCTGTATGGCACAGTACGTTGGAGCATTGGAGCACCACCGTTTGAAACAGTTGGAAGCGTAATAGCGCTATCTGTCAGCCAAGCTTGCGCCGCTGCATATTTTTCATAGCGTTTTGCTTGATCCAACAACTCAGCATCTGCGTCTTTCAACATGTTGGCGTATTGATCCAAACCAACTGCTGCAATCGCAGGGTTGTTTGAACCAGCATCAATACCAAGGTAGTAGAAGACAGAACCATTTACAGGGCTGATACTTTCGAGGTAAGTCGATGGGTCTTGGTAGTCAGGGGCCCAACCACCGCCTGAGATATCGTAATCTCTCGCAGCAGCTGTATCACTGAAGTAGGTAATATTTTGGAAATCGTCATCCGATACCTTTTGAAGATCTACAACGACATTATCTGCACCAAGCGCTGACTCTACAGATTGTTTGAAGGAGCTTGCTTGTTGGACCATACTATTGTCCACTTGGCTGACAATGTAGTCCAAATGAATTGGGAATTGAACCCCTTGTTTTTGCAATTCAACTTTGGCTTTCGCAAATGAAGCTTTAGCTTTTTCAGGATTGTAGAGGCTTGTTTGACCGTCGTCCAAGCTTACATCCTTCCATTGATCGCCATAAGTGACCAATTGTTTTTCAACGACTTTACCAAAATCTTCTCCATTGACTTGGACATAAGTTGGTGGCACCAAGGTACTCCGAAGGGTCTTCTCAGCCGCATCAGAACCTGAGACTTGTGCCGCATAGGATTTGCGGTCAAAGGCGAAGTTCACTGCTTGACGGAAGTCCTTGTTCAAGATTGCTTTCTTGGTAGAGGCCTTTTGTTCGTCTGTTGTTTTAGCGGTATGATCATACTTCTGACGGTCCAAGTTGAATCCAAGATAGTAGGATGTTCCCAACTGCAAACCATAGACAATGTTGTCGCCAAAGTTTTTCTTGACGCTCTTATACGTTGAGCTATTTGGCATAACAGATGCAAAGGAATATTGACCTTTTTCAAAGTTCTTAATGATTGCATCTGGGTTTGATCCGTCATTAAAGGTCAATTTGACATTATCAATATGGACATTTTCCGCATCATAATAATCTTTGTTCTTGACTAATTCAATTTCAGATTTTGAGGTCAAAGATTTCAAGTAGAATGGACCATTGTATAAGATGCTGCTAGGTTTCAAAGAACCAAAGTCTTTTCCTTGAGATTTCAAGAAATCAGCGTTGACCGGGAAAAGAACACCAGAGGTTGTTTTTGAGTTCCAGAAGCTTTCTGGACGGACCAAAGTATATTGGATGGTGTAGTCATCTAAGGCTTTAACCCCAACTGTATTAAAGTCTTTGGTTTCCCCTTTTACATAGGCATCCAAACCTTTGATCGAATTTTGAATCAAGAAGAGACCTTCTGATTTCGATTCAACAGCGTGTTTGATCCCTGTCACAAAGTCTTGAGCCGTAACAGCCCCATATTCTTCTCCTTCGCTCGTATACCATTTGGCATCCTTACGAAGTTTGTAAGTATAGGTTAATCCATCTTCAGAGACAGTCCAATCTTCTGCTAGACTTGGTACAAAGTTTCCGTATCGGTCATTTTCAAGAAGACCATCGACTAGGTTACTTGTGATATCTGAAGTTGTTGTACGAGTTGCAGCGATATAATCCAAGGTATTTGGGTCGGCTGAATAGACAAATGAGTAGGTTGCTTGATTGCTACTACCACCGCTACATGCTGCTAAAAGAAAGGCACCTGCAACAGAAACTCCTGCAAGAGCTAACAGTTTTTTTGCTTTCATCACTATCTCCTTATGTTAGATTTTCTATCATTATACACTATTTCTAAAAAAAAACCAAATTTATTTTAAAAAGTTCGCTATTTCTGAATGAATATAATAAGATGTCAAGAAAAAGCATCTTGAAATCGATCTCAAAGAAGCTAGATAGGCGAGTCTAGGCGCCTACCACCACAGATTTGCAAAATTTCATCTTTCAATCCTTTTAATAAATATACGTTTACGTAAAAAAAGACCCCCGCTGGTCTGTGCGGAGGATCTCCTCTTTAATCAAAATGATAGAGCTGTGGGTACTGATCACATTCTGGATTTTTAGGATGGCAAATAGCCCGTCCAAAATAGATCATGGCCTGATGAGCTGGTAACCAGCGTTCAGGAGGCAGTACGTCCATGACCCGTTTTTCCACTTCTAATGGGGTTGCGGATTTCTTGACGATGTCATGGTGCTTGCAGATGCGCTCCACATGCGTATCGACAGCAAAGGCTGGAATCCCAAATCCTACACTCATGACGACATTTGCTGTCTTACGTCCTACTCCTGCCAGGCTTTCTAACTCTTCACGAGTCTGAGGCACCTGCCCATCAAAGTTGTCTAGCAATTGTTGGGCACATTTTTTGAGAAATTTGGCCTTATTTCGATAGAGGCCTAATTTGGAAATGTGCTTAGCGATAGCTGCTTCACTAGCTGCTGCCATGGCTTGTGGGGTTGGAAAAGCCGCAAACAAAGCTGGTGTTGCCTTATTAACTGCCGCATCTGTCGTTTGAGCAGATAGCATCACCGCTACTAATAATTCAAAATGGTTGCGAAAATCCAGACTTGGCTTGGCATCTGGAAAGAGGGCAATAATTTCTTCAATCACATGACGTGCTCGTTTTTTTGATAAGACCATAACTTCTCCTTTACGTTACTAAAATCTATTATAGCATGAAGGACCGATAGAGGTTAAAGAAATGGCTTCACAAAAAGGACTCGTCCTTGGACAAGTCCTTTTCGATTAGTCTATAAAATGAGTATGTTTGGTAACCCATTGGGTAACCTTGATATTTAACCAGAACACATAGATTCCAAATGTAATGATGGTAAAGAACCACCATTTAATCCAATTTCCAAACAACTGCATGGCTGTGCCGTCAAAGTACTGACGACGACCATCAATCACGGTATGCTTGATCTTCCAGTTATACAGTATGCACATGCCCCAAGGAGCACAAATACCAAAAGTAAATACCGTAATGAAGGTTGCTAATAAAACATGGCCAATATAGGAAAATAGGCCTCCATCAAAATACGATTCACGATACATGTTCCATCTCCCTATATTTTTTCTACACCAATCTCTTCAAGAAAGTAATCAAGGTTTGAGCAGAGCGCTCGCCAGCCTGAATGATAAATTCATCAAAAGAGATATTGGCTTCGTGATCGGCCGTATCACTCATAGCCCGAATAACCATGAAGGGACGCCCAGCTGCATGAGCGGCCTGAGCAATGGCTGCCCCTTCCATCTCAACTGCCAAAACTTCTGGGAAATGCTCCCGAATCCTTGCGACTTTTTCCTCACTCGCGATAAAGCTATCTCCAGTCGTAATGAGACCTACGTGCGTTGCAGTAGCTTCTTCTTCCAGTACTTTTTTCATTTCTGATACGAAATAGCGACTGGATTCAAAGTAAAGTGGTTGACCTGCCATTTGACCATACTTGTAACCAAAGGCTGTCACATCCACATCATGATAGGCCAATTTGTCCGCAAGGACGATATCCCCAACAGCCATTCCTGGGGCAACGGCACCTGCAGAACCCGTGTTGATAATGGCTTCCACTTTAAAATCATTGGCCAAGACTGCTACACTCATAGCAGACATGACTTTTCCAATACCACTTTCCACCAAAACGACCTCATGGCGACCAATCGATCCTGTATAGTAGACTTTTCCAAGACGCAGATGCTTTTCCCCATTTTCAAGGGCTTCAACCAGGATCTTCAACTCCTGGGGCATGGCTGCGATAATTCCAATTTTCATGTCGTTTCTCTCCTTGTGACGACCTTATAAACGCCAAATAGCAATGATCAAGGCAATGAGGAGCACAATGATCCAGAACAAAATCTTATTGAGTTTGGATTGGACCACACTTTGTTTGCGTTCTTCAATGCGACGACTCTTGGTCACTGTGGGCTCCACTTGGATCTGCACAGTATCCTGAGAATAACGCTCTTGTGGACGTTCCCTACGACTCTCTCTCATAGGACGTTCATAGCCAAATCCTCTGTGGTCTGTCCGAATAATTTTCGTCTCTTCCGCATCGACCATTTTAGGACCGGTGATGTCCTCCCCTCGCCTTGCTCGTTCAATCATTTCATCGGTTAATAAAGGTTTTCCCATCGGATCCTCCTCTATTTATTGATTAAGTCCCAATATTGGATCGCCATGATGGTCTTGGCATCACAGATTTCACCAGCTTGGATCAAATCTTTCGCTTCCTTCAAGGTCACTTCTAATAACTCCAAGGTCTCATCCGCATCTTGTGGACGTGGATTTTCCACCTTTTTCAAGTTGGTCGCACCATAAAGTTTGATCCGCTCATTACAAAATCCAATGGCTGAATAAAAATCATACAACAACTCTAGATCCGCTGTGTAACCAATTTCTTCTTCCAATTCGCGCAGAGCAGCCGCTTTAGGGTCTGCATTTTCTCCCTTTTCTAACTTCCCTGCTGGAATCTCCACCGAGGTCCGTTCAATCGCCTTGCGGTACTGCTTGACCAAGATCGTCTTTCCATCTTCTGTGATCGGCAAAACCGCTACTGCTCCGTTATGGAAGATTAAATCACGCTGCGCTTGGCCTTTTCCAGCGGGTAGTTCTACTTGATCAGTGACCACTTGGAAAATAGGTCCCTGATAAATCTCCTTGCGCTCAATGGTTTTTTCTTCAAATTGCATGAGAATCTCCTATTTATTTTTAGGATGGTGTGGCAAGCGAAGGGCATACTCTTCTTTATTCACTTGACGGCCACGACCAATCGCAATCGCATCAGCTGGTACATCCTTGGTAATGGTTGATCCAGCACCGACTAAGGAATTGTCGCCTAATTCAACTGGCGCAATAATCGTCGAATTGGAGCCGACAAAGACATTGTTTCCAATCGTTGTTTTAAACTTGTGTTGACCATCATAATTCACCGTGATGGTTCCTGCACCAAAGTTGACGTTGCTGCCGACTTGGCAGTTACCGATGTAAGTCAAATGACCAGCTTTGGTATTTTCGCCAATAGACGAACCTTTGACTTCGACAAAGTTTCCAATATGGACATCTTTGGCGAGGCTAGAACCTGGACGAATATGAGCATATGGTCCTACCGTTACGCCATCAGCTACCGTGCTCTCTTCAATCATAGAGTTAGTGATGACAGCACCTGCCCCAATTTCACTATCCACAATATAGGTACCATTGGTTAAAACTGTCTCATCCCCAATTTTTGTGTGCCCTTTTAGGGTAACATTGGCTTCGATTTGCACTTCTGGTGCGATCTCAACATCGACATCGATATAGGCCGCATCTGGATTAACGAAGCTCACTCCATTGACCATGTGGGCTTGGTTAATGCGACGACGCATGATGCCTTCTGCTGTTGCAAGGGCCACGCGGTCGTTAACCCCGAGACTTTCATCAAAATCTTTGAGCGTATAGGCCCCGACTTTTTCACCAGCCTCACGGAAAATACCGATGACATCCGTAATATAGTATTCACCTTGGGCATTGTTTGTGTTGATATTTTTCAAAGCTTCAAAGAGGCGTGCATTGTCAAAAACATACGTCCCTGTATTGATTTCCTTGATTTGCTTTTCAAAATCTGTCGCATCCTTTTGCTCGACGATTCGAAGTACTTCCGCATTGTCATTACGGACAATCCGACCATAGCCAAACGGATTAGCTGCTTCTGCTGTCAAAATGGTTGCCACATTTTTGTGGTTGATATGAAAGTCAATCAAGTGTTTGAGACTTTCACCCGTAATCAAAGGAGTATCACCTGCGATGACAAGAGTATGCCCTTCAAGACCTTCCAAGACTGGCTCTGCCATCATGACCGCATGTCCAGTTCCCAATTGTTCGGTTTGTTTGACAAACTCTGTTTGTCCAGCTAATACTTGCTCCACCAATTCCGCCTTGTGGCCCACAACCGTTACCGTCTTCTCAGGTGAGATAGCTCCAACACTACGGAAGACATGCTCCAACATAGAGATCCCAGCAACCTTGTGAAGAACCTTGGGCAGATCTGATTTCATACGGGTACCTTTCCCCGCTGCTAAAATAATGGCATAATTTGGCATAACATTTCTCTTTTCTGTACAATATCGTACTTATTATACCATTTTTCACCCCTTTTGGAAAATAAGACCCAAACCAAAAAACTCTCCAAAAAGGAGAGTCCGATTAAGATCAAATCTTCGTTGAGACTTTCCTTGGGTGAGTACGGACATCAGCGAACTTCTTCGAAGTTCCATGATTTAGTTTTGAACCTAAAGTTTCAAAACTCCCG
>NZ_KV812784.1:1156608-1165092 GCF_001813505.1 Streptococcus sp. HMSC061E03
CTAACGAATTACCGATTTCTGTCCCACTCTCACTTTTCTCACAGCGGAAAGTCTCAAAAAATCTTTTAATAGTTCTAAGAACTGAGCAGTATTTTTAGCTTGTCACGATCACTAGGCCTATTTTGTATAAAAACAGTTATTCTTTTTTCTGATTTTCTAAATGGAGAGCGTATCTATAATGGATAAACCTTGCGAAATTCTTCTAAAACCACCTTGCTATCAGGTGTAAAAGTCAATCCTGCTTCTCCTAAGCAGTCTTTGAAAAAGTCCTCATGAACCTGACGCCAATAGGCCAGAGATTTGTCGCCTTCACCTTCCTTATAGGCATGGTCTTCTGACACTTGATGAAAAGGCTGAACGGAAACCTTCGTGACTTCGACAATGCAGACAGCCTGATCTTGACTATCTAAAATGACATCAAAAGTCCCTTTTTTGGGAAGGGGTTCGTCTTCTAGTGCATAAAGGTCGTAGGCTGAGGCTGTTGCTGTTTTTTCGCCTTTAAAGACCAGTTCCGCTAAAAGGTCTGGGTCCACTCCAAAAGCCCAGGCATCTATCTCATCTCCAATCGAGGGGTTGATTTGTTTGTATGAATTCCACATTTCTTGAGGTGTCATGAGTTCTCCTTTGTAATTTTTTACTTTCTTCTTTTATATGTTTAAGATGGTCTGGATGGTCAATTTCTAAATCAAAAATCTCTGGAATAGAGCTGTAATGGAGAATACATTCGATACCCATCTGATTCATTTTTTGTATGAAAGAAGTATTCAGATAGCCTGCTACAGCAAAATCAATCTTGTTCTTCTTTGCTTTATCCTGCATCTGTCTCAACATATCTAACATAATTGGACTTTCCATATCATGCCATTGACTGTTTCTCACAGTCGCAAAAATAAAAGAAGTTAAATCATTCATTCCAACTACAATCTTTGAAATGCCCGTTTCCAGTATCCTGTCCAAGTCGAAATAAGCTGATGGTAATTCAATCATCGTGCCGACTTTCCCGGTAAAACCATACTGACGCAATACTGTAATAGCTTGTTTTAATTGTTCGGCATCATTGACAAAAGGAAAAATAACAGACAGATTGGGATTGGTTTGAAAAACTTCTGTAACAACATTTGTCTCAGCCTGAAATTCATCTGGACACGCCAACAAACGCCTGATACCTCTGTATCCAAATAAGGGGTGGCGTTCGTCAAAATACTCTTTAGTCCCGTCTAGAATATTTGCTTCTGCATTTGTTAACTCTGAAAAGCGATACCAGACTTCTTCATCTGAGTACAAATGACAAATAGTGTCTAGATAATCTTTCACAAATTGCTGACAATTTGGTAATAGTATGTTTTGGTTTAGTTCTCTCAACAAGTATTCCCCACGAATCAAGCCGACGTGGTGCAATAAATGGGGATAAACTTTCTCAACAATTTTTTCGCCACTAAGAGCTAGTTGATTTTGCATGTTCATTCACCTCGTCTTAAAAGATACAATATCAGATATCATTATATGACACTTTCCTCTAGTTCAAAAGCTTCATAAGGTTCAACTAACTCATATCCTAAAAATTCTGCTACTTTTTTGGAAGCCTCGTTATGAGCATCCCAAAGTGGAAACATATCTCTATTTAAACTCTCTAGAATCATTGCAGCACCAAGCTTTTTGGCAAATCCATTTCCTTGTTCGTTTGGTCTAGTTGCAACTTCCACTTCAACTGCTTCACGGTAAACTAACCCTGAGGAAATCCCAGCAATCACTTCATTATTTTTAAGAATCACAAAGCCAAATCCACCTTTTAAAGCAAAATCCTGGTAGGACTCAAAATCCCCCTGTAAATCTTGTGACCATTCTTCCTCAGAAAGGCAGTTATAAATACGATTATCAATAGGTACAATATTGTAACCTTTCTCTAACTGACTAACTAGATCATTTAGAAATTCAACTTGAAAATTTGCCTTATCTTTAAAAGAATAGCGAGCAAAAGAAATTAGCTCCAGTTTCTGATGCAGAAAATCTTGCCACTTAGTGTCTTCTGAAATAATAATCTTATAATCTAAACCATATTGCCTAACAAAATCTTCCCAAAATCTAGAATTTAGCTCCCCTGCTAAGTATAGAAAATTCCCAATATCATAAAAACTTGTTGTCCCATCACTGTTTCGGTATACAGTTCCAATTTGAGATTTAAGACCATAGAGAACCATATTTTTCTTCCATGTTTTAAATAGTTCCATTATCCCTCTATTTTACCTTCCAATTCCTATAACTTATCCGTTCTAATTCTGGAAATCCTCGTAACTCTGCCTTCACTTTTAATACTAAAGGCGAGGCATTTTCTTCGGTAATTTCTTCCAAATTCAGCCAAATAACATTTGCTGAATCATTACTTCCATCAAGAACTTCATGAGGAAGGGATTTTTGAGAGCTCTCGAAATCGAGCACTACATCATAAAAGGCCATGGTATGATGTACAGCGAAGTCTTGCCCCTCTTCTTGAACCAGCACGTCATAAATCCTAGGATTTAAGTAACGGCTAAGCGTATAACCCGTCTCTTCCAGAACTTCTCTCTTAAGGGTTTCTGTCAACCCCTCACCGAGTTCCTGACTACCACCCGGTAGATCAAAACGATGTTGATAGGGGCCTCTTGTTTTTTCAATACAGAGAAGTTTCCCATTCTCATAGCAAATGCCGTAGACACCAAAGTGTTTTTTGATTTCCATCAATTCCTCCTACTTCAAACTCCAACCACCATCAATGGTCAAGATTTGTCCCTGCATGGCAGATACCTTCCCACTGGCCAAAAAGAAACTGACTTCTGCCACTTCTTCTGGCTCAATCCAGCGTTTGATAGGTGTTTCACTGGCTACCCAGTCTGCTAAGCCACCGGGTTCAAAGTCCGCAGCAGTCATGCCAGTCTTGACAGCACCTGGAGCGATCCCAAAGACTTGAATGCCAGATTCTGCATAATCCAGGGCCAACTGCTTGGTAAAGCCCGCTAGAGCATGCTTGGAGGAAGTATAAGCGTGACCGCCTCCACCAGCTAGAATAGATGCAATGGAGCACATATTGATGATGATACCTCGCTTCTTCTCCAACATTTGAGTCAGATAATGCCGTGTCAGCTCCACCGGAGTCACATAGTTAATCTCAAAAATCTCCTGAATCTCCTGAGCGCTTTGCTCCAGAAGCGGTTTATAATCGTCCAATACTCCAGCTGTATTGCACAAGACATCTACCTCAGGACACCAGTCAAAAATCGGCGTCAAATCCAAGGTTAAGTCTAGCTGTAAGAAGTGAAACTCACCTGGCAACTGGGGATCAGCTCCCTGATCCACCCCATAGACCTGGTAGCCCTTTTCTAAAAACAAACGAGCTTGCGCCAGACCAATCCCGGAGCTCACGCCTGTAATCAAGACCCGTTTAGTCATGGACTTCCACCCAATCTGTCGCTAGAACATCACAGGGAGTTGGACTCCACATGGAAAAGCCTTCGCCTTCACCAGACACGTTAATGAGGAAATAAGGTGTCACTTCCAGAGCCACTCCATTTTGCTCGATGGTATCAAACAATTGGACATAGTTTTCTCCTCCACCCCATCCTGTTCGTACATATTTTTTCTTGGCCTTTAATCCTGGTAAAATCTCTTCAAATGTCATGGTGTTCTCCTTTGATGTAATTTAATATTGATATGATGAACTTTATGAACTCGTAAAACATATTCATTGTATTTTGTTCACCTTTTTGTGAACCTAAAGAGCATTCATGGCTCTTTTATAATAAGAACTAAATGTTATACAATTGTGATTTCGTTATATTTTAAGGTCTATGGTTTTACAGTTAATTTAAATGTATCTAGCCATAAATCAGCTGGTTCCTAATAATGTTATATCTACACTAACTCAGTAATGTAACTGAATTTATATTTAAATTTTTTTGCTAGGTTTTATCATTTAATTTTGTTCTTTTCTAGTTTGGGCAGTTATACTAGTTTTCACCTTTTTCCAGTTATCTAATCTATTTCTAAATACATACTAGCACAATATACTGTACTGCCATCTTTTTTTACTTCTGAAATTTTTATATTCCTTTCAAAAAACATCATTAGGTAAACTATTATTAAAAAGGTTTTAAATTGTGGTTCAAATCATGTTTGAACTTGTGAAATCCCTTATTAGCGTTTATTTTGAGGAAATTGGAGTAGAGTTATTATTGTAACTAATGCCCCAGTATGGAATATACTGCATATTCTTTTTTCCAGCGTTTTCGTCATAAATTTTTATTTTGTCATTTTCTAACGCAAGAGCAATGAGTTTAGAAGCGATAGATGATTGTTTATTTGTCAATCCGAATCTTTTTCTTAGTGTACTATTTGTCATAAAATTATCTTCTATGTAGAGTAATGCAGAATGATAATAAATAGCATTTATTTTTTCTCTATTCCCCATTTCTTGGATTGTTCGTCGTTGATGTAAAGTAACAACAGTATAATTATCCTTAGCAGCTATATCCGGAGCAGGTAAGTGATTTAATTCCAACGTTAAGATAATCTTATCTATACCGCTACCACGAGACTCTACTAAATGCATCTTTCGAAATAGTTCAGCTAAAGCTTCATTTCGAGAGTAAGGAGGCATATCAAGCAATCTTTCAGGACGATTAAGAGGAGATCCAGGATTTGTGAATACTACTCTATTATCAAATATTTCAATTGTTGGTGAGCTACCTTTTACAGAAAAATCCTGATGTACTATTTGGTTTGCAACTATTTCACGTATAACCAGAGGAGGATAATCTGTATCAGAAGTGATTTGTCCATTATCTTTTAACGTTTCAGGATTACGAGGTAAATGACCATTGATAAATTTTAGTAAACCTTCAAAACCAACGGCAGCTCCTTTACTAGCTGTATTATCAGCTACTGCACTTAGTTTATTATTACCGGCATATCTAATTACTCGTAAAGCATGAGCAGATAAATTTTCAAAATTTTTAAGATTTTTTGCGAATGTAAATGCTCCCATATTGGTTAGATTGAAAGTTTTTCCAGAAGATTCTATCACACCATCTTCTATCATATGAAAAATTATCTCTTCATCGTTTGAATCTTCAAAGTATCCCATCATTTTCAAATAGGAATTAACATCAATCAATTCTTTAATTTCTTCAAATGTACATGCGGTTTTTGCATACTCTCTTTCAAATGATCGCGATTCAAAGGATTTCCACAGTTCTCTTTCCTTTTCAGGATAATCCTTTAAGTTTTTTAATGAAGATCCACTTCTAATGTATCGACTACCGCTAAAAGCAACAGGTCTACCAGCATTCATGTGGATGACTAAAACGACAACATGTTTTTGTTCGATATCATATTCTTCAAAACGAATTGTGATACGAGGATCAAGCATCCTTTCTAACCAAGTAATAAACGGCTCACCCTGTGCATGTTTTTCAGTTTTTGGATAGAATTTTGTACCAATAATTTCTTTTGAAACATCATTAACCCCCCAAATTAAGTATGAGAATTGCTGACCTAACATTGCTGCTGAGTTAGCTAAAGCTGATATATATTTGCCTATACGATCATGATCTTTATTATTAACTTTGTATTCAATAATTTCATCTTCATTTTTATTCAATAATTCTAATAACTTTTTTAAATCTTTATCTTCCATAATTTTTATTTTCCAAGTAAATTCTAAATAGGTTAAAAACGTCGTAAAATCAGCGTTTTTTTATTTTCCAAGTAAATTCCACGTACTCCAATGTCAAGAATTAATTAGTTCAAAGTCTATATAAAAATAGTTTCAAAAAAACTATATCACATATTGTGAAAACCTAGATAAAATTTTCGGTTTTCTTCGAAAAATAACACATACTAACAAAAACTAACATTTTAATTTTTCTTCTATCAAAACTAGAAGAACCAAAATATGTATTTATTTTTTAGCAAATTAATAAGATGACTTATTTCATTTTTAATAGACAGATCAGCCAACATTTTTGAGGTAGGTTTGCTTAATTTGATTTTTTACTTCGTAACTTTCATTATTCCCGATAACTTTTCTTTTGCGAGTACCGTTCCATCTTCTGTCTTAATGTGTAGACGAATACTTACATCTTGTGCAGAATAGCCATTTTCAACAAGCCAAACAGGAAAAGTTTCATTCTTGACCTGCAACACTTTATCAGCAAATTCTTGAATATTATCTTTTGAATTATATTTAAAGTCTTGTGGAACAGTCAGATATAGTATAAGACCTCTCCCTGTAGCACTATAAACTTGCCCAGTTTCTTTTACCAACTCATTCAATTTATTCTGAAATTGACTAGCATATTTTTGAAACTCTTCATCATTAAATTGATTTGATATCGAAGCTGATTCGCTTGATGAACTCACTTCTAATATCGAGGAAGATGCCTGAGTTGTTGTAGATAAATTCAAAGACGAACTGCTTGAACTAACAACAGATCTGACCGAACCTTGTTGAGATTTATCTTCTCGAAAGAATAAACCAAATATAACAAAACTAATTAAAGAGATCAAAGCCGAAATGTTTCGATATTTTATATTAGGTTGTTTTTTTATAAAATACCAAACACCAACTAAACCACAAAATGTGATAAAAGAAATAATGAATCTCATAATAACCTCCTATTCATTTTTCAATCTTATCTTTTACTTTCTTATACTTTTATAAATATTTATAACTACTTCGACTTTTCGAAAATATAATTCTATTATAACCCTCTACCAATTATTCTAGAGTGAAACAATAAGAAATGTAGACGAACTCTATAAAATATAATTTTAAGAAACCAGAACTCTATGTGGAATTCATTAAAGAAATTTATGATTACTATTATTTAAAATCTCTTCAAATGTCATGGTGTTCTCCTTTGTTATCTATTTAACTTTCACCTTTTATATACCAAAAAAAGAGCTTTCCCTATACAAAAAGCCAGAGTTCTTCTACTCTAGCTTTCATCTTTTATTTATGTTCTTCTGAATGGCGATACCCATAGCCAAAATAAATTCCTATCCCAATCAAGAGAGCAACTCCAAAGGCCAGCCAGGTCGATAGAGAATACTGGGTCATAAAGGACACACAGACCACAATCGATAGAATTGGCAAGACCGGAACCAAAGGCGTTTTAAATTCACCAGGTCCAGGAGCACCGTGTTCCTTGCGCAATTTCAAGAGGGCAAAGGCCAACATAACCAGGTAAGCCAAGGTACAGATATTTAAAAAGGAAGCGATACTAGCTAGCGGAAAAACTCCACCAGCAATGGCAGCCATTACTCCAGCGACCAGGGTCGCATTTTTTGGGATTCTGGTTTTAGGATCGAGCTGTTTCATCGCTTTTGGCAAAAGGCCATCTCGCGCCAAACTGTAAATCATCCGTGAGAGGGCAAAAGTCATAGAAATGCAGACGGTAATCAGGGTCAAAATAGCGACCAACGATACATAATTCCCTGCCCAGCTAGCTCCTACCTGACGGAGGGCAAAGGCAACCGCATCCTCTACATTTAAGTTCTTAAAAGGAACCATGCCGGTCAAAACCAGGGTAACCAAGATATAAAGAACCGTTGTGATCAAAAGACTAAGGACAATGCCGCGAGGAACGTTCTTTTGTGGTTCCTTGATTTCATCGACCGCCATTGAAATGGACTCAAAACCAAGAAAGGCAAAGAACATGAGCGAAGCGCCAGCCATAATCCCTGTTTGACCACCATAAATTTCGCCAAAGCCATAAGGGGCAAAGTTTCCCCAGTTGCCAGGGTTTAGGTGAAAAATCCCGACAAGAATAAACAAGGTAAGAGCTGAGAACTTGAGTAAGACCAGCAAGGAATTGAAGCGTAAGACGGCTTTTGCATTCATAAGGACCAAGGCTGTGACGAGGACCATGACCAAAATAGGTAAGAGATCCACATAAGTTCCCGCAGCTGGATCAAAAGTCCCATTTAAAGCCGTCGGCAGACGCCAGCCAAGATTGGCCAACAATCCCTTGAAATAAGCAGCCCAACCTGAGGCCACACCTGATACGGCTGTCATGAATTCCATCACGGTCAACCAACCTGCAATCCAGGCTGGAAACTCTCCAAAGATGGCATAGAGGTAGCTATAGGCTCCACCAGTTGAAGGAATGCGGGATGCAAATTCTGCAAAGAAGAGGGCAGATAAGCCGACGCAAAAAGCCGCAATCACAATTGAAATGATCAAGGCTGGACCAGCTAAATTCGCCGCTACAGTCCCCGTAATCGTGAAGATCCCTGTCCCCACCATGGCACCGATTCCTAAAATAATCAAATCCCACAACCGTAAATAGCGGTTTAACCCTGGGTGAACCTGTCCCCAAGCCTTTTTTCGAAATAGATTCATGTATATTCTCCCATCTAATGAGTTTATTCTATCATACTTGGATAAGAAAGAGAGTGAGACAGAAATCGGTAATTTGTTAGAATTCGATTTCGTCGTCCCACCTCCGC
>NZ_KV812784.1:1165192-1171833 GCF_001813505.1 Streptococcus sp. HMSC061E03
CGTCGTCCCACCTCCGCACAGTTGAGTAGGGCATCTTTGGAACTTGAAAAGCGAACAACTACTTAGGAAACTTGCTTAGCAAGTCCTATCTACCACCTCAAAGCAGTGCTTTGAGCACTCAACCACTGCGTCTTGCTCGACAATCCAAAAATAATTGAGAGGCTAGGACTTTTGTCCCAGCCCCCCCCTTTTCTTACTATTTATCACTTTCCGTCCTATTCTTTTTCAAAGCACGAATCGTAAACCAATAATAAATAACCAACCCAAAGACGATGATCACTGTGGGCAGAAGAACCGTCATACCAAGATTCTGAACTCCTTGTGCCAAGGTCCAGCGATGTAAGAATCCAACCACTAAAAAGGCGACGATAGGAAAGATGAAAGCTCGTCCAAACTCTTCTTTCCATTGCCAAAGAATGAGAGCCCCGCTAGCCCCTGTCATGAGAAGAGTATCCCAAGGACTAGGGACTACAAACCAAGCAAGAGCTGGCAAGAAGCGGACTCCCACTATTTCACCGACAAAATAGAATCCTAGAACTAGAACAAATGCTACATAAATTGCTTTTTTCGTTTTTTCCTCCGCAAAAATGAGACGACGAAGGAGATAGAAGATGATCCCAACAGCTAGGAGTCCCAAAATGATGTCTGTCAAATAGACTAGTGGCTTGAGCACAAGGACCGCTTGAGAAGCAAAATCACTTAAGAGGCGATAAAATATCACAATACCTGAAAAGATAGCCCCATATTTCAAAACAGACCGCGTCGATTCTTTGGGCATATTTTCGATGATTTGGTCTGCCATTCCCTTTGGATCGAGACCAAAATAGTCCTTGGCCGTTAAGCCATCCGCTCCTGCTTGCGAAAAATCTAGCGCTAGATTATAGACCTGCTCTCTTAAGGCTTTCTCCTCATATAAGAAACCTGCAAAATTGAAATAATCCCAGAGATCTTGGAAATAGGCTTGGTCCTCCTGGCTAAAGGTTTGCATCAAGGCCTGCGTTTCTTCAAAATACATTGCTGATTTCATGCTTCTTCCTTCTTTCTTTGGAGACAAAATACAATAAGGGTCAGGACTAGTCCCATGAGAGGAAGTAACCAGCCTATTAAATGAGCAGTTTCCTGATTCACAAGACGAATCCAGCATCCTGTAACTAGGAAAGTCAGGCCCATGACTAGTAGACTCGACATCAGACGATTCCTGCTTCTAAAAGCCATGACCGTAAA
Organism: Streptococcus sp. HMSC061E03; assembly: GCF_001813505.1. Lineage (NCBI taxonomy): Bacteria > Bacillati > Bacillota > Bacilli > Lactobacillales > Streptococcaceae > Streptococcus > Streptococcus sp. HMSC061E03. Next base: position 1,166,417 of record NZ_KV812784.1, read on the forward strand.
CCCAAGTAAGACTAGGACAGCGAGAACAATTGCCCAACCATCTGATAAGAAGAGACTCCCAATGTGGCCAAAATAGATCGAAAATTGTCGTACGATGTTCAGAAATACCATCAGGCTGATCACACTGATAAACATAGCCCAAGACCACTTCATTTCACCATAGCTCTGTTTAGACCAAAGCCACGTGATGAACTGGCTGAACACCAAGAAATTGAGGAGAATGACAACATAGGTCAAGGGTTCGATTTTTAGTGGCGTCATCCAGGTAAAATCCATTAAATAACGCATGCCAACCAAGATCACTCCAAGTAGGAAGACGAGTCCCACATAAGATCCTAAAGAGCGTTTAGGCAAGTCTGAAAGAACTTGATCCACCATCGCCCGTGGATCCTTTCCAAAATAATCCACCGCCCGAATGCCTTCTTTTTCAGCAACTTTCAGGTCGCAAACCATATTGTAGAGTTGTTCACCGAGTGCTTCATCATCATAAAAATAGGATTTGGCCCCAATATAGGCCACCATTTTTTTCACATAGGCTTGATCCTCTTTGTTTAGATGAATCAATTCATCTGACATTTTTTCGGTATAACTTTCTACCATTCTTCTCCCTCCTTCTTGATACGTTCTACTTTTGTGACTAGCTCCTGCCACTGGTCCCAAAATTCCTCTAAGCGCTCTCTTCCAGCATCACTGAGTGAAAAATACTTGCGATCAGGACCATCTGGAGACGGCCTCATTTCCCCATGAATGACCCCTTGTTTTTCTAATTTTTGAAGCAGGGGATAAATGGTCCCAGCGACAATCTTATCAAATCCCATCTCTTTGAGACTTTGGATCAATTCATAGCCATAGATAGCCTTTTTGGAAATAATCTCCAGCACACAGCCCTCCAAGACTCCCTTTAGTAATTGGGACTCTTTCATCCTTCTCACCTCTTTCTTCACATTTTTCACTAGTTTGTTTTACATACTAGTTTGCTCACTATCAGTATACTCTTTCTTTACTAGTATGTAAAGCATAATAGTAATTTTTTAAAAAAATTTTTATTCCTTAAAAATCCCTTAAAATCAAGGGTTTTACTGTATAGTGGTGTGTAAATATACAAAAAAAAGTTCAAAAAACACTTTATTTTGTAGATTGATTGGAGTATAATAATTAAAATTATTCAAAAGGAGACACGAATATGAAAAAATCGAAGCTTGCTCTTTTAGCAGGTGTCGCCGCGGCTTCAACGCTTTTCCTTGCTGCATGTGGCTCATCTTCTAATGCGTCAAAAGGGACTACTTACAACTACGTGTATGGTACAGACCCTGATTCCTTGAACTATTTGACTTCAAATCGTTCAACTACAAGCGACATTACAACCAACTTGGTCGATGGTTTGTTTGAAAACGATCAATACGGTAACTTAGTGCCTGCTCTTGCTGAGGACTGGTCCGTTTCAAAAGACGGTCTGACTTATACTTACAAGCTTCGAAAAGATGCGAAGTGGTATGATTCAGAAGGAAATGAATACGCTGACGTCACTGCACAAGATTTCGTGACATCTCTAAAATACGTAGCAGATAAAAAATCGGATGCTCTTTACTTGGTTCAAAACTCGGTCAAAGGCTTGGATGACTATGTAAACGGGAAAACCAAAGACTTCTCAACTGTTGGGGTAAAAGCTGTTGATGATCACACTCTTCAATACACTTTGAACCAACCAGAATCTTTCTGGAATTCTAAATTGACGACTGCTACCATGATGCCAGTTAATGAAAAATTCTTGGAATCAGCTGGGAAAGACTTTGGTAGCGTGAAACCAAATGGTATCCTCTACAATGGTCCATACATTTTGAAATCCTTCACTTCAAAATCACAAATCGAGTTGGATAAAAACCCTGATTACTACGACAAGAAAAATGTTCACATCGATACGGTTAAATTGACTTACTTCGATGGATCTGACCAAGACTATCTTGCTCGTAACTTCTCAGATGGGAACCTATCTACTGCTCGTCTCTTCCCAACAAGCTCAACTTACAGTACGATTGAGAAGAAATTCAAGGATAACATCGTTTATTCCCCACAAGATTCTACTGTTTACTACGCTTACTTCAACGTCAACCGTCAAAATTACGGCCATACGAAGAAGACATCTGATGAGCAAAAGAACAGCACGAAGACAGCCCTTCAAAACAAAAACTTCCGTCAAGCTTTGAACTTCGCTTTGGATAGAACTTCCTACAGCGCTCAAGTGAATGGGAAAGACGGAGCATCAAAAACTCTACGTACCCTTCTAGTTCCACCGACATTTGTGCAAGCAGACGGGAAAGACTTCGGTACGCTCGTTGAAGAAAAACTTGCCGCAACAGGAGATGAGTGGAAAGGTGTGAGCTTTGCTGATGCTCAAGATAGCTTGCACAATGTGGATAAAGCAAAAGCAGAACTTGAAAAAGCAAAATCTGAATTGCAATCACAAGGTGTTCAATTCCCAATCCATATCGACTATGTTGTAGACCAATCTTCTAATGCTCTTGTCCAACAAGCCGACTCTATGAAGAGCTCAATCGAAGCTGCTCTTGGTAAAGACAATGTCGTGATCGATGTGCAAAAATTGTCTACAGACGATGCGGATAACGCTACTTACTTTGCCCAATCACCAGACCAAAAAGACTTTGATATGGATATCACAGGTTGGGGACCTGACTTCCAAGATCCATCTACTTACTTGGATATCTTGAACCCAACAGATGGTTCAACCTTGACTGGTATGGGACTTGATCCTAAGAAAGACCAAGCTCTCATCGAAAAAATTGGTTTGAACCAATACAAAGAATTGTTGGATGCTGCCAATGCTGAAAAATTGGATACCAATGCACGTTATGAAAAATACGCTGCTGCCCAAGCTTGGTTGACAGAAAACGCCATTGTTCTTCCAATCTACTCTAAGGGTGGAGTTCCATCTATCACGAAGGTGACGCCATTCTCAGCAGCAAATTCTGCAATTGGTATTAAAGGTGAAACAAGCTTCTTCAAATACCAGAAAGTGCAAGACAAGACAGTCACAACGGCTGACTACGAAAAAACTTATAAGAATTGGTTGAAAGAAAAAGAAGAATCAAACAAAAAAGCGCAAGAAGAACTTGCAAAACACGTGAAATAATCACGAAAGAAAACACCGAGGATAAAATCCTCGGTGTTTTTTGTGCTAACAAAATGTTGTATGTTTCATCTTATTTCTAATCTTTTATAGACTCGAACGCTATCTCACGACAATCTTCCGATAACTTCTAGAAGTCAGAAGAAAGACGAGAACATAAGAGATGAAAAAGACAGCGCAGATGGAAAGAGTTGTTTGAAGGACCAAGCCCGTATTGGTTGCTCCTAAGATGGCAACGATTTTTGCGATCATCTTGTAGGCTACTCCTAGGTACAAGAAGGAGAAGAATAATGGGAGGAAAAAGACGGTGAGAATTTGTTTGCGAATGGTGGTGGCCGTTTGCTTTTGGTCCAATCCTACTTGTTGCAAGATCACAAAATTTTCCCGGTCCTCATAGCCTTCTGAAATCTGTTTGTAGTAAATGACAAGAACTGTAGCTAATAGAAAGATCACCGATAGAAAAATCCCGATAAATAGAAGAGTCCCTGCTGTTTCACGCCAATCTTTCTCTATACTGTATCGATCAAATCCACCAAAATAAGTCGCATCATATTGACTGATTTTGTCTGTCGAATACAGCTCTTTGATCAAGCCAGAAATAAAATCTTGGTTATCTTTATTTTTAGCAGTAATAGAGAATTCCAAATTTTTATCAACTTTTAGTCCCAGTTGGTTCAAGTCAGGGAGGACCAGGTACAAGCCCATTTGGTGTTGAAACAGGTCGGATTGAGGGAGTTTCCCTTGGATAAAATTGGAGTTTAGCTTTTCTTTAATCGTGAAGGTCTTCCCATTGATTTCTAATTGTGCGTCTAATCTTCCAGGATACTGATATCCATAGGCTAAGATTTCATTTTCACCAAGCTCAACTTTTTGCCCGGTCAGTTGCTCATAAGTCGCCTGATCAAAAAAGTAGACTGTTCCTTCTGACTTCAACTCCTGACCAGTTGATGGAGTGGACTGGTCATTCACCTCTAACACCTTTCCATCTATCCTTCGAATTTCAGCAGACCAGTATGTTGTCTGTGCCACCTGATAATCTGACAGATGTGTCGCATCAGCTGTTTTCTTAATTTGAGCTTGAACATCCTCGATAACCGGTTCTATCTCAGCATCTGAAGGCATGTGCCCTACACTAATCATGTAGTCAGAAGGGTAAACAGTATCTAGGTAATTCTGCCCTCCAATAAAGATATTAAGCGACCCGGTTAAGGTGACCAAGACCATGGTGGAAAGAATACTAATGGTCGCGAGGCCCGCTGCATTTTTTCGCATCCGAGCTATTAAGTTAGAGACAGATATAAAATTCTCTGGCTTGTAATAATAGGATTTCCGACCTTTGAGAAATCTTAAGAAGGTAATAGAGCCTGCGTTGAATAAGAGATAAGTCGCTAGAATGACCAAGATGACGGCAATAAAGAATCCTTGGACAGCCGCAACTGGCCGCTCAACGGTTAGCGCTATATAAAACGCAATTCCTAAGAGCCCAAGTCCTAACAGAGTTTGAACCAGCAAGAAGCGTCCCTTCTTCTCTCCTGCTTTCTTTTGCTGCATAAGGTGGAGGGAACTGTAGCGCAAGAGGCGGAAAGAATTCAACAAGAGAATGAGGCCAAAAGCTAAGGCTAACCCAAGTAAAGTGTTAAGAACAGCCTCTATCTGGAAGGTTGATTGAATGACGACTGGTAAACCCATACATTTTAGAAGCAAGGCGAAAATCAAGCGATCAAACAAGAGTCCCAAACCCAGTCCTACTCCAACTGTGAGAACATAGAAGAAGAGCAATTCCCATAAGGTCATGATGAGGAGATGCTTCTTCTCCATTCCCAGAACACTGTAGAGTCCCAGTTCTTTGGAACGATTTTTCATGACGTAGCCATTGGCATAAGCCACCAAAATGATGACGACCAGCTGGACGACGAAACTGCCAAAACCAAGAACAGTTCTCGCCGATCCCCCTCCGTAAGAATCCTCTAAATGAGGGGTCAATGACAAGGCGATAAAACTATAAAGGATCATGGTCGTTAAAATGACAGCTATAGCGAAAGGATAATACAACTTGCGATTTTGTTTGAGGTTGGAAAGTGCTAATTTACTTGTTAATTTAAACATCAGGATCCTCCTTTCCCGCCATGACCGTCAGAGTATCTGAGATTTCTTGGAACATCTGACGCTCTGTCTTTTCCCCACGAAAGATCTGGTTGTAAAGAATCCCGTCCTTGATAAAGAGCACGCGCTTGGCCCGAGCTGCTGCTGCGGTTGAGTGGGTCACCATGAG
>NZ_KV812784.1:1171933-1196988 GCF_001813505.1 Streptococcus sp. HMSC061E03
ATGGCCCGTGCTACGGCTACCCGTTGTTTTTGTCCACCAGAGATTTCGTAAGGGTATTTTTCTAAGAGCTGGTGAATGCCCAACTCCCGACTCACGCTATCGACCTTACTCATCATTTCCTTGATTGGTCTGCGGGAAAGGACCAAGGGCAGGAGGATATTGTCCTTGACAGATAAGGTGTCGAGCAGGTTGAAATCTTGAAAGACAAAGCCTAGTTTTTCCCGGCGGAAGCTGGAGGCGTCCTTGTTTTTGATGGTTGAGGTATCGGTGCCATTGAGGTAGACCCGCCCTTCCGTCGGCTGATCCAGCATGGCTAGGATATTGAGGAGGGTGGATTTCCCGGATCCTGATTCCCCCATGATAGCCACGTACTCACCCTTTTCCACGGTGAAGTGAATATCCTTTAAGGCTTCAACCTGCGTTCCTTGAAAGCGGGTTTTGTAAATTTTTTTGATATGTTGAACGTCTAGTAGGGTCATGGTCCATTCCTTTCTAGCTCGATAAAAGCTTCAATCGTTTTTTACAAATCTATTGTACTAAAACTGAAACGCTTTCACCATAACATAACCTTACATTTTACCCTTTATTTCTTACATTTTTGTAAGAAAGCAAAAATAGGCTAGGACTTGAGGTCCTACCCTATTTTTTTCATTGATTATTCAGCTGATGAAGAGAGCAATGGCGCAATTGATTTATATGCACTTTCAAGAGCTTGTTTCATAGTGTCACGTCCAGATTTCAATTGTTGTACAAAAACAGTACGCCCTTGTTCAGGAACAACCGTATCATCTGAACCACCAGTTGAAAGTGCTGTATCAAATTGAGTTTTTGATTCGTCCAATGTCTTGAGAGCTGGTTCCACTTGTTGAGTATATTTAGATCTCAGTGATTCGGGAATTTGATCGCCAATATCTTGAGCATATTTTTTATAGTTATCCACTAATTTACTATAAAGAGTTTTCATATCACCAATTGTTTTGGCATTATCGATTTCATCATCAGTCAACAAGACAATTTCTGGAATTTTAACAGAAGAGGTTGCTGATTTAGATGATTTTGATGAACTGCTTGATTTGCTTTCTGAAGTAGATGATTTTTCTACTTTGCTAGAAGAAGCTTTTGCATCTTTGCTTGATGATTCTGAAGCAGTTTTACCAGAACAAGCTGCTAACGTTGCAACTGACAAGAGAGCCACACCGGCTGTAAGAAGTTTTTTCATATTTTTTCTCCTATAAATAAAGAATGAATATATTTTAAATGATTTTCCTTTAATTGTCAAACATTTTCTGTTTTTAAACACTTGTATACCGCTAATTATCACTAGTTTTTAACATATTTTCTATCCTGAAAAATATCGTTTATTTTGTATTTTTATTCATTGTTTGGGATAAACAAAACCAGAAAAACAGTCGTTTTCTGGTTTATTCTTCTTTTTATTGATGAAGCAGTTGCGTAAATTCTTCTTGAAGTTCCTTGTTGTCTGTTGGTTTTAGGTACATCTTTCCACCATTGGTCGTTGGGGAATGAAAGACGATCCCCTCTCCTGTATCTGTAATGGCAAAGAAATAACTATGCACATCTGGATACTTGTCCCAATTGCTATAGCGTTCTACGATTCGGTATTTTGCATTTCCTTGACCAGTATCTGTATAAATAGCATCCATCTTGCTATTGTCCCCTAGAGTATAGAGGTTGTCTGGTCCTACATCACCGCCAGCAATGCCTTTTTGGTAGTTGGGTTGCCCCATCTTTTGACCCCAGGTCTTCATAAATTCTGCTAATTTTGCTGATTTTTCAGCATTCCATGGCGTTTTCCCCTGGCTTTGGGTATCGCCTCCTGATGGTGTGCTTTCAAAGGTTTGCCAGTCAAAACTCTTGAGATCCAGTTTATCCTCATCAGATTTTCCAAAGAGGGCATTCAGATCTGACCCAGGTACCTGAACTTCTTCTTCCTGGACTTTTGTCGCGGCTTGAGGTGTCTTTTCTATTCGTGAAAGCACGGCTACACCACGGCCAGTTCCCGACAACCAGCTGACTTCCAGGACTTCTCCTCCCTTATAGAGGGTTGTCGCATTGCGCGCTCCTCCGTGTCCAGCAACGAAACCTTCTGCAAGCAAGGTCGGCTTTTGGTCCTTGAGGTAGTAGACTCCTGTCGCAAAGTAGCTCCCATCGGTTTGCTGGTTGGCGATGATCATCTCATCTACCCCATCGCTATTTAAGTCCTTAAAGGCATAGCGAACGGCTTCTGGCTGATTGATGACAGTCTCGATCACCCAGCTATTGATCATTCGATCTTCTTTGGCTAATTGAGAATTTAATTTGGAAATAGCATCCAAATCATTTGAAGTGGCAAAAATCTTTTGATAGTCTGAAAAAACAGACTGGTATAATTGTTTGTTGTATGCTTGTTTCTTTGCTGAAGTCTGGCTGGTTGCAACCTCTTTTTTAGGACTGGACTGGCGCTGGTATCTTTGGTAACATCCTGTTAACAAGACCATACTCGAAGCCGCTAATCCCAACTGCATCCAATGTTTTCTTTTCATCTGATCTCCTTTAGTCTCCCGTGTTTTCATACTGATCTTTATTATACTAAAAAAAGTGGGAGTGGGAAAGAACTCCTAAAATTAAAAAGGTTGAAAAGGTTCCCCAAACCTTTTCAACTTTCCCTCCCCCGCATAGCTTCAACAGTCTGGGAGACTGTTGAAGGTTGTAGATAAAGGAAACTTTGTTTCCATCATTAGGTCATCTTTGGAGCTTGAAAAGCGAACGAATACTTAGGAAACTTGCTTCGCAAGTCCTATCTACCACCTTAAAGCAGTGCTTTGAGCAATCAACCACTGCGTCATACAGTTATGCTTATTAAACATAGAAGTCTGGAGAGTTTTTGCTCAGCCACAATTAGTTTTCTTTATTTGGTTTGGTTCTACGATCCGGTTGACTTTCAATATGCTCTTTCACCAAGGCAACCACCTCATCATTGGTTGGAAGGTCCGAGTGCTGGGCATCTTCCCCCGTCACTGTGATCTCCGTATAACTAGCAGCTTGGTTTTGGTAGATATATTTCCCAGCAGAAACACTGGCATCTGGGACCAACTCATCGGAATCATAGGTGATGGTTCCTGCTACTGAATACATATAAAGCGTATTAGGGATGGCTTTTTTCCCCTTGATAAAATCGGCTAACATCTCAGATTTGTTTTGAATATTGGTTTCCGTGAAATTATAGGGAGTTCCGATGGTCATGAGGGTCGTGAGATCCACATCATAATCTTCTAGATAATTTTCGATAAAGGCTGTATAAATCAAGCCCCCGTTAGAATGACCCAAGCCCTTGAAATTATTAAAATTGTATTTTTCTTGAAGGGCTTCAAAGGCTTGATTGAATAGTTTAGCCTGCTTTTTAATATTGCTATAGCCATCTTTGTTGTTTTCAAAACCAACCACAATCACTGGTTCATTGTCCTTGGCATCAATACTACCGCTATAGGTGATATTCCCATCATTCCATACCTTGAGCTTGAGAAGACTGTGCTTGGTGCCTTGGCGGCCTTGGTTGAGCTTGGTCACCAAGCCATCAAAGCGGTTCTCTGTTGCTGAGCTTCCTGGAATCATGATGATGGGCGACAGTTTGGAATTATAAAATTTCTCGATTTTTGAAACATTGGTTCGAGTCCAGCTATAAGAAGGAATGGCTAAACCGATCAAGAAAAGACAGACCAAAGTGAGGACGATGGCTGTTTTTTTAGAGACTTTCATCGCTTTCTCCTTTCACTTTTAGATCTTTTCGAATACGATTTCCCATGCGGACAAATGGTAGATAAAGGAGCACGTCTATCGCAAAACAAAGTATACTGACAGCTAAGGCTCTCAGACTTCCTCCCGTTCCAATGAAAGCATAGAGAAGGCTCGGAGTCCCATCTGGCACTGGATAGACGGCTGCTGGCATCAGCTTAAAGCACAAAGCCACAGCAGCGATGGCCATATTGACCAAGGGGATCAATAAGAAGGGAATCACATATAGAAGATTGAGCAGGACCGGAATCCCTACCATGAAGGGGGCACCGTTATTAAAGAGGCCTGGAAAAATACTGAGGAGACTGACTTTCTTGTCCTTTCGACTGTGGGAGACCAGTAAGATCGCTACCAAAAGTGCTAGGACAGCGCCAATTCCAGCTACCATGCCAAAACTCCGATACAAATTGGTCAAAGTATAGAGATGAGGAATCCCCGTCGTTGTATGATGGGTCACAGCGTAATTCAGATTTTCTAAAGCAAAACTGTCATCCACAATTGAGTTTAGGGCAAAAGCCTGACTGTTGCCGACCCAAGCTGATAAGCCACTGAAGAGTCCCATAACAAAAGTGGACAGGAAATGATGACTGCTTATAGTCAGAGAGCTAAAGAATTGACCGATCATTTGAAAAATACGGTACTGATTGCCAAGAAGGAGAAGAATATTCAGGCTAACCCCCAGAACCAAGGACAAGAAAATGGGACGCACAGTCTTGGGCTGATAGATAAAGTCTTTGTCCACAATCTGGTCGTCACTAGCCTTGGATAGTCGAAAGATCTGTCCGATTAGATAGCCTAAAACAATGGCTAAGAGGATATTGGTCGTCGCAGGTAAGTTAATTCTTGTCAGTTGCCCATCATTGAGTGGTCCCACCAACAATTCCTGAGACCCTACAATCAAGCTGACCAAAAGAGCAGTCACGCCGGCTGTCCCCGTACTTCTACCATAGTGCCCAGCTGTATATTTCCCAGCGAAGTAGGTTGCTAAAGGCCCTGCTAGACCTCCTAGAAAGTTGGAAAAATTAATAAGAACCTGGCTGATAGCTTGATTCCATGGCAACCAACTGTCCATCGAAAAGAGCTGATGGATATAGCCTCGATCAGAAAAGACCGATAAGGCAATCACTCGAATGATTCCTGAAAATAAGAAAAAAGGAAATAAGGAAACCAGGGTTTTCTGGGAAATCTGAATAAAACTTTTTTCTCGTAACCAGAAAAACTTCTGGACTAAATACTTGGTCATGGCGCCCCCTATTGGTGTGTTCACATTGCTTGCTTTCATCTTATTATATCATAGTGGTGAGCAATCCCTTTCATTTGGAGAAGCATCATCTTTTGAGAATACTTTTAAAATTTTCATAATTTTTGAAAAACTCTTTGACAGGGGTCTTCATTTCCTCTATACTATTTGTTAGCTAACAAAACGATGAATCAGGTTACCGTCGGTCCTGCTATGCCCATAGCGATTGGATTTGACGAAAAATGAGAGAGCTAGGATGGATTTTCAGACCATTTTTACAACATTATAGAAAGATTTAGGAGGAATCAGACGTCTATGTCACAAGAAAAAATTTCAGCCAAGGTCTTGTTCGCGATCTTTGCGACAGGGATCCTGTCCTTTTGCGGGGTGGCTGGAGAGACTGCCATGAATATCACCTTCCCGATATTGATGAAGGAATTTGAAATCAACACCGCAACCGTCCAGTGGGTTACGACCATCTATCTTCTAGTGGTTGCCTGTGTGGTCCCCTTATCTGCTTATCTCAAGCGTTCTTTTAAAATGAAGTCCATCTTTTTAGTTGGAAATCTCCTATCTGTTTTAGGTGTTCTTATCGACTTCTTAGCTCCAAATTTTGGCTTTGTGGTCCTGGGGCGATTGGTCCAAGGAATGGGGGTTGGTTTTGCCCTCCCTCTGATGTTTAATATCATTTTAGAACAAGTCCCAAAACGTAAGATCGGTCTCATGATGGGAGTGGGGACCTTGATTACAGCCATTGCACCCGCTATAGGGCCTACTGTCGGGGGACTCTTAACAGCTAGCTTCGGCTGGCGGTCCATCTTTTTAGTTCAATTCCCGATCCTTCTAGCTTCACTAGTTGCAGGACTTCGCTCCATTGAGCAAATCAGTAAAGTCAAGCGGGAAACCTTTGATATCGTGAGCCTTCTTGCCATCATTGCCCTTTTCATAGGGTTGATTCTAGGTATTCATGGCCTAGCGGATCATGCGTTTTTCAGTTTTTCTGTGCTTGGTTGGCTGGTGATCGGAACCTTGGGACTGGTCCTTTTGGTCTGGCGGTCCAATCAGTTAGAGACTCCCATTATCAATCTTTCTATTTTGAAAAATCATCGTCTCACTGGCCATATTCTAGCCTTCTTCACCTTTCAATTAGGCTCTCTTGCCATGAGTTTTCTTCTTCCTAATTATATCCAATTGGTCAACCACTCAAGCACTACGCTTGCAGCCTTGATGCTGCTTCCAGGAGCCATCATTGGAGCTGGCTTTGCTCCTTTCTCTGGTCTGATTCTAGATAAACTGGGGGCCCGCAAACCGATCCTCCTTGGTGCTGCTTTCATCCTTCTGGCCCATTTTCACTTCACCCTCTTGGGCCTGAAGCTGACAAATGGTTTGATTCTCGTCTTTTACATGCTCTTCATGACCGGTATGGGACTTGCCTTTGGAAATATCATGACAAACGGACAGAAACAACTCTCTCTGGAAGAGCAACCCGATGCGAACGCAATCTTTAATACCTTGCAACAATTTGCAGGTGCTGTTGGAACAACTCTGGCTTCCTTGATCGTTGCCATGAGCCAAGCCAATCAAAAGCTGGATTTCACCCAAGCCACAGCTAAAGGCAGTCGCAATGGTTTCATGACCTTATTTGCCTTAGGTATTTTCCAACTCCTTCTCTTATTTTGGGTGGTGGGAAAAGATAATGAAACCAACTAATTTATCTCGTCAAAAAACAGCAGGAAGCCTGCTGTTTTTTGTTATCCTTTCCGCACTCGCGTTAGAATGCCATCAGGATCCTCAAAAATTATGCACTTCTGCTAAATAAACCTTGATAGGATAGGTGTATGTCAAATTCTCTCTCCATTTTGCTTGTAATGTCAAATTTTACAACTAAAAGGTTCCATTAAATTGTCTAACTTTTATCATTTGAGTTAAAATCCTTGATTTCTTTCTGTATTTTATTTATAATCATTCTAAATAAGGAAAAGGAGACATTGTATGACTGAAATAAAACATGGAGTAGATGAATCATTTAGCGATCGCTTGAATATTTTGAGAGCTGCGGTTCTAGGGGCCAATGATGGAATCATTTCTATCGCTGGAGTGGTGATCGGGGTGGCCAGTGCCACGCATAACATCTGGATCATTTTCTTATCTGGCTTGTCTGCAATTCTGGCCGGTGCCTTTTCGATGGCGGGTGGTGAGTATGTTTCTGTTTCCACACAAAAAGACACGGAAGAAGCTGCTGTGAACCGCGAACAAGCCTTATTGGATCGCGATCCAAAGTTAGCTAGAGACTCTCTCTACCATGCTTATCTTGAAAATGGAGAATGCGAAACTTCAGCAAAAATTCTGACAGAGCGCGCCTTTCTGAAACACCCCCTCAAAGCCTTGGTCGAAGAGAAATACGGCATTGAATACGAAGAATTTACCAATCCTTGGCATGCAGCTGCATCTAGCTTCCTTGCTTTTTCTATTGGTTCCCTTCCTCCAATGCTCTCTATCATTCTCTTTCCAGCTAACTATCGCATTCCAGTGACAGTCTTCGTTGTTGGACTATCCTTGATCTTCACTGGCTATACCAGTGCGAAACTAGGAAAAGCACCAACCAAGCCAGCCATGCTTCGCAACCTGATCATTGGCCTCCTTACCATGGGAGTAACCTATTTCTTTGGACAACTCTTTAGTATCTAAAAAAGCTGAAACTTTTGTCTCAGCTTTCAGAACGTAGACAAACCCTAGCAACAATAGAAACATTGCCATTTTGTAGGTTGGACACCATAGAATGAAAACTCTTAGGAATGCTGATATAGCGCTATTCTTAAGAGTTTTTTTACTTTCTCTATTTTTAAGAAAATTGTCCAAAATGGACTTTTTCTTATGCTTCCAATAGAGCTTGTGCTTGTTTTTTCAATCCTTCCACTGCTTCATCTGTCAAGATCAATTCACCTGTTCCCCAGGCTTCTGGGTTCACGGTTGTTCCTGTGAAGTCACCCACTACTTGAGTCCGAACGAATGGTAAGAGTGCTTGGTAAGCCGCAAACATTGGCTCGTGTCCTGCATTAGCGACTGAAGAGACGGTTACGATCTTGTCTTGGAGGGCAGATGGACCACGTGTTTCTGATAGGTCAAGCGCACGGCTGAGCCAGTCGATCAGGTTTTTCACTACACCTGGAATGGCAAAGTTGTAGACTGGTGAGAAGATCCAGATAGCATCCGCAGCAAGGACTGCATCACGCGCTGCTTGCACAGCTGGCAAGGTTGGCGTTTCCAAATCTTGGTTCATCATTGGGATGCCCTTGTAGTCCAAGTAAGTCACCGTTGCTTTTCCTTCAAGAAGGCTTTCTGCTTTCTGAGCCATTTGGTGGTTGAAAGATCCTTGACGAAGGGATCCGACGATAAATAAAATGTTTCTCATAGTTGCTTTCTCTTTCTGTTGTAAGAATATTTGTTATATTAACTATTATACATGCCCTAGATGTAATGTCAAGAATTACAACTTGGAATTTTAACTTTTACTCCATTTCGATAGGGGAATCCTAAAAAGAGTCAGATAAAAAAGGTTGGACAATAATAGCCAACCTTCAATAAATCATAACCGTATAAATCTATAGAGGATCAACATCCAAGAAAAACAAACCCCAGAGATCTTTACAATCCAATTAATGATGACTTCAAGCCCGCTATCTAGTCTTGCTCGACAATCCAAAAACAATTAAAAGGCTAGGACTTTTGTCCCAGCCTCCTCTCTTTTATGCATGCTCCAGCCCTTTTCGTGTGTTTTCCTTAATGGTTTCGGCTGAATGGAGTAATTTTTCTTTTTCTTCTTCTGTCAAATGCAAGTCCAATCGTTCGATAATTCCTTTTCGACCTACAATCGCTGGATAGCCAAGATAAGTTCCGTATTCTGGACGATAGTTAGAGACCGGCATTTCCTCGTGGCTATCATTGATCACAGCTTCTGCTAAGCGTTGGGCTGCTGCAGCAATCCCAAAGTTGGTATAGAATTTACCAAAAAAGACAGTATGACCACCACGCAAGGATTCGTAGTTAATGGCGTCCAGCTCTTCTTGAGAGAAGAGATCGGTAATAGCATGTCCTTTGACACGGACCTGACTCCAAGCGACAAATTGAGAATTCCCATGCTCACCGAGGTTGTAGCCTGATACACTAGCAGGAGAAACCTGCAAACGATCAGCGACTGCGCGCTTCATCCGAGCTGTATCCAGTAAGGTCCCTGTCCCAATCACCTGCTCTTTTGGAAGGCCGGTATATTGTTGATAGAGTTGAGTGACTGCATCGACCGGATTGGTCACTACCAATAAGACCCCGCTAAAGCCAGAAGCCTTCAAATCACGCGCCACTTGCACCACTTGCTTACTGGTAAAGGGAAGCTCCGCAAAACGGTCATCTGTGTTGTTAGCCTGCAACTCGATATTTCCAAGAGTCGACACCACAACATCCGCATCTTTTAAAGCCGCGTAGTCATTGACCGTGATATGAACCGGATACCCCGTATTGGCAACTGTATCACAGAAATCCAAGGCATCTGCCTTGACCTTTTTCTCATTGGTATCAATCAAGACCAAGTGATCACAGGTGTGTTTCAAAATCATGCTGTGGGCCAAGGTCGCACCCACATGCCCCAAACCAATAATACCAATTTTTCTTGTCATCAGAATCCTCTTTTCTAGTATCGATCACACTGTTGGTGAGGATAGCTCTTTGTTGACTCTATTCTACCACAATTCTAGAAAGGCGGATTGAAAAAATGGGAAAATTTTCAATTTTTTTCAAAAAAGAAAAGAGGCGGTGCCTCCGTTTATGACTTAGGAAAGAAGAGCCTCAATTTCTTCAATGGTTAAGCCCGTCATATCTGAGATAAGCTCAGGTGTCATTCCTCGTGAGACCATTTTGCGGATTAACTGCAGACGTTCTTCATTACGACCTTGTTCCAGGCCTTTTTCTAAACCTTGTTCCAGACCACGTTCCAATCCTTGCTCCAAACCTTCTTCTCGCGCTTCATCAATCGCTGTCTCCATAGTCATATCATAATTTTCTTGAATGCGAATCCGCTCGTCTATCATGGTCTTCTCCTCCTTAGTCCAGCTAGATGAATCTAATAATGAATCTGCATGAGCCACAGCCTGACTGGGAGCTTTTGTAAAGGGAAGATTCCCAAAAAACTCCAACCACTGTCTGCCTGCATCTGTCAGCTTCTCATCTTTATTATACTTGTCTAGCTCTAAAAAGGCAACCTGCAGAAGATTTTGGTGCTTGCCATTTTTATAATAGGTCTTGAGTTGCTTTCCGGACCGGCTATTGGTCAGCCAGTATTTATTGATGGCGGCCTCTTCGTCCAGTAAGAGCGACTTCTCCAAAATCGCAATCCCATAGACGGGCTCCATCTGCTCGTACATCTTATGAGTCTGGCCTTGCTGTCGCAGTTTTTGCACATTCTCCACCAGCTGATTGGCCAAATAGTAATGGAATCGATTCAAGAAATACTGCTGCTTGCGAATCTGGATCTCGATGATCACCTCGGTTCCATCATGGAGCTTAGCTCTCACATCCACCGCAGTGGAGAACAAGTCATCCTCCTCATAGGCCATGCTGTGGGGCTGGCTTCCCTCCACAATCTGAGCATCCGCTACATCCAGCTCTAAAATATCCCGAATAAATGCTGCCGTCACCTCCGGCAAACTAAAAATCTTCTTGGCCATGATGTCCAAGGTCGGCGATACATGCGCGTGTCTCTTTTGCATCCCTGCTCCTTTTCGATAAAAAATAGAGGGAAGGTCCCTCTACTTCTATAATTCGAAAAAAATTTGGGAAATAGCGAATAAAGTACCCTTTACCTAATCCCTATCTCCTCGCACCCTAGCCCTTAAACTCTTGGACAAATTTCTTGAGTTCGGCATCTGCTTCTGGAGTCGTTCCATGAAGCTGGCTGAGCATGTCTAGAAGAGAAGCTGTCTGGGTTTCAATCGTCGCATTGGTTTGGTTAATCTTAGCCACGATCTCTGTCAGTGGCTCTACTTCTTCTTCCTCAAAGGTGTCCACATAGCGTGGGATATTGAGGTTGTAGTCATTCTCGACGATCTCCTCAAAACTAGCCAGATGAGCAAACTTATCCATGTCCTCTCTGCTCTTATAGGCCTTGAGGATCTTCTCGATATGGGCATCCGTCATGATGTTCTGGTTCTTGCCCTTGTCAAATTCCTTAGAGGCATCGATAAAGTAGACATCACGATTAGTACGGTTCTTTTTGAGAATGATGACCGTCGTTGGGATGCTGGTATTGAAGAAGATATTGGCAGGAAGACCAATCACCGTATCAATGGCCCCTTCTTCCAGCAAGGCCTTGCGAATGGTTCCTTCAGCATTGCCACGGAAAAGGACCCCGTGAGGAAGGACGATAGCCATGACTCCCTTGTCCTGCTTGAGATGGTAATAACCGTGCAAGAGGAAGGCGAAGTCTGCCTTGGATTGAGGGGCGAGCTTACCAAATGGGGAGAAGCGTGGATCTTGAAGGAAGCCAGAGCTTGCAGACCACTTAGCTGAGTATGGAGGGTTCATAAGGACCCCATCAAAGTTGGTTGGCTCTTGAGTCGGCCAGTCTTCGTCTAACGTATCGGCATTGTGCAAGAACTGGTTTTCCACCGGAACCCCGTGTAGGATCATGTTCATCCGAGCCAAGTTATAAGTAGAGGTATTGAGCTCCTGACCAAAGTACTGGACGGTTTGAGGCTGGTGGGAATACTTCTTGGCATTGAGCAAGAGGGAGCCCGATCCCATCGTGGCATCGTAGATGGTAAAGCCCTGCTCGTCTTCACGCCCTAAAAAGGCAATCTGGGTCATGAGCTTGGCTACAGGCTGGGGTGTATAGAACTCACCAGCTTTCTTACCCGAGTCGGTCGCAAACTGACCAATCAAGTACTCGTAGGCATCCCCAAGCATGTCTCCTGCATGACCTGCCACATCCAGCACTGCCAGTTCTTTCATAACAGCAGCCACTAGCTGGTTTTGCTTTTGAGGAGTGGCCCCTAGCTTCTTAGAGTAGAGATCAATGTCCTCAAAGAGGTTTTCATAGAGGTCATCACTTTGCTCGATGTCTCGGAAACCCTGAGCCAGATCTTCCAGCTGGAAGGTACCTTCATTGACCCGGTCTACCAAGGCCGTAAAGGTCAAGTCTGGCTTGATGACAAAGTTGAGTTCATCGGTGATAACAGTGATGAGATCCTCTTGAGAGTCGGGATCCTCATAGTAGGTTCGGTAAAGAGCCAAGGCTTCATCCAGACTTTCTGTCTCCTCCTCCATAGTCTCCGCTACAAAGAAGAGCAACTTATCTGAGAGGTACTTGTAAAAGATCATCCCCAAAAGGTAAGACTTGTAGTCATTGGCATCCATCTTAGAGCGGAGCACATCCGCTGAGTTCCACAGGGCTTGGTAGAGCGACTGGGAGGTTTGTGTTGTTTCCATAGTAATTCTTTCTGATTTCTTTTAGACCTTTTCTTGTTCCAGTGGGACGACAGCGAGGGTCTTGCCCAGACTGGCTAAGACTTTCAAGACCGTGTCCAATTGAGGACTGGTCTTGCCTGTCTCCATCCGAGCGATGACCGGTTGACTGACCCCACTGAGTTCTTCTAGTTTCTTTTGGCTAATGCCCTTTTCATGACGAGCCTCGATCAGCTCAGTCATAATCGCGACCCGCAGATCACTTTCCAGGATTTCTTCCTTGGTGAAGAGCTCTACTCTCACATCTTTCCAATTGCTGCCGATGGCACTATTCTTCATCTCTTAGCCCTCTTTCCTTCAAATCTTGCAACTCTCGCTTGGCTTTCTCGATCTCTCGTCTAGGTGTCTTTTGCGTCTTTTTGACAAAATGATGCAGTAAGACAAAGCTCCCATCCAGCCAAGCCACGAATAAAATACGATCCCGCAAGGGTCTCAACTCCCAGATCTCCGCATCCAGATGCTTGATGTAGGGTTGACCAGCACGTGTTCCATGCTGGCTCAAAAGCTCGATGTAGTCGTTGAGCTTGTTGAGTTTGATCCGGCTGTCCTTATTATCGTGACGAGCCAGCTCCCTCATGTAGTCCAATACCGGTTGATTCCCCTGTTTGTCCTTATAAAAATAAATAGCGTGCACAAAGCAACCTCTTTTCGAATTTATTATAACTCTAAAGTTATTAAAAGTAAATACTTTTAAGTTATTAAATACTAAGGAGCACCCTTTGAAAGAATCAAAGGGGCTCACTTATACTATTCGAAAAATGCTGTGCTTATGAGTGCGGATAAAGGGAATTTTTGAAGGTTAAATAAACATATCTTGTAAGAGTTTCTTTTTGAGTGTTTCGAGTTGTGAAATCTTTTCTTGGTGAGCAGCGATGAGGTTATCGAGGTTAGAGAAATAGGCACCGATGGCTTGTTGTTCTTGAAATACTGGACATAAAAATTCGTATTTTTTAAAGTCAACAGTCGTAAAACTTGCCTGATTTACCGCAGGTTTTGTAATAGATTTTATATAATTTTGATAACTTTGTACGAAAGTCATTAAATATATAAAATAAGGATAGTAGCCTTCTTTTACGGTTAATTTCAATATATTTGTTGTATATATTGTCTCTCTATCTGGTTCTCTTGACACAATTGCAGCAGTTCCCATCTTTGCCTCACTATTTATAAAATTAACTAATATGTCATTCTCTTTTACAAAATAATTTGCGGTATTAGCTCCTTTAGGATCTACCTTAAACCAGTATTTTATATCTCTATCCAAATTCAAATTTCCGTCACTAATGTTGTTAGCTCTAATAACTGGAAGGCCAATATCATCATTTGATAATTCTCGCGACAAGCCACTTTTTAACTCAGATAATACATCACCTAATTTCATAATTCTCCACTCTCCTTCGAATCCATCCAAACGAATCTCAGGAACGGCCTGTCCAGCTTTGGAAAACATCTTGGAGAGCATGGTCGCCTTGAGAGATTGGTAGTTGGCAAGATTGTCCTTGTAGCTAGCCAGGAGGTCGTCGAGGGTACGGAAGAGGGAACCGATGGCAGATTGTTCGTCAATCTCAGGAAGACCTATTTTCTTTGATAGCAAGTCTTCTTTGGTAATTCCTTTAATTGAAGTTCCTTGCAGTTGTGTACTCTCTTTCTGGAGCATTCTATAGATACTATAGACTAAGAATTGAGTATCTCCATCAAAATCTGAAAGAGACAAAAAATCTTGACTTGTTGCATAATCTTGATCTATGATAGCTAATTTACCAACACCAACTCTGGTAACAATAGCAATAGAATTTTTAGGAATTAATTTCGCTGACGAATTTTGTAATCCTTCCTCTGAAATAAATTTTTGCGGTATAACACCATATAGTATATCCTTTTGGATATCAGATGACTGAATCCACGGTATAGAGCCACCCCAAAAAGTTGGCTCTTTTGTACTCGGAGTCCCTCCAGTTTTGAACTGACTAGCTAAATCACTAATCTTTACAAAAAGCCAATTCTTATCAAATTTTTCAAATCTATATATAGGTGATTCAATTTTCATTTATTACTCTTTTCAATGCGAGAGTGAATTCGGTACCCTAGCGCACTCTCAATTTTCTTCTTCCTATTTTTTAATTGCAACAACATCAAATTGTTTGTATTTGGACTAATTTTATCAAAAATATGTTGAGCACGCTTAACGTAGCTTATAAAATTACTCGGGTAGTATTTGGATTTTCCAAAATCTGTATACAAAGAATAAATCTTATGTCGATTGGGCAACTTTTTTAAATTTTTATTTTTTTTAATACTCTTCGATTTGTAGATTAATTTTCTTGCTTCGCGATAAAATTTATAAATACTTTTTTCACGTAATTTAACATTAATACCATCAAATGTAAAACCTAAATAATCAACATGACTTTCTTTACCTAGGCTATTATATATTACATCATCTTTTATTAGATATGTTTTATTCTTTTCAGCTTGGAGACAAATTCTGTTAATATCTGCTAAACTCTCCAATTTTGAATTCATTTTCTTTACATAATCAATGCCATATTCATCCTTTAGCATGTTCTCATTAAGTACTAAAATAAAATCGTCAGAATATCTTTGATAAAAACCATTAAAATCTCTTGCTAAGTCAGATAAATCCTTATCAAAATCAATCGCATATATATTAGCCAATACACCACTTAAAGAATTGCCTTGTGGTATTCCATAAGAATTAGTGTTTATGTAGCATTTATGTGTTTTCTGATATTTCCTAAAATCTCTTATACTATTAAAATAGCTATAATACTTCTTTTGAACTAACGGGCTATTTGATGATTCTAGACTTTCCTTATCAATATAAGCAAATTTTGTTATAGATTTAAAAACATTATACCAATCATCAGATAATTTTTGAACATTAAGTACTCGAATTAATCTTTCTTTCAACAATCTATGATCGAGAGTATCAAAGAAATGTTCAAAATCTCCAACAATAATTAGTGCATTTTTTTGACTTTCAATAAAAGATATAGCTTCTGCAGCAAAATTAATACTACTTTGATGCTTTTTATTGGTACGATAAGCAACTGAATATTGATTAAGCTTTGTACTTTTCATCCATTCATTATATTTAATGTTTAATAAGTCCGAGTAATACTTATAAATATAACTATCTAGGTGGCCAGAATACATTAAAGTACGAACTTTACGTTTTATAGGTCGAACACTTGATATTTTTAATTGTTTTCCCACATACTTCTCAGTTATTCTTTCATAACGCAAAAAAGGAAGAAAGCTATGATGAGCAATCTTTTTGGAATTTGAAACATATAACTTTACTTTATCAAAACTAATACGCTTATCAAGGTGCTTGTATTGCTTACAAATGTATAATTTAAAATTAATCTCGTTCATAATAATAAAAAAGGAGCAATATTAGTAATAGGTCGGTAATCCTATATATAACCAATATTGCACACATATTAAAATAAATTACCGATTTTTAAATTCGTCGTAATCTCAATAAGAATATTAATTAAAAGTTGTTTGAACATATCAAACATCTCCTTTCTTATTAATGAGTATTTGACTCTTTTCATAAGAGTAGAGATTGTCCTCACCAATTCTAGCTTGACAATCTCGACTCTGATACGCTGGCCGAAGGACAGTCGTGTCAAAGTTCGTATTATTATCCTACATAACAACACGCCTGTAATGAAGATTACAGGTGAAAACGTCCTGAAATTATGTAGAGAAATCAAGTTCTGTACGATTGAGACAACGAAATTCGTATTCCCACGCGGCTAAACCCGTGGACTATATTATAATAACATTTTATAAAAATTCGTCAAGTTGTTCTATAACACCATAAATTATATCTTAATCAAAAATAAAGGAAATTTTTATTGATAATTATATTTTTTACTTAATTGCCCATTCTTTTAACAAAAGATTAGGAATCTCATCCGGTTTTACTGGAATATAATCACCAAATAGAAAACTATAATCAGAGTCCATACCAAAATTTGGTTGCTGAAAAAGTTCTTTACTTAGTTGACTCAGCTTATTATCCTGCATAATTACATCACAAGTGTTTTTATTAATAAAAAAATTTTCAGTATACGCAAAAATGATGTAATTTAAAAATTCTTTTACTTTTTCTGCACTTTCACTATTAAATTGATGTCTAAGGCTTCTATATTTCTTATTTTTCTTATGATAAAAAGCCAGAATTAAAGATGTTTTTTCTAATGGAAATATTACCAAATGAAAATCCTGCATTTTAACATCTGACCTAAAATCGTAAACGTTATTAACTGGATAACCATACATATCTGTTTGCAATGTTACTGCTACTTGAGTAGCAATAGGTACTACAAAAGGAAGTAACTCTTTATAAAGTATCTGATAAGCTCCCTTTGTATTGTTTTTTATTTCTCTTTTATGTACATTTACTTCTTCATGAAAGTCTCTTAAATCTAAAAAATGTTGTTTCTCTAATAAATCAAAACCTATTATTCTATTTTCAAATAAATTATATAATTCAATTTCTTGACTTCTTTTTGAAATATTAATCAATTCATTTTTTAAAGCAATTTCAGCTAACATACGATCAGAAATATCTCCAAGCAAGGCCTCTTCAGATTCGTAATTTTTAAAAAATTCATTGTCACAGTTATGACATAATTTTTGTAGACTGAGCAACTTTCCCATTTTCTGATATATTTTTTAATACGAATCTAGGGACGGAATGGGAATTACATAATCCTGCTAAATCTTTATCACAAAGTAAACATTTTTGTGGCTTAGAGTTTTTTCTTGCTTCTTGAAATATCTTAGATATTTTTCTTTTTATTTCAATGTTAGTCAATTTCTGTAACCTCTCTATCTTTTAAAAGATTATAAATTATTTTTATATTGTATTTTATAATTTTAATAATTGATGATAATTATGTTTGAGATTATTAAAGTATTCCAAAATTCACTACCCAAACTAGTCATCATCCACGACTAATAGTTTTTCTACACTTGTTATTATATCAAGATAAAGAAATACAAACAATAGCAAAACACTTTATATTGTGTAAATATTATAATCTACATTCACAAACCACAATATATTGATTTTGAATTTAAGGTTAACATTATAAATCACACTATAAAAAGCCCTACATAGGGCTTTTTAAACTATTTTTAAAATAATCTATCTATAAAAAAACTATATATAGTTACCTCCCCACTCTCAGTGGTTCAATCACCTCTTCGATCAGTTGGGTATAGGCTTCTTTGATTTGTTTTTTATAGCTGAGTGGGTTGAGGGCATCTGCTACTTCTGCCTTGTAGTCTTTGTAGCGTTGGCTCTTGGTCAGCTGGCTTTCGCCGGCTTGTTTTTTGGCACCCTTGCGGTAGTGTTGGATATAGTAGCGCAGCTCGTCGGCTCCGATATACCAGTTTTTGGCGAAGCTTACGATATGGCTATCGATGATAGATTCAATCATCTGGTCTAAGACTCCTGTGATGGATTGTCCTCGGTAGCGTTCGGGCTCTTCTTGGACTTGGATCCAGAGGCTTTGGATGATCTCTGCTAGGCTTGGATTGGTCCGGCTCAGGCTCTCGATATAGCTATCCACGGTTGCGATATCCTTGTCACTCAGGGTCTGCTCCTCATTTTCCTCCTGCTGAATCATACTCTGGATCAGCATCAGGATATAGGCATAGTTGATCTCATCGACTTGGACAGACTCCAGCTCATAGTGGATATCCAGCTCATCTTCCCTGCCCACTTCTGGGTCCCTGCTCTTGATCTCCGCCAGGATATTTTGATAGAGGCCCAGATAGGCTTCGAGCTGACTGTCGCTGAGGCCTGTTTCCCGATAGATCTCTTCCTTATCATACTCTGAGTAGACGCGGATCGAGGCTTGGTACTTGTCAAAGACCTGATAGGCTTTGGCGACCTTGCGGAGCTGGGCTGTTGGAGCCTGCTCGAGGGCGACTCCTTCTTCTTCGAAGTCTGTGACTTGGCCTTTAAACTCTGCCCAGGCTTTTAAGAAGTTGCGCTTCTCTTCTTCCCAGCTTGGTGCCAGGACCTCATTTTCTCCTCCATTGGAGTAGAGCTTGAGGGCATTGTCGACAGCTTCCTTAAAGGCTTGAGGACGCTGGAAGGTGATGATATGGCCGAAGTGCTTCCTGTCATCAAAGATCCGATTGGTCCGGCTAAAGGCCTGGATCAAGTCCTGTGGGCGCATAGGCTTGCGATCGATAAAGAGCGTAGAAAGACAAGGTGCATCAAAACCAGTCAAGAGACGATCGACCACGATGACCAGATCCAACTGCTCATTGCGGTAAAGGTACTTATCCTGCTTTCTAGCCAGGCGATTGTTGACATCGGTGTTAAAGCCCCGCAGATCCGCTAGGCTAAAATGCGTACCAAACTCTTGGTTGTAGTCCTCCATGACCTGCTTCATGTGGTCTTGGTAGCCGATGGACTCCTCCTCATTTTCAGATACTGAGTAGGTGATGGTAAACTTTGGAAAATCTGGCAAATGGCGTTTGACCCGTTCGGAAACCTTGACTCGCTCCTTGCCAGCGAGAATGCTCTTGAGCAGATTGTAGTAAGCCTGTGCTCGTGGGATAGACTTGACTGTCAAGATAGCCTCATAGCTCTTTCCGACCCCTTTAGGGATATTGAGCTGTTGCTGGCTCTTATTGAGGATGGCATCTAGGACCTCTAGCATGTGCTCCTTGTCCTCATAGGCCTGGTCTGGGATCTCTTCTTCTAGCAGATCTGAGATGATGGTATTACGGTAGTCGACCTTAAAGCCTAGAACCGCTCCATCATGGATGGCTTCCTTGACCGTGTATTCATGTAGGCGATCGCCATACTGTTGGTGGGTGGTCTGAGCCAGGTCACCCACTTGCTTGCGTTTGTTTTCCTTAAAGATCGGAGTCCCTGTAAAGCCATACCAGAGAGAGTTCTTGAAATAGGCCTTGATCTCCTTTTGCGTCTGTGGCGTGACCGCCCGGTGGCACTCATCCACGACAAAGGCCACGCGCAGGTCCTTGATCTTCCCAGCATCCCGCTGGTACTTTCCTTCTTCAAACTTGCGCATCATGGTCGTGATTTTCTGGATGGTTGTCACCACCACGCGCTTGTCATTGCCCCCTAGGCGCTTGACCAGTTCATGGGTATTGTCCGTCTCGTCGATATCGATGACATCATTGGCCGCATAAGATAGGAAGGACGAGGTCGTCTGCTGGTCTAGATCTCTGCGGTCAACGACAAAGATGGTCTTTTGGATCGCTGGGATCTGCAAGAGATTGCGCGCTACCTTGTAAGAGGTCAGGGTCTTACCTGATCCGGTCGTATGCCAGATATAGCCCGACTCTTGGCGACGAGAGGCTTCCTGTACAGCCTCGATGGCATGGATCTGGTAGGGACGCAGGAGGATGAGGGCCTTCTTGCTATCGTCGATGATCGAGTACTGCATGACCATCTGGTGGGCCCGAGGGATGGAGAGAACCTCATGAGCAAAGCTGTTGAGATCGATCATGGGCTGGTTGTCCTTGTCCACCCACTTGGTTAGGAATTGCTTGTTTAGCTTGCTTTCACGCACTGCAGCGATATAGCGTGTGTCGACTTTATTGGTCACGACAAACATCTGTAAGCTCGAGTAAATCCCCCGGAACTTGCCTTCACGGTCGTACTTTTTGATCTGGTGAAAGGCATCTAGAAAGGCTACTCGTGGACTCTTGAGTTCGATATGGATGAGAGGCAGGCCATTGATCAAAAGGGTCGTATCGAGCCGTCGATCTTGGTCTAGCGGATAGGCCTTGTCTCGTTCGACTTGATTGACCACTTCATAGCTTGACTTACCAGCAGCGATATTGTCCCGCCAAATGACCGCCAGACGGATGGTCCCTAGACTGGCATCCTCACGTTGGACTTCAACCTTGGCGATGCCATTTTCACCTGCTAGCCACTTGGCTGCTTCATAATAGCTGACAAAGTTGAGCTGGTTCTTGATCTGGCGCTTTTCCTGATCGGTCAAGGGATGGTCCGCTAACAAGGCGACATTATTTTGCGCGAGCTTGTCAAAGAAATTGTCCCATAACTTGTCTTCATTCTTGAGATCCTGGCGATAAGTCCACTGACTCTCTCCTGATGTCAACTGCTGGATTAACTGTCTTTCAATCTCAAGTTCTGGAGTTGCTACTGCCTTCATCCGTCTATCCTTTTCCTGTACATAATCTCCTATTATTATAGCATGTTTGGGAAAGAAATTAACGCTTTCAAAGCATTTTGTTGGTTTTTGGCGTAAAAAAACGAACCTGGTCTGGTTCGTTCTTTCTTAGTCTAGTTGGATTCCTTTTTCTGCTAGGTTCTCCAGGCATTCTTTAAGATAGGTGTTCTGATGTTCAGGATAGATAGGGTTGCTCAAGTCTTCTTCTTCCAGTTCTGGATAAGCTGGGCAGGTCTTGCCTCGGTAGGTCGACTCCCACCACTCTGGGCTAACCTTGTAGCCACGAGCGGTCATCTCCTCCATGATCAGGCGGTGATAGGCATAGAGGCGATAGGGCGAGTAGTCAAAGACATAGTTGACCGTCGCATGCTTCTTGCCCCAGCCATTGCCTCGAAGGGCGCAGCATTCCCGGTGTTGGCCGAGGAGCTGGGGTCGAGGGAGTTTGCTGATCAAATCTTGGTGCCACAGTCTCATTTATTGACCTCCTAGTAGTGTCGAGTCTTGTAAGTAGCGATTTGGATAGCGCTCAAGGAGCGTCTGGATCCCCTTGATGAGATCCTCTTGGCTAGCTTGGCCATGCTGGTATTTCTCAAGTAGCAGCATAAAGTCCGCCTTTTCCTCTGCAGTCGCCTGCTTTTTGAAATAGCCCCAGATATGCTGAAAGGCATTGGAGACCTGGCCACGATTTTCTGGCAAGGCCAGCGCTTGCTGGATCAGGTCCTCGACGTGGCTGACCTCCACCTGGTCTCGCTTGAGGTATTCCCGGATTTCCTTGTAGATATTACTCGAACGACTGAGCACCAGGTATTTATTTTTCGCCCATAGGACTTGACAGTGATGTTTTTGCTCCACTCTTGTCTCCTTTTGATCTTCTCTATGAATAGTCCTCCCATTATACCATGGAAATGAGTGAAGTCATAAAAAAAGAAGCCAGACTTTTGTCCAGCTTTTTTAATTAATTACAAGGCTGTGATCGCTGTGATCAAACCAAAGATGATCCCTGGTGCATTAGCTGCAGCAAGTGGAATATCGCGTTCTTTTTTGAAGAGTCCGTAATAGACCCAAAGACTACAGTTGATGGCTGCGACAAGCGGTTGAATAAAGTTCCCTTTGTGACCAGCGAGGTTATCCATGATTTGTGGGAAGTAAGAGACATACATCATCACAGACATAAAGGTCGCAACCCAACCAAGAATTTTCATTTGTTTTTCATTCATTTTGAAACTACCATTTCCTTTTCTTTTTTTAAGTACGCACTATTCTAACGCTTGCCCTCTTAAAATTCAAGTACTTTTTTCAAATGTTACTAAACTGTAAAGTGTCACAATCTTGTGATTTTGCAGGAAGATGGATTTCTTTTCGAGTGAATTTTCTCTCTAGTTGCCATTTTTTGACACTTTGTCTAATTCTTTTGCAAATGTGATCGTTTTCATTTTTCGTAGCATGCAAATTAATTGCATTTTCTTCCTACTTATGCTATATTGATACACAGAGGTAAAATTTTATGAATAAACAAAAAATCAACCAAATCGTTGGCTCGATCGGTGCCTTTATTGGGATTATCGTTTTCATTGCCTACATCCCACAAATTATTGCTAATTTACAGGGAAATAAGGCCCAACCTTTCCAACCCTTGTCAGCTGCTATTTCTTGCTTGATCTGGGTCATTTATGGTTGGACAAAGGAACCTAAAAAAGACTGGATTTTGATCATTCCGAATTCGGCAGGTGTCATCCTAGGGGGATTGACTTTCCTTACATCACTTTAATAGAAAGTGAACAAAGACTGAACTCTACGGGTTCAGTCTTTTTTGTGTATCCCTTTGAAAAACAAAAACAATCGCAGTCGGTTTTCGTACAAAAAAGCCCGCTATGAGCAAGCTAAAAAAATTGACAATTCTTTTCTTTGAATAACCTATGCTGGATTATTGTGCAAAAATATCCAAATAATATCTGATTATTATTAGAGTATATTGAAACTTTCCGCTGTGAGAAAAGTGCCTGAAATAATTATGTTTCAGGCACTCGGAATTATTGAGACCTTAGGCTCAATAATTAGTCATGGAACTTCTTCGAAGTTCGCTGACGTCCGTACTCACCTAAGGAAAGTTTCTAATTTAATTTGAGTTTCTTTTCTTAAATCTGCACAATCTTACGATAGCTCCGAGAGGTGATCCAAAAGACGATTAGGTAGGTGATGAAAAAGACGGCACAGACACTGAGGGTCACGATGAGGACTTGGCTACTATTGATGACACCGAGCACTTTAAGAATCAGGCGGATCATATGGTAGGCAAAGGCCAGGTGGATAAAGGCAAAGATGAGAGGGAGGAAGAAGACAGTCCGCACTTGACGGTTGATGGTCCGTTTGACCTCGTATTCATCGAGCCCCACCTGTTGGAGGATGACGAAGCGGTCACGGTCTTCATAGCCTTCTGAGATTTGCTTGTAGTAGATGACGATGACCGTTCCGACCATAAAGATCAGTGACAAGAAAATTCCGATAAAGAAGATGCCACCAAAGAGGCTATTCAACTCTGCCACATCATTGGCCCGGTTACCTCCATAGATAAATGTTCCTTGGCCCTGTTGACTACTCAATTCATCGATCATCTTGTCATAACTAGCTGCTAGCTTGAGCTGCTGCTCTTCATCGACATTGACATTGAAACCACCGTAGATATTGGTATTGATGGCCAGATTTGGAAACTGAGCGACAAAGGCTGAGAGGTCAGGCACGATCAGGTAATTGAAATCCTCCGTCAGCATATTAAACTGATTGGGCACGTGATCGGTGATAAAATCCTTGCTCACTTCTTCCTTGACTTGGAAGTCATGCCCGTTGATAGTAAACTGCTTTTGCCCCTTAAGAGCCTCGTTATGGGCAAAGAGGATGACTTGGTTGCCTGTCAGATCGACGTGTTCGCCTGTCATGTGTTCATAACTAGCTACATCAAAGACCATAAAGACAGTTTTAGGAGTGACGCTGCGTTCATCAGCTGGATAGACAGTGAAATCCGTGCCCTTTTGTGATTTAACCCCAAAGTTGGCATAGGTCATCAGGTCGCGATTTGTGATCTTGAGATGGTGTTCAGAAGCAAATTCATCAAATTTTTGATTGATCTGCTCCAGATCGACCCCTTTCCCTTGGACAGAGAAATCATGAGGCGCCATGATTTTCTTGACCATTTCGCTACCGACATAGATGTTGGTGGCTGCAGAGATAGTCACCAGCACCATGGTCGAGAGGATGGCAATGGTAGCAAGGCCCACTGCATTTTTCTTCATACGATAGATGAGGTTAGAGACCGAGATCATATTGTTGGGCTGGTAATAATAGCTCTTCTTTTTCTTAAGCAGGTGCAAGAAGACGGTGATCCCCGCATTAAAGAGCAGGTAGGTGCCAATCATGACCAAGATAACCGCTAGAAAGAAGGTCACAAGCGCAATGATAGGGTCTTTGACAGACAAAGCTAGGTAATAGCCAAAACCAAGAGAGGCTAAGCCCAGGATGGTTTGGGGCCACAGGAAGCGAGCTTTCTTTTCTCCACTGGCCTTCTCACGCGTCAACTGCAAGGCATTCAAACGGAGAATGCGCCAAGCATTGAGAAGAATCAAAAGTCCAAAGATGAGACCAAAGGTGACAAAGACCAAGATAACAATCCCAGGTTGGAAGGTAGATACTAGCTGGACCTTCATCTTCATGAGTTTCAAGAGAAAGGCGAAGATCAGCTTGTCAAAGAGGGCTCCAATCAAGACACCGGCTGAGATGGTTAGAAAGCCAAAAAGCAAGAGTTCCTTGAAGATCATGCTGATGAGATGGCGTTTTTCAAGGCCTAGCATGCTGTAGATGCCCAGCTCCTTGGAGCGATTTTTCATGACGAAGCTATTGGCATAGAGCACGATGATAGCTCCTGCGGCATTGACCACGAAGAACCCCAAGCTGAGAGTGAACACTATGGAAGAGCCCCCTCGAAGCTCGGAAATACGGGGATTAAAGGTCAGGGAGTCAAAGAGGTAAGCGATGGTCACTGCGAGAATGACCGCAATCGCAAAGGGATAATAGAGCTTGCGGTTCTTAATCAGATTGGAGCAAGCTAATTTAGTGGTTAATCGAAACATCTACTCCACCTCACTTGCCATGATCGTCAGAGTATCCGAGATTTCTTGGAACATCTGACGCTCTGTCTTTTCCTCGCGGAAGATCTGGTTGTAAAGAATCCCATCCTTGATAAAGAGCACGCGCTTGGCCCTCGCTGCTGCTGCGGTTGAGTGGGTCACCATGAG
>NZ_KV812784.1:1197088-1244697 GCF_001813505.1 Streptococcus sp. HMSC061E03
ATGGCCCGTGCTACGGCTACCCGTTGTTTTTGCCCACCAGAGATTTCGTAGGGATATTTTTCAAGCAGTTGGTGAATGCCCAACTCCCGACTGACGCTCTCCACCTTGCTCATCATTTCCTTGACTGGTCTGCGAGAAAGGACTAGAGGGAGAAGGATATTGTCCTTGACAGACAAGGTATCAAGCAGATTGAAGTCTTGAAAGACAAAGCCAAGTTTTTCCCGGCGGAAGCTGGACGCGTCTTTGTTCTTGATGGTTGAGGTGTCCGTGCCATTGAGGTAGACCCGTCCTTCGGTTGGCTGGTCCAGCATGGCTAGGATATTGAGGAGGGTTGATTTCCCGGATCCTGATTCCCCCATGATGGCGACATACTCCCCTTTTTCCACGGTAAAATGAATGTCCTTTAGGGCTTCGACTTGCGTGCCTTGAAAGCGGGTTTTGTAGATTTTTTTGATGTGTTGAACGTCTAACAATGACATACTTTTCTCCTTTTACTAGTAGATCAAGAAAAATTCTTGGGTTTGTTGTAGGACTTGGCGACCAAATTCCGCCTTTTCCAGATCGGTTTGCTCATTTGGTTTCTCAGTCTTTTTGAGTTGTTTCATCCATTTCAAGAGTTTCATTTTCTTGACCTCCTTCATTTGATGAGACTATTGTATAAAAAATAAAAGGCGGCTACCATAACCTAACCTTTCATTTTGACGTTTATTTCTTACATTTTTGTAAGATGGGGAAAAACTAATCCATGACCAACTTCTTTTCTTCAAAGTGAATGGCAACGGTCGTGCCTTGGCCAACCTCTGAGTGGAGGGTGATCTTGTGGCCCAATTGCTCTGCAATTTTCTTAGACAGATAGAGCCCCAGCCCTGAGGATTGCTGGGTCATGTGGCCATTGTAACCGGAGAAGCCCCGCTCAAAGACGCGGAGGACATCGCTATTTTTGATTCCAATCCCGCTGTCTTTTATATAGAGAGTTTGGTCTTTGAAATAGATCTCTATTCCACCTGTACTGGTGTACTTGAGGCTATTGGACAAGAGCTGCTCGATGATGACCAAAAGCCACTTGCGATCGGTAATGACGGCGACATCCAAATCATGCAGGTTCACTGTCAAGTTCTTTTGGATAAAAAAGAGGGCATATTTGCGGACCACTTCTTTGATCAAGTCCTCTAGCGACACGCGCTTTAAGACCAGATCGTCATGGAAACTCTCCAGTCGCAGGTACTGCAGAACCAGATTGGCATAGGAGTCAATCTTAAAGAGCTCCTGCTCCATCTGTTGCTTGATAATAGGTGTCTCGACATCTTGGACCAAGAGCTGGCTAGCTGCGATGGGCGTCTTAATCTGGTGAACCCAGAGGGTGTAGTAATCCATCAGGTCATTGAACTTGGCCTGGGCTACTTTGCCTTGCTCCAGGCGCGCCTGCTGTTCTTCTGTATATTTTTCATAAAGGAGATGTTCCAAGGGCGAAGCAGCCTCTATTTCCTCATAAAACGCAGCTTTGCGATAGTCTTGAAAGGTTATGACGAAATCCCAGACCAAGACACAGAGGCTAAAAAAGCCTAGTACTAGAGTCGCATAGAGGAACACATTCCCCGTCTCTGGAAAGAGATAGGCAAAGACCAAATCGACGATCAAAAAGATGACCAATAGATAGAGCAGGCGCCTGCGGGAAACCACATACTGCCAAACAATATTTCCAAATTTATTCATGGGTCAACCCGTAACCGATGCCTTTCTTGGTTTCGATGAAGTTTGACAAGCCAGCCTCTTCTAACTTCTTGCGAAGGCGGGCCACATTGACAGACAAGGTATTGTCATCAATAAAGAAGTCGCTATTCCAGAGCTCCTTCATCATGTCATCGCGCGCCACGATACTGCCCGCATGCTCAAACAGGACGCGCAGAATCTGAAATTCATTCTTGGTCAACTTGATAACTTCCCCTTCATACACCAAGTCCGTGGACTTGAGATTGAGGATGGCTCCCCGGTACTCCAGCAGATTTTGATCTGTCCCAAATTCGTAGGAACGGCGCAAGAGTCCTTGAACCTTGGCCAGGAGGACATTTTGGTCAAAGGGCTTGGTGACAAAGTCGTCTCCACCCATATTGATGGCCATGACAATATCCATGGCTTGATCCCGTGAAGAAAGAAACATGATCGGAACCTTTGAAACCTTACGAATCTCCTGGCACCAGTGGTAACCATTGTAGAGAGGCAGGCCAATATCCATGAGGATCAAGTGGGGATCACTTTCGACAAAGATCCCGAGGACATCCATAAAGTCCTCTACTGTGACCACTTCATAGCCCCATTGTTCCAATAATTGTTTGACTTGTTGGCGGATAATTTCATCGTCTTCTACTAAGAGAATTTTATGCATGGCTTTCTTTCCTTCTTTTTTTCTTCCTATTATAACAGATTAAGCAGCAGAGAAAAAGGCTGTTTCAGAGGGAAAGAAGATCTCACTCCTCCTTTCTTGATGGAGGGCGCTTTTTCTCCATCCATTTTTGTGCTATACTAAAAGAAATAAGACACGGGAGGCACAGATGTCAACTATTTTTGATTACCTAAAAGAAGTGACCTACGATTCCATATACGACCGTCCCTTCAAGGAACTGGATGTCCTGGCACTGACAGAGCTGACCTATCTTCCTTTTGATCGGATCGTACCCCAAGGGGATACGACCAATATTGAAGTCCGCTTATCTGATGCAGCAGAGCTAGTCGATCGAACCACCGATTTCATCGTGACAGACCAACACCTGCAATTAGTCGATGACTTAGCTAGTTCAAAGCGTTTTAAAAACATCAAACTCCTTAACTATGTCAACGAATATGACCCCGATGTTCAGAAGCAGTTTGCGGCTATGACCTATCGTCTTACCATGGATGTTTATTTAGTTGTCTTCAGAGGGACGGATGACACCTTGATCGGCTGGAAGGAAGACTTCCACATGACCTATATGGACCATGTCCCATCTCAGAGGCGTGCAGCCAGCTACCTGCAAAACGTCATGAAGGAATTTCCTAAAGGGCGCTTCTTAGTAGCCGGTCACTCCAAAGGGGGCAATCTCGCAACCTATGCCTGCTCTCACCTTCCAAATCATCTGTTTGAACGGGTCGATGCCATCTACAGCTACGATGCTCCTGGCCTCAACAGGGCCATTATCGAGACCGAAGGCTACCAGCGGACGTCCCCAAACATTCTTCGCTTTGTTCCTCAAGGTTCCATCGTCGGCATGATGCTAGAAGTCCCTGAGCCTGCTACAATCGTAAAAAGCCGAGCTTTTGGTGGCTTTGTCCAGCATGACGCTTTTACTTGGATGATTGAGAAAGATAAATTTGTGACCCTGGATCAAACCAGTCCCGATAGCCAGCAGACCGACGAGACCTTGAAGCAGTGGGTTCGCGAAACATCGGCGGATGAGCGCAAGAAGTTCTTTGATACCTTCTTCGGCCTCTTCTTAGATGCAGGCATTACTTCAATCAATGATTTGAGGAACTTGAAAAATTTCTCCAAGATCAAAGAGATCTTTCAAAATGCTCAAGACCTAGATCCTACAGAAAGGGAAATGCTGGAACGTCTAGCCAAGCAACTCCTCGATACCCGTGTCCAAGCTTGGAAAAAATGGCAGACGGTTCCCCGTATTCTGGTTCAAATGACTGCATTTTTCAAGCGAAAAAAATCACTCTTGTCCTCCTCACCTCTGCTCCTTGAGAACAAAGAATGAGACTCAACAACTGAAAAAAGAGACCACCTCTTCTATTCACTAGAACACAAAAATCATCTGAAAGACATTTCAGATGATTTTCTATTTTCTATTGGTCCTGAGAAGATGGAGCATCTGGCGTGCCTTCTTCTATGGAAGCTGGGCTTGCAGGCTCTGTTTCTGTCTCAGTTGTGGCAGTGTTGTTCCCTGCTGAAGCTGCTGTTCCTGTTTCCACCGGAGTCTCTGCAGTGACAGGCGTTTCAGTTGTGGTAGCTGGTTTGGTCACTTCGGTTGCAGATGGCACCGCTGCTAACTCTGCCTGAAAGGCTTGGATAGCCTGTAGTAAGGCTGCCTTGTCACTCTTAGGATTAGCCAATTGGTCAAAGAGAGCTTCTAAGCGATCAAATACAGCATCACTAGCACCCTTTTCCTGCAATTGTTGGTGAAGCGCCATCAATTGGTTATAGAGCTGTTGATAAAGGGCGACATCCCCAATCTGAGGCTCTTCTGTTTGCTTTTGTTTTTGCTTTTCAATGGTGTCACTGATTTCGCGTAACAGAGCTTGTCCACTTGCAATAGCCTTGTCTGGATCCGTCTCATTTCCAAGCTGAGCCAAACTTGCTTCAAAGGCAGTTCGTTTGGCCTGGTCTTCGACTTGTGGCAAGAGCGACTGGATTTGCTCTGAGAGGGCTGTCAGGATGCTGGTTCGTTGACGGGATTCTGTCGCCTTGTCCAACTCTCCATATAAGCCCTTGAGGAAATCATAGACCGCTAAGTTATAAGATGGGGACTGACTTCCTTTTTGATCCAAAACTGTTTTTTCAACAGGATAGGTTTGGCCTTTTTCTTGAGAGAAGAGCTGGTCAATTGCTTGCTTGGTTTGGTAGAGTTCCATAAAGTGAGCCTTAGCATCCCAGGCTTCTTCAAAGGCTTGGGATCGATAGAGTTTCAAAGATAGATCTGCTGCCTTGGTGCGCAGTTCTGGTGTCAAGCGCGCGTCGCTCAAGCTTTGGTAGAAGTACTTGAGATAGTCGACCGATGTCACACCCGTCCGATCTTGCATCTCCTGAACAGCTTCTAATAGCTTCCCTTCCTGCTCTAAACGCATGCTATCCTTGGCAGCATAGGCTTCCTGCAATTGTGAGACCAACCCTTCCTTCTTCAGTTGGAAAGCTTCTGTGTCTAGCAAGCGCACTTGTTCCAGCAATTCCTGGTATCGACGATCGAGGGCTGTCTCTTCTTTTGGTTTGATCGCTTGAGTCGCATGGATGTACTGTTCATCAACCTGCTTAAGACTGGCAAGATAGCCCTCTGTTGAATTGCTTGGGAAACTCTTGACATTTTCCAAGAAGTGGCCCAAGATGAGCTCAATCCGTCGTTGTTGCAATGGATCAGAAGCGTAAAGAGTCCGGCTTTCTGCTAAAAGTTGGTTGACCCTGTCCTCTACTGCTTTTTTATCCAAGTCTCCTTTTTTGTAAGGCGATTGGATGGTAGGAAGGCGATGGGCTAAGTAGTCTGCTAGTCCCGCTGAACGTACCTTGATATAGTGGTTGTGATCGCCATGTGGGATGACAAACTGACCATTTTCAATCTGGAGGCTATAAGGAGAAATCCCCGAGCGAAGGGCTGTTGCATAGAGTTCATTGATAAAGTCTAGTTCAGGATTACCAGTCTCAAGTGGGATCCGGACATGTTCCTTACGAACGGCATAAGGGTGGATGTGGGTCGGATCGTATTCTTGGTCTGGATTGTTAAAGACAAAGAAACCATTGGAAATCTTAATGGCCTCACGAGGGACGCCGTAGGTCTTGCTGATGTATTGGATCTTTTCCTCATCTGAGGCATCGCGAGAATAGCTGGCAACATCATCTGTCAGTGGCTGTCCCTTGTCCTCTTCTTTCTTACCTGCCAGAGTTGCCTCTGCTGCTGCAATCTCTTGAGGAGAGAGGTCCTTTTTATAGAAATAATGAGCGTGGTTGCCATGAGCGACCATGTAACCGTCCTCGTCCTTACTGATGACCATGTCTGCATGGAAACCATGATCGTGCTCCTCTTCGTGCTCGTGATCATGACTGTCCCCATGTTCATGCTCGTGACTATCCCCATGTTCATGCTCGTGCTCATGGTCAATTGGTTTTGTACTTGGACTTGAAGGCCGGTTTGGACTTATTTCAGCAGGTGTAGTAGCACCTTGGGCCCGAAGCAGTTGGAATTGCCGTGCCAGCTCACGTTCTAAAGGAGATAGGGAGCTGTATGGGATAAAGTGGAAATGATCCCCGTGAGGGTAGACAATTCCTTGATCGGTCCACTTGGTGATCTTACTTGGATCAAAGACAGAACCATCAGACTCCACATGACGAGAAGACAGAGGTGTTTTTTGCAATTCTTCCATCAGATTGCTCAGGTTTGGACTCGGTTTCGATGTAGACGGTTTAGAAGTCGTTGGTGTCACATGGGAATTGGTTGGACTTGGTGACACCTGGTTGCTAGCTTGTTTTCCTAAGCTTGGAGAGGCTTGATCTGGAGTCCCTTGATTCTTACCTGCTTCTACACTTGGGCTAGCTAAGTACGAGCTTCCAGCCTGGTGGCCACTTTGACCGCCTAGGACAGAGAGGGCTGCTGCTAACTCGCCAGCAGATAAGGCACTCTTTGGAATATAATGGTAATGTCCACCATGGGGCACAATGAAGCCATCCCCTGTATCTGAAATGACATCTCCAGGGCTAAAGACATAACCATCGTCCGTACGATAGCCTCCTCCTGAATGATTTTTAGCAGTCAGCGTTTCAAGGGTCTTCCCCTCTTTTAGCGCTTGACTAGGTTGACGGAAGTCACGGGTTTTGCCTGCCTTGTGCGAGGAGCTCGCCTGTACCGATCCCGTTTCCCCTTCTTCTTTAGCGCCTCCTTTTTGTTGTTGAGCGATCTCTTCGATCGAGCGCACATTGACAGTATGCTGCGCATCCTTTAAGTAGAGATAGTATTTCCCAGCGCGTTTAATGATATAGCCATCCTTGACCTTGCTAACAATATCAGCTTCTTGGAGCTGATAAGTTGGATCTCGCAAAATCAACTCCTCACTAAAGATGGCATCAAATGGGACCTTACCACTATAGTAATGAAAATGATCCCCATGAGAAGTGACAAAGCCTTCATCCGTAATTTTGATGACAATCTGCTCCGCCTGAGTCTTTTCCTTGGCATTGACTGCTTCGATGCTGTCTTCCTTTTTGCTGGAGGCAGTCGATGACGCTTTCTTTTCTGCCTGTAGATACTGAATCTGATTCTTTTTCTCTTCCTTAGCTTGTGGTTGCTGACTGAGCGCATAGGCACAAAGCCCTAGCCCCAAGGTCGCTACAATTCCAATCGTTCCCTTTTTCTTCATTCTTGATTTACTCCTCTAATTCCTTGGCTAAAGTCGCCATATTTTCTTCTAAATTTTCTAATAGATCCTTATCATTTTTCGGATCAGCTTCCAGTGGATCCAAGACCTTGACACGCGCCCCTGTTGCCTTGGCAATACTATCTGCCACTTTTGATGACGTGTGCTTTTCCACAAAGATCGTTTTCACCTTGTAGTCTTTGACAAACTGCTGGATCTCCGCCAATTGCCGAGCGGTCGGTTCTTGCTCTGGGGAAATCCCTGCAATCCCTAACTGCTTGAGACCAAAGCGTTTGGCCAGATAGGAAAAGGCCGTATGCTGGGTCACAAAAGTCTTTTGCTTGGCCTTGTCAAAGAGAGGCTGGTAGTGGGCTACCAGTTCCTCACAGCGCTTTTCAAGCTTTTGAGCATTGGTCTGATAGAGCTCCTTGTTCTTTGGATCAATCTCTCCCAAGCGCTGGGCGATGATCTTTCCTTCCTCTGCGATTTTTACAGGATCCAACCAAGTATGCGGATCATACAAGTGCTTGGCTTCTTTTCCCTGACCAGCATCGACATCCTCTAATCCAGCCACCTTATCAAGGGTCATTCCTTGGCTGCCTTCGATCACTCGCAACTTGGAACCTTGAAGATTGGGATCTAAGCGACCGGCCCAAGATTCCAGGGTCTGAGAATGATAGACAAATACATCCGCATCATAGATCTGGGCCACTTCCTTGGTTGAGGGTTCATAATCATGGATCCCTGCACCTGACTGAACCATCCAGATGTCATTTTGATCGCCAGAGATTTCCTTGACCAGGGCATAGATAGGATAAAAACTCGTGACAATTTTAAGACCTTTTTTAGAAGGGGGCTTGCCTGCATTTCCTTGACTTCCACAAGCTGTCAGCAGAAAGAAACCGAGAAACAAGAGTCCCAGAACCTTCATTCTTCTCCTATTCATCCTTCACCTCTTTTTCATTTTCGTTAACTAGTTTATTAATCAGTTAATTAACTAGTTAATAATACTGCTAATCATTTGCTTTGTCAAGTCTTTTTTGCATATTTTTCCTTTTAATGCTAGAGACTAACAATTTCCTAGACCCCACGAGCCTTTCTTACAGTAAAAAAAGAGGCTGGGACAAAAGTCCTAGCCTCTCTATTGTTTTTGGATTGTCGAGCAAGACGCAGTTGTTGAGTGGGCTCTAATACGCTGATTTCATCAGCTTATACAGGCCTACTCAACTGTGCGGAGGTGGAACGACGAAATCGAATTCTAACGAATGACCGATTTCTGTCCCACTCTCTTTTATTGACGGTAGAAATATTGATCAGCCGGGTAGTTGCCTGCAGATTGAGTGACCACTAGACGTGG
Organism: Streptococcus sp. HMSC061E03; assembly: GCF_001813505.1. Lineage (NCBI taxonomy): Bacteria > Bacillati > Bacillota > Bacilli > Lactobacillales > Streptococcaceae > Streptococcus > Streptococcus sp. HMSC061E03. Next base: position 1,205,538 of record NZ_KV812784.1, read on the forward strand.
CTTGCTGGTATCAGACTGGTCTCCATCTGGATTTTGGAACCCGATTTTCAAAAGTCCAATCGCAGCACCAGTCTCACCCATCTTCATCTCAACATAAGGGATCTTGCTCTTCTTATCCGAGTCCGCAACAGCCTTGAGGCTGCCTTGGCCCTTGACTTTTCCGTCTGCTTGGATGACGATTTCAGCTCCCTTGCCATTGCGCCAGGTTCCAGCTAAGCTTGAGAAATCGCCTCCGTTAATGGCCGCAATATCCAAGTCTTTCTCTTTTTTCGGTTGTGGGTAAGCTTTCCACCACTCTAGATGATAATCCCGAAAGGCCGCATCCCCAAAGAGAATCCGACGTTCTTGGGAAGCTACTCCATCAGGACCTGTCACACCTGCTGGGATCAAGTACAAGGTTTGCTCTTGCCCTTGGATCGCAGTCGCATTGGCCCCAGTGAAATAAACTTCATAATAGCCTTTTCGCTTCTTAGGCTCTTTTTCTTTATTGAACAAGTAACTCGCCCGAGTGCCTCCACTCCAGAAAGTCCAGCCAGTCTCCCCATTTACAATACTTGGAAAGGCATTGGTCTTGTTTTGGTAATACTCTTCTGGAGTATAGCCATAAAGTTTAAAACCGGAATCTGCGATTTCCTTTTCATAGGTATCATTGGAATAAGCACCTTCAAACGGTGAGAGATTGCCATCAAGGACGACATCATTTGGATCTGTCGATTTGAAAAAATCCTCCCGATTGGCAAAGACCATCTCGTGGTCAGGATTTTTATCAGACATGGTGACCGTGATCAAAGGCTTCTTATCTGTCTTGTATTTGAAGACACGAACAGTGACTGTAAAGTCTGTATTACCATCGGACTTTTTCATCTTGCCTGTAGAAACTTTATTAGACCCTTCGACCTTCCAATCCGTACTAAATTCAGCAGATACCTTGCCATCAGACGTTTGGTAATCGATCTTCCAAGCCTTGCCTTTTTTCTCGATTTTGGCTTCATCCCGTTCATTAGAGACGTAGTCACCACTCAAGTCAATAGCTTTTTCCTTTGGCTTAGTGGCCTTCTTACTGGTCTGGTTAAATTCCTTTTGATGGTCTGGTTGGATGTTGGAGCTAGAGTAGAGATAGACTCCACCGATCAGAACAGCTGCTCCGACCAGCCCCAAAATCGGCCCCAGGTATTTTTTCTTCCACTTAAGATTCATTTTACTACCTCCATGGAATAAGATCTTTACACTAGTATACCCTAAATCGAAAGTATAGTAAAATTCCCCTCTATGTAGTGGTTTCCCCGGCTTAAACCGACTAGTTTGAGCAGAGAATACCTGTTTTTCAAAAACAATATTTTGTTTATCATTATTTTTTTATCGTTTTTCGATACTTTTTTATTGACTAATTTTTTATAAGGAGTATACTATAAGTGAAAAATAAATAAACTTCAAGGAGGCTTGCGATGAAAAACTCAAAAACCTTAAAAAATGTCATTGAAGTCTTAACGGCTTTCATTTACTTCTGTGGCTTTATGACTGTGGCTGCACTGGTCGTCCACCTGCTTTCCCGCATGGGGCTTTTCAAAGATCTCATTCAATCAGGTCGCTTGTCCTTTGATGCGAATGGCATCCAGCTCTTCCCCAAACATCCGCAACCTCTCTGGCAGTTGCTCTTCCCACTAGCCTCAAGCGCTATCTATATTTACCTTCTCATCACCATTCGCAGCTTCCTCCAAAATCTCTACCAAGAAAAGATCTTTTCTCACTCCAACATTGATCTTTGCAACCGAGCTTGGAAGATTCTCTTGGTCTTGTCCTTTATGTCTGGCACACTTGAAACCAGTGGAAATGCTTATCTCCTCCCCTTCACTTTCCAATTTACCTTTAACACAGGACTTCTTCTTGCTGTCCCAATTGTCTGGGTCCTTGGCAAGATTTTAGAGAGAGGGATTGAGATTGCTGAAGAAAATGAGCTAACCATTTAAGGAGGGTGCCATGATTATCGTCAATCTAGATGTCATGCTGGCCAAGCGAAAAATGAAATCCAATGAGCTAGCCGACAAAATCGGCATCACGACAGCCAACCTCTCCATTCTCAAGACCGGCAAGGCCAAAGCCATCCGCTTCACTACTCTTGAAGCCATCTGCAAAGAACTCGACTGCCAGCCTGGAGATATCCTAGAATACAGGCCAGATGAATAGGGACTATATTCGGAGACTTTCCTTGGGTGAGGACGGACGGTAGCGAATCCCTCTGGGATTCCATACCTAAGATTTGAGCCCACTGTCTCAAATCTTCCGAGAGTCTGAAACGATACCGTTTCAGACTCTTTTCTCACTGCGGAAGTCTCCATTAATATTCATTACTAATAGGACTCATATACCATCCTTATAAAATTCAATGATGGGAACTATATCGACACAAGAAAAGCACTCCCGCGGGAGTGCTTTTTTACATATGTTTAACCAATAATGCTTCCATTTGGAACAGATGGATCAACGGTTAGGACCGTTAATTGATCTCCGTGTTCTGCGGAAAGAATCATACCTTGGCTGACATATTTCTTCATCATCTTACGTGGTTTGAGGTTGGCCACGATTTGGAGTTTCTTACCGACTAATTCTTGTTCATTTGGATAGAATTTCGCAATACCAGAGAGGATTTGACGGTCTTCGCCATCTCCTGCATCTAGGCGGAAGCGTAGCAATTTGTCTGATCCTTCGACGCGTTCCACTTCTTTGACTTCTGCTACACGGATTTCAACCTTGTCAAAGTCTTCAAATTTGATCTCATCTTTTTCAGACTTGAGTTCCACTTCTTCTGGAATCCATTCTTTTTCTTGTGGTTTTCCAGCAGTCATTTGAGATTGGATGTAGGCAATTTCTTCTTCCATGTCGAGACGTGGGAAGATTGGAGTTCCTTTGGCAACCACTGTGACATTTTCAGGGAAGCCTGCTAAGGTCAAGTTTTCAAGATCGAAGTCCAAGCCCAAGCCAAGTTGTTCCATGATGGCGTTTGAGGTGTTCATCATGAATGGTTGGATCAAATGAGCCACGACACGAAGACTAGCTGCCAAGTGAGCCATGACCGCTGCCAATTGTTCCTTGTCCCCATCTTCTTTAGCGAGGACCCAAGGAGCTGTCTCATCGATGTACTTGTTGGTCCGAGAGATGATGTTCCATACGGCTTCCAAAGCGCGTGGGTAATCAACCGCGTTCATTTGCTTGTGATATTCTGCGATGTTTTCTTCAACTACCTTAGCCAAATCTGCATCAAATGCTGTGACATTTTCCACATAAGCTGGAACTTGGCCACTAAAGTATTTATTGATCATGGCGACCGTCCGGTTGAGGAGGTTTCCAAGGTCATTGGCCAATTCATAGTTGATGCGGGCCACGTAGTCTTCTGGTGTGAAGGTCCCATCTGAACCAACTGGAAGACTACGCATGAGGTAGTAACGAAGCGGATCCAAGCCGAAGCGTTCCACCAACATTTCTGGGTAGATGACATTCCCTTTAGACTTAGACATCTTGCCGTCTTTCATGACAAACCAACCATGGCCAATCAAACGTTCTGGCAATTTGATATCCAACATCATGAGAAGGATTGGCCAGTAGATGGAGTGGAAACGAAGGATGTCTTTTCCGACCATGTGGAAGACCGTTCCGTTCCAGAATTTGTCAAAGTTTTCATGATCTTCTTGGCCATAACCAAGAGCCGTCACATAGTTAAGCAGAGCATCAAACCAAACGTAGACAACGTGTCGAGGATTGGATGGAACTGGGACTCCCCAGGTAAAGGTAGTACGAGATACCGCCAAATCTTCCAAACCGGGCTCGATGAAGTTTTTCAACATTTCATTGAGACGGCCATCTGGCGTGATGAAATCAGGTTGGGATTTGAAAAACTCAACCAAGCGGTCTTGGTATTTGCTGAGACGAAGGAAATAAGATTCTTCAGAAACCCATTCTACTTCGTGGCCTGATGGGGCTACCCCACCGATGACCTTGCCATTCTCATCACGGTAGACCTCAGCCAATTGGCTTTCTGTAAAGAACTCTTCATCAGAGACTGAATACCAACCAGAGTATTCACCAAGGTAGATGTCGTCTTGAGCCAGCAAGCGTTCAAAGATCTGGGCCACCACTTTTTCATGGTAATCGTCTGTCGTACGGATGAATTTATCATATGAGATATCGAGTAATTGCCAGAGTTCTTTCACTCCAACGGCCATCCCATCTACATAAGCTTGCGGCGTGATCCCAGCTTCTTCTGCTTTCTGCTGGATCTTTTGACCGTGCTCATCAAGACCAGTCAGGTAGAAAACATCGTAGTTCATCATACGTTTGTAACGCGCCAAGACGTCACAGGCGATCGTTGTGTATGCTGAACCAATATGCAATTTACCAGATGGGTAATAGATAGGGGTTGTGATGTAGAATGATTTTGTCATGTTTCTTTTCCTTTCAGGGCTAATGGAACCCAATTTAGTAACACTCTATTATAACATTTTTATGAGACCCTGAAAACCCAAAATCAGCTAGGATCTAAGGAAGACAAGCAAAAAGAGAGTGGGACAGAAATAGGTAATTCGTTAGAATTCGATTTCGTCGTCCCACCTCCGCACAGTTGAGTAGGGCTGTATAAGCTGATGAAATCAGCGTATTAGAGCCCACTCAACCACTGCGTCTTGCTCTACAATCCAAAAATAAGAAGAGGCTAGGACTTTTGTCCCAGCCTCTTCTATGATTGATAACGAATCCCGCTAGAATTGCCTCGCTTTGGTATTTCTAGGCTCGGGATAAAAATATCCACTGGATATTTTTATTTTCCAAGATAGTATTCTTTTACAACGTTCAATTTTTCGTCAAATTCGAATACCAATGGTGGGAAGTTAGGGATTTCCACATCCATGATTTCGTCGTCTGACAATTGTTTGATGTGTTTTACAAGGGCACGGATTGAGTTACCGTGTGCTCCTACGAATACGTTTTTACCGTCTTTAAGAGCTGGAGCGATTTTATCTTCCCAGAATGGAAGGGCACGTTCCAAAGTAACTTTCAAGTTTTCAGCATCTGGAATCACTGAATCGTCAAGTGAAGCGTAACGACGGTCAGTGTGTGCTGAGTGTTCATCATCACGGTCCATTGCAGGAGGCAATACATCGTAAGAACGACGCCAGATGTGAACTTGTTCATCACCAAATTGTTCAGCAGCTTCTGCTTTGTTTTTACCAGTCAAACCACCGTAGTGACGTTCGTTCAAACGCCATGATTTTTCAACTGGAACCCACAATTGGTCAGAAGCTTCAAGAGCCAAGTTAGTAGTTTTGATCGCACGTTTCAATACTGAAGTGTATGCTTGGTCAAATTCGATACCAGCTTCTTTGATCAATTTACCAGCGTCGATCGCTTGTTGTGTACCTTTTTCAGACAAATCAACATCAGCCCAACCAGTGAAAAGGTTAGCTTTGTTCCATTCAGACTCACCGTGGCGAGCAAAAACCAATTTTACCATTAGATGGATCTCCTTTTTATTCTCCGAGGTTTCCCCCGTTTATCTATTTTATTCTACTAGATTTTCAGTAAAAAATCTAGTGGCGACCATAGAAAAGTGCAATTTCTCACAAAAAAGAGCCTGACGGCTCTCTTGGAATATCTTCATCATTGTTTTTGACACTCTGAGCAAATACCATAGACGGTCATTTGGGTCTTGGTGATCTGGTAGCCACTTTGACTGGCTGCTTCTTCGCGAAGATCTGGGACTTCAATGTCCACATCTGCGATACGGCCACATTTTTCACACACCACATTCAAATGGTCATGCCCCATGAAATCAAAATAGGTCGTGGTATCATTGCGAACCTTGATCTCAGAAACAACCCCCTCATCAATTAAAACCTTGATATTGTTGTAGACAGTTGCTAGACTCATGCTTGGAAACTGAGGCAATAAATCGCGATAGATCTTCTCAGCACTTGGATGTTCATGACTCGCCACTAAATAGGAAAGAACTGCTCTGCGAGTATAGGTAATCCGAATGCCCTTAGCACGCAAACTTTGCAAAACTTCTTCCACTCGCTCTTCTTCATGACGATGCAATGTGTTCACTATGATCCCCCCTTTCCAATTTGATTTAATCGATTCGTTACCCCTATTATAGCATGTTTCAAAATAAATCACTATTTAGAATGCTTTTAATTAAAAAAATGTCCAGTGGACATTTTTTTCACGAGCCTGAAAACGGAAAAGCGAGGTTATGTCCAGTGGACACTGATTCACGTATCTAAATACGACTTTTTATCTTAAAAATGAAACTAATTAATTAGTTTCATTTTTAAGAGAACCGAGGAATAATGAACCACCAATCAATACGATGATACCACCAATCCATCCTAAGAATGGGATAATCGCAACAGATCCACCTACAATCAGTAGCTCTGAAGGAGCAACACCCACTCGCTCATCACCCTTGTAATAAACAATTGCAATAATTCCTAATACTAGATTTGCAATTTTCAAAGCATTTAATAAAAGAATTGATCCAGCAGTTGCATCTGAACTAGCTGTAGCAGCTGCAGTACCAAGAATAAAGAACGGTCCAACTAATAGTAAAATACCACCAACTAAACCTACAATTCCGCTAAAAAGTGCTAAAGTTTTTGTTTTCATCTTACTTTTCTCCTATTTTATACATTTAGAACTAACTAAATTCTATTGATTAGATATTATATGTTCTACATGGTTACCAGAATATCCTACATATACAAGTATTAATTTGAACTTTCTCCAAATTACATATAGTAATACAGACAACCACTATAAACTTTTCTTAATTGCTCCCTTTCCTAATTTACTTTCATGCTCCACAGTATTATACTATGGTTACTAAAAAAAAAAAAGCATTTTTTGAAATTAATTATTATTTAGTGAAATTTTTTATAAAAAAAGAATTAAGCATCAAACTTAATTCTACTATGCAACGTAAAATTAATAAATCCCTCTCACTACTCTCAGCCGGTCCAACTGGTCATCCAGCGCACGGTTCCTAGGATCATTTTGACCACGAGGATCATAAAACAGAACTCCAGTACAAACCACAGCCCTTTCAGTAGATACAAAATAGGTCGGATAAACAACAGGGCAAAGAGTCCTAAAATGAATCGCATGTTCTTTTCTCTCTCTTTCTTTTTTCCTATTATACCCTTATCCTATAGAGCTGTCCAACAAAAAAACCACCCTAGAAATCTAGGATGGCTTTTCAAAATGCAATTATTTAACTGCTTCTTTAAGAGCTTTACCAGCTTTGAATGCTGGAACTTTAGAAGCTGCGATTTTGATTTCTTTACCAGTTTGTGGGTTGCGACCTTTACGAGCTGCACGTTCACGAACTTCGAAGTTACCGAAACCGATCAATTGAACTTTTTCACCTTTTGAAAGGTATTCTGAAACAGCTGCAAATACAGCGTCAACTGCTGCTGCTGAGTCTTTTTTAGTCAATTCTGTAGCTTCTGCCACTTTTGCGATCAAATCTTGTTTGTTAGCCATTTAACAAATCCTCCAAATTTTTTTAGGCTTTACGCCTTAACAGTACTATAATATCTAAAAAAAGCCTTTAGGTCAAGTACTAAACCTGTTTTTTCAAACATTTATTCAGCTTATTCGTAGCGCACCAAAACTGCAAATGCATTCTCACCTGTATGGGTTTGAATAATCGATCCAGTTTCGAGAACAGGGATTGCTTTTTCAACGAGCGATTGCAACTGAGCCTTCATTTCATTGGCCCACTCTGGTGTTCCTGCATAAGAGATTCCGATCTCAGCCACCTTATTATGGGAAAGTTTCTCTACCAATTCATCCAACCATTTCTTAAAGGTCTTGTTCCCACGCCCTTTGACGATTGGTTCCAACTGATGGTCCTTCATTTGCATCACCACACGGATGTTAAGAAGCGAGCTCAAAAGTCCGGTAACACGGCCAATTCGACCACCTTTAACTAGATTTTCCAAGGTAGATACGCCGATATACAACTCTGTCTTTTCTTTGACTTCTTCAATACGAGCTAAAACGGTGTCTAGATCTGCTCCTTCTTTAGCCAACTTAGCTGCCTCAACCACTTGGAACTTCATGGCTTGGTCTGTAAAGCCACTATCAATCACAGTCACTTCTGCTCCTGACAAGGTTGCTCCTTGACGTGCCGCCTCTACTGTTCCTGACAAGGCATGAGACATATGAATCGAAACGATATGAGCTCCGTCTGCTGCTAACTTTTCATAAATTTCCGCAAAAACTCCAACGGGTGGTTGGCTGGTCTTTGGAAGATTTTTGCTAGACTGCATTAAGCGCAAGAAGTCCCCTTGGCCCAACTCACTGTCAGAATAAAGGACTCCATCCACCATAACAGAAAGCGGCACAATCGTAATGCCATATTCTTCAACCACTTCAGGCTCAATTGTAATAGATGAGTCTGTAACTATTTTAATATTTGCCATATATTCCTATACTCTTCCTAGAATGTTCTGCTTTCATTATATCAAAAAACACGAGGTTTTGCAGTGAAAGATAACTAGTTCGGCTCCCTTAATCATCTGCAGCAGAAAAACCTGTATTGTGAAGGACATGGTCTTGGACAATTCCTTGATCATCCGAGAGCAACCCATGGAGAACCCCTCCATAAACAGCGCCCCCATCGACACCCATTTTTTGATCTGAAATCCAAAGATTTTCGGTACCGACTGGCTCATTGAGCAGTCCATAGACCGGTGTATGACCAAAGACGATCCATTTGCCTGTCTGATTCTCCGCTTCATGGAATGGTTTTCGGATCCAGACCTTTTGGTAATCACTGGTTTCTCGCCAATTTTCAAGGGTTAGATCCACACCAGCGTGGACAAAATAATAGGTCTCTGTCTCGTAGTCAAAAGGCAAACTACGGATGAAAGCCACCAAGTCAGGAACGGCGTTTTCTACTGCTTGCGCATCCGCAATCCCATCTACAGGAGCATCGAGTGGCCGGCCTAACAGAGAGTTGATGGTCGTATCGCCACCATTTCTTCGGTAGTGGTCATAACGCTCTTCTGGATTGTCCAACCAGGCTAAAAACATGTACTCGTGATTCCCGGAAAGGCAAACAGCTCCGTGATGGTCTACGTAGTCTTTTACGATTTCAATCGATCGTTTGCTGTTTTCGCCTCGATCTATCAAATCCCCTAAAAAGATCAATTGGGCTTTTCCATCCCACTCTGTCATGATCTCTTCTAGCATTTGTGCTTTTCCGTGAATATCTCCGACTACAAAGTATGTTGACATTGTTTCAAACCTTCTTTCTCTTAACGCTTGAGAAGTTGCTCTGCTTGTTGACGGGCAGCTTCCGTTAAATCCTCTCCTGCCAGCATCTTGGCAATTTCTTCGATTCGTTCTTCTCTATTGAGCAAACGCACAGTAGATACAGTTGAGTGTTCATCACTGATTTTCTCAATATAGAATTGATAATCTGCTGCAGCGATGACTTGAGGCAGGTGAGAAATGGCAAGCACTTGGCCATTTTGACCAATCTTATGAATTTTCGCTGCGATGGCTTGGGCCACGCGCCCAGAGACTCCTGTATCCACCTCGTCAAAGACGATACTGGTTTTTCCTTCTTTTCGAGAAAAAGCCGACTTAATGGCCAACATCAAACGTGACAATTCTCCGCCAGATGCTACCTTGACAAGGGGTTTAAAGTCCTCACCTGGGTTGGTCGAAATGTAAAATTCGACGGCTTCATTTCCCTCACGATTAAACTTAGCCTTGCTAAAACGCACTTGGAAACGCGCCTTGTCCATGTAGAGGTCTGCCAATTCTTGCTGGATTTCATTTTCCAAGGCTTGGGCCAGAGCATGCCGCTGATCACTCAAATCTTGAGCCAAGGTGACCAAACTCTTTTCCAAACGTTTGAGTTCTTTTTCCAAGTCCTCAGACGAGAGGTCACTTCCGGTGAGGAGGCTATATTCTTTGGTGATTTGCGCCAGGTATTCTAAGACATCCTTGACTTGGCCACCATACTTGCGCGTGATGGAGTGGATCAAATCTAAACGTGATTCCACCTGCATGAGGCGATTGCCATCAAACTCCAGACCATCGACTACATCTTCTAAGCGCTTGGTAATATCCTCAAGGGCATAGAAGGTTTCAGATAACTGGCTTGAGAGCTCTTTGTAGCTGGGATCATATTCTTCAATGCTTTCCAGATCATTCATGGCTGAGCGAACATTGGAGAGGCTCGAAAATTCTTCTGCATCCAGCATGGTATAGGCATTGGTTAGGGTATCTGCAATCATCTTGTGGTTGAGCAGGCGTTGGCGTTCTTGCTCCAGACGCACGTCCTCATCCACTTCCAAGGCAGCTGCCTCAATCTCTGCGATTTGAAACTCCAACATCTCGATACGGGCCTTGTTTTCCTGCTGGTTGCGCTGGAGTTCCACCACTTGTTTGCGCAGGCGTTTGTAGTCTTCAAAGGTCTGACGATACGCGTCTTTGGTTTGGAAAAAGGCTGCATCCCCAAATTCATCCAGCATAGCGATATGCAATTGGGGCCGCATAAGTTCTTCCTGATCATGCTGGCCATGGATGTCCACCAAATGTTGACCGACTGCCTTTAAGACAGATAAATTCACCATCTGACCATTGATCCGGCTGACACTTCGTCCATTTTGCAGGATCTCTCGGCGAATGATCAATTCATCGGTCCACTCTAGTCCTTGCTCTTCAAAAAGAGCTGTCAGGTGTCGATTACTCTCAACGGTAAAGAGACCTTCGATTTCCGCTTTTGGGGCTCCATGTCGAATGACATCCGTCGTTGCGCGGCTTCCCAGCATCATGTTCATGGCATCGATAATGATGGATTTCCCTGCACCTGTTTCCCCTGTCAGTACCGTCATTCCCTTTTCAAAATTTAAGGAAATCTCTTCGATAATGGCAAAGTTCTTAATCGAAATTTCTAATAGCATAGGCTCTTACCACCCAAAGATTGATTTGAGGATATTCTCTGCTTCTGGAGCTGAATAGGCGATCAACAAGATCGTATCATCATCTGCAACAATACTAAAGATATGCTCCTTATAAATCTCCCGCAAGCGACGTTTAACTAAGGGAGCTGTCCCTGGAACCATGGTGAAATTGACATATTCTCCCATGCGACGATGAGACAAGATATTGCTTTCGATCATCCCAATCCCTTGGTGGTGCTTACGTGGCAATTCATAGACATAGGTCATGTCTTTTAGAGGGCGTTTTACGATGCCCAATTCTTTGATATCCCGTGACACCGTCGCTTGGGTTGCTGAGATGCCTTCTTCTTTCAAATGTTCGACGATCTCTTCTTGCGTCCCCACTTCATGATCGCGAATGAAGCGACGAATTTTTTCTAATCTGATATTCTTACTCTTCATGTTTAAATTCCTTGTGTGCCAGCTCCACAACAGCCTCCAGCTGCTCTGTAGTCGGCTTTGTTTTCTCTTCTTTTTTTTCTAGATACATCAAAAATTCGATGTTGCCATGGCCTCCTTGGATAGGGGAATAATCTACTCCCATTACCGCAAAGCCATGTGTCCCTGCAAAAGCAGCGACCTTTTCAAGAACGGCTAAATGAATCTTAGGATCCTTAATGATCCCATTTTTCCCGATCTGTTCGCGTCCTGCCTCAAACTGAGGTTTGACCAAGGCCACGACTTGTCCATTTTCTGCCAAAATCCGGTGAAGGGCTGGCAGAATCAAGTCTAAGGAAATAAAGCTGACATCGATACTCGCAAAGCTCGGTGTCGCTTCAAAATCATCTGGCTCGGCATAGCGGAAATTGAACTGCTCCATCGAGACCACCCGAGGATCATTGCGCAATTTCCAGGCCAACTGATTGGTCCCGACATCCACCGAAAAGACCTGGCTGGCTCCGTTTTGCAGCATGACATCTGTAAAGCCACCTGTAGAAGCTCCAATATCAATCGTAATTTTACCCTCTACAGATAAACCAAATTGGTTCAGGGCTTTTTCTAATTTGAGTCCGCCCCGACTGACATATTTAAGCTTTTCGCCCTTTAATTTCAACTCGGTTGCTTCATCAATTTTTTCACCCGGTTTATCGAAGCGCTCACCATTGATAACGGCAACGACAAGGCCTGCCATCACCCCTCTTTTGGCTTGTTCGCGGGTATCAAATAGGCCTTGTTTATAGGCTAATACATCCACTCTTTCCTTAGCCATCTATTCGTAATCCTTCTATTAATTTCTTGATCGCTCGCGGATCAAACTCACAAGCACTTGTAATCTGATCCAACAAGTCCTCGCAAGCGTCTAATTCACTTGTCAGCAAAGCTTTTGATTCTTCCAATCCCAACAGGGCTGGATAGGTCGATTTTTCAGCTACTAAGTCCTTTTGAGGGGTCTTACCCAAAGCTTCAAAATCAGCGACCAGATCCAAAATATCATCCCGCACTTGAAAAGCCAGGCCTAATTTTTTCCCGATTTTTTCTAAGAGCTGACCAATGTCTGCTTGCAACTCTAAAATCAAAGCTGCTGCAATGAAAGGATAGGCAAGGAGGCGCCCTGTCTTATTGGCATGGATAGTCTGCAATTCTGCTAGCGTGAGCTGTTTGTGCTCCCCTTCCATATCAAGGACTTGGCCAGCTACCATTCCACGACTACCGGAAGCATCCGACAATTCTAAGATCAAGGAAACCTTGACCGCATCAGGAAGGGCACTCGCAGCTATCAGCCCAAAGGGATCGAGAAAAAGCGCATCCCCTGCTAAAATCGCCAAGTCTTCTCCGAATTTCTTGTGGTTGGTCAATTGCCCCCGACGGTAATCGTCATTGTCCATGGCTGGTAGATCATCATGGATAAGGCTTCCTGTGTGGATCATCTCCAATGCCCCTGCCACCTGAAAATGAGCCTCTGTCAACTCCTGTCCGAAGGCTTCTAACAATTCTAGAAGAAGCATTGGGCGCAGGCGTTTTCCACCTGCCTGGATCGAATAAAGGACCGAGTCCACTAAATGGGGGGCAACGGCTTTCTCCTCATAAAAAGAGCGAACTGCTTGCTCTACTCTATTTCGTTTTTCTTCTTGTCTCATGCTAGATCCGCTTCAGTACCATCTGCTTGCATGACCTTGACCAAGGTTTTCTCTGCTTGATCCAAGGTATCTTGCAATTCTTTTGACAACTTCATTCCTTTTTGGAATTCTGTAATGGCTTCTTCAAGAGCCACATCTCCACTCTCCAATTTTTGGACGATGGCTTCCAAATCTGCTAAATTTTCTTCAAATTTCTTTTCTTTCGACATGTTTTACCTCTACTTCTAACTGGCCATCTCTCATGATGAGGGACAGCGGGTCTCCTTCTTTTACGTTAGCAACCGAGTCTAGGACCTGATCGTCTTGCTTAACCATGGCATAGCCACGCGCAATAATCCGACTGGTATCGAGCATCAAGAGGGCTTCTGATAAGCCTTGCACCTTGGTCTTTTGCTCTTTTAGGACTTGTTCCATTCGGTTGGTTAAGATTCTCTTATCTTGGAGCAGGCGGTCTTGGTAGCGCTCAATGCGATGCAAAGGCGACATGGCTTCTAGGCGATGACGCAGACCTTGCAGCTGATTGGCCCCTTGTCCATAAGCATCCCGCATTCCTTGTTTCAATCGTAATTGCAACTGGTCAATTTTTTGCAGGTAGCCATCATAGAGTCTTTCAGGCTGTCTAAAAATAACCGATTGACTTAATTTGGCCAAGCGTTCACGATTATAGGCCAAACGATTGGACATGGCTGTTGCCATGCGATTTTCCTGCTTTTGTAAATGGGACAAGAGATCCAGCTTCGTTACTGGAGTGGCCAATTCAGCAGCGGCTGTCGGAGTAGCGGCTCGTCGGTCTGCTACAAAATCGGCTAGAGTCGTATCTGTCTCATGTCCAACACTGGAGATAATCGGAATCCGCGATTCAAAAATGGCTCGCACCACTGCTTCTTCATTAAAGGCCCAGAGATCTTCAATTGAACCACCCCCACGACCGATAATCAAGACATCCAAATCATCCCGTTGATTGGCTCTTTGAATATTAGCAACCACCTCACTAGATGCGCCGTCACCCTGAACCTTGGTCGGGTAGAGCACAATCTCTACACCAGGGAAGCGTCGGCTCACCGTTGTGATAATATCGCGAATCACGGCCCCACTTTGACTAGTGATGACCCCGATCTTTCTTGGAAATTGTGGCAGAGCTTGCTTCCACCGATCCTGAAAGAACCCTTCTTCGGTCAACTTTTTCTTGAGTTGCTCAAATTGGATGGCCAAGGCCCCTACTCCATCTGGCTCAGCCTTTTCAATGACAATGGAATAACTCCCACTTGGCTCATAGAGCTGAATGCGACCGATGACGTTGATCTTCATGCCTTCTTCTAGCTCAAAACCAAAGCTTCGATAAACCCCAGCCCAGACCGTCGCCTGAATAACCGCTTTTTCATCCTTTAATGAAAAATACTGGTGGTTGGGGCGTTTTCGGAAATTGGAGACCTGCCCTGTCAGATAAACCCTTTCCAAATAGGGATCCTTATCAAATTTTAATTTCAAATATTTGGTCAAACTTGATACGGATAAATAGTTGGACATAGGAACTCCTTTCTGCAGAATATGATCAAGTTTAATTATACCAAAAAACACCAAAAAAGGCTGGCAGACAAAGCGAAATCATGAATTTCCTTTCTCTACAAGCCTCATTTTATTCAAGTTACCCTCTACTTGTCTGTTTAACACCAGCTTCCCTATTTTTCACACTTCTCTAACCGTTCAATAAAGGAGCTAAGAAGTGCTTGGGGTTCCCCTTCATTTGGATAGGCATAACTAATATAGAAGACTGTTTTTTCCTCTTCAACCAGCGGAATTTTGACAAGATTTGGATATTCTGGAAAGAGAGTCAGATCGGTCATAAGACCAATTCCCAAATTTTCTTCGATGAACACAAATCCTATTTAGGATACAACAAAAGAGGCTGGGACAAAAGTCCTAGCCTCTCTATTGTTTTTGGATTGTCGAGCAAGACGCAGTTGTTGAGTGGGCTCTAATACGCTGATTTCATCAGCTTATACAGGCCTACTCAACTGTGCGGAGGTGGAACGACGAAATCGAATTCTAACGAATGACCGATTTCTGTCCCACTCTCTTTATTCTTTAGGAGGCTTTTGTATCCTATTTTTGATAGGTTTTCACGACCCAATCGACCCCTTCATCTGCCGTGAGAGTATAGACGGGATTCTCAGTCGTTTCATAAAAAGTCATGGAGAGAGTTTTGCCATCCACGAATACTTCGATGGAGTTGGTATCGCGAATGATCGAAAAATGATGATCCTTTTCAGTATCCAACTGAATCCATCTCGATTGAAATGCTGGATTTTCTTTTCCAGAAATGGGGTACCCAAATTGGTCTCGACTTAAGCTAAAGCGTTTTCGAGAGGCGTCATAAACCAATTGCAAGACACTATCAGGATCAGTTTCATCGCCATAACCAAGGATAAAGGAGCGACCCGGTTTGGCATCTAGTTCAAACAAGGTTTGTTTCCCTTTAGCTGAGATTATGATCTGATTGCCCTTAACAATGGTTTCTAGAAAATTCTCTACAAGAAAGTGTTCTTTCACTGACTCAGGTAACTCCTGAACCAATCGTCCGTCTTTCAAGGACAATTTTCTTGGAAGAGTCATACTACCTGCCCACCCATGAGCTAAATCATGACTGGGGATAGACCGGTGCCACATTTGCATCCAAGCAACCATGTAGCGTTCGCCATTTGGTCCTTGACAAGTTTGAGGGGCATAGAAATCCAAACCACCATCGATTTCATCATAGGAATCGACACGAAAATGCCCCGTTTCCCAATTCATGTCACCGATAAAGGTAACCGTCGAATTTAAGTTCCAGTATTTTTCTTGCTGCCTTTCCATTTCAATGGGAGACAAAATCAAGACCCATTTGCCATCTAAAGGGAAGAAATCAGGACACTCCCACATAATCCCTTGCCCTTTTTCACCTTCTAGAAGGACTGATGTAAAGGTCCAATCTACTAGATTACTTGATGCAAATAGGAAAATTTGACCTCTTTCGTCTGGTGTCTTAGAAGCAACGACAGCGTAATAGTTTCCTTGATATTCAAATACTTTAGGATCACGAAAATCTGCAATATCTGCGATCCCCTCAATATGTTGAGCATGGATCACAGGATTAGTAGGCAACTTTTCAAAGGTAATGCCATCTGTCGACACCGCAAGACACTGCGTCTCTTCTCGCTTTTCCTCATCGTCTACATGACCAGTATAAAGCAAATAGAGCTTGTCATCTTTCACAATAGCACTACCCGAGAAACAACCATCCTTATCATAGCTTTCACTTGGTGCTAAAGCTACTGGCAGTTCTTCCCAATGGAGAAGATCTTTTGATTTGGCATGCCCCCAATGCATGGGACCCCAAACACTATCATAGGGATAGAATTGGTAAAACAAATGGTATTCCCCACGGAAATAAACAAAACCATTTGGATCGTTCATCCAGCCGATAGGAGGTAGCAAATGAAATGCCCCTCTATATTGCTGGTCAACCTTCTCCCTGTTTTCATCGATATACTGATTTGCTTTTCGAATGCTTTCCTTCATTTTTTTACCTATTTTCTATTTTCAGTGCTGACAACCTGATCTTGGTCACTCCATTTCTTCATCCATTTGGGGATTTCTTGGCTGATGGTTGTCGGCAGAACCACATAGGCCTCCTTGCTCAAGTCCTCAGCAATGGCTGAATGAAGATAAGTCGCAACCACCACGCGCTCATAGAGACTGACCTGTGGAAATTGACTCACAAATCCTGCGATCATCCCTGCCAAGGTATCCCCCATTCCACCTGTGGCTTGATAGGGACCACCAACATCTAGCTGATAGCCCTCTTCTTGCCCACTTGTCCAAATGCGGGTGTGAGGCCCTTTTTCTACAATGACAGTCCCTTGAGGAAAGTTCTGTACTGCTCTTCGACTCTTGCCTTCTGTCTGGCTTGCTAGATCAAGCCCTGACAGTTTTTCCCATTCTTTTTGATGAGGGGTAAAGACCAACTGAGCCTCTGGCAGGTCAAACTGAGAGGCTGTAAAAAGACTGATAGCTCCTCCATCTAATATCAAGACCTGCTGGCTAGAGACTTGTTCAAAAATCATGTGCAAGATTGCTTGGTTTTCTCTTGCTTCCTTTAAGCCCGGTCCTACGAGAATCACGCTAGCTTTTTGGAGTTGCTCACAAAGGAGTTCGTGATCTGCCAAATCAAAGCCCATGGCTTCAGGAAGATGGCTATGAAGGGCTGTCAGATTATCAGGATCTGTTGCGACAGTAACCAGCCCCGCACCACTATGAACCGCAGCAAGCGCCGCCATAATAATAGCTCCTCCATAGGGGTAAGTCCCCCCAATCAAGAGCAGGCGACCAAAATCTCCCTTATAAGAATTTGCCTTTCGCTTTGCAATAACACGTTGGATCTCTTCTTTCTGAATTGTTCTCATACCTTCCTCATTTCTAGCGAAAAAGGAGAAGCCACGACTCCCCCTCCTTCTTTTATTTTCCTCTGAATTCTGCAAAGACTTGCAAGATCTTAGCAGCCACAGCTTGTGGTTGATTTTGTTTGGCTACCAATTGATCATCCGCATAAGGCCGAAGGGCTGGAAAATCACCAATTTGAACTGCATAAAGAGCTTTTTCAAAGAGCTCGATATCATTTTGATCATTGCCAAAAGCCACGAAATTCTCTCCGCAGAGTTCTTCTACTGTTGTCGCTTTATGCGTGTCTGCTGGATTGAGATAGATGCATTTTTCATGCGCATGATAGCGGATATGGGCCTTATCTGTCTTTTCGATCCGCTCGATAATCTCATCCACGAGCTCCTCATGGCCACCCATATAGATCACGACCTTAATCGGATCTGTCAGCTCCTCTAATGAACGATACTGGGCTTTCTTGAGGGGATCTACATTAGCAACAAAGGGAATCTTTTCCAAAATCTGTCCGCTATAATCAAAGGTATCATCCACAAAAAATGGTAGATTGTAATGGCGACAAAAGCCAAGGACTTCCCGATACACATCCTTGTCCAATTGGTCCTCATATACTAATTGCCCCTGACGATAGGCCAATCCACCATTTAAACCAATCACGAGTTGCTGACTCAATGGGTCCCCTAAAAGGCCCAAGCAGTCCCGGTAAGAACGTGCAGAAGCAAAGGCAACTTCATGGCCAAATTCTTCTGCTCTCAATAAGACCTGTTTGATTTCATCATCGATTGTGACACCATCGAATGACAGGGTTCCATCTAAATCAAATACAAACTTCATCTTGTTCACACTTTCATTTTTTTAAGGCACGAACAGCTGCTTCGTAGGTCTGCTCCATCAGCATGGTGACGGTCATAGGCCCAACCCCTCCTGGTACCGGGGTAATATGACTGGCCAAAGGGGCAACGGAGTCAAAATCGACATCCCCACACAATTTGCCATTCTCATCGCGATTCATTCCGACGTCAATAACGACGGCGCCTTCTTTCACGAAGTCTGCTGTTACAAATTTCGCACGACCGATTGCAACAACCAAGATATCTGCTCTTCTAGCAATTTTAGGCAGATGATGGGTCCGAGAATGGGTCAAGGTTACCGTCGCATTTTTAGCGAGGAGCAACTGCGCCATTGGTTTTCCAACGATATTGGAACGACCAATCACGACTGCTCTCTTCCCTTCTAGATCAATCCCGTACTCTTTGAACATCTCCATGATACCAGCGGGAGTCGATGGCACCATGAGAGGATTTCCAGCCCACAAGCGTCCCATATTCAATGGATGAAAGCCATCCACATCTTTTGTCGGATCAATCGCTAAAAGTACTGCATCCGCATCGATATGCTTAGGCAGTGGCAACTGCACTAAAATCCCATGCCAAAGGGGATCTTGATTGTAGTGTTCGATCACTTCTAATAATTCAGCTTGGCTAATACTTTCAGGAAGTCGTCTCACTTCACTCCGAAAGCCTGCCGCAATAGCAGAACGCTCTTTATTTCTTACATAGATTTTGCTAGCTGGATTATCTCCTACCACGATTACAACGAGACCAGGCACAACCCCTGTCTCTTCTTTTAATCGTACTGTTTTCTTCGCAATCTCACCCTGTAATTTTGTAGCGAGCGCCTTCCCATCAATGATTGTCGTCATGTCAATTCTCTTTCTAGTCAAGTAATGAAAATAGTCCTCTCTATTATAGCAGATTTCAACTCTCAAACCTAACTGTTCCTAATTAGAATTTCTTATAGACGAAAACTATAGCCAGATGGACAAAAAATGAGCTTGAGACCACCCCAAACTCATCCACACAGCTGCTTAGTAAAGCAATTCATAAATTTCCATTGCAATTAAATCAATGCTATCAAATGTATAGGTTTCACGCGCTTCAACATCACGAAGTGTAAAGGTTGAACCTTCTTCTTCATTGTGGTTGTAGGCTACTTCAGCGACAACAACACCGTCACGTTCAAAATTACGTTTCAAGTTTCCACCGTCTTTTGTCATCGTCTCCAAACGGTTGATAATCCGTACTAAATGTGATTCCATTTTATTTCTCCTCTTTACTTTCTACTCTCCTATTTTATCATAAAAGAGAAAGCTCTTCCAATAAAAATTCACATTTTTCCATTGATTTGCTCTCTTCTTCACTCCTTAGCGACATTCCGTAGCAAATTCTTGCAAACTTCTAGAATACTGATATAATGAAACTATAAATCTTTGACTATTTTTGACCTTTCAAAAATAGGCTCGTCTCTTGATGGAAAACCATCAAAAACCTACTGTGAGGTATGTATATGCTTTGTCAAAATTGTAAAATAAATGAATCAACCATCCATTTATATACAAATGTAAATGGACGTCAGCAGCAAGTAGACCTCTGTCAAAATTGCTATAAAATTATGAAAACAGACCCAAATAACAGCTTCTTGAAAGGCATGACCCAACGGAGCCAACTCACTGGAGATCCTTTTGAAGATTTCTTCAATAACCTTGGAAACTTCCAAAGTCCGCAAGAACCTCAAACCCCTCCAACTCAATCCGGAGGCAGTTATGGAGGTGGCGGCTACGGCCAAAACAATAACCGTGGTGGTGGTCAAGACCCCCGTCAAGCACGCCCTCAAAAGCCAAAAGGACTGTTAGAAG
The DNA here is from genome assembly GCF_001813505.1 of Streptococcus sp. HMSC061E03. Taxonomy (NCBI): domain Bacteria; kingdom Bacillati; phylum Bacillota; class Bacilli; order Lactobacillales; family Streptococcaceae; genus Streptococcus; species Streptococcus sp. HMSC061E03. The sequence goes on from NZ_KV812784.1 coordinate 1,225,754, forward strand.
AGTTCGGCATCAATGTCACAGAAATTGCCCGCAAAGGGGATATTGACCCTGTCATTGGCCGTGACGAGGAGATTATCCGTGTCATCGAAATCCTCAACCGTCGAACCAAGAACAATCCGGTTCTGATTGGAGAGCCTGGGGTCGGAAAAACTGCTGTTGTGGAAGGCCTGGCTCAAAAAATCGTCGATGGCGACGTTCCTCATAAATTGCAAGGAAAAGAAGTCATCCGCCTAGATGTCGTGAGCCTCGTTCAGGGCACAGGCATTCGTGGTCAATTCGAAGAACGCATGCAAAAATTAATGGATGAAATTCGTCAACGCGAAGATGTTATTCTGTTTATCGACGAAATCCATGAAATTGTTGGCGCAGGATCAGCTGGCGAAGGCAATATGGACGCTGGAAATATCCTTAAACCAGCCTTAGCGCGCGGAGAACTCCAATTAGTCGGTGCTACTACCCTCAATGAATACCGTATCATTGAAAAAGATGCGGCCTTAGAACGTCGGATGCAGCCCGTTAAGGTCGATGAACCAACGGTTGAAGAAACCATCACCATCCTCAAGGGCATCCAGAAAAAATACGAAGACTACCACCACGTCCACTATACAGACGGGGCCATTGAAGCGGCAGCTATTCTTTCAAACCGCTATATCCAAGATCGCTTCCTGCCAGACAAGGCCATTGATTTGTTGGATGAAGCAGGGTCTAAGATGAACCTAACCCTAAACTTTGTGGATCCAAAAGTGATCGACCAGCGCTTGATTGAAGCGGAAAATCTCAAAGCTCAAGCGACACGCGAAGAAGACTTTGAAAAAGCAGCCTACTTCCGCGATCAAATCGCGAAATATAAGGAAATGCAGGGTCAACATGTCACCGATCAGGAAACCCCTGTCATCAGTGAAAAAACTATTGAACACATCATTGAACAAAAGACCAATATTCCTGTTGGCGATTTGAAAGAAAAAGAACAGTCTCAATTGATCAATCTGGCTTCTGATTTGAAAGCTCATGTGATCGGTCAAGATGATGCAGTAGATAAAATCGCGAAAGCCATTCGACGCAATCGTGTCGGCCTAGGATCTCCAAATCGACCAATCGGAAGCTTCCTTTTTGTCGGACCAACCGGTGTCGGAAAGACCGAATTGTCTAAACAATTGGCGATCGAGCTCTTTGGCTCTGCAGATAATATGATCCGCTTTGATATGAGCGAATACATGGAAAAACATAGCGTAGCGAAACTAGTCGGAGCTCCTCCAGGCTATGTTGGCTACGATGAAGCTGGACAACTAACGGAAAAGGTCCGTCGCAATCCTTACTCTCTCGTGTTGTTAGATGAAGTGGAAAAAGCCCATCCAGATGTCATGCACATGTTCTTGCAAGTCTTGGATGATGGCCGTTTGACAGATGGTCAAGGCCGTACCGTTAGCTTCAAAGATACCATTATCATCATGACCTCTAATGCTGGAACTGGCAAAGCTGAGGCCAATGTTGGTTTTGGAGCCGCTCGCGAAGGTCGCACCAACTCCGTACTTGGAGAACTCGGTAACTTCTTTAGCCCTGAATTCATGAACCGTTTTGATGGCATCATTGAATTCCAACCTCTATCAAAAGAAAATCTTCTCCAAATCGTTACCCTTATGCTGGATGAAGTCAATCAACGTCTCGCACAAAATGAGATTCATCTGGATGTGACAGAGAAGGTCAAAGAAAAATTGGTCGATCTAGGATACGATCCAAAAATGGGGGCCCGCCCACTCCGTCGTACCATCCAAGACCATATCGAAGATGCTATTACCGATTATTACCTGGAACATCCAAGTGAGAAACAACTCAAAGCCGTCATGACCAGCAATGGGAATATTAGCATCAAAGCTGTTCACAAGACGGCTGAAAAGAAGTCAGAAGAATAATCAGTAAAGGTACATTCAGAGAGTGGGACAGAAATCGGTAATTCGTTAGAATTCGATTCCGTCGTTCCACCTCCGCACAGTTGAGTAGGGCTGTATAAGCTGATGAAATCAGCGTATTAGAGCCCACTCAACCACTGCGTCTTGCTCTACAATCCAAAAATAATTGAGAGGCTAGGACTTTTGTCCCACTCTCTTTCTTTTTTCCCTCCAGATTTTTGCTAAAAAATATGATATAATGATGAAAAAATAAGAAAAGAGAAAACCATGACCATTCCAAGTTTTGGTGAAAAAAAACAAGATGTGACCTACGTCAATCGCTATGGTGTCTACGCTGTTATTCCCAATAAGGACAAGGATCAGATCATCCTCGTTCAAGCTCCAAATGGGGCTTGGTTCTTACCTGGCGGGGAAATCGAGGCAGGTGAAGATCACTTGCAAGCTCTGAAACGGGAACTGATCGAAGAATTAGGTTTTACCGCTGTTTTAGGACAATACTATGGCCAAGCAGATGAGTATTTCTATTCCAGTCATCGCGACACCTACTACTACAATCCTGCCTATATTTATGAAGTGGTAGACTATACAGAGGCTCAAAAACCACTGGAAGATTTTAACAGTCTTGCTTGGTTTCCTGTAGATGAAGCTATTGAAAAACTCAAACGTGGCAGTCACAAATGGGGCATTGAACAGTGGAAAAATACCCACAAAAAATAAAGGAATTCTTTCACAAATAATAAAAAAGTGCTATAATAAATGAAGATAGAGGTTAGGAGGAACTCATATGAAGCTCATTAATACCACAAATAGTCATGCTGTACTGGTCAAAAGCCAACTTGCCAGCACTGACGCCTTGCTTGTCGAGGTTTATTCCGCGGGCAATACCGATGTCGTTTTTACACAGGCCCCAACACACTATGAATTATTGATCAGTAACAAACACCGAGCTATTCGTGAAACTGAAGTAGAAAAAATTCGTGAGTTCTTTTTAAAACGTAAGATTGATCTTCAAATCATTGACCAATCCGCTATTAAAACCCTCTACTCCGATAAACTAATTGAAATTTCCTTTCCAATTACAAAGTAAGGCCAATTTGCCTTACTTTTTTTATTTCCTTAATTCATGAATCTCTACACTATTCTAGCCATTAAAAAAGAAGTTCCTTTATGGAACTTCTTTTAATGGCTTTTATTTAGCTTCAAATCCTTCTGCGACTGCGTCCGCAAAGTTCTCTTCGACGATGCTTGCACAGTGATCACAGATGGTTGCATGATAGTGGCGTTCAGCCGTTGTTGGGTCGATACGACGGCAACGATCACAAACTTCACCAGTGGCACGTTCAACTGTGAAGGCTACATCTTCAAAGGTCACTGCACCTTCTGGAGCTGAGCCTTCTGCGATGGTCAATTCAGAAACAATCAAGAGTTGAGCAACATTGCTATCAACAGCTCCAAGAAGTGTTTTCACGACTTCGTTTGGATAAACTGTCAAGTGAGCTTCAAGTGATTTACCAATCACTTTTTCATTCCGTGCTTCTTCCAAGGCCTTTTGCGCTTGACCACGGAAGTCCATGAAGGCTGACCATGTATCCAAGATTTCTTCTTGGTTGGCAAACGTTTCTGCTTCTGGCAATTCTGACAATTGAACGAAGTCTTCTGCTTCAAACTCAAGATAAGACCAGATTTCTTCAGCAGTGTGAGGAAGAATTGGAGTTAAGAGTTTCGTGATTTTCACAAGGATGTCATAGAAGACTGTTTGCATTTGACGGCGTTCTAGTGACTTAGCTCCTTCGATGTAAACAACATCCTTGGCAAAATCTAGGTAGAAGGCTGACAAGTCAACGTTGATAAAGTTAACAAGCGCCTTGTAGATCGTCAAGAACTCAAAGTTTTCATAAGCATCACGGATGGTCTTAACAAGCTGGTTAAAGCGAATGGTCATGTACTTGTCAACTGAACGAAGCTCGTCGTAAGCAACTGTATCCTCAGCAGGGTTAAAGTCAGAAGTGTTGGCAATCAAGAAACGAAGAGTATTCCGGATCTTACGGTAAGTCTCAGACACTTGGCTCAAGATATCCATTGAGATACGCACGTCATTACTTGAGTCTACACTGGTTACCCAGAGACGCAAGATTTCAGCACCAAATTGCTTTTCAACATCACTTGGAGCAATGGTATTTCCAAGAGATTTAGACATCTTCTCACCTTTACCATCCAAAGCAAAACCTTGAGACAAGATTTGTTTGTATGGTGCGACACCATGGTTGGCCACAGAAGTGATGAGAGATGAGTTGAACCAACCACGGTATTGGTCTGAACCTTCAAGGTAAAGATCAGCTGGGTATTTGAGTTCTGGACGATTAACCACAACCCCATTCCATGATGAACCTGAGTCAAACCAGACGTCCATGATATCTGTTTCTTTTGTAAATTCGCCATTCGGTGAACCCGGATGGGTAAATCCTTCTGGCAAGAGGTCTTTCGCTTCACGTTGCCACCAGATAATAGAACCATGCTCTTCAAAGAGTTGAGCCACATGTTCGATGGTTTCAGCTGTCATGATTGGTGTTCCGTCTTCTGCATAGAAGATTGGAAGAGGCACACCCCAGGCACGTTGACGAGAGATGACCCAGTCACCACGGTCACGAATCATGTTATAAAGACGCACTTTCCCCCATTCTGAGTGGAATTTCACTTTTTCAATTTCGTCCAAGATATCTTGACGGAATTTTGATACAGAAGCAAACCACTGTGGCACTGCACGCCAGATGATTGGTTTTTTCGTCCGCCAGTCAAATGGGTAGGAGTGAGAGATTTCTTCTTGAGCAAGGAGCAAATCACCAAGTTTTTCGATAACCGTTGGAACAACCTTGTCATAGAACTGACCTGCAAAGTCAGGGCCAGCATTCTCCATCATGATTCCTCGTTCGTTAACAGTAACAGCAACTTCGAGGCCATTGGCAATCCCTACATTGTAGTCATCCTCACCAAAACCAGGAGCGGTATGGACGATACCAGTACCTGAATCAAGGGTTACATGCTCACCAAGGATCACCAATTCATCCACTTCAGGATCCCATGGGTGTTCTGTAACGATATGGTTCAATTCTTTTCCTTGGTAAGTCGCAAGGACTTCAGCATTTTCCCAACCGAATTTTTCAGAAAGACTTGGCAAGAGCTCAGATGCTACGACATACTTGCGGTCAGATCCAGCAGGTTTCACTACGACATAATCAAACTCTGCTCCTACCGTCAATCCACGAGAAGCTGTAACCGTAAATGGAGTTGTTGTCCAGACAACGATGTAAGTGTCTGTATCTAGGATACCCTTACCATCTTTAACCTTGTTCGCATAATAAAGAGACGTTGATACCAAATCATGGTATTCAATCTCTGCTTCAGCGAGGGCTGATTCAGAAGACCAAGACCAGTAAACTGGCTTAGCTCCACGGTAGATATAGCCTTTATTGGCCATTTCACCAAAGACGCGAATTTGCGCTGCTTCATAGTCAGGCGTCAAGGTTACATAAGGATGATCCCAATCACCTGAAACACCTAAGCGTTTAAAGTCTTCGCGTTGTTTATCTACTTGAGAAAGCGCATATTCACGGCAGAGTTTCAAGTACTCAACCAAGTCCATTTCTTTGCGTTTCACACCTTGTTTAGCCAAGACTTGCTCAATTGGCAAACCATGGGTATCCCAACCTGGAATATAAGGGGCATAAAATCCTGACATAGACTTAGAACGAACAATGATATCTTTTGAGATCTTGTTCATGGCATGCCCTACGTGAATATTTCCGTTGGCATAGGGAGGTCCATCATGAAGTGTAAAATGCGGTTTTCCTTCATTCAACTCTTGACGGCGTTGATACAATTTTGCATCTTCCCATTCTTTTTGCCAAACTGGTTCTTTCGTTGGAAGACCAGCCCGCATTGGAAAGGCTGTTTTCCCAAGGTTCAATGTTTCTTTAAGTTTCATTGTGTCTCCTTATTGATTTAAAAAGCTATAAAAAAACACGAGCATCCTAAAAAGGACGATTGCTCGTGGTACCACCTTTGTTCGAGAAGTCGCAAGAGACTTTCTCCTCTCATCCCGTAACGAGGGAAACGTCCGTTCTTACTCAATAATTCAGAACGAATACTGTAAAAGGATCATCCATTAAGAGGGAGTGCAGATCTTCCACCATCATCTGCTCGCTAGACCTATCATTAATGGATCTGTTTTTACAAAAATTATAAAATATTGACAGATTCACGATTTGCATCATCTTCAGGTTGAACAGCTTCTTCAACCGCAACAACCTCCTCATTTTCATGACGAGCGTGCTCTGCTTCTTCTAAAGCGGATTGAACTTTTTCATTCAAACCTTCAAACGCTTGTGTCGCACCCAATTCTAAGTTAGCTGCTTCAATGCGTTTTTGCAATTCTTCGATTTCAGCTGGAGAGAATTGACGAGTCAAATCAATGTTCTCATCTTCTGCATGATGATGGTGAACAGATTCACCCAAAGCTTTCTCAACAATTTCACGGAAAGCTTCATCACTTGTTTGAATATACATAGCTGTTGGGCGAAGAATTTCATCCCATTCAGGCGTATCGATAATGCTCAATTGGCTTTCGATTGTTGATTTCAAACGTTGATGGAAGACGCGTGTCTTGTTCTTCAACTCCTCTGTTTCAACGGCAACCTTCTTGGCGTTATCCGTTGCATGACGAAGGATTTCATTTGCTTTTTGTTTTGCTTCATCTACTAAATGTTGTGCATCTTGTTCAGCTTGACGAACAATATTTTCAGAACGTTCGTTAGCTGCTTGTTTTACACGTTCAGCAGTATCTTGTGCAATCAAAACAGATTGACTCAATGAATCTTTCATTTCATCAAAATAGTTTAAGCGTTCTTCAAGAGCTTGAATTTTTGCTTCTTGATCATGATTTAAACGAACAAGATCTTCATAATCGCGAACAACGATATCTAGAAATTCTTCTACTTCGTTCGCATCATATCCTCTAAATTTAACGCCAAAAGTTTTATCTTTAATTTCTAAAGCAGTAAGAGCCATAACTCCTCCTCATTTTTTACTTAAGAGTACTTCAACAGTTACTTTATATTTTCCACTCTTTGAAATACCATTTTCAGAAACAATTTTAAGACGCCCAAAGCGTCGGACACTGACTAAATCATTCAAACTTACAGCATAGCTAACATTGGAAGTCGTCGCATAATTAACTTTCACCAAGCCAGAGCTAATCAACTGACTGGCTTGTGAGCGCGAAAGCCTGAAGGTCCCAGCAATCACCTTGTCTAACCGGAAACTCGACACGAGAATATCTCGCTGCTGGCTTTCTTCTTCTACAACAATCTGTTCAGATAGAGGAACTTCCCTAAGCTTAACAGGCACACAAGAAATTTTCTGGATGTGATCCATGAAATAGGGAACAAAACGCTGTTCAATAAAAACTTGGATCTTTCCTTCACTCGTTAGAATATCTCCAAAAGACTTGCGCTCCACTCCTAATTGGTGAACAATGGTCCCCAGAACCTGGGAATGGGTCAAGTGATGAAATTTGGAAGCATAGACCATCTCTATTAAGGCCAGATCAAAGTCACTTGGATCCAATTGATAATAATCCGGAGCCACAATGACCTTGGCATACTCCATTTTCTGCTCATCACTGGAAGCAAAGACCTGTAATTGATAGCTTGCCGCAACATTTCGTAAAATAGCGACCTGATGAGGGTTTAAAAAACCCGTCACTTCAACAGAATAGCGTTCAATTACTCTTTCTGACAATTCAATACAACGATCAATAAATTCGTGATCTTCGCGATTGAAATGTTGATAAATCTCTTTCTGTCCCATCGTATTCTAACCAATCAAAAATAGAAACAACCGAGCTAATAGCTGATTCATTAGGTTCAAGACCAAAAGTGCTACAAGAACCGTAAAATCCAAGCTTCCAACCTGCAAGGGTAACTTTCTAAAAAGGCTCAAAAATGGTTCAACTAGGCGGTGAACCATTTGTCCAAGAGTACTCTGAGGTGCCCCAGGGAACCAAGAAAGTAAGGCATAGATGACAAGAATGATGGAATAGATTTGAATGATATTTGAAAGATATTGAAAGATAATCATCTTAGCGATTACGTTTCATATCATAGTCGAATTCTGTCACTTCCACATCATTTGGAAGGCGAATATCTTCCACATTAACGACAACATTAATTGGAGTCAACAAGTACATGGTGCTTGCAACACGGCGAAGATTTCCTGCCAAAACATAACGAGCCCCATCCAAATAATCCAAACAACGACGGGCTTGTACCTCTGTCATATATTGGAAATCAATCAAGATACTCTCATTAGATAGTAATAGATCGACAATTTCAGTCGCTTCCTCGTATTTACGGGGATAGCGTACATCAATGGTAATCTTTTCATCTGTATTTGCACGATTAGCAGCCAATTCACGTTGACGTTCATGCAAGCGAGTGATATTTTCAGATGTATTTTTCGTTGTAGACATAGATTCCTTCACAGCTGCTGTAGATACAGGAGTTGTAACAGGTGCGACAGGAGTCGATTTTGGTTTTGGTTTTACCGGTTCTTTTTGACTAATCTGTGGACGTGGAGAAGTCACTTGAGGAGTTGGCTGTGGCTGTGGAACTGGCTGTGTTTCCGCACCAGCTGCTTTTGCCTCGCTAACTTCTACTTCTTCACCGTCTTCTGTGAAGTAGTCAATAAAGTTGTTAAATTTATCTTTTAATGACATAGTTCTTTCCTATTTAAAAAATGATGTCCCAATTCTAACATAAGTCGCTCCGTTCGCAATGGCTACTTCAAAGTCACGACTCATACCCATACTTAGTTCTGAAAAAGGCATATTTTTTAATTGTTTCTTTTCTAGTTGTTTCTGAAGTTGGTGAGTTTTTGAAAAAATATCCTGCAACTCTTCTTGACTAGCCTCAAAAGGAGCCATCGTCATTAAACCAACAATTTCAATTTTGTCCAGCTGTGCGATTTCCGCTAAAACATCATCCAGTTCATCGGGTGCAAATCCATGCTTACTTTCTTCCCCAGAAATGTTCACTTGGAGGAAACACTTGATCGGGTGTTCTGCTCGCTTTTGAATTTCTTGAGCTAGTTTTACCGAATCCAAGGCATGAAAGTAATCAACGAGATTGATCACGTCTTTTACTTTTCGCCGTTGGAGGCTCCCAATCAAGTGCCAAGTGAGATCATAGTCTTTTAGAGCTTGATACTTTTCTAGGAATTTATCAACACGATTTTCACCGATATGTTGGATACCTGTTTTTACCAGTGCTTCTGTTGTTGCAACATCTACATACTTGGTGACAGCTATCACATTAACTTGATCTTGGCGGTTAGCTTTGTTTCTTGCTGTTTCTACTTGTTGCCGTACAAGATCAGCATTCTCTACCAGATTCATGATTAACGATTCCGGAAGAATGGTGGTGTTTCCAATTCATCATCATCTGAAGATGAATCTACATAACGATCAACTTGATGTGTTGATGTTGGTTCAGTTTGGCGAACGATATTCTCACGGCGAATATCCCAATCACCAAAAGCTGAGCCACGGTTTGGTTCTACCGCTGGACGACTTGGAGTTGTTGGCAATTCAACATCTTGTTTCAAATCAAATTCACGGTCAAATGGTGCCGTTTGTGGGCGTTGTTCACGTGGTCCTGTTTTATAAGGACGTTGTGAGGAAGCAATCCCGCTGACGCGTTCTACCTTGTCTTGACGGACACCGGTTGCAACAACCGTCACGCGGATTTCATCTTTAAGAGATTCATCAATAGATGTACCCAACCAGATGTTCACTCCGTGACCTGCAGCTTGGTTCACAATTTCTGAAGCTTCTTCAGCTTCGATCAATGTCATATCCAAACCACCTGTTACGTTGACGATCACGTCTTCAGCACCGTCAATGGTTGTTTCAAGAAGTGGAGAGTAAATTGCTTTACGAGCTGCTTCGATCACACGTTCTTCACCACTACCAACACCAATACCCATGAGGGCATTCCCTTTGTTTTCCATAACAGTCTTCACGTCTGCAAAGTCAAGGTTGATCAATCCAGGACTTGTGATCAAGTCAGTGATCCCTTGAACACCTTGACGAAGAACGTTGTCAGCTTCACTCAACGCTTCAAGAAGCGGTGTCTTCTTGTCCACAATTTCAAGCAAGTTGTTATTAGAAATAATCAACAATGTATCTACATGTTCGCGAAGTTCATTAATCCCTTCAATAGCGAAGTTCCCACGTTTTGAACCTTCAAACCCGAATGGACGAGTAACAACTGCTACTGTCAAAGCACCAACTGCTTTAGCAATACGAGCGATGACTGGTGCAGCACCTGTACCAGATCCTCCACCCATCCCTGCAGTGATGAAGACCATGTCTGCACCTTGCAAAGCTTCTGTTAACACTTCTTCGCTTTCTTCAGCTGCCTTGCGACCAACTTCAGGTTGACCTCCAGCACCCAATCCACGAGTCAATTTTGGACCCAATTGGATAACTGTTTCAGCTTTTGCACTTGAAAGTGCTTGAACATCTGTATTAGCTGCGATGAATTCTACACCGGCAACGCCTTCGTCAATCATACGATTGATGGCGTTACCGCCACCGCCACCGACACCGATTACTTTAATTACTGCACCTTGTGCCGCTGCTGTGTCAAATGAAAATGTCATAAATACTTACACTCCTTAATCAAACATATTACCGATCAAATTTTTCATTCGGTCTGTGAATGTAGTTTTTGGTTCTTGTTTGCTATCATTACTTGCTGCTGGAATTTCTTGAGCATCCACTGGAGATTCAATCTTCTCAGCATTGTACGCAGGTACTACCGGTTGTGCTGGAGCAGCAGGTTGTGGTTGTACTTGTGGTTGCACAGGTCGATCAAATTGAATCGGTTGTTGACGCAAGACTTCGTCTCCACGAACCGCAGCTTGAGCAATAATATCCACATCTGTCAAATTGCCTGCATATTCAGACAAACTAATCACATGGGCAAAAGCTGGATTGCGAATTCCAATTTGATTTGGAACAAACAATTTCACATTTACACCAAAGACTTCTTGAGCCAATTCTTCAACACCAGGAAGGATTGCGCCTCCACCGATAATCACAACACCACCAGGAAGATCCAACAAATGTCTTCTCTCAAGGTCTTGCTTAATTTGCTCAAAGATGTGTTTGATACGTGCCGAAATGATTTCAGCCAAATACTTCTCAGTCACTTCAACTGGCTCAACTTCACCAATAACTTCTACATGGAATACTTCGTTTCCAGCAGATGGCACATAGGCTTCACCGTAGTTGAACTTCAAACCTTCTGCCAATTTTTGAGAAGTCTTCAAAACTTTAGAAATATCTTTGGTCACGTAATCGCCACCTTCTTGGTAGATATTTGTAAATTGAAGTTCTTGGCTACGAACAGATGCCACTGTGGTTTGGCCACCACCCATATCAATCACTGTTGCTCCGAATTCACGTTCGCCTTCGTTCAAGACTGTTTTGATCATCGCAAGTGGGGAAATGATGATGTTTTCTACTTGTAAGCCTGCACGTTCAACTGTTTTACGCAAATTGTGCAAGATTGTACGAGGTCCTGTATAAAGAAGACCACGCATTTCAAGTCGGATCCCCATCATTCCGCGTGGATCACGGATTCCTTGGAAACCATCTACTGTGAATTCTTCAGGAATGAAGGTGATCACTTCACGATCCGGTGTCATACTTTTTGTGAGTGCAGATTTGACAACATTTTCAACATCTGCATCTGTGATTTCTTTTGAATCACTTGTGACTGGAATCATTCCTTGAGTCGCTTCGATTTGTAGTAAGTTTGCAGGCAACCCAACATTGACTAGATTGATTGAAATCCCTGCTTTTTCTTCAGCTTGGCTGATTGCAGTTTTAATTGCATTTGAAGCAGCTTCGATATCTACTATAATTCCATCTTTGACGCCAGCACTTTTTGCATTGCTGACTCCAATTACATTCATTTCTCCATTGACATGTTCTGCCACCAATACTTTTATTGAACTAGTACCGATATCTAAACCTGTAAAAAAGCCGTCTCTAGCCATTACACCAGTCCTCTCTCTTTATTTGTTTTCACTTTACATCTATTTATAGCCCTTTTAGTTGGAACTATCCAAACTTCATTATATCACAAAGAAGCCTAAAATGGACATTTTTTCTTCAATTATTTGAGATAATTTATGGGCTTTGCTCATTACCAGAAGAATTTTCGCCTTCTGGATTCTGTTCTTGGCTGGCTTCCTCAGAATGTTCTTCTTGCTTTTCTGTACTTTCAGCCTTTTCTTTTTCAGCTTGCTCTTTGGCATCTGCGATGGATTGTTCGCTATAGCTGAAGACTCCAGCCTCCATATCAATGGTGGAATCATCGTCTAATTGCTTACTAATGGCCTTATAATAAGGAAGCTTGCGGGTAATTTGGGAAACAGGGACCAAGATTTTATTATCATTTTTCATGGTAATGGTCACTAGATCCTTCGTAACCTTGCTTGGTGTCAGATCAACCGAAACAATTTTATCCGTAATGGAAGGCGAAATGGATTTCATTTCTTGGACGAATTGTCTGACTAATTCCCTATCTGAGAATTTCAAGCTAATATAGGAGGATGGTAAGTCCGAAGCAGGCGTTACTGTCTCAACTACTTCTCCGTTTTCCAATACTGGATAGTGGTCTTCTCCCGTCACATAATAAGCAACCACTTTGTGTTCCACTACATTAACTTTAAAGGTCACTGGAAATTGATAATGCATGTGCACTTCTTTGATCCATGGACTAGCTGTTTTTATGTTTTGTTCATAGACCGACTTATGAAGGAAGGTCGTCAGAGTATAATCTTCTTCTTTAATACGGCTTTTTTCATACAATTTTTGCTGGTCAACCGCTTTATTCCCTGAAAATTCAATCACTTTCTGTGTAGACAAGGGACTTAAAAAATAGATCGAGAGAAGGGCGACAATCGAGCTGATTCCGATAACCGGAAGGGCACGATAGATATGGCGTTTTGCCACTGTCGGTTCCTTCTTTGTTTTTTTCGTCTTTAAGCGTTCAAAAAACGAAGGCTTTTTCTCTTGCTTCTCTGAAGGATCTAGCTCCTCTACAGCCGGACCGTTCTCTTCTCTTTCTGAACTTTCTCCATCCGCATCTGGATCCTCTTCGACCTCAGATTCATTTTCCTCTTCAGAATCTTCTATTTCTTCTTCAGATTCTTCCTCTGAGATAGAAGCCGATTCATTTTCTGAAAGATCTTCGTCTTCTTGTGCTTCTTTGCTTTCAGTTTCCTCTGTTTCAGCTTCTTCCGCTTTTTCAAGCGCCTTTTTTTCTAAATATTCTTTGTTTCTTTTTTGCCAGGCTGACAATTCTGTAATTTTGTCATCCGTTGGTGTTTTTTTATTGTCGTCCGTCATCTTTTCCCTTACTGATATCTTTTTGAAGCAGGCCATAAAAATCGTCTAGTGAAAGGAGTTCTGTCGATTTTTCCATTGCTTGGTGGTAAACTTGGCTTTGCTTCAACATTTCTTGAATGGTTTCATTAAAGGTTTCGAGGGTCAATTGATCTTCCTGCAATTGCTCTGCATAACCTTTATCCACAAAATATTGGGCATTTTCAATCTGATCGCCACGACTGGCTTCTTTTCCAAGCGGCACAATCAAATGGAGTTTGTTCATAGCCAAGAGTTCAAATAAGGTATTGGCTCCACCCCTAGTCACCACTAAATCAGCCTTCTGGAGCATAGGCAAATACTGATCGGTTACATAATCCACTCGATACAAGCCCCCCTCAGCCTGATTCAATGTTGAATCGCCCGTCAAATTGATGATATTGTAGTGCTGCAAGAGCTCTGCTTGATACTCTGTCACAAATTCATTAAAGACACGCGCACCGGCTGATCCTCCGACAAAGAGAAGGGTCGGCAACTCTTTTCGGAAACCTTTTGTTTTTTCTTCTAAAACTTCTGAAGTCGGCGGAATATGATCTGTGACTTTGGTTACCGCACCGATATGTTCACTCTTTGTCAAACCATGTGCTTGCTCAAAAGTCGTGTACATCTTGGTAGCAAATTTATAAGCAATTTTATTGGCCAATCCCATCGAGAGATCCGACTCATGGATATAGACAGGAACACGAGTGAGACGAGCCGCGATCACTGGTGGCACCGAGACAAATCCCCCTTTTGAGAAGAGAACTTGTGGACGCACACGGAGCAGAATCGCTATGGATTGGAGTGTTCCCCAAGCTACCTTGAAAACATCCATCATATTTTGGAAAGAGAAATAGCGTCGCAATTTCCCTGTTGCAATCGAATGGAATCGTACCTCTAATCCAGACTTTTTGATCTCTTGGTATTCGATTCCTTTTTTGTCCCCAATATAATGAACTTCCCATCCATCTTCGATAAATTTTGGAATCAAGAGGAGATTAAGGGTCACATGTCCCACGGTTCCCCCACCAGTAAACATTATTTTTTTCATTTTATTTCAACCCTTTTACTGTAGCAAGGAATTCATCCCCACGCACTTCAAAATTCGGATACATATCCCAGCTGGCATTGGCAGGACTTAAGAGCACAACATCTCCAGGGCTAGCCAAGTCGAAGGCTTTCTTTGCAGCATCTGCCACATCTGTCGCATCGACATAAGGGACGCCTGCTTTATCGGCTGCGCGTTTCACTCGTGGAGCTGATTCCCCGAGAATCACCATTTCCTTTAGACCAGCAATGTGGGGTACCAATTCATCAAATTCATTGCCACGATCGAGCCCTCCTGCAATCAAGATAACCTTGCTGTTATCAAAACCAGAAAGAGCTTTTTGTGTCGCTAAAATATTGGTCGATTTACTGTCATTGTAGAATTTGACACCTTGAATCTCATCCACATATTGTAGACGGTGTTTTACACCCCCGAAGGCTGACAAGGTTTCTTTAATGACCTCATTCTCTACTCCCCGGACTTTTGCAACAGCAATCGTTGCCAAGGCATTTTCTACATTGTGGCTTCCTGGAACACCCAGTTCATCCGCACGCATGACAGCTTCTCCCTTAAACTTGAGAAGTCCATCTTCCAAATAAGCACCGTCCACTTTTTCGATTGTAGAAAATGGAAGGACCCTTGCCTTGGTTTTTGTAGCCAGTTCCTTAGCCAGGTCTTGGTTGAAGTTTAACACAATGACATCTTTTTCTGTCATATTCTTTTGAAGATTCCATTTGGCAGCTACATAATTTTCAAAAGAACCATGGTAGTCGATATGGGTTGGCATGAGGTTGGTAATCACTGCAATCTCTGGATGGAAGGCTTCAATGCCCATCAATTGGAAAGAAGACAATTCCATGACCAGAACTTCTTTTTCTGTCGCTGTTTGTGCGACTTGGCTGGCTGGAAAGCCGATATTCCCAGACAATAGACCACCTTGGCCAGCAGCCGTCAAGACTTCCCCGATCATGGTTGTCGTCGTCGTTTTTCCGTTTGATCCTGTAATCCCAATAATTGGCGCATCCGAAATCAGATAGGCCAATTCCACTTCAGTGAGGACTGGAATGCCCTTTTCAAGCGCTTTTTCGACCATCGGATTCGTATAAGGGATTCCTGGATTTTTGACCATGACTGCAAAGTCTTCATCCAACAACTCCAGAGGGTGACCTCCTGTCACAACTTTAATCCCTTCTTCCAGTAAACTTTGTGCTGCTGGATTTTCTTCAAAAGGTTTGCCATCATTGACGGTCACAATCGCTCCTAAGCGATCCAACAAACGGGCAGCTGACTCGCCTGACTTAGCCAAACCTAATACAAGAACCTTTTTATTTTCAAATTGTTTCACAAATTTCATGATTTCTTCGCTCCATTTTTATCACTCTCTATTTTACCTTTTTTTAGCAAAATTAAAAAGCCCAAAGGGCTTTAAAAATCACGTCACCGTTTATTTTTTCTGTTTGGTCGTCATTTTGGAAATATCTACCAAAGCCAGGTAGCCAACAAAGGCTAGAAAGGCACCGACAAAAAACTCGGACGGTAGTTGGAATATCTGAAAAATGGCTAGACAAGCAAGAACGATAAAAGAGACGATCAAGACCACCATTGTGACACTGTTTAAGGTACCACGAATACTCTTTGGGGTCATAAAAAGGTAAAAAAGGAGAATCAAAATCCCTAAGATAAAATAGACCATTTTGTTTCTCCTTTCTTTTCGTATTATTCAGCAGCTGCTGATTTTTTCTTTTTATTTGCTTTTTCGCGTTCTGCTTTATTCAAGATCTGTTTACGCAAACGGATAGATTCAGGTGTTACTTCCATGTACTCATCGTCGTTCAAGAACTCAAGAGATTCTTCCAAGGTCAAGATACGAGGAGTCTTGATAACCGCTGTTTGGTCCTTGGTAGCTGAACGGACGTTGGTCATTTGTTTTGCTTTCGTAATGTTGACAGTCAAGTCGTTCTCACGAGAGTTTTCCCCAATGATCATTCCTTCGTAAACTTCTGTACCTGGATTGACAAAGATCGTACCACGTTCTTCAATAGACATGATCGAGTATGTCGTTGCTTTTCCGTTATCGATGGAAACAAGAGCACCACGGTGACGTCCACCAATTTCTCCTGGAATCACTGGCAAGTATTGGTCAAAGGTGTGGTTCATGATTCCGTAACCACGTGTCATTGACAAGAACTCTGTTGAGTATCCAATCAACCCACGCGCTGGAACAAGGAAGACCAAACGAGTTTGACCGTTACCAGTTGCGACCATATCCAACATTTCACCTTTACGTTCAGAAAGGCTTTGGATAACAGATCCTTGGTATTCTTCTGGTGTGTCGATTTGTACGCGCTCAAATGGTTCACATTTGACACCATCAATTTCCTTGATGATAACTTCTGGACGAGATACTTGCAATTCGTATCCTTCACGACGCATGGTTTCAATCAAGATAGACAAGTGCAATTCCCCACGTCCTGAAACTGTCCATTTATCAGGTGAGTCCGTCGGGTCAACACGAAGAGAGACGTCTGTTTGCAATTCTGCTTGCAAGCGTTCTTCGACCTTACGAGAGGTCACCCATTTCCCTTCCCGACCTGCAAATGGTGAGTTGTTGACCAAGAAGGTCATTTGAAGGGTTGGCTCATCGATGTGAAGGATTGGAAGTGCTTCTACTGCGTCAGTTGGTGTGATGGTTTCTCCAACGAAGATATCTTCCATACCAGAAATAGCGATCAAGTCACCAGCTTTAGCTTCTTGAATCTCGCGACGTTCCAAACCAAAGAAACCAAAGAGTTTGGTCACACGGAAGTTTTTAGTTGTACCATCCAGTTTAGAAAGGGTAACTTGGTCCCCAACCTTAACTGTACCACGGAAGACACGTCCGATACCGATACGACCAACGAAGTCATTGTAGTCAAGAAGAGACACTTGGAATTGAAGGGGCTCATCTGAGTTATCAACTGGAGCTGGGATGTGATCAATAATGGTATCAAAGATCGGTGCCATAGTTTTTTCTTGATCTGCTGGATCATCTGACAAGGATGATGTTCCGTTGATCGCTGATGCATAAACAACTGGGAAGTCAAGCTGGTCATCATCCGCACCTAGCTCGATGAAGAGTTCCAAGACTTCGTCTACTACTTCTGCTGGACGAGCAGATGGCTTATCGATTTTATTAACTACAACGATCGGCACAAGGTCTTGTTCCAAGGCTTTTTTCAATACGAAACGAGTCTGAGGCATAGTTCCTTCGTAGGCATCTACGACCAATACAACCCCGTCAACCATTTTCATGATCCGTTCCACTTCTCCACCGAAGTCCGCGTGTCCTGGTGTGTCCATGATATTGATCCGAGTTCCGTTATAAGCAACGGCTGTATTTTTAGCAAGAATGGTAATCCCACGTTCTTTTTCAAGATCGTTTGAGTCCATTGCACGTTCTTGCAATTCTTTACGTTCATCCAAGGTGTGCGATTGTTTCAACAATTCGTCTACCAAGGTTGTTTTACCATGGTCAACGTGGGCAATGATCGCAACGTTACGAATATCTTCTCTTAATTTTGTCATGATTTCCTCTATATAATTTTAAATAATATTTCTAACTGAACAATTATACCACAGTCCCGTTTAAAAAACACAGTTCAGCTAGTTGTAAATGTTTTCATCCTCATTTCTTTTCTCCGACTCGATTTCCTTTTCATTTCATGATACACTGATGATAAGAATTTCAGAAAAAGAGGCTCCCATGAGATTAGATCAATTGATGGCAGACCATCATTACGCTCGCAAAGACATCAAACAACTTCTGGCCCGAAGGCAAATCTTGGTCGATCACCTACCAGCTAAAAAACTGTCACAAAACATCGACCCTGGACTCCAAGAGATTCAAATAGGGGAACGGCTCATTCAGGAACCGCGTCACCACTACTACATGCTCCATAAACCAATTGGAGCCGTGACTGCCAAAAGAGATGCCCAGCATCCAACAGTAATCGATCTGGTAGATCCCCAACAAGAATATCCAGATCTTTATCCGCTTGGTCGCCTCGATCGCGATACCAGTGGTCTGCTCCTCATCACAGATAATGGGCCCCTTGGTTTTCAACTTCTACATCCTCAATATCATGTGGATAAAACTTATCAAGTTGAAGTCAATGGACCGCTCTATGCAGCCCACATCGAGCAATTTCAGAATGGGATTTCATTCAAAGATGGCCCCATCTGTAAGCCTGCTTCCTTAACCATTCTAGAAAGTAGCCCTAGCTACAGCAAGGCCCAGGTCCGAATCTCAGAAGGAAAATACCACCAAGTGAAAAAGATGTTCTTAGCCATTGGCGTCAAAGTAATGACCTTAAAACGCTTGTCTTTTGGTCCCTTCACCTTGGATCCTCAGTTAGCCCCTGGCGAAAGCCGGCCTTTGAATGAAGTGGAGCTCACCTGGGTCAAAGATTCCCTTGAAAAAACGAGATAAAAAGAGGCTGGGACAAAAGTCCTAGCC
>NZ_KV812784.1:1244797-1287439 GCF_001813505.1 Streptococcus sp. HMSC061E03
GTCCTAGCCTCTTAATTGTTTTTGGATTGTCGTGCATTGAGTGGGCCCTACTACGCTGATTTCATCAGTTTTTACAACCCTACTCAACTGTGCGGAGGTGGAACGACGAAATCGAATTCTAACGAATGACCGATTTCTGTCCCACTCTCTTTTATTAAGCGTCTTTTTTCACTTTCCCATTCCAAGAATCAAGACCATAAGACAAGACATAAATGTCTGTATAGCCCTGTTTCTTGAGATAGAGAGCCGCATTGGTGACACGCGAACTACGGCTATTCTCATAGAGCAAAATCGGTTTGTCTTTGCGCAAGGCCGCAAGGCTCAACTTCAACTGAGTAGAAGGAATGTTGCGCGCTCCTAAAATATGCTTTGCATGAAACTCAACTGGCTCTCGCAAGTCAATCAACTGCCCTTTACGAATCAACTCTTCAAAAGCAGCATTGTCCACAAATTTAGCAGCTTTACGGATGCGGAAATAATTAAACACCATCCATCCAACTATTCCTAAAACAACCAACCAAAAAATGATATTTCCCATCACTCTACCTCACTCTTTTTCAAAAATTCTAATTCTTGCTTGTGCTCTCTTCTTAAAACGGTATCGGCTTCTAAATAATCGAGCCGCTCCATCAAGCCTGCATCATAAAGACGTTGAAGCTCAATTTTCATCAATTCGATGTCATAGAGGCGCTTCCCCACATAAATGATGATTCCAAAACGTTTTAAAAATTGTTGAACATCATACAGGTTTTTCATGTTCATTATTGTATCAAATTTAGAAAGGCTTTACAAGATTTTCAAGTAAATGATGACATTTTTCGATTTGTTTACGAATAAATAAGTATGATCAACTTTTATTTTTTTACCATCGGTACTTGTTTCGCCTCTTTTTTGGGACTAGTGGTCGATCGCTTCCCAAACCAATCCATTCTCACTCCTCGCAGTCATTGCGATCACTGCCAGCACGTCCTTGGAGTTTGGGATCTCATCCCCATTATCTCGCAACTACTGCATCGTTTTCGCTGTCGCTATTGTCATCAGACCTACCCATTTTGGTACTGCCTTTTTGAGATCTGGAGTGGCCTGATCTTCTTAGCCTGTGCCAATGGTTTTCTTTCTCTGCCTCAACTTCTGACGTTACTCGGATCTGCTGTTTTAGCCATCTATGACCTACGCTTTATGGAATACCCCTTGGCCATCTGGTGTTGTCTCCATGCCTTAGTCCTCTTTTTATCCGCTAGTAATCTCCTCATGCTGGTCTTTTTACTCCTTGCGATCGGTGCCCACTTTTTCTTTATTGGAATGGGGGCGGGAGATTTTCTCTTACTCGCCACCTTCTCACTCAGCTTTTCTTCTACCAAGATCCTCATTCTCATCCAGATCGCATCCATCTTAGGCATTCTCTTCTTTGCCCTCAAAAAAGAAAGAGACCGGATTCCCTTTGTTCCCTGTCTCTTTCTCAGTTATCACGCTTTACTGCTTTATACGATGTTTTTTAGATAATTCTTCTTATTTTGCAGCTTTTGCTTCCAAATAATCGGCAATAGCAGCCACGTCCTTATCCCCACGTCCGGAAACGTTGATGATGATAATCTTGTCTTTATTCAATTGTGGAGCACGTTTGACCGCTTCTGCAATCGCGTGTGAGCTTTCAATGGCTGGAAGGATCCCTTCTGTCTTGCTGAGAAGAAGAAGAGCTTCTACTGCTTCATCATCTGTCGCCGCTACATATTCAACACGACCAGAATCTTTAAAGAAAGCATGCTCTGGACCAACCCCTGGGTAGTCCAAACCAGCAGAAATCGAGTAAACTGGCGCTACTTTTCCATCTTCGCCAAAGACAGCATAAGTCTTCATGCCATCGACAACTCCTACAGTCCCTTTGGTCATGGTAGCGGCGTGCTGATCGGTATCCAAGCCATGACCAGCAGCTTCTACCCCAACCAAACCGACTTCCTCTTCTGCGACATATTCAGAAAAGGCACCGATGGCATTGGAGCCACCACCAACACAGGCAATCACATAGTCTGGCAAACGACCTTCTTTTTCCAAGATTTGACGTTTAGACTCTTCGCTGATCACTTTTTGGAATTCATGCACAATGGTTGGGTAAGGGTGAGGTCCAACAGCAGAACCCAAAACGTAAAAGGCATCGAGGTCTGCCATCCATGCTCCAAACGCAGCATCAACGGCGTCTTTCAAGGTCTTGGTTCCTGTTTCAACCGCATGAACGGTTGCCCCCATCATTTCCATGCGGAAGACATTGAGACGTTGACGCTCCACGTCTTCTGCCCCCATGTAGACATCACAGGCCATACCAAATTTAGCTGCCGCAGCTGCTGTAGCTACACCGTGTTGACCAGCTCCTGTTTCAGCAATCACGCGTGTTTTGCCCATGCGCTTAGCCAAGAGAATTTGCCCCAAAACGTTATTCAATTTATGCGAACCTAGGTGGTTCAAGTCTTCGCGCTTCAAATAAATTTTCGCCCCACCTAAATGATCTGTCAAACTTTCCGCAAAGTAGAGCGGTGTTTCCCGTCCAGAATAATCTTTCAGATAATGTTTGTATTCTGCGATAAATTCTGGGTCATTTTTATACTGTTCAAAGGTTTCCTCTAATTGATTGAGCAAGTTTTGAATGGGTTCTGGTACGAAAGATCCACCAAATTGTCCGAAATAGCCTTTTGTTTCTGTCATGATTGTGTCCTCTTTTCTATATCTTCAATCCTGTTTATGATCTTTTTCTCTCGCTGGCCCTTTGAGCTGCAGTCTCACTGGGTTCCTTTGAGATAAAAAAACCTCACACAGAAAAATCTGTGTGAGGACGATTCGATACCGCGGTGCCACCTCAATTGTAGGAAGCTATTTTTCTCCTACATCTCTGACCTGTCTAACAACAGGGTGCACGATAAGGTGTGCTCACCGAATTTTTATTGTTTCAAATTCATCATCATAAACGCATCAGCCCATTTCAAGATTCACCACTGCTTGTTCGCAATCACCACAAGCTCCCTGGAAGTGAGAAAAATCTCTACTTTTCTGATGTCTTGAAGCTATTATAGCTCCCGCTTCTGACTTTGTCAACAAAAATTTCAAAAAGTGACTGAAATGTTCGGATTTTACATTTCCCCATTTTTGGCTAGCAATCGCGCTTGGAGATACTGAAAGCCTAGATAGGCCAGGTAAGCCCCTAAGGTATTGGTCCACAAATCATCTAGCTCAAAGACACGATTGGCATCAAACAAAAGATCTAAGAGCACTTGGCTAGATTCAATCCATAGACTTAGACCAAAGCCAAAGAGTAAGACCCGTTTGTGACTCCGCAACCAGGGCCATAGCCAGAGAAGTTGAAAGACCAGCGGGCTTAACAAAAAGACATTGGCTACGTTTTGGAGAATCACCTTGATGAGTTGGATGACACTGGTGATCTGGCCAAAATTCATCAACGAATTAAGTGGAACCAGTAGGACGACGATGCGACCAAAATGTTGAATTCCCGGTGTTTCCATACCTGGCTCTGGCTGTTGAGGCAAAAAGCACATCAGGCACAAGAGGATAAAATAGAAGAAGCTGCCACTCTGTAACAGCCTTCTTCCTCTCTTTGTTAGTTCTGTTTGATCCATCAGCCCTTGTTTAAGGTTGCGCATGTTCAACAATCGCTTTCTCCCGATCCCGTTTCATGGTATTTGAACGCAATTGGCCACAGGCTGCATCAATATCTGTACCGTGCTCTTGACGCACTACACAGTTAACACCTTGTTTTTTCAAGGTATCATAGAAGGCCATGACCCGTTCTTTTGGACTCCGGCTATATTGGTCATGCTCACTGACAGGATTGTAAGGAATCAAGTTGACATAAGACAATTTCTTGATATTCTTGAGCAATTCTGCCAACTCTAAGGCTTGCTCGACTCCATCATTGACTTCATTGAGCATGATGTACTCAAAGGTCACCCGACGGTTCGTAGTCTCAATATAGTATTCAATCGCCACAAACAATTTTTCAATTGGAAAGGCTCGGTTGATCTTCATGATGCTAGAGCGCAAGTCATTATTTGGAGCATGAAGAGACACTGCCAAATTGACCTGCACACCTTCATTTGCAAAGTCACGAATTTTATGAGCCAAACCAGAAGTTGACACGGTAATATGGCGAGCACCAATCGCTAATCCCTTGTCATCGTTGACCGTCCGGATAAATTTCAAGACATTGTTATAGTTGTCAAATGGTTCTCCGATCCCCATGACAACGATATGGCTGACCCGTTCATCTTGGCCACGTTCGTCAAAGTATTTTTGGACCAACATGATTTGAGACACGATTTCCCCATTGTTCAAATCGCGTTGTTTTTTGATCAAACCAGATGCACAGAAGGTACAGCCGATATTGCATCCGACCTGAGTGGTGACACAGACTGACAAGCCATAGTGCTGACGCATCAAGACGGTTTCAATCAACATGCCGTCTGGCAATTCAAAAAGATACTTGACCGTTCCATCTGCTGACTCTTGCACGATCCGTTGCTTAAGTGGGTTGACGACAAATTGATCATTTAACTTTGCAATCAAATCCTTAGAAAGGTTGGTCATTTCTTCGAAAGACTGGACGCGTTTGCGATAGAGCCATTCCCAGATTTGTGCTGCACGGAATTTCTTTTCGCCGTTTTCTTCCGCCCAATCAATCATATCTTGGCGTGTTAAACTATAAATGGATGGTTTCATTCTTTCTTACTCCTCTTTTTGTCGAATCACAAAATGACGTTTGTTGTTCGTCTTCGTTGTTTTTTTGGTCTCAGCAGACGGTCTTGTTTTTTTCGAGTTATTGGCTGACTGTCCCTTGTCGCGTTCTCGTTTTTGGAAACGATCTTTTTGTTTGCGATTGCGCGAACGCTTCTTCGGCTCTCTTTCTTCTGATTGAGCTTTTTTGACCGGTGATTTCTTATCAAAGGAAGCACGATGAGGTTCCTTATTTTCAAGGACAAAATAAGCGCAACCATAGCTACAATATTCTAACAAATAATCGTCTAAGCGACTTAGTTTATCCATCGTTGCAACATCGCGCTCTTCCTTATAGAAGCCACGCAAGCGCAACTGCTCATTGCTCCAATCACCAACAATGTAATCAAACTTGGTTAAAATCTCAGAAAATCGTTGACCAAATACGGTCGCATCAAATGCTTCTTTTTCATTTTTTAACAACTCAAAGGAGAGGTTTTCTGAAAGGATCTGGTCTCCTACCTGACGAAAGACAGGTCCAGGAAATTTATTGTAATTATATAATTCAGGGTCAATCTCTTTTCGCATAGTGTTCCTTCATCAAAATCTATTTACTGTAACACTTTATTCTATCATAAATTTGATGACTTGCGTCAGATTTGACTAGAAAAGAGTTGAAATTCCTTTGAGAGCTTCCAAAAGGAAAAAGAGACAAAGAAGGCAATCTTTGTCTCTATACATGTTCATCAGATGATGAAAGGGGCAAAAAAAGAGTGATTTTTGTATAGCTATTGGCCTTAGAATCAATCTCCATATGATAGGCTTCGCCAAATTGAAGATGCAATCGTTGGTCCACATTTTTCAAGCCAACACCTCCTAAACGAAGAAGGGTTTGGTCTGTTGACTCTGATCGGTCAAATCCTCGTCCATTGTCAAAAATCGATACGCAGGCATAGTCTCCACTGACTTCAGTCGTCACTCGAATGAGACCTGGCCGATCGATCTCTTTAATGCCATGGTAAATCGCATTTTCCACTAAGGGTTGAAGCACTAATTTGGGGAGCTGATAGTCGCTTAACCGTTCATCTTCTAGAATTTCATAGTTGAGCTTTTCACCATAACGTTGCTTTTGAATGAAAAGATACTGGCGGACATGGTCAATTTCATCTCTCAGTAGGATTTGTTCCTGGCCTTGGTTGAGAGCTAGTCGAAAATATTGAGCCAGAGACTTAGTGATGTTGACCACGCGCCGACTATCATTAAACTCCGCCATCCAGACAATCGTATCCAAGGTATTGTAGAGGAAATGCGGATTAATCTGAGCCGAAAGTGCCCGCAACTCGTAACGCCGTGCGTTCTGCTCCTCTTCCTTGACCTGTTGCATGAGGTTATCGATTTGGTCCAACATGGCATTAAAAGCTTGAGCGAGGTCCACCAATTCTGGAGATCCTTTGGTTGCAGCTCTCACGTGAGCATCTCCTGCTCCAATCCTCAAAATGATAGTCTGAAGGTCTCGTAAGGGTTTGATCCACAAACGCAGAACAAAGCCGATCCCTATTAAACACATGATCAAAGCTAGTAATCCTAGGCCAATAAAAGAGTACAGGAGCTGCGACTGAAGCATCTGAAGTCCTTCAAGTGAAGCCACTCCAATCAAGGTCCAATCACTATCTGGAATCGGAACCTGATAGATAAAATTCTGCCCTCCTTTTGTATAGCCATCTTTCACAGCAATATAGGGCTGCATAGCCTGCATTTCTTGACTGGAGGAATAGACCGCCTTTTTAGGATGGTAGACAAACTCATGCTTTTGATTAATGATAAAACTAAAGCCTTGTTTCCCTAGTTGAAGGTGATCCAAGTAAGCCTGAAGGCTATCGTAGCCAATATCCAAGCGTACTACTCCGAGATTTTGACCAGTCTGATCGACCACTTCTTGGGTAATAGAAACCACCCATTTCTCTTTTTCCGAGGTCAAGGATTCCTTTCGAGCTGGCGTCAAAACTGGCATAGCTCTTTCCTTAATCGCCTCTTGATACCAGCTTTCATTCATCATATCTGAGGAAGTCTGCATGCTGATTTTGGTATCTGTCGCTACCAGACGTCCGTCCTTAGTCACCAGGACTGCTGAGACCAGGTCCGGATCCGTTTCAATCATCGTTCGCATCAAGTGCTGAACCGTTTCTTGATCCGCACTCCTATCTTGGGCAAATTGGCGAACAGCCTGTTCCTTACTAAGCACTGTTGTGGTCTGCTTTAATTTTTTTAGATAAGACGTGATAAACTGACTACTTTGGTCGATACTATTTCTTGTCGTCCGCTCCGTTAGCTGGCGGATCGCCCCTGAACTCGTTTGATAGTAAAGGCTACCGATGAGACCAAAAAGTAAGAGAATGAAGAGAAAAAAGTAGAGGACCAGCTGGATCAGCAAGGGATATCGTTTCATTCATGCTCTCCTTTTTTGTACTGCCTTGGCGTCACCCCAACAACCTGCTTAAAACGTTGAGAAAAATAGTTCATATCTTCAAAACCAACCTGATCGGCGATCTCATAAATCTTTAAATCTGTCGTGAGAAGCAAGAGGCGAGCCTTCTTCATTCGCTCTTGGATGAGATATTCTTGAAAGGGAAGTCCCAATTTTTTCTTGATCAATACACTTAGATAAGAGGGACTGAAACCAAGTTGATAGGCCAAATCCTTCAGGGTTAACTGGGAATCTGCTAAACGAGCATGAATGGCTTCTTCTAAGTCTGTTGAATAACCATGACTGACCAAATCTTCGACTTGCGCCTTTTTTCGCTCTTGATCGAGTTTTCCTTTCACCTTTGCTAACATCTCTTCAATATCATCTTTTGAAAAAGGCTTCAGCAAATAATCATCTGCACCTAACTTGATGGCTTTCCTCGCAAACTCAAAGTCATCATAACCTGTCAAAAAAATGATATGACAAGACGGAGACTGCTCTTTGACGAGATGGGCCAGATCCAAGCCATTCATTTGTGGCATATTGATATCGGTTAGAAGGATATCGGCTGGTTGATCTTGAAACTTCTCCCAGGCCTCACGGCCATTTTCTGCCTGGTTGATGACGGTCATTCCAAACTGTTCATAATCCACTAAGGAAGTCAGTCCCTGCCGGATAAGCTCTTCATCTTCCACAATCATGATCGCATACATGTCTTTCACCTACTTGTCTTTGCTATGCTTATTATAGCAAATTGTGGTTCCAAATGTCTCAGACATAGTCCAATAAATAACCGTAGCCCTTTTCTTTCATTTCTGCTTTAGGGATGAATTTGATTGACAAGCTATTGATGCAATAGCGAAGGCCGCCTTTTTCCTTGGGACCATCGGTAAAAACATGGCCCAGATGGGAATTTCCCACACGGCTCCGAACCTCTGTCCGAGTCATATTGAAACTCTTATCCTCCTTATAGATTGCCACATCAGGACTAATAGGCCGACTGAAACTTGGCCAACCACAACCAGAATCAAATTTATCCTTGGAGGAAAAGAGCGGCTCACCAGTCACGACATCTACATAAATACCGGTATCAAACTGATCCCAGTAACGATTGGAGAAGGCACGTTCAGTATCATTTTTTTGTGTCACCGCATACTCTTCGGGAGATAACTTCTTTTTGATTTCCTCATCGCTTGGCTTGGAGTAGCGGCTAGCATCAATAACAGGATAAGAAGCCTGATTGACATCGATATGGCAGTACCCATTCGGATGTTTCTTTAGATAATCCTGGTGGTAGTCCTCAGCCTTGATGAAATTGCTCAGTTCCTCTTTTTCCACTGCTAACGGTTTGTCGTATTTTTTTGCTACCTCTTCAAAGACTTGGTTAATGGTTGGAAGGTCTTCTTGAGAGACATAATAGACACCTGTTCGGTATTGAGTCCCTTGATCATTTCCTTGACGATTCTTCGACGTTGGGTCGATAATCCGGAAATAATGCAGGAGCAATTCTTTCAGAGATACCTGCTTGACATTGTAAGTGATATGAACTGTTTCAGCATGGCCTGTTTGAGGGACTAATTCATACTTGGTGGTATCCCCTTTTCCATTGGCATAACCTGATTCGGCATCAATGACACCCGGAACACGGGAAAAATACTCTTCCACACCCCAGAAGCAACCACCAGCTAGATAGATTTCTCGTTGGTCTTCTGGATTGACTTTTTCTTCCTGCTTTTTGTTTGCTACTGGTGTCTGACTCATGGACGCTTTTTTGATCTGCTCAGTCGTCGCATCTGATGTATCCAAGGCCATGGATCCTTTGACAAGGAAAAAGATTCCAAAACAAAATAGCCCCACTAGAAGAATGGAAATGAGTTTCCATTTTGTTTCCATTTTATGTCCTCCTTACTTCATTTCTTTTAGAGTCTGGATGATGTCTTCCTTGCTCATATAACCGATATGGGTCTTAGCGAGAGTTCCATCGCTTGCAATAAAGAGTGCCGATGGATAAGAACGAATCCCATACTCTTTTAGAAGTTCTCCTTTACTATCTAGCAAGACTGGGAAATCCTTGTAATCCAAAGACTGGTACCAATTTTTGAAATCTGCTTCTGATTTTTCACCATTAAAAGTTGGAGCTACAACGGATAAGACCACATAATCCTTACCCGCCTCTTCTTTTGCCAACTCATTGGTATCCTCTAATGTCGATAGGCAAATAGAGCACCAGGAAGCCCAAAATTTGAGGTAAACTTTCTTTCCCTTGTAATCGGATAAGCGGTAGGTCTTACCGTCTACTCCTTGCAGGTTAAACTCCTTCACTTTCTTGCCAGATGGTTGCCTAGCCCCAGCTTTGGCTGTTTGTTGGCTCATGTCCTTATTGGAAGTAGCCATTCCTTGACTCGAGCAAGCCCCCAAAAGTCCAGTACACAAGAATCCTGCAGCTACTAAAGCTAATTTCTTCATCATTATCACCTCTTTAAACAAGGAGAAAGTCATCCTCAGATGACCTCTCCCTTCTTTCATTCCTTGTCTGATTTCATATCAGATGATCCACTCTTTTCGTCTTTCATTTCTGAATCGCTGGATTTCATCTCATCCTTTTTCATATCGTCCTTCATTTCAGAACTGCTGTCAGACATCATAGATGAATCTTTCATGTCTTCTTTTTTCATTTTATCATCGGACATGGATGAATCCTTCATGTCATCCTTCTTCATATCGTCCTTCTTCATATCGTCCTTCTTCATCATACTACTATCGTCCGTTTTTTTCATGTCTGAATCTGATTTCTGTCCAGAACAAGCTGCTAAAGTGACGATGCTAAGTGTAGCAATAGAAAGTGCAAGAATTTTTTTCATGATTTTTCTCCTTTAATCATTCAAGATTAGTGAAACAGGGATGCGAGGCTATTAAGATTTCCTAGCATCAGCAAGATACCCATCAAGATGATGAGGGCACCACCAATTTTTTTCAAGGTTCCCATATGGGGCTTGAGTTTAGCAAAATGTTGTAGAACCCAGCTAGAAGCCAAGGCCAAAAGCAAGAAAGGCAGAGCCAAGCCTAATGTATAGACCAGCATCAGGAGAGCGCCTTGTAAAGCACCATCTCCTCCAGAAGCGGCAATGGCTAAAACAGAACTCAAAACTGGTCCGACACAAGGGGTCCAACCAAAACTGAAGGTGACCCCTATCAGAAAAGCATTGAAGAATTCATTGCGTTTTTCATCCTTCTTCAGTTGGATACTCTTTTGTTTTTGGAGTTGCTGAAGATTGATGAGGCCCATCTGATGGATTCCCAATAAGATGACAATCCCTCCTAGTAGGTAACGGAACCAGGGAGCATAAAGCACCTGGCCAAGGGCCCCTGCACCGTATCCTAGAATCAGGAAAACAGTTGATAGACCTGCGATAAAACAAAGAGTCTTCACCAGGCCATACCAAGAAATGTCTCTTCCAAAAATACGCACCGTTTTTTCATGCTCAGAATCCAATAGAATCCCTACATAGACTGGCATCAGTGGCAAAATACACGGGGAGAAAAAGGATAGAACTCCCGCTAAGAATACTGAAATGGAAAACAAACTGGTTTGAATCATTTCACTACCTCCCTTTCTTTCTGATACCAGTATAAAGAAAAAATCCCTCTAAAAATAGAGAGATTGATAAGCAAAAACTTGAATTTGATTAGAAGATGAATCTTCCTATCTGCCAACTCTATCTCGTACTTTCAAGTACGAGACTGATCTAACAAGATACTTCTACTTCTTCTTCAAATAATCAATAGCATCCTGCAAGGTTTTTACAGGTACGATTTTCATCTTCGAATGAATTTGTTTTGCTGCTTCTTTCGCTGTTTCATAGTTTGATTTGGCCTTGGGATTGGCTTTCTTTTCTTCTTTAGAAACAGGGTTATTAGGGGCGAAGAAAATTTCTGCTCCTTCTTTATCGGCTGCGACGACTTTCTTGTCAATCCCACCGATATCGCCAACCGTTCCATCTTGGTTAATGGTTCCTGTCCCTGCAATATGGCGTCCCTGACGAAGATCTGGATCCGCCACTTGAGTGTAGATGGCTAGGCTAAACATCATACCGGCACTTGGTCCACCAATCCCTTGGGTCGCAAACTGGACAGGAACATCGCCTTTGGCTTCAGTCCGGTCGATCAGGCTAATCCCGATTCCGTTTTTCCCGTTGGACAATTTGATGATCTTTCCGTCTGCGGTCTTGGTTTGTCCATCCTCAATATAGGTCACTGAAACGGGATCGCCAATTTTTTGAGAACCAACATAGTCAATCAATTCTTTGGAACTCTTAAAGGTCTTGCCATTCACACCGGTGACGGTATCCGCAATGTTCAAGATACCCTTAAAGGTCGAATCATCTGCCACCTGCATGACATAAACACCAAGAAA
The DNA here is from genome assembly GCF_001813505.1 of Streptococcus sp. HMSC061E03. Taxonomy (NCBI): domain Bacteria; kingdom Bacillati; phylum Bacillota; class Bacilli; order Lactobacillales; family Streptococcaceae; genus Streptococcus; species Streptococcus sp. HMSC061E03. Next base: position 1,256,392 of record NZ_KV812784.1, read on the forward strand.
GTCCATCTGGGTTTCTTTTCCAGCTGTCTTTAACCCTTGGTAGATGGCCATATTTTGCGAGGTTTCCATATAGAATTGGTTAATCCGCGTAAATTCTTGGCTCGAACTACCACCTGTCATATCTTTGGCAGAGTAGATATCTGTAAAAGGTGTCGCCCAAGCATAGATCAAATCAGCCGGAGTCGCTTCTTTCACTGCTACGGTTACAAAGTCATAAGATCCTGACTTGGTATCCATTTTTCCATCCACTGTCATGACCGATCGAATGTCTTCGGCCGTTCCTGGCATCTCAATATAATAGGGAAGGCGAATCACAAAGGCAGCTAGCAAGAGGAGCAAGAAAAGAACGCCTGCAATCGGCCATCGGTATTCTTTCAATCGTCCTTTTTTCTTTTTTGTAGGCAAGCTTGGTTTATTCGCTTGTGTCATCTTTGATTTCCTCCATTACACTCTTTGGTACATAAGGTGAGATATCCTGTTGAAAAGCCAGCAACTCTCGAATACGCGTTGAACTAATGGCCTGGTAAGGAGGCTGGGCATAGAGATAAACCGTCTCCAATTCAGGCGCCAACTGGTGATTAAAATAATCCATATTGGCTTCGTATACCAGATCCTGTGCATTGCGCAAGCCCCGGATCAAGGTGACCACGCCAAGATTGCGCGCCACTGTCACAGCCAACTCTTGAGTCGACGTCACAATTTCAACATTTTCCAAATGAGCCAAGGCCCCTTTCACCATGCGCACACGCTGCTCAATGGAAAAGAGTCCGACTTTTTCCGAATTATAAAAAATTCCGACATAGACACGGTCAAACAAGCGACTAGCTCGCTCGATCAATTGCACATGCCCAATGGTAATCGGATCAAACGATCCTGTAAACAATCCACTTCTATCTGACATATACTGTTACCTTACTAATTCCATAGATTTTTTCTTTCCAGATTCCCACTTGTCCGATTTCCTCAGGAAGTTCTACGTGTTTATCGGTTTCGCACACAATTAGGATGTCCTCTGACAAGAGTTGGCGCTCGCACAAGGTTTCGATATCGCGAACAATCTCTTCTTTGGCATAAGGAGGGTCTAAGAACACCAAATCAAAGGTGCCCGTTAAAAGCCCTAAGGCCTGCTTGGCCTCCATTTTTAGCAGTTGAAACCGTTCCTTTTCCTTGGTCATGGCAATATTGGCTGCTACAATCTCCTGCGCTCTACGATCTCTTTCTACTAGAACGGCCTCTGACATACCTCGAGAAACTGCTTCGATAGAGAGCCCACCGCTTCCTGCATAGAGATCCAGTACTCTTCCACCATCAAAGTAAGGACCAATCATATTGAACATGGCCCCTCTGACCTTATCAGAAGTCGGCCTGGTTGTTTTTCCTTCAAGTGTTTTGAGGGGACGCCCCCCATAGGTTCCAGATACTATTTTCATAGGGACCATTATACCAAAAAAAATCAGAAAATTGCGATTTGATATGGTCAAGCGACAATTAAAAGAGGCTGGGACAAAAGTCCTAGCCTCTCTATTGTTTTTGGATTGTCGAGCAAGACGCAGTTGTTGAGTGGGCTCTAATACGCTGATTTCATCAGCTTATACAGGCCTACTCAACTGTGCGGAGGTGGAACGACGAAATCGAATTCTAACGAATGACCGATTTCTGTCCCACTCTCTTTCTTTCCTTATAGGATATTTTCATATTCATCGCGGACAGATTGAGGCCAGACACTGGTTTGGACTTCACCGATATGTTTCTTACGAAGTAAGAACATAGCCAAACGAGATTGTCCAATCCCACCACCAATCGTGAGTGGGAAGAGACCATTTAACAAAGCCTTGTGCCACTCTAATTGGAGACGATCCTCGTCCCCTGTGATCGCAACCTGACGGCGAAGCGTATCTTCATCAACACGGATCCCCATTGAAGACAACTCAAAGGCGGAACCTAGAACGTCATTCCAGACGAGGATATCACCATTCAAGCCCTTGTAGCCATTTTCAGACTCTGTTGTCCAGTCATCGTAGTCAGGTGCACGTCCATCGTGTGGTTTGCCATCTGCAAGCTCTCCACCAATACCGATCAAGAAAACGGCTCCGAATTCTTTGGCAATGGCATTTTCACGCTCTTTTGGAGTTAAATCTGGATAGCGTTCCACCAACTCTTCTGTGTGAACGAAGGTAATTTGTTTTGGAAGAACTGACTCAATATCATAGCGCGCCTCTACTGCTAGTTCTGTTAAACGAATCGCCTTGTAGATTTTTTCAACCGTTTCTTTGAGGTAGGCGATGTTGCGTTGACCATTGGGGATGACTTTTTCCCAGTCCCATTGGTCTACATAAACAGAGTGGATAGCATCTAGCGAATCTTCATCTGGACGAAGAGCCTTCATATGGACAAAGAGACCTTCTCCTTCGCCAAAACCAAAACGTGCCAAAGTATGGCGTTTCCATTTTGCAAGTGAATGCACGACTTCATAAGTCTCATCAGGAATTTGAAGGACCTTTACAGATACCGGATGTTCAATCCCAGAAAGGTTATCCTGCATCCCGTCTCCGACCTTGCTCAAAATTGGCCCTTGGACTTCAATGATGTCCAATTTATCTTTTAAATACTGCGTAAACGTCGTTTTAACAAACGAAATTTCTTTTTGTTGGTGGATAAAACTTTTTTTCATATAGTTCCTCATTTATAGACATTTTAGAAATGATTATACTCTTTTTTCAATCAAAATCAAGTCTTTTCATTCGTTTTCAACTTAATTTTTCTCTTGCAAAAAGGATTCATTTTTGATAAACTATATGTAACTTTTAAAACGTTACATAGGAGAACTGACATGTTTGATGCAAAAAAACTAAAAGAAAGACGCCTGGAAAAAGGCTTGACCCAAGCAGATGTCTACGAGGATCTCAGGATTTCTCGCAAGACTTACTCCAGTTGGGAGAATGGCTTGGCGGAGCCACACGAAAAAAATCTCAGGAGGTTGGCCAAGCGCCTCTCCGTTAAAGAGGACTACTTTATTAACAAAGACTCCGCACTCTACACCTACCCTTTATTAACCCCACCTCATCAAATGAAAGTCGACCAGTTGGCCAGCCAGTTATTGGAACAGCAGCAAAAAGTTGTTTCCTTGACTGCTTATAAGGTTCTTTCGATTGAGCTAGCAGCCGGTTTAGGACACACCTTTTATGACAACGAAACGGACTATGAAACCGTCTACTTTGACCAAGAGATCCAGCACGATTTCGCTTCTTGGGTATCCGGAGATTCGATGGAACCTCTCTATCCCAATGGCTCTGTTGCCCTCATGAAGCAGACTGGCTTTGACTATGATGGGGCTGTCTACGCCCTCATCTGGAATGGAAAAACCTACATCAAAAAAGTCTATCGGGAAGCGGAAGGTTTGCGCTTAGAATCCATCAACCCTGATTATGACGATTTATTTGCTCCCTATGAAGACGAACCCAAAATCGTCGGCATTGTGGTCGGGCATTTTCTTCCGCTTGAGGTGTAAATATGCTGTTTGATTATTCACGTGAGCCTCATTCTGATATTGCTTTTGTGGATATGAAAAGTTTTTATGCCAGTTGTGAATGTGTCCGTCTAGGGCTCAACCCCTTGACGACTTCTCTTTGCGTCATGAGTCGGAGCGACAATTCAGCTGGCCTGATTTTAGCGAGCTCTCCCGTTTTCAAACAAGTCTTTGGCAAGAAAAATGTCAGTCGTAGCTACGACCTACCTTTTGACCTCAAGACCAGAAAATTTAATAGCTACGTCGCTAAAAAACAAGGATTGCCAACAGATCCAGCCTTTATTGCATCCATTGAATCCTGGGCCAAGAGGACCCTGATTGTGCCTCCACGGATGAATGCCTACATTCAGGTCAATATGGAAATTCAGAAGGTCTTTCAGGAATTTGCGGCACCAGATGATATTTTCCCTTACTCAATTGACGAAGGCTTTATCGATCTGACTTCTTCCTTAAATTATTTTATTCCAAACCCCTCCCTCTCTCGAAAGGAAAAACTGGATCTCCTTTCTGCTAGGATCCAAAAAAGGATCTGGCAGGAAACTGGAATCTACTCTACCATCGGCCTCAGCAATGCCAATCCCCTTCTTGCCAAGCTAGCCTTGGACAATGAAGCTAAGCATTGCCGAAATATGCGCTCCAATTGGTCTTATGAAGATGTAGAAAGTAAGGTCTGGAAACTGCCCCAGCTCACTGATTTTTGGGGCATTGGACGTCGGACTGAAAAGCGATTGCAAAAAATCGGGATCACGTCGATTGCTGAACTGGCCCAGGCTCACCCAGATCTCTTAAAGAAAGAATTCGGAGTCATGGGCCTTCAACTGTGGTTCCATGCTCATGGCATTGATGAAAGCAATGTCCACAAGCCTTATCGTCCGAAGTCACGAGGCATTGGCAACTCTCAAATCTTGCCCTATGACTACCATCTACAAGCCGACATTGAACTGGTGTTTCGGGAGATGGCTGAGCAGGTGGCTATTCGCTTGCGGCGGAAAAAAAAGAAGACCCAACTGGTCTCCATTCATGCCTCCTACTCCAAAATCGAGGGGCTTCCGTCCATTCACTGCCAGCAAAAAATTGAGCCTACCCAATCCACCAAGGTTTTATCCGATACGGTTCTGCGGCTCTTTCGCTCCAAGTACGAAGGAGGCGCCATTCGGCAGATTGGTGTTTTTTATGGAGAACTTGTCGAGGAGTCTCTTCAACTCTTTTCTCTCTTCGATGATCCAGTAGCTCTGGAAAAAGAGGAGAAACTTCAGCAGACCATTGACCGCATTCGGGACCAATTTGGCTTCACCTCTCTTCAGAAAGGCTCCTCACTACTAGAAAACTCACGTGCCATTGCACGCAGTAAACTAACAGGCGGACATTCCGCAGGAGGCTTAGATGGATTAACATGATCGACCGTTCTTATCTCCCTTATCAATCCGCCCGTGAATTTCAAGATCGTGGCATGGCCAAATGGGCTGGCTTCTTTTTATCCGAGCACACAACTGCCCTGCAGACAAAAGAAATTGACCGCAGTCAGATCACAATTCTTCCACTTGCTGAACAGATCCAGCTCCTGGAGCAGGCCTTTCAACAACAAACGACGATCTCGATCACGACTCTAGAGGGGAATCAATTTGCAACCTACACAGGTTCGATTCACACCTTATCTGCTTCTGAGGTTCTTCTCAAAAGCGACGGCCACTACCACCGTCTCCTCGTAGACTCTATCATTTTTATTGAATCTGAGGAAACAGCCTATGAAACCTATTCAGACTAAACACGAATTACAATTTGATTATTTTTCGGAGAATTACCACCAATTTGAGATGGACTTTTACAAGTGGGCAGCTACTTCTACGCCGCTCGTCTTTTTAGAAGACGATATTCTCCACTCTATGGCAGCAGGCCAGCGAAACTACTTTCGTCTTCACCACACCAAAAGTCGGGATCATCGAGACCATTATTTCTATTTTAAGGTTTCCACACTCTCCCAATCACCACTGACCCGTATTTACGCTTATACAGGACATCACTTACAAAAGATAGTTCCTCATCAAACAGAGAAAAAGGATAGCTTGATCTAAGAAGCTATCCTTTTTCTTAATTTATGGGATTCACTACAGTTCTTATGAGTGATTAGAATCCATCTACGTTTGTGTAGATTTTTTGTACGTCCTCGTCATCTTCAAGAACGCTGTAAAGTTTTTCAAATGTTTCCAAATCTTCACCTGATAACTCAACTTCTGATTGAGGAATCATTTCCAATTCTGTTACTTGGAATTCTTCGACACCTGATTCACGCAAAGCAACGATCGCTTTGTGAAGATCAGTTGGAGCAGTGTAGACTGTGATCGTTCCTTCTTCTGCTTCGACATCATCTACATCAACATCTGCTTCAAGCAAAAGTTCAAAGATCGCATCCGCATCATCACCAGCAAAGACGATAACTCCCTTGTTGTCAAAGAGGTAAGATACAGAACCTGAAGCTCCCATGTTCCCACCGTTTTTACCAAAAGCAGCACGGACATTGGCAGCTGTACGGTTTACGTTTGAGGTCAAGGTATCAACGATCAACATCGAACCATTTGGTCCGAACCCTTCGTAACGTCCTTCTGTAAAGGTTTCGTCAGTGTTTCCTTTTGCCTTATCGATTGCTTTATCAATCACGTGTTTTGGCACTTGCGCTTGTTTAGCACGGTCAATAACGAATCTCAAAGCAGTATTTAGTTCTGGATCTGGTTCACCCTTTTTAGCAGCTACATAGATCTCCACACCAAATTTGGCATATACTTTTGAGTTGGCACCATCTTTGGCAGTTTTCTTGGCAACAATATTGGCCCATTTACGTCCCATGAGGATTCTCCTTAAATTTTTTCAAATTATTTTCAATCTTTTATATTATATCACAAATCACAAGACTTGGAAGAGTTTTTTGCGTATCCTTCCAATTGTAGTTGCTCGACTATTCACCCTTTATTGATCTTCCACCCTCACTGGCACCCGACCCCAGATCTGATCTCGCAATTGGGGATGGCCTAGCTGATACACCTGATCGGCTTGCTGGGTCAAACTGTCCCAAGGTTCCTTACCGATTCGAGTCACGATTTCTACTGATTTTTTCAAGCCTTTGAGGTGGGCTTGTCCCTTTGCGGAAAATCCTAAGACATGAATGGCATCAGGAAGAGCTTGATCCATCGCCCCTACCAAGATGTAGGTCAAGATGCGGCGCACACGCGCCTTGGTATAGCGCTTGGTTGCGACTTTCTCCACCAGGTCTTCCACAGAACTAGCACTTCGAACCGCATCCTTTATCCGATTGGCCAGTTCCTCATTGACCTGAAAAATCTGTGTCAAATCCGGACGGGTTAGGATTTGATAACGGAGCAGTTGGTCATAATTCTCCCAAGATACCTGTGGAGCCGACTGAAAGAGTTGGCTATTGGGCATGAATCTAGCAACAAAGTCCTGATCTTCCTTGTGTAGGCGTAGACTAGTCGCAGAAGCATAGGCCACCTCTTTTTCTTCTGAATGGTAGCCCGCACCCTGGCGCTGGACGGGCTTAAGCACAATCCCCTTCCCAGCACAAGCCTTGGCATAAGCCAGCCCTAGAATATGATTGGGAGTATCCCCTGTGAACTCCACTCCAGCAAAGGTTTCCCACATTTTTTGCGTTTTCTGTGGATAGGATAAATCGCCTGAAAGACTTCGCAGGAAAGCTTCCATTTCCGCTTCTTTCTCCGAATAAACAGTCGCAATCGCTTGGTAATCTAAGACCTCTTCTGTCCCAAAAGTCAATTGGTCGATTCCTAGACGGGACAAGATTTCTACCGCTCCCTTAGCAAAATGATCAGCCGACTGAACAGCCACGAGAAAGGGGAGCTCAACCACCAGGTCCGCTCCATTTTTCAAAGCCATCTGGGCCCGTGTCCACTTGTCTACAATGGCAGGCTCCCCACGTTGAACAAAATTCCCAGACATGGCCACAATCTTCAGCCCTTCTGCCTGTTTAAGCAGGTACTTGTGACCATTGTGAAAAGGATTAAATTCTGCAATAATACCTGTAATTGTCATACTGTCCTACTTCTGTGCCACGAAGAACCATCGTTTGCTGGTCTTTGTCGGCTCCTTATCTTCAAAGTCTGCGTACAATTTGAAAGATTTAAAGCCAGCCTGCTCCAATAAGATGTCATAGGTTAAAACTTCATAAGTGCGTTCCTCATGGACTTCATCGTGCCGACTAAAGCTGCCATCCTCTTCTTGGACAAAGAAGGTCAGCTCATGGACGATCGAGTGAGGTGCCGCATCCTCATAGGTATCCCAGAGCATGGCAAAGTCTTCTGCATTTTCGTGGTAAGAATAGCCTGGAAAAACCTCATCCGTCTGGTAGGTCGAATGGACATCAAAGATAAAGACCCCGTCCTCATTGAGGGCATTGTAGACTTCTTTGAAGACATCCCCTACTTCTACCTCGTCCTGCATATAGCAGATAGAATCCGAGTAGCAGGTTACAAAGTCATAAGTTCCTGCTTGCGACAGGTCCAGCATATTGCCCTCGATAAAATCAATCTTTTGCTTGGCTGAAGCAGCTCTTTTTTCAGCAATCTTCAACATGTCAGCACTCAGGTCTAACCCTGTCACATCAAATCCAGCTTGAGAAAAGCGAACAGACTGAATCCCTGTCCCACAAGCCAATTCCAGTAATTTTTTCTTATCTTTTGTCTTTGGGAGATGGCGGAGGGAAAAATCCGTCCACAAATCATACAGACTGTCATCCATGACCGCATCATAGACCGCCGCAAAGGTTTCATAAGTAGCCATATTCATGATACCAAGTCCGCCCGTAATCCGATAGAAAATTAGGAGCACGACGATGGAGCTAAGCTCCAAGGAGAGCTATCTATTTTCCGAGGATTACAGGACGGGTTCAAATCCTTTCTAAGATACAAAGAGCGTTAAAAGCAAAGAGAAAATTTGTCTCTTTCTCACAGCTTTTAGCTCGTGTTCAATTATCAAATTAACCAAACACAAGGCCCTATCCTTTCTTTCCATAGAATTTCAATTTAACCAACAAAACTCAGTTGCTACCAACTGAGTTTACCTGCTTATGCTAGGGCTGCTGAAAGATCGACAGCACTTGCTTCGTGCCATAGCTTTTCTAGGTTATAGTGGGCACGCATTTCTTCTGAGAAGACATGGACTACCACACCACCTAAGTCAAGAAGGACCCAACCTCCAGCTGAATCACCTTCGACGTGGCTGGCATTCCCACCAGCTTCAATGACCTTCTCGCGAATATTTTCAGCAATAGCCTCCAATTGGCGGCTGTTCATAGAGCTTGTGATGACAAAGTAGTCTGTCACGCTGGTCAAGCTTTGAACATCCAAAGCGACAATGTCTTCCGCACGCTTTTCATCTGCTGCTTTGACAACTAGTTCAAGTAGTTCTTTTTCTTTCATGTAATCCTCTTTCCTTAAAAAATTGATTTGTAATCTAAGACATCCGCAAAACGTTCTGCCCAAATATTTTCATAAAATTCATTAAGCGTTTCTGCCGGAATATCCTCTCCATCAAAGGTTGTGACAGCTCCTTCTGGAATGACCAGCTTGTAGCCGTATTCAAACCCGACTTTGACGGATGTATCGACACAATATTCTGTCTGCATACCACACAGGACCAGTTGTTCAATCCCTTGTTGATCCAAGTATTCTTTTAATCCTGTCTCTTTAAATATGCTATTGTATCGCTTCTGAAACACCTTCTCATCTGCCTTCCTCTTCAACAGGGGCGATAATTGCCAATCTTCCGAAGTTAAAGCCTCTGGCGTTTCAATATGCTGCATGTAGATAATTTCAATCTGCTCTTTTCTAGCCTGCTCTTGCAAATAAGCGATCTTCTCTAAGAGCTTTTCTGTCTCAAAACCTGTTTCCACTAAGATATTTTGTACGTCAATAATGATAAAAGCTGTCTTCACTCACTGCTCCTCTTTCAAATACTTCACAAAGGCGTTATAGGTTTCAAGGGTTTGGGGATAAATGGGCAATCCTTGGTGGGCCAGGTGTTCGACTGTGCGAGCCGTCTCATAGGCCACGGCACGATCCAAGGAGACTTGGGCGATATCACGTGCTTGATCTACCCCTGGAAAGGCCCGATTGTGCTCAATGTAATCCGCCACATAGACAATCTTGTCTAAGGTTGACATCTGTCCACTCCCCACGGTGTGAATCTCAATACTACGAAGAATGGCTGGATCTGTCAGTCCGAGGTCTTCTTGGATCTTGTAAATCCCGACCATCCCATGCCAGACATTGTTGCCCCAGTTTTTTAATGCTGGATCCAGCTCATAGCGATCAATCAAGTACAGAAATTCCTGATCTGATAATTTCTTGGCGTAGTCATGTAACAAACCTGCTAGGCCAGCCTGCTCTTCATCAGCCCCATAGCGTTTGGCCAAGTCACGCGCAGCCTTCTCAACCCCTAAACAGTGAGTAAGCCGCTTTTCTGGCAGGATTTGGCGCATTTTTTCAAGCAAGACCTCACGAGAAAAGCCTAGATAGTTTTCATAGGTCATTGATACAATCCTTCTTTCTTGATGTAGTCCAAGACTGGTTTTGGCAACATAAAATTCGGCGTCCGGCCTTTGGCTACAAAATCACGCACCATACTAGAGGAGATGTCCATTAGAGGAACATCCACCCAGATCACCGGATAAGAAGTCCCCGCCTTATAGCGTGGTCGCTGTACTCCGACAAATTGCACAATCTCCACCAATTCATCGATGCGGTGCCATTTTGGTAAATAATCCACCATATCTGCACCAATGATGAAGTAATAATCTGTGTCTGGATCCCGTTCATTGAGCAAGAGCATGGTGTCGTAGGTATAGGAAATTCCTTTACGTTCGAGCTCGATCGTCTCGATCTCCAGACCTTCAATGCCTTCAATGGCTAATTCCAGCATCTTAAGGCGATGGTGCTCTGCAATCGTCCCCTTGGTATCGACATGCGGTGGTTCATATTCAGGCATCAAGAGCACCTTATCTAACCCTAATTGTTGGCGCACTTGATCCGCAACAACCAAATGGGCATTGTGGACCGGATTGAAATTTCCCCCCAAAATACCAACTTGTTTGCGTTTCTTGTCTTTGATCTCTGGCTCTAACTCTACCTTGGTAAAGGGAGTCAATAGTTCAATTGCCATAGGTTTGCTCTCCTCGATGTCTTAAATATCTTTTACCTTCGCTGAAATTTTACGATTTTCTTTTTTGCTCGATTGTTTGAACAAGATGAGAATCCGACCAATCTTTTGGACCGTTTCCACACCGATTTCTTCTTCCAAGATTTCTGCTACTTCATGGATATTCTCATCCGTATTTTGAAGAAGAGTCACCTTGATCAGTTCGCGCGCATCAAGCGCTTGGCGCACACTGGTTTTAATTTGGTCATTGAGCCCATTTTTCCCAATTTGGATAATAGGTTTGAGGCTGTGGGCTTGGCTGTTGAGGAAAGCCCGTTGTTTAGATGTTAATGTCATATTTTTTTCATTGTTTCTTTTTTGATACTTTTCTGATGTGGTGGCGGTCGTCAGCGACCTCCTAGCGGAGTTCCATGACTTAAATTTGAGCCTAAAGTCTCAAATTTTCCGCGCCTAAGTAGTAAAATATCTACTTAGGCTTTCACCACAGCGAAAAGTATCCTTTCTAGGCTCGTTGCACTCGCCCAGTCTACAAAGAAACTATTTCCTTTCAAATTTTTAAATAATAGCTTTGCGGGTAACGACGGCGACGCCTTCTGGTGCCCAGACGGCTACTTTGGCTTTTCCATTGACGCGGATCCAGCCGAGGCCTGAGATGACCAGGTCTGTCTTGTCCTTAATGGTAAACTCATGGGAAATCAAAGGAGGGAATTCTTCTTTTTCCTTGCTGTTAGGAGGAGTTAGTAAGCCACCGACATGCTTGTCATAAAAGGCGGTTGCTCCTTCGAGCTTGGTTCGGTGAAGCTTGAGTTCATTATCAAAGAAGGCAGTGAAGCCTTGCTTTTCTCCCTTGATAAAGTCAAACCGTCCCAAGCCACCCAAGAAGAGGGTTTGCTCTGGATTGAGCTGATAAGTCTTGGGTTTGATTTCCTTTTTAGGGCTGACATACTTGAGGTTTTTTGCCGTCAAGTAATGAGCCATTTGGTGGCGATGGATAATCCCTGGTGTATCGTAGATGTAGGACCCATCGTCCAGTGGTATTTCGATCTTGTCCAGTGTCGTCCCTGGGAAGCGAGAGGTCGTGATGATATCCTTATCTCCAGTGATTTCTTGGATGATCGCATTGATGAGGGTTGATTTTCCAACGTTAGTCACACCCACCACATAGACGTCACGGCCTTTGCGGTACTGCTCGATCTTTTCCATCAAGTCCTTGATAGCACTCTTGTTTTGGGCAGAGGTGAGGACCACATCGACAGGACGCATCCCTTCTTCGTGGGCCCGCTCCATCAACCAATGGGTCACCTTGCTGTCCTTGACAGACTTGGGCAAGATATCTTTTTTGTTCCCGACCAAGAGGACATCATTTCCTGCTACAAAGCGTGGTAGGCCAGGAATAACGGATCCATTAAAGTCAAAAATATCCACTACGTTGACCACGAGTGCGTCACTATCCCCTACTTCGTGAAGGAGCTTTAGGAAATCATCATCTGTCAAATGCACATCTGTGATTTCATTATAGTGACGCAGACGGAAACAGCGTTGGCAATAGACTTCGCCTGTTTCCAAGCCCTTTTCAAGAGCTGATTGGGGAGTATAGCCTAGCCCCTCTTTGTTTTCTGTCTGAATGGGGGCTCCACAGCCGATACAGAATAATTCTTCCATTCTTAAATTCCTTTTTTGTATACAATCGGACCATATTTCTCGGCCATTTGCTTCATAACACGGCGTTCACGCGCCCGGTTGATCTGCGTCTTGATCGAGTCATGCTCGACCAAAGGCTTGACCAAAATCGAACGAATGCCTGCACGATGGGCAACCCGGATATCCGTCATCAGTTGATCCCCGACCATGACCACTTCATTTTTCTCATAGTGGAAACGTTTGAGGGCACGATCAATCCCAAAAGTAAAGGGCTTGAGCGACCAGGCTTCATAGTCAATATCAAATTTCTCAACAGCGCGCTTGACCCGTTTGGGACTATTATTAGATACCACGATAACCCGAATCCCTCCATCACGAAGGTCATGCAACCACTGGCGCATTTCGGGAGTCCCATCCGGGTTATTCCAAGCAATCAAGGTATTATCCAAATCCACAAGGACCGCCTTAATACCTTGTTTTTTTAAGTCTGCAACGGTGAGATCATAGGCTGCTTCCACCGCAAAATCTGGTTTGTAATTTTCGATTGACACGTTTTTCTCCATTTTTTATACTCCTTTCATTGTAGCATAAAAAGGCCCATTTTGCACCCGCTTCACGACTAAAACAGCTACAGACTCCAATCAGGTCGCTTTCACTACTCAAAAAATAGACAAAATCCTTACAAAGTTCCAAAAACATGGTATAGTAGAAGAAAAAGAACTCGGAATTTTTTATGAAACAAACAAGCTTAAAAGAGGTCTCTCCTCTCCTCCAGCGTATCATTAATTGGTCGTCCATCATTGGAGCTCTTGGGACCTTGGCCTTTTGTATCTGGGCCTACTTTTCTGGCATCCTTCAATCCAAAGAAACCCTGTCTGCCTTTATTTTGCAAGCCGGAATCTTCGGGCCTCCTCTCTTTATCTTTCTTCAGATCCTTCAGACAGTGGTCCCTATTATTCCTGGCGCCCTGACATCTGTAGCAGGTGTTTTCATCTACGGCCACATCATTGGGACCATCTACAACTACATCGGCATCGTAATCGGCTGTGCCATTATTTTCCACCTTGCGAGAATGTACGGGCCTAAATTCGTCCAATCCATGGTCAGTCAGAAGACCTATGACAAGTACATTGGCTGGCTCAATGAAGGCAAGCGGTTCGATCGCTTCTTTATCTTCATGATGATCTGGCCAGTTAGTCCTGCCGACTTCATCTGTATGCTGGCAGGTCTGACCAATATGACCTTCAAACGCTACATGACCATCATTATTCTCTGCAAACCCATCACCCTCGTCATCTACACCTACGGCCTGACCTATATCATCGATTATTTCTGGCAAATGGTCTAAAGCATAACACCACCCCCTAAGACTAGGAGGTGGTGTTTTTGTAGTCCTATGAATAGTCGGTTACTCTCTATTTCGCAACCCAACCAATCGCATCTACAGGAGGATTGTCCACATCAATCCAGATGAAGTCAATGCCAATTTCACCGTTTTTGAATTTGGAAAGACGGATACCATTGATTTCTAGCTGAGAAAGTTTCTTACCCGTTAAGATCTCTCTATCCTTTAGCTGAAAGACCCCACGAAGAATCCAATTGCCAAGTATTTCTTGCTTATCAGTTGATTGAATGGCCTTCCCAGCTTCTTGGTTGATATAGGCAGTAATCACATCACCTGATGATAAAAATCGTAGCTTAAAGGTCCGTTCTTCTTTTGGGAGCACAAGTTTACTTGTACCTGGCTCAAACCTTCCAATATCTTTACCAAAAAAGTCTGGACGCTCTTCATGAAAATGTTTGGAGTCTGGAAGAGGAATATACACTTCACTGACTGGACGATACACCAGCTGTTCAATTTCTTTAATTAGTTTTTCATTCCCCGTCTCGTGTACAAAGCGAATCAAGTCCTCGCGAATAGATTTCATCTGGGCTTTTTCTTCCTTGGTAGACCATTTTTTCAAGAGGATTTCTTCTAAAGAATAGGTCACAAAAGCTAGTTCTTCTGGAGCGAGACTGTCTTTATATTTATCCTGAATCTTTGAAATCCGTGGCAAGCGATCTTTTTTGGCCAATTTTGATCCACCATTAAAGGCATTAAAACCCGAATTTTCTTCTACATTTCCGTGCTTGTCTGTGATCACCCAAGAAACCGTCTCAAGAATCTCCGAATCACTTTTTTCTGAGGTCAATAAGTGAAGGTGTTCAAAGAGATAAAAGGGATCTTCAACATAATTCACATCCCATGTGTCAACCACAATCTCCTTATTCCTAAAGGTCATATGGAGCTGACTATCCGCGGCCGTATATTTGTAATCATGATGGCCATCTGTGAAACGGAAATTTGTCGGATTGTTCTTGGTTGTTGATCCTAAAATTTTGAGATGGTCCAAATCAACAGGCAAATAAGTCGTCTCTCCTACATGGATCTGAGGCTTGTGTCCCTTCGAGGTCGGCATCAAGACATGATAGACGGCTTCTACATGACCAGCATCAGAATGAAACCCCTTTATGAGTGCTTTGGATGATTCAATCCGTTGATTTCGCAAGGTCGCAATCTCACGGGCCAGTTTTTCATAGCGAGCATCATTTTCTTTATCAGCTGTTTCCTTGTCCGGTGAAATATCAGCATGAAATCGAATTTCACTCAATAGTTCATTCCAAGACTGTGAATCTTTCTTGAATTGAGCAATCTTTTGATCCCCTGAGTCCAAACCAAAGGATTTAATCCCAACCAAATACTTATGTTGCTCATCAACGACCAGCGAAGCATCATAAGAGGTGTTGGCAATATCTTCACCAACAGCATGAAAAGCTTTTTGGAAAACAGTCTCTTGGAATTTTGAATTGACTATCGGAGCAACGTAGTTTTCTCGATCATTAGAATCTTCGGCTTCTGCCTTTTGAGAAAATGCCTCACTCAGACTAGCAAAGTTGGTAATGAGCGTCTTGTATTTTTCTTTTTGTTCATGTTTAAGGTTTTCCCACATCATTCATTCCTCACTTCTTATTTAAGTATATCAAAAGAAGACTAGATTTTCACTAGTCCCCTTACTTATATAATTCGTTAAATAATGCTGTAAAACTCCAAATTGCCACGTTTTTTTACCAATCTGAAATAATCCTCATCTGATAAAATAGCAAGACCATCCTCATAGGACGCAATCTTCTTCTCTGCCTCCTCATAAGTGGAGACAAAATCTTTCACATAAGATTGGCCTTCAAACTGTCCATTCATCTTGGTATAGATAATGGCAAATTTTCCGGAACGATCCAGTTGAGACAGCCCATTGCTCTCATTAAGGGCAAAAGCAATCCGCTCTGCAATACGTTTAATTACAGGGACAACCACACTATTTCCAGCCTGTTTATAAAGTTGACCATTGGAAACCCCCTTAGGCAACTTAAAAGTCTTTGGATAACCTTGTACATTGAAGGTCTCCTTTGGTGTTAATTTACGAATCTCCCCACTATCTGTCAAGATCAACGGCACATTGTGCCCACCTGTTCCCATATTAGCTGTTAAGGTTGGAACAACGCCATTTTTATTCTCCCGAACGTATTGACGACGCCACTGGTAGACCGTATCTTGACTAGTCACATTGGCCTTGAGGTCAGCGTAGAAATTCTGCTTGCCTTCTCGATAATAGTAGGCCTCATCTGGCTTAGCACCAAAATCAATAACGTCAGCCAAGGTCGTTGTCAGTTTGATTTCCTCTGGGAACTCAAACAAGTCGTAGGCTTCTTTAGTATCAAAACCAACAATGTAAATCCGCTCACGGTTTTGTGGGATATTTCCATAGTCTTTTCCGTTAAGAACCTTCCACTTGATAAAGTAGTTGTTCTCCGTCAAGGCCTCACGAATAACCTTGAAGGTATTCCCGTGGTCATGACCGACCATGTTCTTGACGTTTTCGATGAAGATAGCGCGAGGTTTACGCCCTTCAATCATACGAAGCAACTCAAAGAAAAGATCGCCACGATCATCATCAAAGCCCTTGCGGTAGCCCGCAATACTAAAAGCTTGACAAGGAAATCCTCCCATAATCACATCCACGCGCTCAGCTGGAATTTCTTCCGGCTGCACCACATGAATATCACGACTATCCAAATGCGTATTTGGATAATTTAAACGATAAGTTTGACGCGCATACTTATCAAATTCATTGGCATACACCACTCTGAACTCGTTGGTCTGTTCAAATCCCAACTCAATTCCCCCAACACCTGAGAAGAAGGCTGCAATGTTGTACTTCTCAGGTCGGTTCGAACTTACAGAATTTGTCATGTAGTTACCTGCTTTCTAAAAATATGATTAACTAAACTAGTATATCATTTTTAAAAAAATACTGGAATATAAACACATCTCAAATATAAATGATATAATGAATATATAAACTTAAGGAGGTGCATAATGCCAAAACAAGGAGATCAATTCATAGTAGAACTTAAAGAAACTCATATTGGATGGGGGATGTACAGATACACCAATTCTCGACCTCAGATTGAAGGAGAATGCTATATCCCGATTCCAAGTTTAGATGCACATCGGTATGGAATATATAATTCTATACATACTCAAGGAAGAGATATTTTAGGGCAGAATATATTTAATGCTAAATCGACAGATGGATGCTTCAATGGAGTAGTAAAGGCATCAGGGAATTCTCAAGCAGGAGATCCCTATGCTAAAAATCTTTCCGGTAAAGGTAACTTGAGAGCCTTTAACTACTGGTTCAATCAAATGAATGTAACCGTTGGGACAAGAATCAAAGTAGAATGGACTAGTCCTACTGATATTTTGTTTACGATTATCTAAATATAATTACTGAGATAAGGCTGGGCAAAAAAGTCTTTAAAATCCAAAACGCATAATATCAGGTATTGAAAAACCTTGATACTATGCGTTTTATTGTGGGAAGATTTACTTCATTTTCTCCTGAAATTGAGTTTTTGCCCAGTCTTATCTTTTATCCAAGTAATCTTTGTATTCTTCTATCTACATAACTTTCATATAAATCAAAATTTTTAGTAGTTACACTTCCATCATAATATTTTACTAATTCAAAAGGAACTCCATAATCACTCAATTTGCGTCCAATATCAGTCAGAGCATTATACTCTAGCCTTTGCAGAAGAATTTTAATTCCAGTAACATCATCAAAGTTTCTTTTGTAGACCTTTGAATAATGGAATCTATATAGCAAATCAAACACTCCTAAATACTTTACGAGATGATATTTAAATATTGTGTAGATTAATTTTGCAGTTATTCTAATTGCCATATCTTTGTTTTTATTCTGTTCTTTGACATAATAATCAACTATCCCTAAAAAACCTTTTTGTAAAAACTCTGATAACTGTATCACAATTAAAGAAAAATGTTTCTTTCCTACCCTAGTTTCCATTATGTGTTTTAAATCTGAATTAGAGACAAAATTATGACAAATATCAACTACTGTTTGAAAACCTTCCCAATGAATTTCTGTGCCGTTGCTCAAATTCAATACCTGCTTCAACTGATCAATTTTATGAAATTCGACTAACGACATCTCTTTTATACGATTATAGATTGAGATTTTCTCCAAAGGGCCTATTGTTCTGTAAGATTGAAAAATAAAATCTGGTAATCCTGATTTTACCTTAGCTATATTAATTTCAGCCTTGAAATTTTTATCATCATCTGTCAAAAATTCATCAAGTGTCACTTCTAAATCTACATCCGTTTTGTTTCGGCTATTATCATAATTTTTATGTTCAATTTCGTCCTGTTGCGATTCAATAACAGCTTCAAATTCTTCAGTTAAATCAATGACATTACCACTATAATGTACATTAAATCTGCCTGCTCTCCCAGCAATATTTTTAGCATCAAACTGTTTCAATGACTTTATTCCCTTTTTGACAGAAGTAATAATTAAATTTTTTGCAGTCGTATTAACACCTTCAGTAATTGTTGTTGTAGAAAAAAGACATAGTAGTTCACCTTTATTAAATAAATTAATCATTTCATTTTGTATATATTTTGGTATTCCTGAATGATGGATTCCAATTCTTTTTTCAAGTGCTTTAAACAGAATCCAATCTGAACCAAAATTTTTTTCTACGTGTTCTAAAAATATTGAATACAATTCATTGTCATCTTTTTTTAATAAAAGTGAATTATATTCAGGATTTCTCAACAAAAAACCTGCGAATCGTTCTACATCATACTTTCTTCCACAATAAATCAGGGTATTTTCATCTAAATTTATAATAGATTGTGCAACTTTATCTTGCATAGTTGATGTACCAGCTTTTAATCTATGCACTTTATTCCCAATTTCAAATTTATTTCTTTTAATATGGGTTATATTTTTTGAAACAATTTCAATATCATTGTATTCCAATTTATTAAATCTATTTATTGAAGTAAAATTATTAAATGAGTTTACTCTAGTTTCTGGTTTTTGAAATTGAATATACGGTCCGGCAAGTAATAAATCCCGACTATTTCGACAAGCGTATTCTAAGGCAAGTCTATATGCAGTATCTCGCTCATTTTCTTCTGGAGTCTCATTATTGATAATAAAATCATTGTCAATTTTATATATTTCATCTACGAATGTAAAATCAAAATTCAAACTATTATTATCTAAAAATGAGAGGTATCGCTCAGGAGTATAGATGAATATATTCTTTTCTCCAAACTCTTCTTTTTTTATTTCACTTAAGCTATGAATTTTATATGTAGAAAAGAACTCATCATTTTGTAGCTTCAACAAATTTTCCGATAATAAACTGATTGTAGGAAATACTAATAATATATTAGAGTAACCCATTTTTTTTATAATAGTATAAACTGTAAAAGTTTTACCGAAAGAAGTTGGCGCAGAAAGAATATATCTATTTTCAGTATTAATTTCAAACAAGTCAGTGACTTCTTTTTGATATTTATGTAGCATCTCATCTTTTACAATTAAAGCCGCTTCATTAATAAAAGAACTCATAGATAATAAATTCATGCTCTCTTTATTAATAGTTTTACCTGCTTGATATTTATTTTCAAGTAACTGATAATATTGTGGAACTCCAGCTTCATTTGCTACATAACGCAAGAAATTTAAATCATTACTTGTAAGTTCGTCTATTTTAACAGCGTCGTAATAGTCACAAGTTGCCTTGACAAAGGCACCTCTTCTTTCAGGGTATCGCTTATATAAATTCAATTCTTTGATTAGATGAGCGGTTCTTTCGTTTCTATCCATTCAATCACTTCTTCCTTTAATTTATTTGAGTCATCAACAGGTAAGAGCATTACAAATATACTAACCTTTATTTTAACAGTTAAAGTTAACGAATATTTTCCTAACTCCCTATTAATTTTATCCACACAAGATGCAATTGATTTTTCGTAACTGTAGGTTTGCTGTTTTTGAAATGCAATAAAAATAGGATACACTAACTCAATATTATTATTTTGTAATTCATCGATAAGAATGAGGTCAGGATTATTCTCCCATCTTTTAATTATTCCTTCAAAAATTGGATGCGAATGAGAGATATTATCTTTCTCATTAATAATTGCAAACATATGATTATTCAAATAGTCATCTGAAATAGAATAATTTATCTTGGAAAGTACAGAGTTAATTCCAGATGTGAAACTTTGATAAAATTTTGCTTCTCCAAACCAGAGTTCTAATCTACCTTTGTTGTCAATAATATGAAAAGCATCAAACCCTTTTGGTTCAGAATTTTCAAGAGGTGAATAAAAATAACCTCTAGCAATTAGAACATCAGTATGAAAATAATTTCTTAAAAATAAATCTAAAAGTACTTCCCCATAAAATCCGTATTGAAGTTTTGTTTGAGGGCAATCATTTTTATTATATTTTAATTTAGTTTTGATCACCTTTGTTTGTTCTCTATCCAAATTATCATAATCAATCTTAAACTCATTCTCAGCGAATTCAACAATCCCATTATAAATTATTTTTGAAATGTCATTATCATTGCCTTTAAAACAATATTCATCCTTTCCAGCAGTTGTTAAATTACTCTTATTAATTGAAGTTACTTGTCCTTGTTCGTCAGTAAGTATAATAGGAAAAGTATATTTTACTATTGCACTATTTATTAATTTTTTAAGATTATCTCTCAATATCCCACTCCCAACCCAATAGATATTGATTTCATTATACCAAAAAAACACGGCATACCGCCGTGTTTCTGTGCTTATTTAACCAACTTCTTCATCTCATCAATCCGTGCTACGGTCGCATCATATTTAGCTTGGTAGTCGGCTTGTTTGTCGCGTTCTTTTTGGACGACTTCTGGTTTGGCATTGGCTACGAAGCGTTCGTTAGAGAGCTTCTTACCGACCATATCCAGTTCTTTTTGCCATTTGGCTAATTCTTTTTCAAGACGAGCCAATTCTTCTTCGACATTGAGAAGGTCAGCAAGTGGCAAGTAGATTTCTGCCCCTGTGATGATGCTTGACATAACCAAATCAGGTACCTCTACATCTGCTGCAATTTCCAAGTGTTCTGGGTTTGTGAAGCGTTTGATGTAGTTGACATTATCATTGAAGAAGGCATCAAGCTTGCTGTCGCTTGTCTTAATCAAGATAGTGATTGGCTTACTTGGCGCTACGTTCACTTCTGCACGTGAGTTACGTACTGAACGAATCACATCTTTAAGAGCTTCTACACCAGCTGCTGCTTCTTCGTTTTCAAATTCTGGACGAACCACTGGGTATTCCGCAATCACGATCGTTCCTTCAGAGATTTGACCGTAAATTTCTTCAGTTACGAATGGCATGATTGGGTGAAGGAGACGCAAGATTTGATCCAAGGTGTAAAGAAGGACAGAACGAGTGATAACTTTTTCGTCCTCGTTATCGCTGTAAAGCACTTCCTTAGTCAACTCAACATACCAGTCCGCAAACTCATCCCAGATGAAGTTATAGAGGATGTGACCAGCCACACCAAACTCAAACTTATCAAAGTTTTCAGTGACCTTACCGATCGTTTCGTTGAGGTTGTGGAGAATCCAACGATCTGTCACGTTACCTGCTTGACCAGCAGCCACTTTAGCTACATTTTCACGCGCCACCTCCAAGGTCAACCCTTCATTGTTCATGAGGATGTAACGTGAGATGTTCCAAATCTTGTTAATGAAGTTCCATGACGCATCCATTTTCTCGTAAGAGAAGCGCACGTCTTGACCTGGTGCAGAACCGTTTGAAAGGAACCAACGAAGGGCATCGGCACCGTATTTCTCGATGACATCCATTGGGTCAATCCCGTTACCGAGAGATTTAGACATTTTGCGTCCTTGCTCGTCACGAATGAGACCGTGGATAAGGACATTTTGGAATGGCTGACGACCTGTGAATTCCAATGATTGGAAGATCATACGAGACACCCAGAAGAAGATGATGTCGTAACCTGTTACCAAGGTTGACGTTGGGAAGTAACGTTTGAAGTCTTCTGAGTCGACATCCGGCCAGCCCATAGTTGAGAATGGCCAAAGGGCTGAACTAAACCACGTATCCAAGACATCTTCGTCTTGTTTCCATCCGTCACCTTCTGGCGCTTCTTCGCCAACGTACATTTCACCCTCAGCATTGTACCAAGCTGGGATTTGGTGACCCCACCAGAGCTGACGAGAGATTACCCAGTCATGGACATTTTCCATCCATTGAAGGAAGGTATCGTTGAAACGAGGTGGGTAGAATTCTACCTTATCGTCTGTGTCTTGGTTGGCAATGGCATTCTTGGCCAATTGATCCATCTTCACAAACCATTGCGTAGACAAGCGAGGCTCAACCATCACCCCTGTACGCTCTGAGTGACCAACTGAGTGAGTCATCTTCTCAATCTTAACAAGGGCACCAATTTCTTCTAACTTCTTGATAACAGCCTTACGTGCTTCAAAGCGGTCCATACCGTTGAATTCACCAGCCAACTCATTCATGGTACCATCATCGTTCATAACGTTCACTTGCGGAAGATTATGTCGTTGACCAACCAAGAAGTCATTAGGGTCGTGGGCAGGAGTGATTTTCACCACACCAGTACCGAATTCAGGGTCAGCGTGTTCGTCCCCAACGATTGGGATTGGCTTGTTCAAGATTGGCAAGATAACATTTTGACCAATCAAGTCTTTATAACGATCATCATTTGGGTTAACCGCTACGGCAGTATCCCCAAACATAGTCTCAGGACGAGTTGTTGCTACTTCAAGGGCACGTGAACCGTCTTCCAACATGTAGTTCATGTGGTAGAAGGCACCTTCGACATCCTTGTGAATCACCTCGATATCAGAAAGGGCTGTACGAGCTTTTGGATCCCAGTTGATGATAAATTCACCACGGTAAATCCAACCTTTTTTGTAAAGCTCTACAAAGACCTTACGAACCGCTTTTGACAACCCTTCATCAAGGGTAAAACGCTCACGAGAGTAGTCTACAGAGAGCCCCATCTTGCCCCATTGTTGCTTGATAGTCGTCGCATACTCGTCTTTCCATTCCCAGACTTTATCAAGGAATTTTTCACGACCAAGGTCATAACGAGAGATGCCCTCTTCAGCCAAACGCGCTTCTACTTTAGCTTGAGTGGCAATCCCAGCATGGTCCATACCTGGAAGCCAAAGCGTATCAAAACCTTGCATCCGTTTTTGACGGATGATGATATCTTGCAAAGTTGTATCCCAAGCGTGACCAAGGTGAAGTTTCCCAGTTACGTTTGGTGGTGGAATAACGATTGAATAAGGCTTCGCCTTTTTATCGCCTGAAGGCTTGAAAACATCTTCGTCAAGCCATTTTTGGTAACGACCAGCCTCAACCTCGGCTGGATTGTATTTAGGTGAAAGTTCTTTAGACATGTGTGTGTCCTTTCTCTATTGTTTTCATTTTTTCTTGAATCTGCTTTGCGACTTCTTCTGCAGACAGATTCGTATTATTAATTTTCAGGTAGTGGTGAAGGCCACTCGGTTGCTTTTGAGAATTAAGTTGATCTGTTTTATCAGTCTCTAAAATTTCTCTTTCAGATACCTCAAAATTCCGTTTCAAGGGTTTGTATTTCAACCGATTCTCCGTTCGATTGCGACGTAAGCGCTCCTCAAGAGACGTTTCTAATTCAACAAAGAGAATCTCTTGATGATACTCATTTAACAAATCTTGAATATTCTTCAAATACATCAGATGGTATTGATTTGAAAAATCAGTTACACCTGTTAAAATCACCGACCGATGATGCCTGGCGCTTGTTCCAAGAAAAGAAAAGTTAACGCTACGAACAAATTCCCACATTTCTTCCGTAAAATCCTGATAGATTTCGAGTGCGAAATCAATTGGTTGATGGTTGAAAAAGAGAGTCGCACCGGTGAGTTTCGAAAGTTCCTGACCAATGGTCATTTTCCCTGCAGCTGGAGCTCCAATGATGAAAACATGCATCAATCCACCTCCCACTCACTCTTTAGCAAGCCGTATCTCAAATCATCACAGCGATTGCCTTGGGCATCTTTGCGATCCCTTATGCGAGCTTCGAGGGTAAAGCCAAGCTTTTCCGCGACTCGTTGACTTTGAAGGTTGTAACCAAAGCAAGACAATTCTATCTTGTGAAGGTTCAATTCTTTAAAAGCTAGATCAATCAAAGCACGCGCTGCTTCGGGTACATAACCCCGGCCCCAATAGTCTGGGTGCAAGGTATAGCCAATCTCCAGTACATCGTCTTCGTGGCGATGGTTGAAGTCAACAGAGCCGACGATTGTATCAGTTCCTTTGACCACAATGCCGTAACCAGCTGGAAGATTTTCTTTTTGATTGCGATCGGGAAGGATATGCTCTAGGTAATAGATCTCGTCTTCCAAGGTCTTGACGGGTGGAAAGCCTGCTGGGTAAGAGACTTCTGGAAGACTGGCGTAAGCATGGATATCCTCAGCATCAGCCACTGTTCGGACTCGTAAGACTAGACGCTCCGTTTCGATTCGTTCTGGCAGTTCAGCTCTTGTCATTCTTCTTCCTCGCTTTCTTCATAAAGCTCCCCATGGAATCAACTCGATCATCTAGATAACGATAAACGCGCTGATGACCGTCCCCCATAAAGTAAGTCGGTGCAAAATGGTCATTTTTAAAATGCCCCTTGTCATCTAAGAGCTCTGGATCAGCCAGACGGTCTATAATCTTGGCAAAGATATGGCAGATGCCATCTTCCTCGATAATTCGATCTACCTGGCAATCCAAAACGACTGGACAAGCCTCCAAAATCGGAGCCTGAGTCCGTTCAGAAATTTCGTAGTCTAGCCCTAAGTGATTCAACTTCTCCCGATGGCTGATAAAACCAGCCTGCTCCATCTCAAGCATAAAGTTTTCATCAGGGATGTTCACGCTGAACTGTTGATAATGCTTAATCTGGTCAGCCGCATTTTCCCCAGCACCAACCCCTATGACGAGCCAATCTCCCAGGCTATAAGAGGAACTGCAGGTCGTGATATTGTGCCCAAAGTTCTGGTCCTGATACCCTAAAATGAAAATCGGAAAACCATAGTAGAGTTTACTAGTGTTAAAAGATTGTTTCATGACAAGCTCCTTCAGCCAGGGTTGCAAAAGAAAAATCGCCCCTGTCAGATTAATGACAGGGACGAATGTGTTGATCCGCGGTACCACCCAATTTCGGGCAGATGCCCGCATCTTTAATCTTCTTGTTTCACTTTTATGACGTCGTGAGCTCGTCTTGGTGTACTTCAGTACAACCTGCAACTCGCCGCCTAGTCCTAAAAGGAAACAAAAAGATTTATATTTCATTTTTTAATTTCATCCATTAGCAACTAGTTTTGACACATTTGTGGACTTCTCAGCACCGCCACTTTCTGTAAAATGTGGGATTCAAAACACCTCTAATAGGTTCATTTTAGCAAGTTTTCCTGGAAATAGCAAGAAATCATAAAAGCGATTATTTAAATTTAACGCCTAGTTCTTTCAATTTCTTGATTGTAGCTGGGCCGATTCCTTTAAGGGCCAACAACTCTTTTTCTGTCCAGTTTGCGAAGTCCGCAACAGAGCGAATACCTTCATCATAGAATGTTTGCGCACGATCAAGTGCCACACCTTCCAAACTTGCAGCAAATTCTTCCACTGAAGAAGCCGCTTGTTTCACTTCTTTCGCCACTGCTTTTGTAGCTTTCTCAACCTTTTTAGGTGTTTCTTTCACAGCTGCAGTTACAGTTGCGACAGCTTTTTTCAAAAGATGTCTATTTTGATGTTTGTATTGTTTCGCACGGTTTACGTTCTTCTTTGCCATTTTTCCTCCTAAATTCAGTGATCAATTCCTAAGGCAACAAGGTTTCATCACTATCATTCCATTCAAAAATCCGTTGATGTCATTTCAACTTTTTTATTGTATCACAATCCCCTAAAAAATCAAGTCATTGCTCAATTTTCAGGTAAATCTAGCTAGTAAAACGCCTTCAATAAGGCCATTTTAATATTTTCTTTCACCAAAGAGGCCATCTGGTAAATCATGAAATCCTTTTCCAGCATGGAAATTTTCAAACTTCCCTTGCAAGAACTGATAAGCGTCCAAACGGCTTTCATAGCGAATCATAGCAATTTTTGCTCGTTCATCCTGGTCTTCCTCAAAAACCTTCTTACTCTCTTCGAGAGCCATTTCATTGATCATGACTTGGGTCTTGATCCACTCCTCAAACTCCTTCATAAACTCTGTTTCGTAACTCATCTTTACTCCATTCCTCTATAAAAATCCGTATCGATCTCTCGATAAGGTTGAATGTCCTGAACATATTCCAAGACACCTTGGAAGTCTCCCGCTTCATCACGCACTGCTGCATAGGTGACATGGACAAATTTCCCACGCGATTCTGATTTGAACCACATTTCATACTTGTCTTTTTTCCCTTCACGAAGCCCCTGCATGATGGCTTTGACCTTCTCCAAATATTTCGGTGGGTGACACAGCTCAACATTGCGTCCTACCTGCGATGGCGTCCTCTTAAAAATCATTTCCTCAAAAGGCGCAGCATCATTGTAATATTGGAAAATATCATCCTTATTGACAAAGGTGATCTCCATTGGTAACTGGTTCAAGATTAAATTCGCTTGCTCCACCGATAAAAATCCATGACCAAAAGCTTGTGGCTGCTTGCGATCGAAGCTCTCTTCTTTTTTCTTAGGCGTGAAGGTAATGGTCAATTGCCCCTCAGGAGTCTCAATGACCTGATGGTGATCATCGCCTTTTGAAGAAGGAAGTGGTTCAGTTGGCCCCTCTGACTCTTTCGACGCTTCCTCCTTGAAGTCAACACGTTTTGGCACCCACTTTTCACTTGGGAGAATAATGGCATAACCATAAACATCACTTTCTTCTGCAATGGAGAGCCAGTCATCCTGGGTAAAGGACTCCAGCAAAATCATCAAGAGAATCGACTCTTCCTTGAAGATCATGCCCTCAAACTCTTGCGCAAAGGCTTCAAAGCGTTCCTTGACTTCAGAAATACTAGAATCCGGTAATTTCTTTGCCGCATCTGAAACTTTCGCAAAGAGTTCCCGAATCTGGTCATCCACTCCCCACATCACTTTTGGTGGGGAATCATGCCCATATTTTTCCATAATCGGAAACATCAACTCTTCCTTACGACGGTAATGCCGGTCAAATTGACCCACCAAGCCCAGCTGACGTAACAAGCCCTTATGAATCTCCTGAATCATCTCAGGATCCTCGGTTGTCTCATAATTGTCTAGCAAGCGGCGGACCCGCATCATAGCTGCACGAAGAGCTAAGTTCTCCTGTTTAAAGATTTGAACCGGATGACCTGGGTGGTCAGTATCTGCTACTTCGACTCCTTGAACCGCATTCTTAAAGAGATTGGCATGGACATCACAAAGTTCCATCACATCTTCAAAAGTCACACCTGCATCTGAATTCATCAGTTCATGCTCCATAAGAGAGATCTCAATCGCAGAAACCCCTGCAAAGGTCGCATCAAAGCGCTCCTGAACCGACTCAGGAGAAGCTCCATGATGAAGCTCTAATAAGATATCTCTTAAGACGTGAATTCGTTCATCACTCATTAGTCTAGCCCCACTACTTCATAGCCATTAGCCTCTAGTGTTCGCACAATCTTCTCCATAGGAGTACCTTCTAATTTTGATCCTTGTTTCAAAGAAACCTTGCGCCCAACTGTATTGCGCATGATCGGATTGGCTAAGGGTTTAAAGCCCAATTCTACCAACAAATCCAATACTTCCGGATGTTGATCAATGACTTGAGCAACTGGAATCGATACATCAATAACATTGTCCATTTATTTATTTCCTCTACTCATTCCCTTTATTTTCTCTCTGACGAGCCCGTTCTTCTCCCCACCAAAGAGGCATCAGTTCACCTAAAGTAATGGTCTTGCGACTCTCATAATCCACCATAAATTCTAGATGACGATTCTCTGCATCCAGCTCAAGGAGAAATTCACGACAGGCTCCACAAGGCATCCCTGAGCCTTCTCCATAAGGAGGCTTGTCTCGAAAAGCAATAATGCGCTTGACCTTGGTCTGTCCTGATTGTTGATACATGTTGAAGAGAGCTGCTCGTTCAGCACATAAATGAAAGACGCCGCAAGTTTCTTCCATACAAAAGCCCGTAAAAATCTGACCATCTGCAGCCTCAACAGCAGCAACCACATGTCGAGCATAGACAAAATCTGAAACCTCTTGAGGCGCATAGAGAGCTTTCGCCTCAAGATAAAGTTTTTCCCAAATATCCATTCTTCTTCTTTCACTTCTTCACTAATTTCACAACTGCTTCTGTCCGTGCTGTATGGGGGAACATGTCCACTGATTGAATGTATTCAACCTGATAAACCTTCGTCAAAGCCACTAGATCCCTTGCCAAAGTAGAGACATTACAAGAGACATAGACCATCTTTTCAGGTGCATAGTGCAACAAGGTCTCTATTAATTTTGTCCCCAAGCCCGTACGAGGTGGATCCACAATCACAGCATTAGCCCGATAGCCTTCTTGGTACCAGCGAGGAATGATCTCTTCTGCTGTACCAGCCTCATAGTGGGTATTCTCAAATCCCATCCGTTTAGCATTGTATTTGGCATCTTCAATTGCTTCAGGAATAATATCCATCCCCCGAACACTTTTCACTCTATTAGCAAAAGCAAACCCAATCGTTCCAACCCCACAATAGGCATCAATCAGGTGATCCTCTGGAGAAACATCTAGAGCCTTGACAGCCTCACTATACAATACTTCAGTTTGTTCCGGATTCAACTGGTAAAAGGCTCGAGGAGAAAGAGAAAATTCATAATCCAAAACACCTTCCAAAATTGCCTCTTCTCCCCAAATAATCTGCGTTTGTTCCCCATAAATCTCACTGGAACGAGACGTATTTTTGTTAACAGCAACTGTGACAATCTCAGGGTGTTTTGTGACCAAGTCTTCCACCAAATTATTTACGTTAATCTGACGACTAGTGACCACAATGATCTGAACCTGCCCAGACTTCCGAGCCCGTCGAACCATCATGGTTCTGACACCCAGTTCTTTACGCTCATCAGCAATCGGAATCTGATAATAGGTCAATAAATCCGCAAGGTCATTGGCAATAGCTTGAATAACCGGATCTTGAACCAAACAATCTTTTAATTCAACTAAATAATGTGAATTTTGAGCATAGAGTCCTGCCTTCACCTGGCCCTTGAATTTCCTTGTTTGAAATTGCAATTTTGCCCGATAGTAAAGAGGTTCCTGCATTCCGATTGTCGGACGAATATCATACTGTTCAAATCCTTCAGGTGAGAACTTCTTCAAGGCCTGTTGCAATAAATCTGTCTTAAACTCCAGCTGCTTATCATACTTCAAATGCATGATTTGACAGCCACCACAGGTCTCATAGATATCACACATGGGCGTCACACGAAACTTAGACGCCTTATTCACAGATAGGAGTTTGGCTTCCGCAAAATTTTTTTTGACACTTGTAATTTGGCAGAAGATATCTTCTCCCTTCAAAGCACCTGGCACAAAGACAAGTGTTTTTTTATAAAAGCCAATCCCTTCTCCGTTAATTCCCATTCGTTTAATTTTCAAAGGAATTTTTTGTTTTACTTTAACGTTCATATCCCTATCTTAACACATTTTTCGGTATAATAAAAACATGAAAATTACAAAACTAGAAAAGAAAAAAAGACTCTACCTCCTGGAATTAGACAATGATCAAAAACTTTATATTACAGAAGACACCATCGTCAAATATTTCCTTTCCAAAGATAAAGAAATCAGTGAAGAAGAACTAAAAGAAATCCAAGAGTTTGCTCAATACTCCTATGGTAAAAACCTGGCCCTTTACCATCTTTCTTTTAAAGCTCGGACAACAAAAGAAGTCAGAGACTACCTGACAAAGTATGAGATTGAAAGTGGCATTATTGATAAAGTGGTCCAACACCTAAAAGAAGACAAGTGGTTAGATGATCGTCAATATGCAAGAAACCAGATAGAAGCCAACCTTCTCAGTGGCGATAAGGGCCCTCTCTTATTACAACAAAAAATTCAACAAAAAGGGATCCCAAAATCTATCCTTCAAGAAAATCTTGCAGACTATGATTTTTCAGAAGTGATCGACCGTACCGCAATAAAACTCCTAAAAAAATACCAAGGAAAATATCCGTTAAAAGCCATTGAAACTAAGATTATCCAAGCACTCATTTCAAAAGGCTTTGCGTACAACCAAGCAAAGATAGCATTCCAAAATCTCGAGCTCGAAACAGATGAAGAAACAACCAATGAGCTCATTCTAAAAGAGTTAGAAAAACAATACCGTAAATACAGTAAAAAATATGAAGGCTATGACCTCAAACAACGCTTGACTCAGGCACTAGCCAGAAAAGGCTACGACTATAGTGATATAACGTCAGCCATTAGAGAATACCTAGATTCATAAACCAAATTGAAAATTAAATAGAAAAATAAGAAAAAATTTTAAAAAATATGTTACAATATAGAGGATATACTTAGATTGTAGAAAGTTGGTAAGTTATGAAACTACCTAAAGAAGGCGACTTTATTACAATTCAAAGTTATAAACATGATGGCAGTTTACACCGAACATGGCGTGACACCATGGTATTAAAGATAACCGAAAATGCAATTATTGGAGTAAATGATCATACACTTGTGACTGAAAGTGATGGTAGACGTTGGATTACACGTGAACCAGCGATCGTATATTTCCATAAAAAATATTGGTTTAACATCATCGCCATGATCCGTGACAATGGTGTGTCTTACTACTGTAACCTAGCAAGTCCTTTTCACATTGACCAAGAAGCCTTAAAATATATCGACTATGATCTCGATGTCAAGGTCTTTACCAATGGTGAAAAAAAATTGTTAGATGTTGAAGAATACGAGCAGCACAAAGAAAAAATGCACTATTCAGATGACATCGACTTTATTTTAAAGGAAAATGTTAAGGTTCTAGTAGATTGGATAAACCAAAACAAAGGTCCCTTTTCTGAGGAATATATAAAAATTTGGTATAACCGTTATGTTGAACTGCGAAATAAATAAAGTTGGAAAGAGCGCAAGCTCTTTTTTCTTTTAACTTAATGAAAAATTATCTACAAAAAAAGCCTAATAACAATCATTAGACTTTTTCGATACACTATCGGGAAGACAGGATTCGAACCTGCGACAC
>NZ_KV812785.1:0-43942 GCF_001813505.1 Streptococcus sp. HMSC061E03
ACGTGCCGGTTCGACCCCGGCCGCCGGTATAGATTATAAAAGGAGTTTTACTCCTTTTTTTGTTTATTTTTTTTCTTTTTTGTGATATAATTAACCGGTAAAGTTTCTGTTAGTGAATTAGAAGGAGTTTATTTTGTCTGAAGTTGCAAATAAAATCGATCGTTTTTTAAATTCTATTTTATTATTATCTGAGAATCAACATGAGATTTTAGTTGGTTCTTGTACATGTGGTGTTTCATTAACCAACACTCAGGAACATATTTTGATGCTGGTTGCTGATGAATCTCTAACCAATTCTGTCTTAGCTAAGAAATTGAATGTCAGTCAGGCGGCTATCACAAAGGCCGTGAAGCCCTTATTAAGTCAGGGGATGTTAGAGACTTATCGTGATGAGAATGATGCTCGAGTTCTCTATTATCGCTTAACTGAGATTGGTAAGCCAATTGCATTAGAGCATCAGCACCACCATCAGCATACTCTTCACACTTATGAGGATGTTTTGTCGAAGTTTACTAAGAATGAGCAAGGGGTTATTTCGAGGTTTTTAGATTTATTGGAAGAGGAGTTATAGTTTGAGGTATATTACGGTTTCAAATTTATCGTTTTATTATGATCGGGAACCGGTTTTAGAAGGGATCAATTACTACTTAGATAGTGGGGAGTTTGTGACCTTGACCGGGGAAAATGGTGCTGCTAAGTCAACCTTGATTAAGGCTAGCCTTGGGATTTTACAGCCCAAGGTCGGGACAGTTGAGATTTCAAAGACAAATGTAAAGGGAAAGAAGTTAAGGATTGCTTATCTTCCACAACAGATTGCTAGTTTTAATGCAGGGTTTCCAAGTACGGTCTATGAATTTGTGAAATCAGGTCGGTACCCTCGTAAAGGATGGTTTCGAAAGTTGAATGAGCACGATGAAAAACATATTCTGAAGAGTTTAGAATCTGTTGGGATGCTGGAGTTCAAGGATCGGGCGATTGGTTCTTTGTCTGGTGGTCAGAAACAGCGGGCTGTCATTGCTAGGATGTTTGCTTCAGATCCGGATATCTTTGTTTTAGATGAACCTACGACAGGGATGGATGCGACGACAAAGAGTGATTTTTATGAGTTGATGCATCACAGTGCGCATCACCATCAAAAATCTGTTTTGATGATTACGCATGATCCTGAAGAGGTTAACCAATTTGCGGATCGGAATATTCATTTGGTTCGTGACCAAAGCTCTCCTTGGAGATGTTTTAATGTCCATGATACTGAAGGGGAGGGTGACCATGCTTGATTTATTCCAGTATGATTTTATGCAACGGGCCTTGTTGGCTATGGTTGCCATGAGTCTTTTTTCTCCTGTATTAGGGATTTTCTTGATTTTAAGACGGCAGAGTCTTATGAGTGATACGCTAAGTCACGTCTCTCTTGCGGGTGTCGCTTTTGGGCTTTTCCTTGGGATCTCTCCAACGCTCTCGACCATGATCATTGTCATTATTGCTGCGGTTTTTCTTGAGTATTTGCGGACCTTATTTAAGGACTTTATGGAGATCGGGACGGCAATTTTAATGTCCACAGGTCTTGCCCTAGCTTTGGTACTGATGCGTGGTGGTGGGAAGAGCTCGATGAGCTTGGATCAGTATTTGTTTGGTTCTACCCTAACCATTACGGATGAACAGGTGATCGCCTTGTTTGTGATTGCTTTCGTTGTATTAGTGCTGACGGCCTTATTCTTGCGGCCTATGTATATTTTGACCTTTGATGAAGATACGGCCTTTGTGGATGGCCTTCCGGTCCGGACCATGTCCATCTTATTTAATGTGGTAACGGGGGTTGCTATCGCCTTGATGATTCCTGCAGCAGGATCGTTATTGGTTTCAACCATCATGGTCTTACCGGCTAGTATTGCGCTGAAATTAGGGAAGAACTTCCGTGGGGTCATGCTGCTTGCGGTCATTATTGGCTTTATCGGGATGTTTAGTGGGTTGATTTTGTCTTATATTGCAGATACACCAGCGAGTGCCAGCATCACGCTTTTATTTGTGGCCTTGTTCTTGCTTGTGAATCTTGGATCACGTTTGAGGAAGTAAATATGAAATTTAAAAAAATAGGTTTAATGTTGTTGGTGGCTTTTGCCCTTATCTTGACTGCTTGTGGTAAAAGTCAGAGTCAAAATGGAAAATTAAAAGTGATGACCACTTTTTATCCTGTTTATGATTTTACAAAAAATATTGTCGGAGATGAAGGAACGGTAGACCTGCTCATTGGAGCGGGATCAGAGCCTCATGAATATGAATTGTCTGCTAAGGGGCGGGCTATGATTCAAGATTCGGATGTTTTCGTTTATGAGAATGAAAACATGGAAACGTGGGTTCCAAATCTTTTGAAATCCATGAAGGATAAGAAAACCAAAGTGATCGATGCTACCAAGGGTATGGTCTTGCTTCCTGGATTGGAAGAGGAACATGAACACGAAGGGGGCGAAGAACACCATCATGAATATGATCCTCACCTTTGGCTCTCTCCACATCGTGCCATGAAGATGGTAGAGTCGATTCGTGATCAGTTGGTCGCAGCTTATCCAGATAAGAAAAAGACGTTTGAGAAAAATGCCCAAGCCTATCTGAAGAAATTACAGGCTTTGGATCAAGCTTATCAGGATGGATTGAAAGATGCGAAGCAAAAGAATTTCGTGACCCAACACGCGGCTTTCCGTTACTTGGCCTTGGATTATGGCTTAAATCAGGTAGCCATTTCAGGGATTTCACCTGATAGCGAGCCTTCTGCTGCACGATTGCGTGAATTGACAGAGTATATCAAGAAAAATGAGATCAAGGTCATTTACTTTGAGGAAAATGCTTCTAAGTCCTTGGCGAAAACCTTGTCTTCTGAAGCTGGTGTTGAGTTGGCTGTCTTAAATCCTTTGGAAAGCTTGACGGATCAAGAAATGAAAGATGGCGAAGACTACGTGTCTGTTATGAAGGAGAATCTGAAGGCGCTAGAGAAAACAACGTCACAAGCTGGTAAGGATATTCAACCGGAACATGAGGAAGATGCTAAGACGGTTCAAAAGGGCTATTTCGAGGATAGTCAAGTTAAGGATCGTAGCTTAGCAAATTATGTAGGTGATTGGAAATCCGTTTATCCATACTTGCAAGATGGAACCTTGGATCAGGTCTTTGATTATAAGGCAAAATTAAATCCAACTATGACGGCTGCTGAGTATAAGGAATATTATACTAAGGGTTACCAAACAGATATTGATCGGATTAAGATTGATAAGGATTCAATGGAGTTTTATCAAAAAGGATCTTCTAAGAAATATACCTATAAATACGTAGGTAAGCACATTTTGACTTATAAGAAGGGAAATCGTGGTGTTCGTTATCTATTTGAAGCCAAGGAGAGCGATGCGGGAGACTTCAAATATGTTCAATTTAGTGACCATGAAATTACTCCGGTAAAGGCAGCTCACTTCCACATTTTCCATGGAGGAAAGAGTCAAGAAGCGCTTTATGATGAGTTGGAAAATTGGCCAACTTATTATCCTTCGAACTTATCTGGTTTAGAAGTGGCACAGGAAATGCTGGCTCATTAAAAGTTGTATCAAAAGAGAGACTAGGACTGATTATCCCGGTCTCTTTTTGATTAAAAATGGGGAGTGAAGCTTGTCAAATGCTTGAAAATACGTTACAATGAAAGGGCTTTAAATTAAAAAATGTATGGGGAATTTTAAATGAAAAAAGTTGGTGCAATTCTTGTGAGTCTTCTCAGTGTGGTCCTGTTGGTAGCTTGTTCGCAGCAGAGGGTGAGTAAAAAATCACCGGCTTCTTCTAGTCAAACGACGACCTCTTCTGAGGTCAAAAAGACGGCTGCTTCTAGTTCGGAAGTGAAGGAGAAAGAAAAAAAAGAAGAGAAAAAAGAAGTGAAGAAAATGGATCTTGAAGCGATTGCCAATGGAGACTACAGCAGTATTGCTGGTATCTGGCAAGATGATAAGGGAAACAAGCTGGTCTTTAACGACAAAGGGTTGGTCTCACAAGAGTTAGAGGGCTATGGAGCTTCTTTGACGGATTATGGAACAGCATCAGAAGGCATTTATGGTGGTCGTGATGGAGGCTTCTTGTTGGAGTATATTCCTGCAGGAGTGACCATTGGTGATCAGGTCGATGATCAAGGACAAGTCGTCTTTAAAGATACATCAGATGCCTCTAAAAACCGCTTATGGTCTGGTGTTGGTATCGCTAGTTTTGGGGAACAAGGCTCGATCTACTATCATGTAGGAGATGAATAACAGAAAAAAGAGGCTGGGACAAAAGTCCTAGCCTCTCTATTGTTTTTGGATTGTCGAGCAAGACGCAGTGGTTGAGTGGGCTCTACTACGCTGATTTCATCAGCTTATACAGGCCTACTCAACTGTGCGGAGGTGGAACGACGAAATCGAATTCTAACGAATGACCGATTTCTGTCCCACTTTCTTTTTCTTATGCATGTGGGGGGAGCCATGAAAGGTCAAACTGGAGCAATTGGGCTTCAAGGAGATCTTGATGGGAAATCTCTTGTTTCTCTTTGCCATCTAATAGGGCTTTTTGGATGAAATAGGCGCCTGCAGTGTGTGAGTTGGAGCAAATTTTGAGCTCATGATTTGGAAGATGGAGAAGAACTTCTTTAAAGAGAGGGAGGCCCAGATCATAGATTGGTTTTCCTGGGCAGGTTGGGTAGAGTCCAAGGACCGACCAGATGTACCAAGCAGATAGGCTACCGTTGTCCTCATCACCTGGATAGGCTTGGAAATCTTGATGAAAAGCTTGAGAACGGATCTGGTGGATCAGGAGATTGGTGTATTCGGGATGAAGGCTGTGACGGAAGAGGTAGGGAATGTGAAAGCTGGGTTGATTGGAGATGGCGATCTGCCCAAATGGGGCTTGGGCCATTTCACTCATTTCATGGATTTCATAGCCATATCCTCTTACATCAAATTGAGGTTTTTGATTGGCTAGATCCAGCAGTCGTTGGGTAAAGGCTTTTTTACCGCCCATTAGCTCTATCAGGCCGGAGAGGTCGTGTAAGGCTCCAAAAGTAGCCTGGGTTGCAGAACATTCTGCATAATCTCCTCCCCAGCTGGTAGGAGAGAAGGGCTCTTTAAAGTTTCCATTGGTGGATCGCGCTCTCATGAAGCCCGTTTGGGCATCATACAATGTTCGGTAGGAGAGGCTGGAAGTAGCATAGCGAGCGGCTGTTTCTGCATGACTCAATTGCTTGGCAACGGTAGCAATGCAAAAATCACTATAAGCATAATCTAGGCTGTGGCTCACACTTTCGTGAAAATCATCGGGTAGATATCCAAGGGTCTTGTAGCTTTCATTGCCATGGCGACCAAAATGTTGAGTAGGATCTGTTTTTTGGGCCGTTTGGAGCATGGCTGTCAGCATGTTTTCATGTAGGTCTGGTGCGATCCCTTTTGTGACAGCATCCGCAAAGACTCCATCGATGAGGGTACCTGGCATCATTCCTCGTTCATCTGGGGCCAACCATTTTGGTAGAAAACCAGTATCCTTGTAAGTGTTTAAAAATCCTTCGAGAAAGTGACGGTAATAATCGGGGTAGACAAGGCTAAAGAGCGGAAAAGATGTTCGGAAGAGATCCCAGAATCCGATATTGGTATAAGCTTTTCCTGGTTTGATTTCATTATGAGTGACATCCAGGTGCCAGTCATTTCCCTCGGTATCTGTTTCATAAAAGGTTTGAGGGAAAAGGAGGAGTCGGTACAGGCAATGGTCGAAAAAGGCTTGGTCACGCCCTCCGGCATCTTTTACTTCAATTCGTTTTAGCAGCTGATTCCATTGATCGGATGCTTCTTTTTTAGCTTCCTCTAGAGAAAGGTGGGGAAGATGGCTGTGAGCCATGTCTTGGGACAGATAAGAAGTTCCTAATTGGACGGTCACTTCATTGCTAGCAAAGGTCAGAAAAAGATCTTGATCGATGTGAGTGACGCTCTCAATCGGCTGGCTAAATTGCCACTGGAGATAGAAAGAGTATGAAGTATCTGCGGTATGGGCCTGATCCAGAATGTGAAAGTGGCAGGTTTGGTCTGTCAGAGTCAAGTCCTCTAGTTCCTTTGCTGCATGAAAGCAGAGTGTTAGCTTTTCTGGTGCTCGAAAGCGCATGACAGCCCCGTAGCGGCTTGGAACCAGCTCGCTTTGAATCTGATAACGTTCCGAAAAAAAACGGAGGTAGTGAGGCTGGAAAACGGCTTCTTTCATCGAATAACTGCTTTGGCGACGGAAGAGGTCGGAACTTGCAATATCTCCTGTGATGGGCGTGATGAGGCACCAAGCGTAGTCTCCTATCCAAGGACTAGGCTGGTGGGTGAGACGAAATCCCTGAAAAATAGGGAGATTGGGGTTGAAAAACCAAGCTCCTTGTTCGTGTGTCGTCTGGGGAAGGAAGTAGTTCATCCCAAAAGGGACCCCGGTATAAGGGAGGGTATTTCCGTGGGAATAGTGGGGATGATTATCGCTTCCCCAGCGGGTATCGATGGTTTGGCAATGTGTGCGCATCCTGTCTCCTTTTTCTTCATCAACCTTAAATGATCTGTATTTTTTTTTGAACACGCGCTGGTATTTTCTTCATTGTATCAAAGTGTTGTCAAATATGATAGCGTTTTTATCAAATGGAAAATTTTGTAGAAAAAGGGCTATAGTTTGCGTATGTATTTCCCCTTTGAAATCTTTTATACTGAATAGGAAAGAATCGATACGTGTGAGGAAAATAAATGACCTATTCAAAAGAAATTGTGCGAGAATGGTTGGATCAAGTGGCTGAGCGAGCTAAGGAGTACCCTGAGTGGGTGGATGTCTTTGAACGTTGTTATACAGACACTTTGGATAATACAGTTGAAATTTTAGAAGACGGTTCAACCTTTGTGTTAACAGGGGATATCCCAGCTATGTGGTTGCGTGACTCGACGGCTCAATTGAGGCCCTATCTTTATGTGGCAAAAAGAGACCCTCGTTTGCGTCAGACCATTGCTGGTTTGGTCAAACGCCAGATGACCTTGATCCTCAAGGATCCCTATGCCAACTCTTTTAATATTGAGGAGAACTGGAAAGGCCATCACGAGACTGATCACACCGATTTGAATGGCTGGATTTGGGAGCGCAAGTATGAGGTGGATTCACTGTGCTATCCCTTGCAACTGGCTTATCTTCTTTGGAAAGAAACTGGTGAGACTAGCCAATTTGATGAAACCTTTGTTACAGCGACTAAGGAAATCCTTCATCTTTGGACAGTGGAACAAGACCACAAGAATTCCCCTTATCGCTTTGTTCGGGATACAGATCGTAAGGAAGATACGCTGGTAAATGACGGCTTTGGTCCTGACTTTGCTGTGACAGGGATGACCTGGTCAGCCTTTCGTCCAAGTGATGACTGCTGTCAGTATAGTTACTTGATTCCGTCCAATATGTTCGCAGTCGTTGTCTTGGGTTATGTCCAAGAAATCTTTGCAGCATTGAATCTAGTTGATAGTGAGAGTGTCATTGCAGATGCCAAACGCCTCCAAGCGGAGATTCAAGAAGGGATCGAAAACTACGCCTACACTACTAACAGTAAGGGCGAGAAGATCTATGCCTTTGAGGTAGACGGTTTGGGAAATGCTAGCATCATGGATGATCCAAACGTGCCAAGCTTGTTGGCAGCTCCTTATCTTGGCTACTGCGCGATCGACGATGAGGTCTACCAAGCTACTCGTCGGACGATTTTGAGCCCTGAAAATCCATACTTCTATGAAGGGAAGTACGCAAGCGGACTCGGAAGTTCTCATACCTTCTATCGCTATATCTGGCCGATTGCTTTATCCATCCAAGGATTGACAACGACAGATAAAGCTGAGAAGAAATTCTTGCTGGATCAGTTGGTTGCCTGCGATGGTGGAACAGGTGTCATGCACGAAAGTTTCCACGTGGATGATCCAACCAAATATTCGCGTGAATGGTTCTCTTGGGCCAACATGATGTTCTGTGAATTGGTCTTGGATTACTTGGATATTCGCTAATGAGCTGTCGCTTAACAGATTCTGGGAAAGAATCAAAAATATATTTTTAAATTTAAGTTAGAATGAGGTTTTACTCATGGAAAATGTTGTTGTACATATCATCTCTCACAGCCACTGGGATCGTGAGTGGTATCTACCTTTTGAAAGCCACAGGATGCAATTGGTGGAACTGTTTGACAATCTCTTTGATCTTTTTGAAAATGATCCGGAGTTCAAAAGTTTCCACTTAGATGGACAAACCATTGTCCTTGACGACTATTTAGAAATTCGCCCTGAAAACCGCGACAAGGTGCAACGTTATATCGACGAGGGCAAGCTCAAGATTGGTCCTTTCTATATCTTGCAGGATGATTACCTGATCTCCAGTGAAGCCAACGTCCGCAATACCTTGATTGGACAGGCTGAATGCGCTAAATGGGGCAAATCCACTCAGATTGGTTACTTCCCAGATACCTTTGGAAATATGGGGCAAGCACCTCAAATTCTTCAAAAATCAGGTATCCACGTAGCAGCCTTTGGTCGTGGAGTCAAACCAATCGGATTTGACAACCAAGTCCTCGAAGATGAGCAGTTTACCTCTCAATTTTCTGAAATGTACTGGCAAGGGGCGGATGGTAGTCGCGTACTCGGTATTCTTTTTGCCAACTGGTACAGTAATGGGAATGAAATTCCAGTGGATAAAGATGAGGCTTTAGCTTTTTGGAAACAAAAATTGGCAGATGTTCGTGACTATGCCTCCACCAACCAATGGTTGATGATGAACGGTTGTGACCACCAACCCGTTCAACGGAACTTGAGTGAAGCTATTCGCGTGGCCAATGAACTCTTCCCTGACGTGACCTTTATTCATAGCTCTTTTGATGAATATGTTCAAGCAGTGGAAAGTGCGCTTCCTGAGCAATTATCTACGGTTACGGGAGAATTGACCAGTCAGGAAACCGATGGTTGGTACACACTGGCAAATACGTCTTCCTCTCGGATTTATCTCAAGCAAGCCTTCCAAGAAAACAGCAACTTGCTGGAGCAAGTGGTGGAACCTTTGACCATCATTACTGGTGGTCACAACCACAAGGATCAATTGACCTATGCCTGGAAGACACTCTTACAAAATGCGCCACACGATAGTATATGTGGATGTAGCGTAGATGATGTTCACCGTGAGATGGAAGTTCGTTTTGCCAAGGTCAATCAAGTCGGAAACTTTGTCAAGACCAACCTTCTCAACGAATGGAAAGGTAAACTAGCAACTCAAAAAGCCCAGAGTGAGCACCTCTTTACGGTCATCAATACTGGCTTGCATAATAAGGTGGACACCGTCAGCACGATTGTCGATGTTGCGGTTTGTCCATTTAAGGAATTGCATCCGACAGAAGGCTTCAAGAAAATGGCCGCTTTGAGCTTGCCAGACTACCACGTAGAAGATTTAGAGGGGCATCTTGTAGAAGCAGAGATTGAGGACTTGGGAGCAAGCTTTGGCTATACCCTGCCTAAGGATAAATTCCGTCAACCCTATATTGCACGTCAAGTGCGCGTGACGGTTCCAGTTCACCTAGCGCCTCTTTCTTGGACCACCTTCCAGCTCTTAGAAGGCAAAGCACCTCATCATGATGGTCTGTTCCAAAATGGGGTGATCGATACGCCATTTGTAACCCTTAGTATCGATGATGGCTTGACCCTCTATGATAAAACGACCAATGAGGCTTATGAGGATTTCCTTCGCTTTGAAGATCGTGGGGATATCGGAAATGAATATATCTACTTCCAACCAAAAGGAACCGAACCGATCTATGCGGAGTTAACAGCTTATGAGGTCTTGGAAAACAATGCTCGCTATGCCAAAATCTTGCTCAAGCATGACTTGACGATCCCGGTTAGCGCGGATGAACAATTGGATGCGGAGCAAAGAGGCATTATCGAGTTTATGAACCGCAAGGCAAGTCGCTCAGAAGAGCTGACAACGATCCCTCTTGAAACGGAGATGACCATCTTTGTAGATGATCCACAAATTCGCTTCAAGACGCGCTTTACCAATACTGCCAAGGATCACCGCATCCGTCTTCTGGTCAAGACTCACAATACACGTCCAAGCAACGATTCTGAAAGTATCTATGAGGTTGTGACACGGCCAAATAAACCGGCTGCTTCTTGGGAAAATCCTGAAAATCCTCAACACCAGCAAGCTTTCGTCAGCTTGTATGATGACGTCAAAGGGGTAACAGTGGCCAATAAAGGATTGCATGAATACGAAATCCTTGGAGACGATACGATAGCTGTAACACTTCTCCGTGCTTCCGGTGAACTTGGTGACTGGGGCTATTTCCCAACACCAGAAGCACAATGTTTGCGGAACTTTGAGGTTGAATATGCAGTAGAATGCCATCAAGCTCAGGGGCGTTTCTCAGCCTTTCGTCGTGCCAAAGCTTTGCAGACACCGATGACCAGCCTTCAAGTTGAAAAACAAGAAGGAAGTGTAGCAGCGTCTGGTAGCTTACTCAAGCATACAGCCTTGACGCATCCTCAGGTTTGTCCAACAGCCTTTAAGGTAGCAGAAAATGAAGAAGGTTACATCCTTCGCTATTACAACATGAGCCAAGAAAATGTGCGCGTGTCAGAAGGACAACAAACGGTTGTCGATCTTCTGGAACAACCGTATCCGGTCCATACAGGTTTATTGGCACCGCAAGAAATCCGGACAGAATGGATTAAAAAAGAAGAAGTATAGCTGGTTGCAGCTGAAGAAACAATAAAAGGAAAGGAGGAGCGAAAAAGTAAGAACCAACTGCTGACTCGCTCCTTTTTACAGGTAAAAGCAATGACCATTGCAACGATTGATATCGGAGGGACTGGGATTAAGTTTGCTAGTCTCACTCCGGATGGAAAGATTTTAGATAAGGCCAGCACCCCAACTCCAGAAACTCTAGAAGATTTGCTAGCTTGGCTGGACCAGCGATTGTCAGAACGTGACTACCGTGGGATTGCTATGAGTGTGCCAGGGGCTGTTAACCAAGAAACAGGGGTAATTGAAGGGATCAGTGCCATTCCTTATATCCATGGTTTTTCATGGTATGAGGCCCTTTCTCATCACAAGCTACCTGTCCATCTAGAAAATGATGCCAACTGTGTTGGACTGAGTGAATTGCTGGCGCATCCTGAGATTGAAAATGCAGCCTGTGTCGTGATTGGTACCGGAATCGGTGGAGCCATGATTATCAATGGCAAGCTTCACCGTGGACGTCATGGCTTGGGCGGTGAGTTTGGCTACATGACAACTATCGAGCCTGCAGAAAAGCTCAATAACTGGTCACAACTCGCTTCTACAGGAAACATGGTTCGCTATGTGATTGAAAAATCAGGTCAGTCTGACTGGGATGGACGTAAGGTCTACCAAGAGGCTGCAGCCGGCAATGCCCTTTGCCAGGAAGCCATTGAGCGCATG
The DNA here is from genome assembly GCF_001813505.1 of Streptococcus sp. HMSC061E03. Taxonomy (NCBI): domain Bacteria; kingdom Bacillati; phylum Bacillota; class Bacilli; order Lactobacillales; family Streptococcaceae; genus Streptococcus; species Streptococcus sp. HMSC061E03. The sequence continues at coordinate 11,476 of NZ_KV812785.1, forward strand.
AATCGTAATCTTGCTCAAGGACTGCTCAATATCCAGTATCTCATTGACCCAGATGTGATTAGCCTAGGTGGCTCTATCAGTCAAAACCCAGATTTTATCAAAGGGGTGCAAAAAGCAGTAGACATCTTTGTGGAAAGATATGAAGAATATACAATTGCTCCAGTGATTCAAGCTTGCACCTATCAGGCAGATGCCAATCTCTACGGTGCCCTTGTCAACTGGTTACAGGAGGAAAACCAATGGTAAGTTTTACAGGACTTAGTCCCAAACAAGCCCAAGCTGTTGAAGTATTAAACAATCACATTTCTCTACCAGATGTAGAGGTGGCGGTCGCTCAGTCTGACCAAGCTTCTATCTCTATCAAGGGTGAGAATGGGCAGTATCAACTGACCTACCGCAAACCTCATCAACTCTACCGCGCCTTGTCTGTGCTAGCAACAGCTTTAGCAGAAGGAGACAAAGTAGAGATTGAAGAACAGGCGGCTTATGAAGATTTGGCCTATATGGCCGACTGTTCGCGCAACGCCGTGCTCAATGTCGCATCAGCCAAACAGATGATTGAACTCTTGGCTCTGATGGGTTATTCAACCTTTGAGCTCTATATGGAGGACACCTATCAGATTGAGGGGCAACCTTACTTTGGTTATTTCCGTGGAGCCTACTCAGCTGAAGAGTTACAGGAAATCGAAGACTATGCCCAGCAGTTTGACATGACCTTTGTCCCATGCATCCAGACCTTGGCTCATTTATCAGCCTTTGTTAAATGGGGGGTTAAGGAAGTCCAGCAACTCCGCGATGTAGAGGATATTCTCCTCATCGGTGAAGAAAAAGTCTACGACCTGATTGACGGTATGTTTGCGACGTTATCTAAATTACAAACTCGCAAGGTCAACATCGGGATGGACGAAGCTCACTTGGTCGGTTTGGGTCGTTATCTTATCTTGAACGGTATTGTGGATCGGAGTCTCCTTATGTGCCAACATTTGGAGCGCGTGCTGGATATTGCAGACAAGTATGGTTTCCACTGCCAGATGTGGAGTGATATGTTCTTCAAGCTTATGTCAGCAGATGGCCAGTACGACCGTGAGGTAGAAATTCCAGAAGAAACACGAGTTTATTTAGACCGTCTTAAAGACCGTGTGACCTTGGTTTACTGGGATTATTATCAGGATAGCGAGGAAAAATACAACCGAAACTTCCGTAATCACCATAAGATTAGTCAGGATATTGCCTTTGCTGGTGGTGCCTGGAAGTGGATTGGTTTTACGCCCCACAACCATTTCAGTCGCCTCGTCGCTCTTGAAGCCAATAAAGCCTGCCGTGCTAATCAGATCAAGGAAGTCATTGTGACGGGCTGGGGGGACAATGGTGGTGAAACAGCCCAGTTCTCGATTCTCCCAAGTTTACAAATTTGGGCAGAACTCAGCTATTGCAATGATTTAGAGCGTCTGTCAGCTCACTTTAAGACCAATACAGGCCTATCCGTTGAGGACTTTATGCAGCTGGATCTGGCCAACCTCTTGCCAGACCTACCAGACAATCTCAGTGGGATTAACCCTAACCGCTATGTCTTTTATCAGGATGTTCTTTGCCCAATTCTTGACAAGCACATGACACCTGAACAGGACAAGCCACACTTTGCCCAAGCAGCTGAGATTCTTTCTGACATTAAAGAAAAAGCGGGCGTCTACGCTTATCTCTTTGAAACTCAGGCACAGTTGAATGCTATTTTAAGTAGCAAGGTCGATGTAGGACGACGCATCCGTGAGGCCTATCACGCAGGTGATAAAGAGAGCTTGCAACAAATCGCTCAGGAAGAATTGCCAAAACTCAGAAGCCAGATTGAACACTTCCATGACCTCTTTAGTCACCAATGGTTGAAAGAAAACAAGGTCTTCGGCTTGGATACCGTAGATATCCGTATGGGTGGACTCTTGCAACGCATCAAGCGAGCAGAAAGTCGGATTGAAAACTACCTAGCTGGTTCCATCACATGTATCGATGAACTAGAAGAAGAGATCTTACCATTCAACGATTTCTACGGGGATCAGGACTTCGCAGCCACAACAGCTAATCAATGGCACACCATTGCGACAGCTTCGACCATTTATACAACGTAAAAAATGCCAAGTTGGATGACAGGTATCTCATCCACGGTGGGATAGGAGTAGAAGAGGAACTGTCTTTACGACCACCCTTTTCTACTCTTTTTTAAAGCTATGTCATAAATTTGTAGAATTTTTTCTATAATTAGGAGTTTGAAAATGTAAATGGGCTATCTTATAATAGGTGATGTAAACGCTACCAAAGTAAATAAACACGCTCAAGGCTCAAAGGGGGGGAGTTAAATGAAAAAGTTTGTAAGGACTCTGAGAGAAAATTTCATTTTTCTTTTAATGGTCTTACCTGGTGCAGCGTGGTTAATCTTATTCTTCTATATTCCGGTTTTTGGGAATATCGTAGCATTTAAGGACTATCATATTACGGGAGAGGGCTTCATTGACAGTGTCATGAAGAGTAAGTGGGTTGGCTTTGACAACTTCAAGTTCCTCTTTAGTTCCAAAGATGCCTACATTATTACAAGAAACACGGTATTGTACAACTTAGGATTCATCTTCTTAGGATTGATTGTTTCCGTTGGGATCGCCATCATCTTTAGTGAGTTGAGATCAAAAAGAGTGGTCAAGGTGCTTCAAACCTCCATGCTCTTCCCATACTTCCTATCATGGGTTATCATCAGCTTCTTCACCGATGCCTTCCTTAACGTGGACAAAGGATTGGTCAACCACATCTTAACTTCATTTGGTATGAAAGCCATCAATTTCTACTCGGAATTGTGGATCTGGCCAGCGCTTCTCCTCTTCTTAGGAATCTGGAAAGGCTTTGGTTATAGTAGTGTCATGTACTATGCAACCATCATGGGAATTGACCCAACTTACTATGAAGCAGCGACTGTGGATGGTGCGTCTAAGTGGCAACGCATTCGCAACATCACCATTCCTCAGTTGTCTTCCTTGATTACGGTTTTGACTATTCTTGCAGTCGGAAATATCTTCCGCGCAGATTTCGGTCTTTTCTACCAAATCCCGCATAATGCTGGAGCGCTCTATAGTGTGACCAACGTTATTGATGTTTATGTCTACAACGGTTTGACCAAGTCAGGGGATATCGGGATGACAGCAGCAGCCGGTCTTTACCAATCGGTAGTCGGTTTGGTTCTTGTTTTAATCTCAAATATCATTGCCCGTCGCATTGATAAGAATGCCGCTCTCTTCTAGAAAGGAGGATCGTATGAAAAAATCAACCATTCAAAAAGAAAAAATTGATAATGTCGGGATCCATTCTTTCAGTAAGAAGAGCAACTTCTTCTTTACCTTGTTGTTGACCTTAGTCGGATTGACCTGTGTGCTTCCCTTCATCTTCGTTGTCATGATCTCTTTGACTGACGAACAAAGTTTGGCAGTCCATGGCTTCCAATTCTGGCCAGCAAAATTTGGATTTGATGGTTACCTCTTCTTGGTACAGTTCAAAGACAAAATCTTGCAAGCCCTCTTCATTACCTTGTTTGTGACCATTGTGGGAACAGCATGTAATGTCTTTATCACCACAACCTATGCTTACGCAATCTCACGGAGTACCTTTAAATACCGCAAGTTCTTTACCGTATTTTCACTCCTTAGTATGCTCTTTAGTGCAGGGTTGGTTCCAAGCTACATTGTGACCACTCAACTCTTGCAGTTAGGTGATACCATCGGGGCTTTGATTATCCCAATGTTGCTCAGTCCATTTAACATCATCTTGATGCGGACCTTCTTTAAACGGACCATTCCAGAAGCTATCCTTGAATCCGCTCGGATCGATGGGGCAAGTGAAACACGGATCTTTTTCCAAATCTGCTTGCCATTGTCTCTACCAGGGATTGCGACTATCAGTTTGTTCACTGCTTTAGGGTTCTGGAACGACTGGTTCAATGCCCTCCTCTATATTAAGAGTGACAACCTTTACCCATTGCAATACCTCTTGATGCAAATCCAAAACAATATGGATTACATCGCTAAAAACGTCGGGGTATCCGGCCAATTGGCAGGAGCTGTACAATCCATCCCACGGGAAACAGGACGTATGGCCATGGTGGTTGTGGCAACAGTGCCAATCGCCATTCTCTATCCATTCTTCCAACGCTACTTTGTAAAAGGCTTGACCATCGGTGGTGTGAAAGAATAACATCGTTCATTGAAAATCAGCAGGATTTTCAACTCATAACTTAGTCTAAAAAGAAAATAACATAAAGGAGATTTTTCTTATGAAAAATTGGAAAAAATACGCGTTAGCATCTGCTAGTGTCATCGCTCTTGGAGCTACTCTTGCTGCTTGTGGAAACCTTACAGGGAACAACAAGAAGTCAGCAACAACTGAAGACGGTAAACCAATCATCAAGATGTACCAAATCGGTGATAAACCAGATAACTTGGATGTTCTTCTTAAAAACGCCAACAAGCTCATTGAAAAGAAAGTTGGCGCAAAATTGGATATTCAATATCTTGGTTGGGGTGACTACGCACAAAAAATGAACGTTATCATCTCATCTGGTGAAAACTATGATATTGCCTTTGCTAATAACTACGTGATCAACGCTCAAAAAGGTGCTTATGCTGACTTGACAGAATTGTACAAGAAAGAAGGGAAAGACCTTTACAAAGCACTTGACCCAGCTTACATCAAAGGGAACACTGTAAATGGTAAGATCTATGCTGTTCCAGTAGCAGCTAACGTGGCATCTTCTCAAAACTTTGCCTTCAACGGACCACTTCTTGAAAAATATGGTATCGACGTTTCAAACGTGAAAGACTATGCTTCTCTTGAACCAGTCTTGAAAGCTATCAAAGAAAAAGATCCAAACGTTGTTCCATTTGCAATGAACAAGAGCTACGGTGGACCTTCAGATGACTTCGACTATGTGGCTGTTGATGGACTTCCATTCGTTGTTGACTTGAAAGGTGACACCACTAAGATCGTTGACCGTTACACAATTCCTCGTTATGTAGAAAACTTGAAGACTCTTCACAAATACTACGAAGCAGGATACATTCCAAAAGACGTAGCAACGAGCGACACTGGTTATGATCTTTCTCAAGATACATGGTTGGTTCGTGAAGAAACAGTAGGACCAGCTGACTACGGTAACAGCTTGCTTTCTCGTGTAGCAAACCGTAAGATCGACATCAAACCATTTACTGAACTGTACAAGAAAAACAACACCACTCAAGTAGCTAACTTTGTTATCTCAAACAACTCTAAGAACAAAGAAAAAGCTATGGAAGTGTTGAATCTCTTGAATACTAACCCAGAACTCTTAAACGGTCTTGTTTATGGACCAGAAGGCAAGAACTGGGAAAAAGTTGCCGGCAAAGAAAACCGTGTCAAAGTCTTGGATGGCTACAACGGAAACACTCACATGTCTGGATGGAACACTGGTAACAACTGGATTCTTTACATCAACGAAAACGTAACTGATGAACAAATTGCACAATCTAAGAAAGATTTGGAAACTGCAAAAGAATCTCCAGCACTTGGCTTCATCTTTAACACAGATAAAGTGAAATCAGAAATCACTGCTCTTACAAATACTTTGAACCAATTTGCAGGTGCTATCAATACTGGTACTGTGGATCCTGAAGTAGAAGTTCCTAAGATGCTTGAAAAATTGAAATCAGAAGGTGCTTACCAAAAAGTGCTTGACGAAATGCAAAAACAATACGACGAATTCCTTGCTTCTAAAAAATAAGAACAGGTAGTTCGAAAAAGGCTTTGGAGGAATCTCCAGAGCCTTTTCATGTCTTTATGAAAATAGAACTGTAAATGAAAATCAATATTTCAATTTACCAATGCAAATAAGGGAAAGCGTTTTATTTTTATGGTATAATAGAATCACTAATTGGAAAAGAGGCTGAATGATGGGAAAAATCATCGAGTTCATTTTTACGAGAGTCTATGTTGCTATGCTGGTAACAGGGATTTTTTGGGTCTTGACGATCTGTGGGGGTGTTCTACTAGGAGTAGGACCGGCTAGTGCCACTATCATGAGCCTCTATGCGGAAAATGGCATGACCTACAAGGACTATCATTGGTCACGCGCTTGGGAACTCTTCAAAGAAAATCTACGCCCGGCCAATCAAGTCTTTTATACCTTCTTTGCCATTGAAGGGGTTCTCCTCTATGGCATGTACCTCATGGTCCAGATTCCTCACTTGAATTTCTTCCAAATTTTGGTTCTCTTGTTTAATCTGGTTTTCCTCTTGGTTGCGCCTCTAGCTTACGCCGTTTATTTGAAATTGCAAGTTCATTTTGATCTCTCTTATGCCAACAGTATCAAGCTCAGTTTGATCGGAATGTTGCTGGACATTCGTCCGGTTCTCAAGCTCATCCTTGGAACCGCGCTACTTGGTGTCATTAGCTACTATATGCCAGCCCTTCTCTTTTTCGTCTTGATCGGTGTATGGCATTTCTTTGTCAATGATATCTTTGACCCTGTTTATCAAAACATCCACGAAAAATTGGTATCCTAACGATGAAAAAAATCTGGTTAAGTACGCTTTTAAAATTCTACGCCTATGTCATGGTGGTCATTTTGACCATTATGGGCCTGGTTGTTGCGGGGATCTCTTGGAAAAACCAGCAAGCTGAAGCCGACCGGATCGCCCAACGGGTCTTGACCGAAGTGGTGACGGATCTTGAGACCTCTTATCAGCGGGTCACACAAGAAGGGCGTAGCCTCGTTGAAAACCCTGCAAAATTAGAAGGAGTTTATCGCTATTTTACCTTGTCACCATCGGAGTATGAGACTTGGCGATTGAATGCCCAATTTCCTTCGTATATCCAATTGTCCCTACATAAGAATATTGACAGCCTCTATTTGAGCAATAAAAACATCGAGGGTATCGATGTCACCTTGTCTGATTACAAGACGGTATTTGTCTCTACCCGGCAATCACAGGGAGGCAAGCAAGTCTCAGCGGACCATTACAAGGCTCCTGCGACAGCCATTCCGGTTCCTTTGACAGATCCGACTACGGGTGCTGGAGTTGGGATAGCTTATATGACGCTGGACCAAGAAATTTTGACGGCAACGATTGATAATGCCAGAGGCGATCTTCCGATCGCTGTGCGGATTTTCACTCCCTTTGGGAAAGAGATGTACCATGAAGGGGATAAGGGGCAATCAAAAGATGTTAAATGGCAAACCCGTAGCACGATCTATGGCTACAAGGTGGATGTAGCTGTTTCTGAAAGTTATCTGGTCAAAAAGGGTCTAGCTAACCTGACCACTTTCCTCTCCATTGCTTTCCTAATTTTCTTGATCCTTTACTTGTTATTACGGCAGATTTTCAAAAATTACCGGCGTCAAGTCCTCGATTTGGTCGATACCATGAATCAGATCAGTCAAGGCGATAGTGAACGACGGATTGATACCTCGACCAAGGACCAAGAACTGCTGGTTATTGGTAATATGATCAATACCATGTTAGACAATATGGATAAGAATATTCGGGATATCTACCAGCTGCAGCTCAGCCAAAAAGATGCCAATATGCGGGCCCTACAAGCCCAGATCAATCCCCACTTCATGTACAATACACTGGAATTTATCCGGATGTATGCCGTCATGCAAGAGCAGGATGAATTGGGTGATATTATCTATGAGTTTAGTAGTCTCTTGCGCAATAATATCTCAGACGAGCGAGTGACGACAGTTGAAAATGAGCTCGAATTTTGTCGCAAATACAGCTACCTCTGTATGGTGCGTTATCCAAAATCGATTGCCTATGGCTTTAAGATCGATCCAGGTTTGGAAAAGATGAAGATTCCCAAATTCACCATCCAGCCTTTGGTCGAGAACTATTTTGCGCATGGAGTGGATCATAAACGCAAGGACAATGTGATTAGTGTCAAAGTCTTGCAAGGAGAAGGGCAAGTCATGATCCTAGTTACTGATAATGGGCGTGGGATGGAAGAAGAACAGCTAGAAAAAATTCAAGAGATACTGGCCAATCGCAATCCACGCTCAGAAATCGAAGAAAAGAGTGGTCGGCAGTCTATCGGAATTGTCAATGTCCATGAACGCATGCTACTCTATTTTGGAGATCGCTACCATATCCAAGTCTTCTCCCAACCTCACCATGGAGTGACCTATACGATAACCATTCAAGATGAATAAAGGAGACAGAATGTACAAAGTCTTATTAGTAGACGATGAGTATATGATTACAGAAGGGTTAAAAAAATTAATCCCCTTTGACCACTGGAATATGGAAGTGGTCGCAACTGCAGAAGATGCAGACCAGGCCCTTGATTATGTGCGAGAGCATCCGGTGGATGTGGTGATCACGGATGTCAATATGCCTGGAAAGACCGGACTTCAGATGATTGCAGAGATGAAGGATTTGATGCCAGATGCTGCTTTTATCATTATGTCAGGCTATCAGGATTTTGAATATGTCAAGACAGCTCTCAATTTGCGCGTGGCAGACTACCTGCTCAAACCTGTCAATAAGGTGGAGATGGGCAATATCCTAGAAAAAATTCAGCACCAAATCCAGCAACCAAGCCAAGAGTTGGCCAACCGCTTGATTCACGATGATATCTCTGAGGAAGAGTTTTGTCGGTATATCGCAGGACGAAATTCACTGTGGATTGGGGTTGCTAAGGAGAAAAAAGGCTTTATCAGCTCGTCTTACCAAGTTCTCGGGCAAAATCTTCAACTCTTTATCTCAGATCAAGAAGAAGAAGCCATGATTGAGAAGGCCTTCGAGCCACCTTATAAGGAGCACTTTCATCAATTTAAGGACCTAGTGGAGCGGAGTCTCTTTTATGGAGCGACCCCTCTCAATCAAGATGAGGAAGTCTTTAACTACTACGAGCCGGCCTACCGGGTGATCATGCAAGGAAATATCCAACAGATCTTAGAAGAACTGGACTGGTTGGAAAAAATGATCCTTGAGAAGACACCTAAGGTTTCGCTGACCAAGCAACTCTTTATCCAATTTTTGATGGATGTCTTTCATTTGTTTGAATACCTGCAAGGAGATGATTTGGCCGATGTGGTCAAGAAAGTCCATGATGCTGCTACCTTTAGTGAGATGATTAGCTTCATCCAGGAAGAGTTATCCCGTTTCTTATCCCACTATCGAATGAACGAAAATGTAGCGAGTGTCCTCCAAGTGATTAGCCGTGATTACCAAAAAGAGCTGTCACTCAAGGACATTAGTCAGGCTCTCTTTATCAATCCAGTCTATTTAGGCCAATTGATTAAACGAGAAACCAATGCAACGTTCGCAGAACTCCTCAACAAACAGCGGATTAAGGCTGCCCAGCAGCTCCTCTTATCTACCAATGACAGCATTGAAGATATCTGCTATAAAGTCGGTTACAGCAATGTGGGCTATTTCTATAAGGTTTTCCGTAAACTCTGTGGAAAATCGCCTAAAACCTATCGCTTACAAGTCATGACAGAGCATGCAGAAGATGAGTAAAAAGGCTGAGACAAATCGTCTCAGCCTTTTTACTTTAAGTCCTTTGTATCTTGATTTTCCCAACTAGCAGCTCCGCTTCAACGGTGATTTCTGTGAGTTGATTCCAGTCGATTTTTTCTTGGTCAACGTGAAATAGAAGGGGGGTCATGGCGAGGAGCGCCTGGCGTTCTTCAGGAGTTAAACTCTTGGTGAGGCTGACCGTTTCGGATGAGAGGATCTGGCAGTGGTCTTCAAAGTGCTCCAAAATCTCCTGGTTGGAGTAGGATTGCTTGGTCAATTGATCTTGGGCCAACTGACGAATTTCTTTCAGATGAGAAGAGGTTGGGACAACCTTAATGATCACCCCTTCATCCTTTAAGACACGCTCAAATTCAGCATAATTAGCCGGGGAGAAGATGTCCAAAATGACCTCCATACTCTTGGATTGAATGGGTAAATGAGCCAAGTCTCCGACAAACCAATTGACCTTCCAGCTAGTGTCACTCTTGGCAGCTAGTTGCACAGATTCCTTGGAAAGATCAAAGGCATAGAAAGTAGCTTCGGGATAGGCTTCTTGTAGTTTTCGGGAGTAATAACCTTCTCCGCAACCGATATCTAGAATTCTGGCATCACTGGTCGGAATATTTTGTCCGATCGCTGTTAGAATCGGCTCATAAAAACCTGCTTCTAGGATTAGCTGGCGATTCTGGAAATTTTCTTTGTCATAGTCCTTTGATTGTTTGATCTGGGGAGCCAGGTTGACATAGCCAAATTTCGCTAAATCAAAAGAATGGCCCTTGGGACATTTAAAACTGGTCTCCACAAGTTCTAGGTCCAGTTGACAGATGGGACAGGCAAAAGCAGTGGCTGTTTGAAATCGTTGTAATTTTGGTTTAATCGGTGTATTCATATTAGTAGTGTAACAAAAGAGCCTCTAGATAGCAACCGATGCTCTAATAGAGTACCAAACAGAATATGAGCTGATAGAAAAAGGCAATTCATTGATGCCGATTTTAAAGGACTTGAATCAATGGGGAAAAGAATGGCTGCAATAAATTTTTTCCTCATTTTAATCTCTTCTATCTCGCCACTCATCTCTTCATTTTGACCACTTATCCCCAAAAGCCATTTTTTAAGCGGCTTTTTTGTTAGACTGGTTCTATCAAAAGGAGAGAGAACATGATATTACAAGCTAAAAACATCAGTAAACGATATGGAAATCATTTAGCCGTAAACAATATTCACTTACAGTTTGAAAAGGGAACCTTTAATGCGATTCTAGGACCAAATGGGGCGGGGAAATCAACGACGATTTCCATGTTGATTGGTTTGAAACAACCAACGCAAGGTGAAATCATCTATAAACCAGGTACTAAAATTGGTGTGGTCTTCCAAACCAGTGTTTTAGATGAGATGCTAACGGTTAGAGAAAATCTGACCATTCGTGCGAGACAGTACAAAGACCTAAAATCAAATCGTGTGTCTGATCTTATTGATCGGCTAGGCCTATCAGCTTTCCAAAAGCAGAAATACGGAACGCTTTCAGGTGGCCAAAAGCGTCGGGTTGACATTGCGCGTGCCCTGCTCTCACAACCAGATATTCTGTTCTTAGACGAACCAACGACAGGTTTGGATATCCAAACTCGGAAGTCTATCTGGGATTTGCTCTATCAATTGCAGAGAGAAGAGGGAATGACTGTTGTATTGACCACGCATTATCTTGACGAAGCAGATGAAGCTGATCAAATTTATATTGTGGACCATGGGGAAGTGATTGCTCAAGGATCGGCGCTAGATATTAAGAGTCAATATGCAAAAAACATCTTGAAGATTCGTTTCAAGGAGAGACAGCAGATAGAAAGTCTCAAATCTTTGGGAATGTCAGTAGAGCAACAAAGTCAATTGGAGTATATTTTTCAACCCAAGAGTGAAAGGGAAGCCATTGATTACCTGGCGCAAGTTAGAGATAGAATAGCCCATTTTGAGTTTCGTCCAGGGACCATGGATGATGCCTTTATTGCACTTACAGGAAGGGAGGTCCGCTAATGCTAGCCTTACTAAAGCGAAATTTTTTATTGTACTTCAGAAATCGTTCAGGAGTTTTCTTCTCCCTGTTGGGAGCCTTGATTTCCTTTGTTCTCTATATTATTTTTCTTCAAAAAAATCTAACAGATGCTTGGGCTCAGCTCCCCAATAGAGGTCCTGTGTTAAATAATTGGTTAATGAGTGGGACGCTGGCTGTGACAGGGATTACGACAAGTCTGGCTGCCCTGACTCAGTCGGTAAAGGACCGTGAACATCAAGTAGATCAGGATCTTTATTTATCGGATCAAGGGAAGTGGCGGTTACCATCTTCATATTTAGCAAGTGCAATCATCATCTCTTTTTTCATGCAAGTCCTTATGTATGTGCTGATGTGTGGCTATTTTAGAGAAGTTCCAGCACTGTCTTTATTACCTGAAGTGCTCCTCATCATGCTGCTTAGTAGCCTGCTTTCTAGTTTAGTGAATGCCATTTTTGTTTATTTTTTCCATTCCGTAGACAGTCTTGGGAAGTTTTCGACCATAGTGGGTACAGCTTCTGGTTTTTTGGTAGGGACTTATGTACCTTTAGGTGTTCTACCTGATTTTGCACAACTACTAATGAAATGTACTCCAGCAACTTATATTGCTGCACTTTATCGGCAAGTACTCATGAAAGAAGCAGTGAGCGAAGCCTTTAAGGGGCGAGATGATCTTCTTCGAGAATTTCAAGAAAAAATGGGCGTTCAGCTCAAATGGCAAGCCTTATTGACAAAGGAACAAACATACCTTATAGTGTTAGGTGGTATTCTTCTAGCTTTGGGGATTTGGGTTTCCTTAGCAAAAAGATCGAATAAAAGAAAGTAAGTGAGAATTGGAGTAGGAATGAAGATTCGTTTTGAGGAAAAACAGGATATCCCAGAAAACAACCCCCGTGTAGTCATTCAAGCTAAGCAATTATCCGATCAAGCACGAGAGGTGATGGACTATCTCGAACAGTTTTCGACAGTGAATCAAGTAGTGATTCCTATCAAAACAGATGATCATTTGATCATGGTGAAAATTGATGACATTATTTTAGCCGAGATTGATAAGAATCAGCTAACCATTTATACGACAGACAAAACGTTTACCGTAAGAGATACTTTGACAAATTTTCAACATCGGATTAATCGTCGTAATTTTTTACAGATATCCCGCCACGCGGTGATGAATATCGACCATTTGGAATCGCTATCGGATAGTTTTTCAGGCAATATGATGGCTAAACTGACACGTGGAGTAAAATCAAGTGTCAGTCGGAAATATGTCAAATCCTTGATGGATTATTTAGGGGTATAGGAGAAAGTGATGAAACGAGTTATAGCTTATTTTGTATCTGGTATGAGGACAGGATCCTTCTTTTATTTGTGTTTGGTGTTATTATCCCATGTCTATCCCAACATCGTCTATCCCGCTGTAAATGTCCGCAACATCCTAGCGATCTTTTTGATGAGTGGGACAATGGGGGTCTTGACGTTCATTCTTGAGGAAGAAGAGTTTTTGACCTATAGTTTGCGTGTAGCCTTGCATTTAGTTGTGACAGCTACCATCTTAGCATTGACCTACTTATTTTTTGGCTGGGGGGCAGCCTTACGGAGTCCTATTCCTTGGTTGATCTTTCTAGCCATTTACGGTCTGATCTGGCTTTACCAGATTTGGCAACTCCATAAAAAAACTCAACGAATCAACCAAGCTTTGTTGCATCGCAGAAAAGGGAAATAGTCCCAGAAAAAAGTGTATAAGAAAACCACGAAGTTCATACCAAACTTCGTGGTTTTACTTTCTTAATAAGTCAAAACAAAGTATTTTTTCTTACCGCGACGGATAACGGTCAATTCATTTTCTAATTTATCGCTATCGCTCAAGACATAGTCAAGGTCTTGGATGCGTTCGCCGTTAACGTAGATAGCACCATTTTGAACATCTTCGCGGGCTTGGCGTTTAGAATTGACCACACCAGCTGTGACCAAGAGTTCAACAATGTTGAGGTTGTCTTCTGCTTGGACCTGGTAGTTTGGCACACCACGAAGGCCTTGTTTGAGTTCTTTGACAGAAAGGTTTTTGATGTTTCCTGCAAAGAGTTGTTCGGTGATGTTGAGGGCTTCCTTGTAGGCTTCTTCGCCGTGGACAAGGGTAACCACTTCACGCGCCAAGATCTTTTGAGCCAAGCGTTCATGAGGAGCGGCCTCAAACTGTTTGCGGATCTCTTCAATCTCATCAAGTGACAAGAAAGTGAAGATCTTCAAGAAGCGCACAGCATCCGCATCCATCACATTCATCCAGAATTGGTACATTTCGTATGGAGATGTTTTGTCTGCATTGAGCCAGACCGCATTGCCTTCTGATTTACCGAATTTCTTACCAGTTGCATCTGTGATCAAAGGCACGGTCATAACATGACCAGTTTTATCTGCTTTACGACGCATCAACTCAGTACCAGCTGTCATGTTTCCCCATTGGTCAGATCCACCGATTTGAAGGGTTACATTGTGTTCTTGGTTGAGGACGTAGAAGTCATAGCCTTGCATGATTTGGTAGGCAAACTCTGTGTAAGAAATCCCTGTTTCAATCCGTTTTTTAACAGATTCTTTACTCATCATAGCATTGACTGTAAAGTATTTTCCGACATCACGAAGGAAGTCAATAAAGCTAATGCTTCCAAACCAATCGTAGTTGTTGACCATTTCGGCTTTATTGTCACCATTTTCAAAATCGAGGAAACGAGACAATTGCCCTTGAATGGAGCGAACCCATTCTTGTACAGTTTCTTTTGTTTGGAGACTACGTTCAGCATCTTTGAAGGACGGATCTCCAATGAGACCAGTCGCACCGCCAACGAGCGCATAAGGTTTGTGGCCGGCTAGTTGAAGACGACGGCTCGTCAAGATGGCAACCAAGTGACCAAGGTGAAGGCTGTCAGCAGTTGGATCATAACCAGTATAATAAGAAACCTGACCTTCTTCCAGTGCTTTGCGCAAGGCTTCTTCATCCGTCGTTTGAAATACCAAACCACGCTCTTTTAGCTCATCAAAAATGTGCATGTGTCTTTTCTCCTTTATAAGTTTATTCATTTCTCTATTCTACCATAAACCACGGAAATGGCAATGGTTTCCATCATTTTCTTGACCTTACTCAAGAAGATTGAGTGACGATTTCTACGCTCTTGTGATTGAAAACAAAGGGCCTAATCTGCTATAATATAGGGAACAAGGAGAAAGAATCAGTGAATCAATTAAAAGAGAAGCTGCAAGAATTTTGGACGAAGATTCAAAAATTCTTTGCAAATATGTATACAGAAACTCCGAATAAGGAAAAAAATGAGGAAAGTAGCTGGTCTGTCGGTGATATTTTTGCGACCTTTTTACGAACCCTCAAACTCTTGTGGGATGTCATGATCGCCCTGTTCGTGTGCCTCTTTTTATTTGGCGCAGGGATCGGGATTGGTTATGCGGCGAGCCTCTTTAGTAACGTCAAGGTTCCAAAGACAGAAGAATTGGTCCAGCAGGTCCGAAACGTCAGCAGTGTTTCAAAACTGACTTATTCCGATAAGAGCTTGATTGCAGAAGTGGACAGTGATTTGATCCGTACGCCAGTAGCAGGAGACGCCATTTCGGATAATGTCAAGAAGGCTGTGATCGCTACTGAGGATGAGAATTTTGAAAGCCACAAGGGGGTTGTACCTAAAGCCGTTCTTCGGGCAACACTTGGATCTGTAGCCGGCGTGGGTTCCTCAAGTGGGGGATCAACCCTGACCCAGCAGTTGATCAAACAGCAAGTCGTGGGAGACGCTCCAACCTTTACTCGTAAGGCGACAGAGATTGTCGATGCCTTGGCTTTAGAGCGGGGAATGGATAAAAATGAAATCCTAACCACCTACTTAAATGTTTCGCCTTTTGGACGAAACAATCGGGGACAAAATATTGCGGGTGTGGAAGCTGCAGCTCAAGGAATCTTTGGCGTCTCTGCCAAAGACTTGACCGTTCCACAAGCGGCCTTTATCGCTGGCTTGCCACAAAGTCCGATTGTCTACTCTCCTTATGCTGCAGACGGTAGCCTAAAGAGCAAGGAAAACCTCGAGTTAGGTTTGGCGCGTGCCAAAGACGTTTTGTTCAATATGTACCGGACGGGAGCCTTGTCGAAAAAAGACTACGAGACCTATGCTCAGTACGACTTGACCAAAGACTTCATGGCTCCAGATGGCATCGAGAAAACACCGCATGACTACCTCTACTTCCAAGCCATGGAAGAAGCAAAAGAGGCTATGTATGATTACTTGATCAAGCGAGACAATGTCACCAAGCAAGACTTGAAAAATAATGAAACCGTCAAGGCTTACCAAGAATTAGCTGAGAGCGAGTTGCGCGAAGGTGGCTACACCATTCAAACCACGATTAACAAACCGGTTCACAATGCGATGCAGGCTGCGGTAGCGAATTTTGGAAGCGTCTTGGATGATGGGACGGGTCTTGTAGAAGTTGGGAATGTCCTTATGGACAACCGAACGGGTGCCGTTTTAGGATTTATCGGTGGACGGAATTTTGACGGCAACCAAAACAACCATGCCTTTGATACAGAGCGTTCCCCAGGGTCTACTATCAAGCCGCTGTTGGCCTATGGGATTGGCATCGACCAAGGCTTGATGGGAAGCAATAGCATCCTTTCTAACTATCCGACTAATTTCTCAAGTGGTGAGCCGATCATGCACGTGGATAGCCGAGGAACAGCGATGATGGATCTCCGTGAGGCCCTCAATACCTCATGGAATATTCCAGCTTACTGGACTTACCGGACCCTTCGTGAAAAGGGTGTGGATGTCCCATCCTACATGAAGAAAATGGGCTATGATATCCCTGAATATGGCATTGAAAGCCTGCCGATGGGGGGAGGAATTGAGGTCACTGTTGCCCAACATACCAATGGTTTCCAAACCATTGCTAACAATGGGAACTACCTCAAACGCTACATGGTAGAGCAAATCATTGATCGAGATGGAGATGTAGTTTACAAGCACGAGGCAGATCCTGTTCGTGTTTACTCTCCAGCAACGGCAACGATTATGCAGGATCTCTTGCGCGGGGTTATTACGTCTGGTGCAACAACGACCTTTAAGTCACGGATTAGCCAAGTCAACCCAACGCTGGCAGGTGCAGACTGGATTGGAAAAACCGGTACCACTAACTCAAATGGAGATATGTGGCTCATGTTGTCCACCCCTAATGTTTCTTTAGGAGGTTGGATTGGCCATGACAACAATGCTTCCATGCAGACCTTGACTGGATACAACAACAATGCCCAATACATGGCGCAGTTGGCGAATGCGATCTACCAAGCAGATCCAAGTCTCTTCGGAATTCAGGATAAATTCACTCTCGATAAGAGTGTGATCCGTTCTGAAGTGCTCAAATCGACGGGTGAAAGACCGGGTCGCGTCAATGTCAATGGCCGGGATATCGATGTGAGCGGTCAAACGGTGACGAGTCTTTGGGCCAAAAACGGAGCGCCAACTACTCAATACCACTTTGCCATCGGGGGATCGGATAGCGATTATCAAAGTGCTTGGGCGGCCATTCTCGGTAATAGCAGTGGAAATCAGTCGAATAATAAGAACAATTCGACAACCAATAGTTCATCCAGCAATAGTTCAAATCGGAACAGCTCAAATCGTGGCAATCGACGCTAGTCTGATCCAGTAAAAAACCTAGAGAAAGCCTTGATTTTTGGAGCAAAAAACGGTATAATAGTGATAACTAATTTGTCGTGTGCTTTATTTGAAATATTGTCCAAATAAGAGCTTACAGCAGTTAAATCTTACTTGAATAAGTCGATTTAGCTGCTCTTTTTGTGCCTATTTTTCAGAAAAATCCTAGTTTGTTACACAAATTTAATTTTTCTAAAAATTACAAAAAGCGGCGAATGAGGTGAAGAGACAGCTCTTCACGTGATGCAAATCACACAATTGTAGTTAAAACCGGATAGGTGGTGAAAGTCATTTTACCAAGCTATCCTAGTATGGAAAAAGGAGCTAAAAACTTTGGCAGGACATGACGTTCAATACGGGAAACATCGGACCCGTCGTAGTTTTTCAAGAATCAAAGAGGTTCTTGATTTACCAAACTTGATTGAAATCCAGACAGACTCATTCAAAGATTTCTTGGATCATGGCTTGAAGGAAGTATTTGAAGATGTGCTTCCCATCTCAAACTTCACGGATACAATGGAATTGGAATTTGTGGGTTATGAAATCCGCGAACCTAAGTATTCGCTTGAAGAAGCGCGCATCCACGATGCCAGCTACTCAGCACCAATCTTTGTGACCTTCCGTTTGGTCAACAAAGAAACAGGTGAAATCAAGACCCAAGAAGTTTTCTTTGGTGATTTCCCAATCATGACTGAAATGGGAACTTTCATCATCAATGGTGGAGAACGGATTATCGTATCTCAGTTGGTCCGCTCACCAGGTGTCTACTTCAATGATAAGGTGGACAAGAATGGTAAGGTTGGTTATGGATCAACTGTTATCCCTAACCGTGGGGCTTGGTTAGAGCTTGAAACTGACTCAAAAGACATTGCTTACACACGTATCGACCGCACACGTAAGATTCCATTTACAACTCTTGTGCGTGCTCTTGGATTCTCTGGAGATGATGAAATCATCGATATCTTTGGGGACAGCGAATTGGTTCGCAATACCATTGAAAAAGATATCCACAAAAATCCAATGGATTCACGGACAGATGAAGCCCTCAAAGAAATCTACGAGCGTCTTCGTCCAGGTGAACCAAAAACAGCGGAAAGCTCACGTAGCTTGTTGGTAGCTCGTTTCTTTGATCCACGTCGTTATGACTTGGCACCAGTTGGTCGCTACAAGATCAACAAGAAACTCAATATCAAGAATCGCTTGTTGAACCAAACAATCGCAGAACCATTGGTAGATGCTGAAACAGGGGAAATCCTTGTAGAAGCTGGTACTGTCATGACGCGCGATGTGATCGACAGCATCTCAGAACAATTGGATAACGGTTTGAACAAAATCACCTACATTCCAAATGATGCTGCTGTTTTGACAGAGCCAGTAGAATTGCAAAAATTCAAAGTTGTCGCTCCGACAGATCCAGACCGTGTTGTCACCATCATCGGAAATGCTAACCCATCTGACAAAGTACGGATTGTGACTCCAGCTGACATCTTGGCAGAAATGAGCTATTTCTTGAACCTTGCAGAAGGTATTGGCCGCGTGGATGATATCGACCACCTTGGAAACCGTCGGATTCGTGCCGTTGGTGAATTGCTTGCCAACCAAGTGCGTCTTGGACTTTCACGGATGGAACGAAACGTTCGCGAACGGATGTCTGTACAAGATAACGATGTCTTGACACCACAACAAATCATCAACATCCGCCCAGTAACTGCAGCAATTAAAGAATTCTTTGGTTCTTCCCAATTGTCACAGTTCATGGACCAACACAACCCGCTTTCTGAGTTGTCTCACAAACGTCGTTTGTCTGCCTTAGGGCCTGGTGGTTTGACACGTGACCGTGCCGGATATGAAGTGCGTGACGTGCACTATACCCACTATGGTCGTATGTGTCCAATTGAAACACCTGAAGGACCAAACATCGGTTTGATCAACAACTTGTCATCTTATGGACACTTGAACAAATATGGTTTCATCCAAACGCCATACCGTAAAGTGGACCGTGAAAAAGGTGTGGTGACCAACGAAATCGTTTGGTTGACAGCCGATGAAGAAGATGAGTACATCGTCGCTCAGGCCAACTCTAAGTTGAACGAAAAAGGTGGCTTTGCTGAGCCGATCGTTATGGGACGTCATCGTGGTAACAACCAAGAGTTCCCATCTGATCAAGTCGACTACATGGACGTATCTCCAAAACAAGTAGTTGCCGTTGCGACAGCATGTATTCCTTTCTTGGAAAACGATGACTCCAACCGTGCCCTCATGGGTGCCAACATGCAACGTCAGGCTGTTCCATTGATTGATCCAAAAGCCCCTTATGTGGGTACTGGTATGGAATATCAAGCAGCCCATGATTCAGGAGCTGCAGTCATTGCTCAACATGATGGTAAAGTTACCTATGCAGATGCGGACAAGGTAGAAGTTCGTCGGGAAGATGGATCTCTTGATGTTTACCATATCCAAAAATTCCGTCGTTCAAACTCAGGTACCGCCTACAACCAACGTACTCTGGTTAAAGTTGGTGAAACCGTTGAAAAAGGTGACTTTATCGCTGACGGTCCATCGATGGAAAAAGGGGAAATGGCCCTTGGTCAAAACCCAATCGTCGCTTACATGACTTGGGAAGGGTATAACTTCGAGGATGCTGTTATCATGAGCGAACGCTTGGTGAAAGAAGATGTCTACACATCTGTTCACTTGGAAGAATTCGAATCAGAAACACGCGATACCAAGTTAGGCCCTGAAGAAATTACCCGTGAAATTCCGAACGTCGGTGAAGATGCTCTTCGTGACTTGGATGAAACAGGTATTATCCGTATTGGTGCTGAGGTTAAAGAAGGCGATATCCTTGTCGGTAAGGTAACACCGAAAGGTGAAAAAGACCTTTCTGCTGAAGAACGTCTCCTTCACGCTATCTTTGGGGATAAATCTCGTGAAGTGCGTGATACATCACTCCGTGTACCTCACGGTGGAGATGGAGTCGTTCGCGATGTTAAGATCTTTACCCGTGCAAACGGTGATGAATTACAATCGGGTGTCAACATGTTGGTTCGTGTTTACATTGCACAAAAACGTAAGATCCGCGTCGGAGATAAGATGGCCGGTCGTCACGGAAACAAAGGGGTTGTGTCTCGTATTGTTCCAGTTGAAGATATGCCTTACCTTCCAGACGGTACACCAGTTGATATCATGTTGAACCCTCTTGGGGTGCCATCACGTATGAATATCGGTCAGGTTATGGAACTTCACCTTGGTATGGCAGCTCGTAACTTGGGTATTCACATTGCAACACCAGTCTTTGATGGAGCAAGCTCAGAAGACCTCTGGGATACTGTGAAAGAAGCTGGTATGGATAGCGATGCCAAGACCATTCTTTACGATGGACGTACTGGTGAACCGTTTGACAACCGTGTCTCTGTCGGTGTCATGTACATGATCAAGCTTCACCACATGGTTGATGATAAACTCCATGCCCGTTCAGTCGGACCATACTCAATGGTTACCCAACAACCACTCGGAGGGAAAGCTCAGTTTGGTGGACAACGTTTCGGGGAAATGGAAGTGTGGGCCCTTGAGGCTTATGGTGCATCAAATGTCCTTCAAGAAATCTTGACTTACAAGTCAGATGATGTCAACGGACGTCTGAAAGCCTATGAAGCGATTACCAAAGGTAAACCAATTCCAAAACCAGGTGTACCAGAATCCTTCCGCGTTCTTGTCAAAGAATTGCAATCACTTGGTCTTGACATGCGTGTCTTGGATGAAGATGATCAAGAAGTGGAACTTCGTGACCTTGATGAAGGCGAAGACGATGATGTGATTCATGTGGATGACCTTGAAAAAGCACGTGAAAAAGTAGCAAAGGAAGCAAAAGCAGCCTTTGATGCCGAAGAATCAGAAAAATAATCAGTAAAAATGATTGTCCTGTGAGCAACCAATGCTTCTAGCAGGATGATTCGATAACAAGATACAGACACAAGGAGGTGGCAGAAAGTTTCCTTTCTTCCTCCACCTAAGCTGTATCCAAATAAAACAAGTATGAAAACAAGGAAAGGTAAGAAATAGTGGTTGATGTAAATCGTTTTAAAAGTATGCAAATCACCCTAGCTTCTCCAAGCAAGGTCCGTTCATGGTCTTATGGAGAGGTCAAGAAACCTGAAACAATCAACTACCGTACATTGAAACCAGAACGCGAAGGTCTCTTTGATGAAGTCATCTTTGGACCTACAAAAGACTGGGAATGTGCGTGTGGGAAATACAAACGAATCCGTTACAAAGGGATCGTTTGTGACCGCTGTGGGGTTGAAGTAACACGTGCGAAAGTTCGTCGTGAACGCATGGGGCATATCGAGTTGAAAGCACCTGTATCACACATCTGGTACTTCAAAGGAATCCCTTCTCGTATGGGATTGACCTTGGATATGAGTCCTCGTGCCCTTGAAGAAGTCATCTACTTCGCAGCTTATGTGGTGATCGATCCAAAAGATACTCCACTTGAGCACAAATCCATCATGACGGAACGTGAATACCGTGAACGCTTGCGTGAATACGGACCAGGTTCCTTTGTAGCTAAGATGGGGGCAGAAGCCATCCAAGACCTCTTGAAACAAGTGGATTTGGAAGCTGAAATTGCTCTCTTGAAAGAAGAATTGAAGACTGCAACTGGTC
Organism: Streptococcus sp. HMSC061E03; assembly: GCF_001813505.1. Classification (NCBI taxonomy): domain Bacteria; kingdom Bacillati; phylum Bacillota; class Bacilli; order Lactobacillales; family Streptococcaceae; genus Streptococcus; species Streptococcus sp. HMSC061E03. The sequence goes on from NZ_KV812785.1 coordinate 33,411, forward strand.
AAAAACGTGTGAAGGCTGTGCGTCGTTTGGATGTCTTGGACGCCTTCTACAAATCTGGCAACAAGCCAGAATGGATGGTCCTCAACATCCTTCCCGTTATTCCACCAGATCTTCGTCCGATGGTCCAATTGGATGGTGGCCGTTTTGCTGCCTCTGACTTGAATGACCTTTATCGCCGGGTAATTAACCGGAACAACCGTTTGGCTCGTTTGTTAGAATTGAATGCCCCTGGTATCATCGTGCAAAACGAAAAACGGATGCTCCAAGAAGCGGTTGACGCTTTGATCGACAACGGTCGTCGTGGTCGTCCAATCACAGGACCAGGTAGCCGTCCACTGAAATCATTGAGCCACATGCTCAAAGGGAAACAAGGACGCTTCCGTCAAAACTTGCTCGGTAAACGGGTGGACTTCTCAGGACGTTCCGTTATCGCCGTTGGTCCAACTCTGAAAATGTACCAATGTGGTGTGCCACGTGAAATGGCCATCGAGCTCTTCAAACCATTTGTCATGCGTGAAATCGTTGCACGCGATATCGTACAAAATGTTAAAGCTGCAAAACGCTTGGTCGAACGCGGAGATGAACGTATCTGGGATATCTTGGAAGAAGTGATCAAAGAACACCCAGTTCTCTTGAACCGCGCACCGACCCTTCACCGTTTGGGGATCCAAGCCTTTGAACCTGTCTTGATTGACGGGAAAGCCCTCCGCTTGCACCCCCTTGTCTGTGAAGCCTACAATGCCGACTTCGATGGAGACCAAATGGCCATCCACGTACCGCTTTCAGAAGAAGCTCAAGCAGAAGCTCGTATCTTGATGTTGGCTGCTGAGCACATCTTGAATCCAAAAGACGGTAAACCAGTTGTTACGCCATCTCAGGATATGGTATTGGGGAACTACTACCTCACGATGGAAGAAGCTGGTCGTGAAGGTGAAGGAATGGTCTTTAAAGACCGTGATGAAGCCGTGATGGCCCTTCGCAATGGCTATGTTCACTTGCATACACGTGTCGGAATTGCGACGGATAGCTTGAACAAACCTTGGACAGAAGCACAACAACACAAGATTCTCTTGACAACTGTTGGTAAGATTCTCTTTAACGATATCATGCCTGCAGAGCTTCCATACCTTCAAGAGCCTAATAATGCCAACTTGACAGAAGGTGTTCCAGCTAAGTATTTCTTGGAGCCTGGTCAAGATGTCAAATCAGCGATTGAGAAATTGGAATTAAACGTTCCATTCAAGAAGAAAAATCTTGGAAATATCATCGCAGAAATCTTCAAACGTTTCCGTACAACTGAAACGTCTGCTTTCTTGGACCGTTTGAAAGACTTAGGTTACCATCATTCAACCCTTGCTGGTTTGACAGTGGGGATTGCCGATATTCCGGTCGTTGAAGACAAGGCAGAAATCATTGAAGAATCTCACAAACGTGTGGAACAAATCACCAAACAATTCCGTCGTGGTTTGATCACAGATGATGAACGCTACAATGCCGTTACAGCTGAATGGCGTGCAGCCCGTGAGAAGTTGGAAAAACGCTTGGTGGATAACCAAGATCCGAAGAACCCAATCGTTATGATGATGGACTCTGGAGCCCGTGGTAACATCTCAAACTTCTCGCAGCTTGCCGGTATGCGTGGTTTGATGGCCGCTCCAAACGGACGGATCATGGAATTGCCAATCCTTTCAAACTTCCGCGAAGGTTTGTCAGTACTCGAAATGTTCTTCTCAACTCACGGTGCCCGTAAAGGGATGACCGATACGGCCCTTAAGACAGCCGACTCAGGTTACTTGACTCGTCGTTTGGTTGACGTGGCCCAAGACGTCATTATCCGTGAAGATGACTGTGGAACAGACCGTGGACTTGTGATCCGTGCCATTACTGATGGTAAGGAAATGATCGAGCCACTCGAAGAACGCTTGACAGGTCGTTATACCAAGAAATCTGTTAAACATCCTGAAACAGGTGAAGTCATCGTTGGTCCAGATACCTTGATTTCAGAAGACCTAGCACGTGAAATTGTTAATGCTGGTGTGGAAGAAGTCACTATCCGCTCTGTCTTTACATGTAACACCCGCCATGGTGTCTGCCGTCACTGTTATGGTATCAACTTGGCGACTGGTGATGCGGTTGAAGTGGGTGAAGCAGTCGGAACCATCGCTGCCCAATCTATCGGGGAACCTGGTACACAGTTGACCATGCGTACCTTCCACACGGGTGGGGTTGCCTCAAATACCGATATCACTCAAGGTCTTCCTCGTGTCCAAGAAATCTTTGAAGCCCGCAATCCAAAAGGGGAAGCGGTCATCACTGAGGTCAAAGGGGAAGTCACAGCGATCGAAGAAGATGCTTCTACACGGACCAAGAAAGTCTTTGTTAGCGGAGCAACTGGTGAAGGTGAATACGTTGTCCCTTACACTGCCCGCATGAAAGTCGAAGTAGGAGATCAAGTCTCTCGTGGTGCGGCTCTGACAGAAGGGTCTATCCAACCAAAACGTCTCCTTGCCGTTCGTGATGTCTTGTCGGTTGAAACTTACCTTCTTGCAGAAGTACAAAAAGTATACCGTAGCCAAGGGGTAGAAATCGGCGACAAACACATCGAGGTAATGGTTCGTCAAATGATCCGTAAAGTACGTGTCATGGATCCAGGAGATACAGACCTTCTCATGGGTACGCTTATGGACATTACAGACTTTACAGATGCTAATAAGGATGTCCTTATCTCTGGTGGAGTTCCTGCGACTGCTCGTCCAGTCCTTATGGGAATCACCAAAGCCTCTCTTGAAACCAACAGTTTCTTGTCAGCTGCTTCCTTCCAAGAAACCACTCGTGTTCTTACTGACGCAGCGATCCGTGGTAAGAAAGACCATCTCCTTGGACTGAAGGAAAATGTTATCATTGGTAAGATTATTCCTGCAGGTACAGGGATGGCTCGTTACCGTAACTTGGAACCACAAGCGATTAATGAAGTTGAAATCATCGAAGAAGTGCCAGTAACAGATGGAACAGTCGATGAAGTTCAAACAGCTGAAGTCGTAGAAGAATAAGAAAATTAGTCGGAACTACATGTTCCGGCTTTTTTTGAAAAAATTATAAAAATTTATTATTTGAAAAATAATTGTATAATTATTGAATTATTTTTTTACCAAAAATATTAGCCCGGTAGAAGTCGTGCTGTAAATACTTACAATTAGTGATTATATGGATATGTATTCTAAACACCAAAATAATAAAATGACTAACTATTAGTAATTTCTTTATAAAACCCAAAAATCGGTTTGACATTTAAAGTCATTGGCGGTAGAATGAAAAAAGATGTACACAAATTAAAAAAATGTCGAATTACATGTATGTCGACGGGGGAAGTTTATGGAAAAATTGAAAATTATGGTTGTGTTTGGGACGCGACCGGAGGCCATTAAAATGGCCCCATTGGTGTTGGAGTTGCAAAAACAAAAGGAGGTTATTGAGACCATCACAGTGGTTACTGCCCAGCATCGTCAAATGCTGGACCAGGTCTTAGAAACCTTTAACATCGTACCTGATTACGATTTGGATATTATGGGGAAAAGCCAGACCTTATTGGACATTACTTCTAAAATCCTGAATCAATTAGATCCAGTTATCAAAAAAGAAAAGCCGGATATGGTGCTCGTCCATGGAGATACAACAACCACCTTTGCGGCGAGTCTGGTTGCCTTTTACAATCAAGTCCGCATTGGTCACGTCGAAGCTGGTTTGAGAACCTTTGATAAATATTCTCCATATCCAGAAGAGATGAACCGTCAAATGACGGATGATTTAGCGGATCTGTATTTTGCACCGACAGGCGAAAGTAAGGCCAATCTCTTAAAAGAAAATCATCCGGAATCCTCTATTGTGGTGACAGGAAATACTGCCATTGATGCACTGAAACTCACGGTTCAAGAGGACTATCATCACGAAGTGTTAGATCAATTAGATCCAGTTAAAAAAGTCATCCTGGTGACCATGCATCGAAGAGAAAATCAAGGCCAACCCATGCGAGCGGTCTTTGGAGCTCTGAGAGAAATGGTGGATCAAGAACCGACTATTGAAGTGGTTTACCCAGTGCATCTTAGTCCAGCGGTCCAAGAGGCGGCAAACGATCTATTAGGAGATCATGATCGGATCCACCTCATTGAGCCTCTAGATGTGCTGGATTTCCACAACTTAGCTTCTAGAAGTTACTTTATCATGTCGGATTCAGGTGGGGTGCAAGAGGAGGCACCATCATTAGGAAAACCGGTATTGGTATTGCGTGATACAACGGAACGCCCAGAAGGGGTCAAAGCAGGGACTTTGAAATTAGTTGGAACGGATCCTGCCGTCGTCAAAACGACGATGACAGAGCTCTTAACCAACGAAAGCCTGTATCTTCAAATGGCAAATGCCCGAAATCCTTATGGGGATGGAAGAGCTTCTGAGCGAATCGTACAAGCCATTAAACATTACTTTGGCCAGGGAGAGGCTGCCGAAGAATTTCATGAGGGAGAGAAAGAATAAATGAAAAAAACGGAAAAGTTAAGTAGATGGTTGCTGATTTTGATTGTTTTCGAAGTACTTCTTTTACTTTACTGCTTGTTTTTTGCAAGAGAGATTCTGATTGAGGAAGGATTGTTCTTTGTTTTAGGATTATTTTCTGCTATTGTCTTATCGGATTTATTGTTGACATGGACCATCCTGTTGTCATTTGCCCTTGGGATTGTCTTTTTAGTGGCGGGTGTCGTCTATATCCCATTTCATCAAGCCTTGCTCTTGCTCTTTAGTTTTCCGATCCTGATTGGAATCTTGACCCGAATTCGCTATCACCTCTTTAAAGAGATTGCAAAAGTGAAGGATCAAGAGCCAGAAGCTTACGCAGATTACCGCAACCGCATCGCTTCTTATGGCGGACAAACCAATGATACGATTCAGGCCTTACTCATTCACTGGTCGCACGAGGAATTGTTCTTCCAATTGCAACCGAGAGAGTACAATCGGACCTTGAACCAAATCAACTATTTGTTAACGCATCATCTGAAGCCAAATGAAAGCTTGTATTATGTATCAGATGGTAATTTCTTGATCTTATCTTCTGATAGCGAGCGGGATCTGAAGAGCGATTATATGACGGTCTTAAAACCACAGTTGGAAAGTTTGGTGTTCCAAGGAGAAGATGGGGTTCAGGGCATCCAATTTCAGTCAGGATTTCTTGTAGTGGATCAATCCAATCGAACCAAATACCATCGCTATAAAGAAATGATTCGTTACTTAAAACGTCAACTTGAAACAGATATTATTGTGGAATATTAGGAGGAAAACATGTCTCTTACAAATATATTTTTTAATATAGCTGTAGGCATTAGTGTATTTTTTGCCTTGTGCTTTATTGTATTATTTGTAGCTTATACGGTGATTTACCGCCGTGTCAATAAAAACTTTAAGGCGGTGGACCATGATTAGTCAAATTGTGATGATTATTGCCTTGATTTCGATTTGGCTGTCCTTAGCCTGGGGCTTAGTAATCCTCTTTTCAGCCGTTCATTTTTGGTTTAAACACAGTGATTTTCGTATCAATACGGATCCGCTTCCTTATTATCCAAAAGTGACGATCGTCGTACCTGCCCATAATGAGGATGTGGTTATTGCACAGACAGCCAAAGCGATCCTTGATTTGAACTACCCACATGATCGTGTAGAATTACTACTGTTTGCGGATAATTGTTCCGATCGCACTTATGAAGAGTGTTTGGCAGTTAAAGCATTGCCAGAGTATGCAGGACGTGATTTGACCATTATCAATCGCAGTGGGACAGGTGGGAAAGCCGGTGTGTTAAATGACGCTTTGGCCATGGCGACCGGAGACTATATCTGCGTCTATGATGCAGATGCCATGCCTGAAAAGAATGCTCTTTATTTCCTTGTCAAAGAAGTGCTCAAAGATCCAGAGCGTCATGTGGCTTCTTTTGGTCGCAATAAAACGCGGAATGCCGGTCAAAACTTCTTGACCCGCTGTATCAACCAAGAAATTGTCGTTACCCAACGGGTTCATCATGTGGGCATGTGGCATCTCTTTAAGATTGGACGGATTCCAGGAACTAACTTCATTATTCAAACCGAATTTGTCAAGAGTATTGGAGGATGGAAAAACGGTGCCTTGACTGAGGATACGGATATTTCCTTCAAGATTATGCAAAGTGGGAAGTTGATTGCGCTAGCCTATAATTCAGAAGCCTTTCAACAAGAGCCAGAAACTCTGAAGAGTTACTATATGCAACGGAAACGTTGGGCCAAAGGGAATTATGAAGTGGTTCTTTCCAACTTCAAGCATTTATTTGGTAAGGGAAATTGGCGCGTGAAGTTAGAAGTGACCAACTATTCCTGTGTCTTCTTCTGGTTTAACGCAGCCATCGTCTTATCGGACTTGATCTTTTTTGCCAATATTCTGGCCATGTGTATCCATACAGTGGTGCCAGGTGTGCAAATTCCATTTGCCTTTGATTCAGAAAATATCTATATTGCGCAATTGATGTTGTTCAATTGGGTCTTGATGATTGGACTTTATCTGCTTCAGATTAATGTGGCTCTTGCCTCACAATTTGGTCAAGCCACTACCAAGCAAATTTGGTTGGCCTTGGCTGCCTATTTCACCTATTCTCAACTGTTTATCATTGTGTCGATTGATGCCATCTCTTCGATTGTGATGGATAAACTATTGCACCGGAAAGAAACCAAATGGGTTAAAACAAAACGATTCGCAGGATAGGAGAGATTATGAATACGAAAAAGATGAGATATGTATGGTTTCTAGTCATCCTTTGCATTTTCTGTTTGACCTTGTTTTTAGCGAGAACGAGAAGTAAAGTGGAGATGCGAAATCGAATTTATCATCAGTGGAATGAGCATTTTGTTGTTTCAAAAGGGAAAGAATCCTATGTTCGAACCACCAATGATAGCAATCAAACAGTAGTGTTATCCGAGGCGCAAAGTTATGGAATGCTCATTACTGTTGCAGCTGCCGAAAAAGGACAAGCCCAACAAGCAGACTTTGACCGACTCTATCACTATTATCTAAATCATCGCTTAGAAGGTACCCAATTGATGTCTTGGAAACAAACCATCAGCAATGGAAAAGCAAAGGATGAGGATCATAACGCCACAGATGGGGATCTCTACATCGCCTATGCTCTTCTAAAAGCTGCTCAGCAATGGCCAAAGCAAGCCAAAGACTACCAGGCTCAAGCCAAAGCGATTTTAGAAGATATTCTCGCACACAACTACAATGAAGAAACTGGTGTGTTAACGGTGGGGAATTGGGCCAATCAGGACTCGGAGTTTTATCATTTGATGCGGACGTCTGATACACTGCCAGCGCAATTCCAGATCTTTTATGAAGTGACAAAAGATTCGAAGTGGTTGGATATCAAAGAAAAGATGTTGCAGCAACTCCAAACGATCAGTTCCCAAACCAAAACAGGTTTACTACCTGATTTCATCTGGGTAGATGAGCAAGGAACGCGCGTAGCGGATCCCAAGACGATTGAATCCAAGTATGATGGTGCCTACTCGTATAATGCTTGTCGCCTTCCATACAACCTTGTTCAAAGTAAGGACAAAACCAGTCAACAATTGGTGAAAAAGATGCTTAACTTTTTCAAGAGTCAACGAAACCTGTATGCAGGTTATGACTTGAAAGGGAAGGCCTTGAACAATCATCAGGCAGCAAGCTTTTTGGCACCGATTGTCTATGCCTCTGAACATGAAAAAGGCTATTTGAAGTTGGTGCAACAGAACAAGTATATCTTTACACAAGATCTACCTCTGAACAACTATTACGATGCAACCATGACAACCATGATTGCACTTGAATTGTTCTAAATACTTGAGAAGAGAGAGTTCCCCAGGATGGTCTGTCCATTTTGTTGGGACTCTCTTCTTTTGATTCTCGAAAAAAGGAACCAATAGCAATTAGGCAGTCTATTTTTGAAAAATAATTGTGAAAATCACCTGAAAACTACCTGAAAAATCATGCTCTGAGCAGAAAACTTTTATTCTCAAAGGATTTTCTATATAATAGAGGATACAAAGGATGGAAGAGTTTATGTATCGAGTGATTGAAATGTACGGGGACTGTGAACCCTGGTGGTTTTTAGAAGGTTGGGAAGAAGATATCGTGAGTAGTCGGAAGTTTGAAGACTATTACCAGGCTTTGAAATACTACAAGCAGAAGTGGTTGGAGTTAAATGAGCACTTTCCAAGTTATAAGAGTCGGAGTGACCTCATGACGATCTTTTGGGATACCAAGGAGCAAGAGTGGTGTGAGGACTGCAGTGAAGATGTGCAGTTTTTCCATTCGATTGTCCTCCTAGAAGACGAGCATAAGATCCCTAAAAGCAAGCTCCGCCCAGGCTACGAAAAGGAAAGAGGCAGTCGCAAACACCGTTCTTGTCAATATACACTCGATTCAAAAAAGGGGACGACCCTGTCATAAGAGAAATGCGGAAGATTTTTTAGAGCGATCTAGAAAGTCTTCTTTTTTTGTCTTCTTTTTCGAATAGTATAAGTGAGAGGAGGAACTATGGTTCAAGAAATTGCAAAAAAATTGATCCGCATGGGAAAAAAGGAAGAAGCTCAGGATCTTTACTTCATTCCTCGGAAGGAGGAGTACCAGGTTTTTATGAGGGTGGGAGATGAGAGGCGCTTTGTGCAATCCTTCCCTTTTGAGGACATGACGGCTATTATCAGCCACTTTAAGTTCGTGGCAGGGATGAATGTGGGAGAAAAAAGGCGCAGCCAGCTAGGGTCGTGTGATTACCCATTAGAGGATGGAGTGGTTTCGATTCGCTTGTCGACGGTGGGGGATTATCGTGGTTATGAAAGCTTGGTCATTCGGCTCTTGCATGATGAGGAACGTGAATTGCGGTTTTGGTTTGATCAGTTGCCGGACTTGAAGAAGAAATTGACTGGTCGTGGCCTCTATCTCTTTGCAGGTCCTGTTGGTTCGGGAAAGACCACTCTCATGCATGCGTTGGCGCAAGAGCGCTTTGCGGACCAGCAAGTCATGTCTATTGAAGACCCTGTCGAGATCAAGCAGGACAATATGCTTCAACTTCAGCTGAATGACCAGATCGGCATGACCTATGACAACCTGATCAAACTCTCCTTACGCCATCGGCCGGACCTTCTCATTATTGGAGAGATCCGAGATAGGGAAACAGCTCGTGCGGTCGTACGAGCTAGTTTGACAGGAGTCACCGTCTTCTCTACTATTCATGCGAAAAGCGTTCGAGGTGTTTATGAGAGGCTCTTAGAACTTGGAGTGAGTGAGGAAGAGCTCAAGATTGTTTTACAGGGTATTTGCTACCAACGATTAATTGCAGGAGGAGGTGTGGTCGATTTTGCGACGGAAAACTACCAAGAGCACTCAGCCAGCCGCTGGAACCAACAAATGGATCTCTTGGCTCAATCGGGATATATCCAGCTGGCTCAGGCGCAAGCCGAAAAAATTATCTACAGCTAAACAAAAGCAAATCATTGAATTGTTTTTGAATCTTTATTCAAGTGGTTTTCATCTAGCTGAGATTGTCGATTTTCTGGATCGCTCTCACCTAGTGGAGAGTCGGTTGGTCTCCCAGATGCGAGAGGACCTCTCTCGGGGGCGGAGTTTTTCAGAGATGATGGCAGGGATCGGTTTTTCAGATGCGGTCACGACGCAACTGTCTCTCGCTGAGCTCCATGGCAATCTTGCATTGAGCTTGGAGAAAATCAGTGCTTATTTAGAAAACATGCGCAAGGTCAAGAAAAAGCTGATTGAGGTGAGCACTTATCCTCTTATCTTACTTGGGTTTTTAGTTTTGATTATGCTAGGCCTGCGTAATTATTTGCTCCCTCAAATGGATGCTCAAAATATTGGGACACAATTGATCAGTTCCTTCCCCCAACTCTTTTTGGCCTTAGGAGCGGGACTGGTGACCTTCTTCTTACTCGGCTTTCTCTATTATCGGAAGTCGGGCAAGATCAAGGTTTTTAGAACCTTGTCTCATCTGCCTTTCGGGAAAGGCATGATTCAAGCTTATTTGACAGCCTATTATGCCAGAGAATGGGGCAATCTGATTGGGCAAGGATTGGAATTGTCTCAGATTTTTTCCATGATGCAGGAGCAAAAATCCCAGCTTTTTCAAGAAATTGGGAGGGACTTAGCTCTTTCTTTAGATCGTGGCCAGTCCTTTTCAGAAACGGTCAGGGGGTATCCTTTTTTCAAAAAAGAATTGCCCCTTATGATTGAATATGGTGAAGTCAAATCAAAGCTCGGAAGTGAGCTAGAGATCTACGCTGAAAAAACATGGGAAGATTTCTTTCGTCGGGTTCACAAGGCCATGAATGTGATACAACCCTTGGTGTTTGTCTTTGTGGCTCTTGTGATTGTCTTACTCTATGCAGCCATGTTGCTGCCGATTTATCAAAATATGGAGGTTCATTTATGAAAACATTAAAAACCTATAAGGTTAAGGCTTTTACACTTATTGAAA
>NZ_KV812786.1:0-20318 GCF_001813505.1 Streptococcus sp. HMSC061E03
ATGACGTCAAAGGTACCTGTATCCTTGTTGTTATTGACAACCGAAATGATTCCAGTTGGTTTATCATGTTTAACAGTTACAATCGTTTCAGTAACATAATGACGGTTGTTATCATTATCAACGACATAAAGGTCTGCACGATAATTCCCTAGTGAGTTTTTATGATCACTCGCTTTAATAGTCACTCGATAACTTCCATCAGCTTGACGATTTGCCTTGTGCCATACAAGATCATCCTGTCCGTTTTCAAGGCTCCATGATGGAACTAAGATTTCCTTTACACCAGTCGGTGCAACCACATTACGAATAACCGCATCAAAACTACCAGTAGAAATATTATTGTTTTCGATCGTTAATGAAGCAGTTGGGCGTGATTGACGAACGTCAACTACTTTTTCAGAAATATAATGATGATTGTTGAAATCATCTACAATGTAGGCATCAGCACGATATCTCCCTGTAGAGTTCTTATGATCACTAGCTTTAATAGTCACACGATAAGAACCATCTGCTTGACGCGTTGCTTTGTGCCAAATGAGGTCATCTTGGCCACCAACCAAACTCCATGATGGAACTAGAACTTCTTTTAGACCAGTCGGTGCAACAATATTACTAACAACCGCATCAAAGGTACCTGCTACTGGGTTATTGTTTTCAATCGTCAGAACTCCACTTGGTCGAACGTAATCAACCGAAACTACTTTTTCAGAAATATAATGACGATTGTTAGAGTTGTCGACGATGTAAGCATCGGCACGATAGTTTCCTTTATCGCCCTTATGCTCACTTGCCTTAATCGTTACACGATAGCTACCATCAGTTTGCTTAGTTGCCTTGTGCCAGATAAGATCATCTTGTCCATTTTCTAGACTCCATGATGGGACTAAAACTTCCTTAACACCTAGTGGTGCTGTGATATTAGTGATCACAGCGTCGAAAGTCCCTGATTTAGCATTATTGTTTTCAATAGTAAAATTTGCTTTAGGTTTTAACTGCTCAGGTGTCTTACCAATGAATACTTGAGTCGAAGTTCCACCCACACCCGTCAATTGTCCATTATTCTGAACATAGTACAGGTGAACATTGTAAAGACCGGTTGAGTTTTTATGGTCCGCTGCTTTTACATTGACGGTATAGGTCCCGTTTGCTTGACGGTTGGCTGTATACCAAACAAGGTCATCTTGACCACCTGTTTCTGACCAGATTGGGACAGAAACTGTTCGAACTCCATTTGGCGCCTTAACATTTGAGATGACAACGTCAAAGCGTCCCGCCATGGTATCGTTATTGACAATGTTAATTTTCCCACTTAAGCTACCTTCTGTCGGGTCTGCTGCAGGTTTTGCGTTCGCTGTGAAGCGACCTGTATAGTCCACACTGTGGTCAAATAGGTGTTTTCCTGGAAGCAATTCCGCTTGAGAAGTGAACTGCCACGCGCCAGCTTTCCCATTGTAACGCAAGCTTTTCGCATCGTTTACAGACAGTTTTGGAGAAGGGTATTGGGCAACCCAGAAATTCTGAAGACCAAATTGAGCGGTGTTGACAGGACCTTTCTTGCGAAGGTTGTTTTCATCCAACCAGCTAGCACTTGTGTAGAACATCAAGTTAGTGTAGCCATTTTTACGCATTTCGTCAGCCCAGGCTTGGGTGTTGCGGTTAATGTTTGGCTGCATCTTGGCATCCTCAAAGTCATTGACCATGAGGGTATTCTTTGGCAAACTCAAACGTTGTGCAGCTGCAATATAGAACCGCGCTTCTGCACGCGCTGCTTCCTCAGAAGTATAGCGTGAGAAATGGTAGGTCGATACTTGTAGACCCGCAGCTTGTGCATTACGAATTTGGTTCTCCGCATTTGGGTTCTTGTACCAAGTGTCTTCTGTCAATTTGACAACGACACCGCCCACGCCTTTATTAGCTAGGGTACGGTAGTCTCCAATACTAATGTCTCCGTTATGGCTACTCACATCAACGAATGATTTTGGCTGAACCGCCACATCTGTTGAACGACCAGCTGGAGCGTGAGCGCCTGTGTTAAAGAAGGTCGTGCTTCCTGAATCAGACGGAAGAGGAGTTTCTTCTTTCTCAGTAGTCGATGCTTCTGTAGCCTTCTCTACAGATGGGGTCCCACTTTCTGAAGCTGCGGCCTTGCTCACAGGTGTCACAGCTGGTTCGGTCACATTTGCTGGTGCTGCATAGTTGCTTGCGACAGGTGCTACTGACTTTTCAGCAACGGCTACTTCTGGCGCTTTTTCAGCTTGGACTTGGTTGCCTTCAGTAGTAGTGGCCTCATTTGAAACCAGCTCATCTGCACTGACTCCCTGAGCAGATACAGCCATCAAGACTGCCGCTCCGGCATAAATAATAAGATCTTTCTTTTTCATATAAACTTCCCTTTATACAAATTTTATACGTTAATCATTTTACCACACGGTTTCAGCGATGAAAAGTTTTATGAGGCAAATTTTTAAAATTAGTGATATTTTTTTGAAAAACTAAAAAAAGAAGTCCGTCTGACTTCTTTTGATCTTATGCTAAATGTTTTAAGGCCGTCTTTAAGTAGTGACCATCTCGGATTTCCTGACCAACACGTTTGGCATTGTCCACCAAGTCTTGGTAATCAGCATCTGAAAGATTGTCGATTGTCTCCTTCAAATCATGGAGAGACTCTACTGCAATCCCGCAGCCCTTCTCAAGCACAAAATGAGACAAGGCTGACTGTTTCCAAACGACAAGTGGGAATCCTGATGCCAAGTAAAGTGACGCCTTATGAGAGTTGTTATAGCGAAGATACTCGCCAAAGACACCACTACATGTCTCAGCACTATCACCATCCCAGACAAGCCCAAAACCACCCTCAAGGGTTGCAGGAAGCTCATCAGGTAGGAATGAGCCAAAGTAAGCCTCATTCTCAAGAGCTCTGCTCTCGTCGAAGCCAACACCATAAAGGTTATAAGCAGGTTCCGCAGGAAGTGAGTAAAGATAACCGGCTTTTTCTTGTGCCAAATTACCAGCTACAATAATTGGCTGATTCTTACTTAGACCAATCTTCTCTTGAAAATTTGGAATCAAATAGTCGAAAATGCCAAGGCTAACAATCTTATCTTTCGCGATCCCTTTATCCACCAAAACAGATTTCATAATTGGATTGTGGGCGATGATACCATCAGCTGCAGCAAGAAGACCTGATTCTTGAATCTTCATACGAATTCTATGTTTCAAAGGAACAGCTTGACCATTCATGAAACGAAGAGCATCTAAGTCATGGATAATGAAATAGATCTTCACTCCTCTTTTTCTTGCTTTTTTTACAAGAGAGGTAGTGAAAAAACTATGGTGTAGCATTGGAAATTGAATCAAGAGCTCATCACCTTCATTCAACTGCTTTAGGGAACGACTGAAGGCTTTCGCCTTATGTAATTGAGCTTTTGCTGTACTCATCTCATACCAATTATCTACTGAAAGGATAAGAGCTTTAAATCCTTGACTTTTTACAATAGATTCAACATCATTACGAGCCTTATTTCCTGCATTTTTAGCGTTATTGTCATGAAGAAATTCTTCTTTTAAGTAGTATTTCATAGATTATGGTTTCTTTCAATCAAACTCATTTGCTACGACTTCTAGAGCACGCTCAATGACCACGTGCATGTCGTAGTATTTATAGTCTGCTAGGCGCCCACAGAAGATAACCTTGTCATTTTTAGCGGCTTCTTCCTGGTACTTGGCAAACATAGCATTGTTCTTTTCATCATTGATTGGGTAGTAGGGTTCATCTCCACGTTTCCAGTCAGCTGGGTATTCACGTGTGATAACTGTCTTCGGTTGGGTACCATACTCAAAGTGCTTATGCTCAATGATACGAGTAAAAGGAATCTCACGCTCAGTGTAGTTAACTACGGCATTACCTTGATAGTTTTCTTCATCCAAAACTTCATGTTCAAAACGAAGACTGCGATACTCCAACTCCCCATGTTTGTAATCAAAGTACTGGTCAATCATCCCTGTAAAGACAACTTTTTCAGCTGAAGCTTCAAGCTCTTCACGATTGGCAAAGAAATCAACACCAAGTTCAACTTCTACATCGCCCAACATATTTTCAATGATGACGTTGTAACCACCGATTGGAATTCCTTGGTAACGGTCATTAAAGTAGTTGTTATCAAAGGTCAAACGAACTGGTAGACGTTTGATGATAAATGGTGGAAGATCTGTAGCAGAACGGCCCCATTGTTTTTCGGTATAGCCCTTAATCAACTTTTCATAGATATCTGGGCCAATCAACTTGATAGCTTGTTCTTCCAAGTTCTTAGGCTCAACATCTTTCATGTCAGCTGTCTGCTCAGCAATCTTATCCTTGACTTCTTGAGGAGTCTTGGTTCCCCACATAGCATAAAAAGTATTCATGTTGAAAGGAAGATTGTAAAGATTGCCCTTGTAGTTAGCTACTGGTGAGTTGATATAGTTGTTAAATTCAGCGAACTGGTTGACATAGTCCCATACTTTTTTGTTGGACGTATGGAAAATATGGGCACCGTACTTGTGAACGTTGATGCCTTCAATATTTTCACAGTAGATATTTCCACCAATATGATCACGCTTGTCAATCACTTTTACTTTTTTACCGCGTTTCGTTGCTTCGTGTGCGAAAATGGCTCCAGACAAACCAGCACCAACAATCAGATAATCGTACATAGTAGACTCCATTATTTCTTAAATATTTGTTTAAATTCTTTCACATCTATCACTCTCAGAGATAGGATAGCGATCAGATAAATGATCCCACCAAGCACCGCATACACGAGTACGTTCAGGGTAGGGGTGAAATGTAGGAATGGTTTTACAAGTAGCAAGAGGCCATACATCATAGCAGATGCAAAAATAATTTTTGTCATAGACCCGATAATTGGAACTTCCTTGAGGTAATTACGGGTATAGTACAGTTGAATCAGCCATACCAAGGATTCTGTTAAGACGGATACAATGGCTGCACCGATAAAACCAAAATGAGGTAAGAAGAGCACATTCAACCCGACACTGACGATAGCAGGAATCGTAGTTGACAGCATAAATTCTTTATTCTTATCATGCGGGATGAGAATTTGAATCCCCATGATATTGGTCCATCCGATGAAGAACATACGGAAGATCATGATAGCGATGGCATAGCGAGCATCTTGGAAATCCTTCCCTAAGAAGAATCGAACAAAGTCATCGTTGACGATCAGCATACCCGCGATGATTGGGAAGATAACCAAATTATAGATCAAAAAGGACATTTGGTGCATCTTATTGACAGCCTTGTGTTCTCCGGAAGCCAAGAGACTCGCCACGCGCGGAAGCATGACACTTCCTAAAGACGTCACAAGGGTCAGCAAAATATTAACCAATTTCAAGGCTTGGTCGTAAATCCCTACATCCTTTGTAGAGGCTAGAGCCCCGAGCATAGTTCGGTCCAAGGTGACATAGAGGGAAATGGCAATCTGCGGTAAAAAGAGCAGAATGACCGGTTTTAAGTGCACCCGTGCATAAGCCAAATCAAAATGGGCTTCCCCAATGAACTCCCGAGCAGGTAGCCACATACTTAGCTGACCTAAGAGCTCAAAGATGGTGAGTAAGAATACATAGAGATACAAATCATTGGCAGATTTGACAAACAAGAAGATGGAGATGACTCCAACCAGTTTGACCGTGATATTTCGAACGGTAATCTTACGAAAATCCTCTAACCCCTGAAAGAGCCAGGAGATGTCGAGTCCCTTTGAAACCAAACTGAGACCTAAGATATAGGCCACAGGGTTTTGCATAGAAGGAAGCGCCAAGCACAGCAAGACATAGAGCAGGATGGACACAAAGGTCGCTCCCAACTGGAGGGTATAAATTCCCCAGAAATTCTTTTGGATGTCTTTGCGGTGTCCTGAAATCTCCTTGGTTCCGTAGTTAGCCACTCCCAAGGTCGCCAAAAGGATAAAATAGGTGACGATGGAGTTGAAATAACCATAGGTCCCCAAGTCATTCGAGCTAAAGACCCGTGTCACATAAGGGGTGGTGATAATCGGCAAGATAATCACCAGCAACTGGTATGAGAGATTATAGGCGTAATTTTTAAGAACTTTCATAGGGATGTAACTCGTCTTAATCTTTCTTTTTAACTGAACTAAACTCTTTTTTATTCAATGTTATTATCTGAATTCATAATAAACAATCGACTAATGAACAAAATTAATGGAGAATAGCGAAGAACCAACATCTGAGGATCAAACATACCATGGATAATCATAATTCCTAAACAGGCAAGTACGATATCTTTTCGAATTGATACAAAATATTTCATAACTTTAGTAAGAGCAAACAACATGAAGGCACTGACGACCAAACCATCAATAACCAACAGCTGAACAAAAGAACTATCAATAAAATTATAATTACTAGTAAAATTCCCAAAAATGTCCATTGTTGTAAATATAATGTGTTGCCCTAACCAAGATACCCCAAAATTTCGAAAACCTTCCACACTTAACCGCAATCGATTATGAGTAAACTGGTCTACTAAATGGAAGAGATTTCCAGATGAGTAAAAACAGAAATATAAAGTAATGATTAAAGCAAGAATAAAACCATAATTTGCAATTTTTTTCAACCAGAAGTTTTCAATAATAAAGCCTTTTTTAATGATTTTAAGACTAAACAATGCATAGGTGAGTATCAAAATGCTCAAATAAAATGGACTGGATGTCGAAGTTTGTTGGTACATATAAATCGTAGCCAAAAACAAGGCCAACAATTCCATGTATGTAATTTTTTTACCTCGAAACATTAGATAACTACACAAGGCAAAAAACATTCTCTGTGAAGCAAATGAAACGTAGTTAAAACCCAAACTAAAACGATAACCACCATCTGCATTCATAAACATATTTGAGATGATACCTTTTTTACTTGCATAGATCGTCAAACATAGCACCAGAAACGTAGCTAGAGAAAAAGTTCCTAATAATTTTCTAAAATCGATATCCCTAGCAGAGAAAACAAGAAGCAGAACATTTATATCCAGCATTCCATCACGATTTTTTGCAACTATAAACATTGAAATAAATAATGCTATAACGACTAGTAATTGCTTCCAATGAAATCTAAAATAATGTAGAGTTTTCGACATGTTCAGTAACTCTTTTATCAATAATGCGAAAATCGTAAGATAAAGCAATGAGCGATAAAGCGATAAAAAGCCATCTAACCGAATAAAATAAGTGGTTGTGACTAATGAAGCGACAACAACCCATATAAACAAGGTACATAAATAAATTTTTTCTGAGATAAAACGATTGTTTGTCACAATAGTCATCCAAACCTTTCAATCATAAAATTTAGCATCATCAACAATATAAAGGGTACCTATTAATAATTAATAAGGCGTTTCCCTTTTATTGATGTTTGTATTTTTTTAAGAATAATCACTGTAATATACATCCTGTGATTCAATAGTAATCTAATAAGAGGATTAAGAAAAGACGTATCCTCATTTATTAAAACAATCATCTCTTTATTTCTACATAATGCTTCAACATATTGTCGTTTTAAAAAAAGAGAAATCTTTTGTTCTGAAATATTCTGTATATTACTCATCAAAATACGAGCCTTTATTTGATCAATAAATTGATCATTATGAATATCCCATCTCATCATCAGCTGGTCAATTTTCCCTAGTTCTTCCAATTGACAGCTCATTCGCTTGGGATTGTACCGTCCCATCGCAGAACCTGCTCTACCTGAGATATAAACATAATAACAAGTTTTTGAAAAGGAAATCGTATGAACACACTCGTATACATTTAGATTGAATCGAACATCTTCTCCTAATTCGTACTGCTCAAACTTTATTCGATGCTCTTCCAAGAACTTCCTACGATATATTTTATTCCAAACAGTATACATCATGTCTGATAAAAATAATTTCGAAAAGAGTTCTATGAACTGATTCCTATCTTTTTTCCCTTCAATAGGAAGAATTTTTGCAGATCTAGCCGTTTCTGATAAATTTTTTTCAAGAGAGTTATAGTAGCTAAATACCAACAAATCCAATTCCGAATCCAACTGATTTTCCATATCGGAAAACAAGTTTCCTACCAGATAATCATCTGCGTCAACAAAACAAATAAATTCACCTTGAGCTTTTGCTAAACCAAAGTTTCGTGCTGAAGCAACACCATGGTTTTCAATATGATAGACTGAGATATTCGAGTACTCGCTAGCGTAAGTATCGCAAATAATGCCACTACTATCAGTAGATCCATTGTCTATCACAATAATTTCCAAGTCATCATAATTTTGAGAAATAATACTTTTCAAACAACGGTCAATGTATTTCTCAACGTTATAAACAGGAATAATAACAGAGTATTTCAAACTAGACTCCTACTTTTTCAATAAATGTTGTACTCTGAATGCACTTTGCAATAAACCCAACTTATACAAAATATATTTTGTTCGATGATTCAATTTAGACAACTCCGTAAACGTGAGTTTATTTTTCTTTAACTCGTTCTTTACGTCTTTCGTTAATTCAGGATACGACTTATACAAATTTGATTTATATAGACTAGCTAAACTATGCGTCATACCATCGACAAAAAACATCTTAGCAATTGCTAATTCACTAGAATCAAGTTTCGAACGAACATCATCCGAATAATATATCTCTTTAAAGAAGCTAATCATATTTTCTAATTTTTGCTCATTCCAAGATTTGGTAATTGCATCAGGATTATCAATTAGATAGTGATAGTATTTTTGATTTGTCGCATAGACCTTTTCAGCTAAAAGAAATAGCTTATAGTTAGTCCCAAGATCTTCATAATACTTACCAATTGGAAACTGAATATTATCCCTCGTGAATAATGATTTTTTATAGATCTTATCATTGGCAAAACCAGTTATAAAGCCGTAAGAAAACATTTCTAGAAGAGCTTCTTTTCCAGTTAATCGTTTAGACTGTTTGGAATCGGATTTTATAATATCATCTTCACTCCTTACAAATTCACGATTGAAGGAAATAATATCATACTGATCTGATTCAATAACCTCAGCTAAATCACTAAAGGTATTCGGTTCAATCCAATCATCTGAATCTGGGAAATAAAGATAATCTCCCTCAGCATTAGAAATACCTGTGTTACGAGCCTCAGAGAGCCCACCATTCTCCTTATGAATAACTGAGATAAAGTCATACGCTTTAGCATAGTCATCACAAATTTTAGGAGAATCATCGGAACTTCCATCATCTACAAGTAAGATGTCATAGTGCTTCCACTCTTGAACAAGTATACTATCAATACAACGTTTTAAATATTTTTCGACATTATAAACTGGAATGACGACAGTTAAAAGTGGTTTCATAGATTATTTACCCAATTAATTATGTTAAGTCTTCTCCACCCTTGTTTAACCAAGTTACAGCATTAAAATAGCGGTGATAAGTTTTTAAATCGATTCCAACATGTCCTTGCTTTTCAGCTGATTTAAAGTGGACCAATGAAGGTAGGTCACTATAATTCTTTGAAGAGAAAATCACCTTACTCTTATATGGAAGCTCTTCAAACTCTTTCATCAGCTCATAAGTACAAGCATCATTGTCATTGAACTTGAAATACAAATTATCCCAATGCATTCTCTTCAAACGGCGGTTCCATTTTTGAGTTGCTTCTTCTTCATCTGCATAATGCAAAAAATGAAGTTCAATATCATCAAGAATTGCAAGAGGATAGGCGTTATCAAAGTCTTTGATATATTTCGATTCCTTAACAAATTTCAAGGGGATGTTCCCACTCAAATAGTGTTTGATATTCTTAAGCATTTTGATGTAATCAGGTGAAAAGACAAACATCCCCACAAATGGTGTTTGATAAGGCAAGCCCAACTCCTGATAAACTTTCCCAGCCCAACAATTATCACAAATGATAGTGAAATTTTTATTCTTAAGTCTTCGTCTAGGAATAAAATTTATAATTGGATAAACGATAGGTTTTATTCTATCTTTTAATGATTTTCTTTCCATAATCTCCTAATTACCTGTGTTTTATAATTCAAAAGTACTCTTTTCAGGTAGAAACTCATCAAATGTAGCAATGAATTCTTTCATTACTTTATCTTCATCCTGAATATTAAAGCTATCATTAATACACATAATTTTATATTTCTTCGAAACTAAAAGCTTCCAGAAATCTGAATTTGCATCATCCAAAGAAAATAGTCCACCAATTTTTGAATCACCAATAGCATATTGTCCACTAGCAATTTGCCAATATTTAAAAAGCCAAATATTTGTATCCGCTGGATTCCTAAAACGACTAGCTGATGTTTTTTCTAGGATTTCCTTCTCTTTCTCCCATAAAAGATCAAATGTTGATTTTAAAAGAGGATATGGAAGATGACTTTCCCAGAAGCCACAAATAAATTTACTATTTTTATAGAGTAAAGATTTTATGATTTGCTTTAAGCCCTGTTTTGGAGAAAAGAACTTCCCATTTTTCAAGACTTCTTCTTTGCTGAAATAACTTGTTATTATCTCCATATTATTAATTTGAAAGTTTCCTGTTCCAAATCGTTCAGGAATAATAGGAGATAAAGCAGTATTATACTTAGGTAGCCCTTCCTCAGAGAAAAATCACTTGGTGAAACTGGTGCCGTTAAATACATATCGTCGTTAAAACAAACAAAATGTTCTGACAAATTTGGTATTTTATGAATATTACATTCAATGGCATTAGATGAAAACACAGGTAGATAGTCATTATTAATGATTTCTTTATGATCAATAACTTCTAGTTTACTATTATCTACATCTAACCAATCAGGTGTCTGATTATCAGTTACTAAATAAACTTTATTTACCCAAGGTGCAAACTTCTCAACACCTCTAAACCAATACTTAAACGTCCCCCATTCACGGTACGCTTTATCGGAGTTCATATTATTTTCTGATGTTGTAAAAGTAGAGTCATATTTACTCTTTTTAGCTCTCCAATCAGGATCGCTCCCATCAACCCAGGTTACAACAAAATCTATCGGAAAAATCATATCACTTCCTCTTTATTTTCTATTCATAAAATAATAAATCACTGCATTAATATTTCTTATACAACTCCGAAAAATTCCGAATATAACTTTGTAATGAAAAGAGTTCTTTTTGGCGTTTGACAGAGGCCTTACCAAATTGCTCTCTCTTATCAGTGTTCTCAGCTAATTCTTGAATAGCTTTAGACAATTCTTCAGGCTGGTTTGGAGTAGCAAGAAGGCCGTTCTCGCCTTCCTTCACCATTTCACAGACACCACCATGACGGTAACCCACTACAGGTTTACCACAAGCCATGGCTTCGAGGACTACAGTTGGTAGAGGATCTGGATTGGTACTTGGCAAGACAAAGATATCAAACATATTATAGAGCTCTGTCGTCTTACTATAATAATCGATACGCTTGATTTGTTCATCTACTGGTGAGTCTGATATAGCCTTTTCCAACTCATCCACGCGCCATTCTTCACCTTCAAAAGCACTCCCTGCTAGAAAGGCTACTGCCTTTGGATTTGCCTGCAAGATTGGGGTCACGGCTTCTAGGAAGTCGCCTTGCCCTTTCCAGGCATTCACACGACCAACCATACCGATAACCAAAGCATCCTGCGAAATTCCAAACTGATCACGGACCGCACTAGCATCCATCACCTGATAAACAGCATTGTCAACACCATTATAGATGACTTGAACTTGGTCATCTTTTACAAAGCGAGACTGCTTCACGTGGTCGGCTACAGCATTTGAAACTGTCACAATCGTATCCGCATAGCGCCCCATCAAAAAGTTGATAAAATCTGAAATGGCTTTTGGCTTGACGATAATCTCATGCACATGCCAAATCAATGGAAGTTTCAACTTCCGTTTGAGATAAATTCCCTCCAGCACCGCAGTTGTATTGTTGTGAACGAGAGTAATCCCATTCTCTTTAGCATATTTAGCAATTTGTTTGGAGTAACGGTTATAGGAGCCAAAGTACTCAAGAATCCCTTTTGGATTAAAATATTTCCGGCGCAAAATTGGGTAATCAATAACTTTAACCTTTGCACCGACCTCTTCTAAAGCACCCACTAATACACCGTCGTTGGGTAAAATAACATGTGCTTCAAAAGCATCTTTATCCAAACCCTTAATAAGCTCCAGCAAAACCTTGTCAGCACCATACATTTCGGCACCAGCATGGAGATATAATATTTTCTGCATTTCTAACCTTTAAATACTTTCTCGTAGTCTGTGACAATCTTTTCCCAAGTAAAGGCTTCAGCAATCCGTTGACTTGATTTCTGATTGAGATCTTCGATTGCTTGAGCGTCTAATTGTTCAGCTTGATCGATGACATGTGCCAATTGATCTTTCTTCCAATAAAGTGCCCCATCTTCACCGACTTCACGGTTAAAACCAACATCCAACAAGAGATTGAGCTTAGTAGACTCAAGAGCCTCAAGAAGGGATGGATTGGTACCACCTACTTCATGACCATGGAAGTAAGCAAAGGCATGTTCACGGATGTATTTAAGCAATTCTTGATCGTAGACCGTCCCGACAAACTTCACTCGAGGATCTTGATCAAATCCTGTATCCTTACGTAACTGTTCATAGAACTTGTTTTGTTCTACATTGGTAATCAGAACAAAATATTTTTGGGAGTTTGACTGCATAAAGCCACGAATCATGGCCTCATAGTTGTTTTCGGGTACAAAGCGACCTACGACAAGGTAGTAATTCCCTTCGGAGACTTGCTTATCCGCAAACCAAGCCCGTACTTTCTCGTCCTCTTTGTTCAAGATAGACTTACTTGTATCGGTTCCATAGGCGATATAGGTGGTCTTAGGTTGATACTTAGCATAGTCCTTCTGGATATAGGCTTCGATGTTCTTGCTATCACAGATTAAAAGATCCGCATGTTTAACCATAAGTTGCTCAGAAAATTTCCAATACTTACGGACTGGAAGGCTCCACTTCGCACGAAGCCACTCATGACCATCTGGATTGACCATCAGAGTTCCTCCGATAGCCTTGACTTTCTTTTTAATCCCTGAAATAAAGGGACCAATCCGGCAAGCCAAGACATAGAAAATCGGTGCCTGATCCTTGTTTTCTTTTGCGATTTCAATCGCCTTATTGAGAGCTGCGATATCATAAGCAATGGCACGCGCAGGACCGATATTAGGGACATCAATGTTATAACAAATAGCACCGTTATGCTCGAAAGTATCTGCAGTAATTTCTGATTTTTCTGAATTCTCCCGCATACAAGCCACATAATACTGGATATTTTTGTCTTGTTGGAATTCTGTCAACTTCTCAACAAAGGTTTCAAAACCACCATATTTTGCTGGAATACCTTTGGAACCAACGATATAAATTGATTGTGTCATTTTTCTCCTAACATGGAAAGGACGAAGTAGGTATTTTCCTACTTCGCTCCTTCTTTTCTAAGTACAACCTTCACGGTCTTGAGCAGGATCTGAATATCTCTCCAGATCGTCCAACCATCCATGTACGCAACGTCGAGTTTGACCACTTCGTCAAAATCTGTAATCTCACTGCGTCCGCTCACTTGCCAAAGGCCTGTAATCCCTGGCTTGAAACTGAGTCGGCATTTTTGGGCTGGCGTATAGTCTTGGTATTCGTCTACCGTTGGAGGACGAGTCCCGACCAAACTCATATCACCGATCAGAACATTGTAAAATTGTGGCAATTCATCAAGACTGGTCTTACGGATAAAGCGTCCGATTGGTGTTACCCGTGGATCATTTTCCATCTTAAACATCCCACCTGTCATGGTGTTTTGCGCCATCAGATCTTTTTTAATCTCTTCGGCATCCACGCGCATGGAGCGGAATTTATAGAAGTTAAAATACCGTCCGTTCTTTCCGACCCGCTTCTGTACAAAGAAGGCAGGTCCGCCATCTTTGCGGATTAGAGGGACCAAAACGATACTCACTAGTCCACAAATCAAGAGACCAAAGAGGGCTCCCGCAATGTCCAAAAGACGTTTAGCAAAGACGTGACTCGGCTTGTAGAAATTGGTTGAGAAAGTGACGACACTTAATCCCCCGACTTCTCGAACCCGTTTATTGCCTAAGGAAGCGAAGTTAAAGGCATTGAGATTAACCGATACATCGATCCCCATACTCTCAAACTCCGAGACGAAGTCACTAATATTGTAGTCCTCACTTGGCAGATTAATAAACACTTCATCTACCACTTCCTTGGTCACAAAGTTCATCATTTGATCCGGCTGCACCACCCTTACGCCTGAGTGAGTAAAATCCGTATCGTCCATGACGGTGACACCGATCAGTTCCCCATGATAAAGGCTAGGCGAATGCAGAATATCAAATACCTTTTCCATCCGACTGGTCGCTGTGATCAAGAAAATCTTTCGCGAACTCTTCCGCCGCGGCGAAACAGACTTCCGGTATCTCTTGAGCAAGAGATCCATGATATAGACGGAAAACGTATTGAAAAGAAAGAAGTAAATCATCCCCCGACGAGAGATGGAAAAGACCCCATCGAGCATAAAAGAGGTAAAGGTGATCCCAACAGCGAAAAATACATTGTATTTCAAGACCTGAAAGAGCTCATCCAGGTAACCCCTGCTATAAAAGCGATAAGCAATATTGCTAATGTAAAAGGATACAAAATGCAAGAGATAGAGAATAGCAATTGTCTGCGACGTGTATTCTGCATCCTTAAAAAGACTCACAATGTAAGCTGAAAATAGGACAGCTAAACTTTGAAAGAGAACAATATTTAGTTTTTCCAGTTCAATTCTTTCTTCTCCCATTTTCCCTCAATCCTATTCTTTACTTTTTCCCATACTCTCCGTAAGATCCATATCCACCATATGAACCATACTCAGCAGCTTTAATGTTAAATTTATTGAGCACTACTCCCAAGAAAGGTGTGCCTGTTTGTTCTAATTGGTCCTTGGCTTTTTGGACAGCCTTGCGTCCATTGGCACCAGATTCTGTGATCAAGACAGTTCCATCACAGCGTTGGGCGATAATAGCCGCATCGATCACGACCCCGATTGGAGGCGTATCAACAATGATGTAGTCAAAATGCTCACGCAGGGCATCCATCATCACAGTGAAGTTCTTGCTTTGCAAGAGACCTGTTGGGTTTGGTGCTACCTGTCCAGACTCGATGATATCCAAGTTTGGAAAATCAGTCGCATACAAGATTTGGTCCAATTGGCTACGGCCAGATAAGAAGTCGGTCAAGCCTTGGATCTTAGTACGGCTACGGAAAATCCCTGTCATGACAGAGTTCCGGATGTCACAGTCTACCAAAAGGGTCTTGTAACCCGCACGCGCAAAGGCAACGGCCAAGTTGGTTGAAGTGGTTGATTTCCCTTCATTTTCTTGAACAGATGAGATAGCGATGACTTTTAAGTCCACCCCACTCAATTGGATATTCGTCGCCAGGGCATTAAAGTACTCTTCTGCCTTCCGAACTTCTTGCAATTTGTTTTTTGAAATTTCTAACGTATTCATGCGATCCCCAGTCTACAGTTTCTTAATATCTGGCACAATACCAAGTAAGGTTAAGCCCATCAACTCTTCGATATCTTCTGGTCTCTTGACACGATCGTCCAAGACTTCTACTACGACCATGAGAACCACCATCAAACCAGCTCCAGCAATAAAACCAAGAAGGACATTGCGTCGGATATTTGGTGAAGAAGGTGTTTGAGGCACTTCTGCTTCATCCAAGGTCGTAACATCTGACACCTTGGTCACAGAAATAATCTTTTCAGCTGCTACATTCCGAAGGCCATTGGCAATACGAGCCGCTTCTTTGGGATCTCCGTCCTTAGCTGTGATCGAAAGGATACGAGTATCTGTCGGAACAGACACACTGATCTTTTTGGACAACTCAGCTGGTGTCATATCAAGTTTCAATTCTTCGATGGCTTGCGTCAAAACATTTTGAGAAAGAATGATCTCACGGTAGTCCTTAACCAAGTAAGAACCCGCCTGCAAATCAGAGTTTGTCAAGGCATTGTTGTCTTGGTTTTGACGACTGACCACGTAGATCCGGCTAGTACTTTGGTATTCTTTCTTGGCTAAAAAGGCACTGTAGCCAAACGCTGCAATGGCAAAGACAAGAGCGACCAAAACGATCGAAAACTTGCGTTTCCATAGGGTCTTCAGCATAGCGAAAACATCAATTTCCACTGCTTGATTTTCTTGATTGTTCATTTCCTAATTACTCCTTCATGTGGATCTCTCCACCTGTTTCCTGGTTAGATTAATTCATCCGCTAACAAGAGTTCTTGATTGCTGACAAAGAGAGCTTGTGCTCGTTGTTCTCCGTATTCTTCCTTGATCAAGCGATAGGCTTCTGCCATATAAGGCGGCCGTTTATCTACATTGTGCATATCACTGGCCACAAAGTGCACCAAGTCTTTTTCTAAGAAGTACCGAGCTCGTTTTTTCAGTTGTTTTTGCTCATCCCCAAATAGGCGAGGCTTGAGAACGCTGGAACTATTGATCTGCATGTAGCAGCCCATGTCAATCATCTCTTGCACGCGCTCCTCATTTTTCTCCAAGCACTTGTAGCGCTCAATATGGGCCACCACCGGTGTCACACCTAGATGGAGCAAACGGTCCAAGGCCGTATGAATCTCCTTGTAAGGCGTTCCCATGCTGAATTCAATTAGTGCAAAGCGCGTCTCTGCCAAACGTGGAATGATCTTTTCTTCCAGTTTTTTCAAGACATCATTCGTAAAGTAGATCTCTGCCCCGTAATGAATCGTTAAATCTGGCGCGACCTCTGCCGCAATTTTTTTCACTTCTTGAAAATTTTCAGAAATCTTTTCTTCGGGAGTTTCAAACATTCCCTTGCGACGATGAGAAGTGGAGATAATGGTCCGTACCCCTTGGTGATAGCTTTCTTCCAATAAGGCGCGCGTATCTTCTCTTGTCTTTGGTCCATCATCCACATCAAAGACGATGTGCGAGTGGATATCAATCATTTTTCTTTTCCTTCCATAACTTTTTGGATGGTTTCTTTTGCCTTGGTCAAGCTGGCTTGATCCAACTCCATGACATAGAGGTTGTAACCAGGCATAGCATAAGATGGCAAGTCATTTCGTCCTTGACCGGTAATCGCTTGAGAAGTCACCTCATAAGAACCACCCGTTTCTAACTGGGTATTGATCAAGTTCATCATAGTCGGCAACTGCATATTGGTTTGGACAGAATCTTGGAGGTTTCCGATAATCTCATTGTAGTTGCTTAAGACCTTGGTAGAGGTCAACTTTTTGATAATGGCCGCAATGACTTTTTCTTGGTTTTTACCACGGTCATTGTCGCCACCTTGGAGAGAGTAGCGTTCTCGGACAAAACCGAGAGCTTGCTCTGAATTCAAATGAACCTTTCCAACTGGGAAATGGAACTTGCCATGAAGGCTCGTGAATTCTTGGTCATTTTCCACATCGATTCCCCCTAGAAGGTCAATCAACTTGAGGAAGGAGGTGAAATTGAGACGAACGTAGTAGTTGAGCTTGATATCATAGAGATTCTCAAGGGTATGGATCGAAGCATCCACTCCGTAGATCCCCGCGTGGGTCAACTTATCGTTCTGGTTGTTACCACCATCTGCAATCGGTACATAGGCATCCCGTGGAGTCGTTGTCAATAGGACTTGCTTGGTCTTTCGATTGACCGTCATGATGATATTGACATCTGAACGTGAAACCGAGGTTACTGGGCCATAGGTATCGATCCCGCTGACATAGATGTTAAAGACATCCGCATTGGCAGACACCTTGCTCGTCGCTGCCACTTCTTTTCGGATCTTGTAGGAATAGATTTTCTTCAACTTCTTCGCATAGTCCGCATCTTCTGCAGCGATGGTATCTTCAAAAGTACTGTTGAGCACCATAGCAGAAGCATTCCCTTCTTGCAGGCTCTTATAGGCATCTAGATAAGTCGGTGCATCCACTACAGAAATTTCCTGACCCTTGGTCTTTTTGATGTTGTCCAAGAGGGCAGTGAGATTGGCTTCGTTATTGTTGCCCTTTGGGGCTACCACTTCCTTGATTTCTTTAATATCTTTGATGTCACTGTCTTTCTTGACATAGACAGCCATCTCAAACTCTGTATAGTTAGAGTGGCCATTGACATTACTGGTCAGATTCAGCAGCTGTTGACTAGCAAACAAAACTCCTGAACTAGCCAATAAGCCGACAAGAAGCAGGACCAAAGTTGTTTTTTTGGCCTGATTTTTGATCACAAACCAAGCTGATAAGAGCAAGAGAAGAGCTAGTAGTGCAATCACGAGAACATTGACATAACGAAAAGCCAAGATGTTATTGGCCAACATGGTATAGGTCGCCCAACTTGCAGTCATAAGCAAAAAAATAAGCAATACGGAATTAATGATTCGCAATTGCCCCCACTTATGTTCTGAACGACGACTCCGTCTCCTTTGTGACATAAATACCTCCAATTAGTCCTAATCATATTTATTGTAACATATTTTTAGCAAAAAATGCATTAATTATCACTTTTTTGTCCATTATGGACATTCGAAAAGTAAGCGTTTTCCGAAATAAGCAAAATCCCTTGTATACTTATGCAGAGAATCCAAAAAAACCGGGTGAAAAACCCGGTTTGAGAATGTAGACAAACTGTTTTTACATCAAACAAGTTAATGAATGCCTAACAAATTAAAATGGAATACTTTTTAGGCTCATTCAATCATCTACTGAAACTTTCCGCCGTGAGAAAAGTGCTAGAAACACTATTGTTTCTAGCACTCGGGAGTTTTGGAACCTTAGGTCCAAAACTAAGTCATGGAACTTCTTCGAAGTTCGCTGACGTCCGTACTCACCTAAGGAAAGTTTCTAAGATGACTTTGTCTTCAATCTGAACCGGGTGAAAAACCCGGTTTTTTGAAGATCCTACAAAAGATCATCTCGTTTGACCTGCTCAAAACTTTCCTTGCCGTCATTGAGCTTGTCCCAGATGACGACTTTTCCTTCTTTGAGGGATTTTTGAACATCAATGATCCGCTGGTTAGAAGACCCTCGGAACTGCAACATGAGGTTGCGTTTGCTCTTATCATAGCGGCCATCGACCAGAATATCAATCAGCGAGAGAAGCTCTAGCTTGTCTGGTGTCTCTAGCATCATTTCTTCCCAGGTGTAGCCAGTCCAAGACCAGATATCTTTGTCGGGCAACTCTTTCCGAATGCGTTTAACGAGAGGCAAAAGAATTCCAGTATTCAGGAATGGCTCTCCACCAAGCAGGGTCAAGCCCTGGACATAAGGTTGAGCCAGATCTGCCATGATCTGCTCTTCTAACTCTTTGGTGTAGGGAATACCTGCATTGAAAGACCAGGTCGCTACATTGTAACAGCCCTCACAGCGAAACATGCAACCCGCCACATAAAGGGAATTGCGGACTCCTTCACCATCGACAAAGTTAAAAGCCTTGTAATCAATGATGCGCCCTTGACTCAGTTCCTCACTCTTCCATTCGCCTGGTTTTGGTGTATTCCATGTCATCCTTCTACTCCACCTCTATCCAATACCGCTCCGTTCCATTTCGAACATCTTCAAATTGACCGCCATTGGCTAAGATAACCGCTCGGCTGGCAGGATTTTCCGTGCTACAAGTCACCAGAGCACGATGGATGTTCTTCTCCTTAGCTACTCGCAGACCTTGACGGAGAGCTTCCTTGGCATAACCCTTGCCTCTTTCAGAGGGACGGATGGAATAGCCAATATGACCAGCATAATTCAGCAATCCCTCATTTAGTCTCAGCCGTAGATTCAAAAAACCTAAAGCATGACCTGATTCATCAAACAATATGAACTGAATTGATGGAACGCGATTTTCAGGCAAGTTTATTCCCATTTCTTTATTAAGGTTAGTTTCTAGCCACTCCTCATAATCAAAGTTCTCAGCATCCCAAAAGCCACCGTCGTGGGCCGACTGGGCCTCTTCAAACTCTGCCATCATGTTTAAAATGGTTTCTTTATCTGCTAAAGTCGGTCTGCGTAATTCCATCCTTACCTCCCCCTATACGAGAAAAGCGAGAGCGAACTCTCACTTCACAACATAAACAATCATTTTTAATAAAATGAGTTAATAAATACTGAATCAATAAGGTGACGCTTATTTATCAAACTTTTTTAAGAATCTACTGAGACTTTCCGCCGTGGGAAAAATGCCTGAAACTAACAAGTTTCAGGCATCCGGAATTATTGAGACCCTAGGCTCAATAATTA
>NZ_KV812786.1:20418-129594 GCF_001813505.1 Streptococcus sp. HMSC061E03
GGAACTTCGTAGAAGTTCGCTGACGTCCGTACCCACCCAAGGAAAGTCTCAAAAGTGAATTTCATCTTCAATATGAAGCGAGAACTCTCACTTTTATTTTTTCTTAGCCTTATTTAAAAATTGTTCTCTCAGGCTGGCTACTCGGTCTTTTTTATTGACTCCACCCTTTGAATGCTTTTCGTGGAATCGTTGAACCTGAGCCTTTCCTTTATCATCTAATTGGTATTTTCCCATAATGTCCTTTTCTAATCTGTCACTTGGTGACCAGCTGATTTGATCGTGGATCCATTCATGTGTTTGACCCGTGCAGCGATTTCCTTATGACGGCCATTGACCATCGGACGAGCTTGCGGGTTTCCTAGATAACCACAGGTCCGTTTGACCACATCAACCGTTTTCGGATCACTATTGCCACAGTTTGGACAAGCAAATCCGCGCTCAGTAGGCGTGAAATCTCCTTCAAAATCACACTTGTAACAACGGTCAATCGGCGTATTGGTTCCGAGATAACCGACCCGGTCATAGGCATAATCCCAAACCGCTTCAAGGGCTTTTGGATTTTGTTGGAGCACAGGGTATTCACAATAGTGGATAAAGCCACCAGAAGCTCCAGCTTCCGGATAAACTTTTTCAAAATCCAACTTTTCAAATGGCGTTGGGTTCTTACGAACATCGTAGTGGAAACTATTGGTGTAGTATTCCTTGTCTGTGATATCCGGAACCTGACCAAATTTCTCCGTATCTAGGCGACAGAAGCGGTCTGTCAAGCTTTCTGACGGTGTCGAATAGATGGAGAAGTGGTAATCATACTGGTCAGACCATTCTTCCACGCGCGCTTTCATATCCTTGATGATATCGATCGTGAATTGTTTGGCTTCTGGATTGTGTTCCCAATTTGGACCATAAAAGACGGTTGCGACTTCATAAAGTCCGATATAGCCAAGAGAAACGGTCGCTCTGCGATGACGGAAGAGCTGATCTACCTGATCATATTTACCCAAGCGTTTCCCGAAAGCCCCATATTGGTAGAGGATCGGCGCATTGGCTGGTGTCGCTTCTTTGGTGCGTTCCACGCGGTAAACCAAGGCATCTTCAGCGATGTTCATCCGTTCATTAAAGATTTGCCAGAACTTCTCCTTGTCTCCGCCCGATTCCAAGGCAATCCGAGGTAAATTGACGGTCACGACCCCAAGATTCATCCGGCCAGAATTAACTTCCACACCATTCTCGTCCTTCCAACCTTGAAGGAAAGAGCGACATCCCATCGGCACCTTGAAGGAGCCTGTCAACTCGACAATCTTGTCATAAGACAAAACGTCTGGGTACATGCGCTTCGTCGCACATTCCAAGGCCAATTGCTTGATATCATAGTTGGGCGTTCCAGGTTCTAGGTTGAGCCCCCGCTTGAGGGTAAAGATCAGTTTTGGAAAGATGGCTGTCCGATGTTCTGAACCCAGTCCCTTGATTCTAATTTCCAAAATCGCCTTTTGGATTTCCCGTTCGAAGCGATTGGTTCCAAGACCAAAGCCAAGCGAAGTAAAGGGAGTTTGCCCGTTCGAAGTAAAGAGGGTATTGATCTCATATTCCAGCGATTGCATGGCATCATAGATATCTTTTTGAGTCTTGCTCCAAGCATAGTCCTCTTGCTTTTCAGGAAGCACCCACTCTTTGGCATCTGCCAAGTGTTTTTGGTAGTTCTTTTCTGCATAAGGGGCCAGGACCTCATCGATCCGGTCAGCCGAGCAACCCCCGTACTGACTAGAAGCTACATTGGCAATAATCTGCGAGATTTGAGCCGTTGCAGTTTGGATGGACTTAGGACTTTCGACTTCTGCATTCCCAATTTTAAAGCCATTTCTGAGCATGCCTTCAAAATCGATCAAACAGCAGTTGGTCATCGGTGTATAAGGGCTATAGTCCAAATCATGGTAGTGGATATCCCCTTTTTGGTGGGCATTGGCTACGTGTTTAGGCAACATTTTAAGACCAATAGACTTACCAACGATCCCTGCCGTCAAATCCCGTTGCGTATTAAAGACATCGCTGTCCTTATTGGCATTTTCATTGACAACCGCTTGGTCCTTGTTGAGGAGTTTTCCAATCGTAAAGTTGATATCCGTCGCTTTTGAGCGCTCAAAATCCCGTTGAGTCCGATAAGTAATGTAGCTCTCAGCAATCGCATATTCATTGGCTTGAAGCAATTCATGTTCGACAACATTTTGGATCTCATAAATCTTCACGCCATTTGGAAAACGTTCCAAAATCTCTGCGATTACACGATCGACAATGGCTTCTAGTTTGGCTTCCATCACTGGAGTGAGAGAAGTCACTTCTTCTGTCGCCTTCAACAAGGCTTTATAAATTTTTTCAACATCGAATTGAACACGGCGGCCATCTCGTTTTTCAACAAAAATATCCGGGGCCATTCTCAGTTTTTCTTCTCTCAAGGTGATCATACCAAACATGCCTCTCTTCATTTATTTACATACAAGTTGTATTATACCACTCCAAAAATAAAAATCAATATCTTGTGGTGAAAATTCTAAAAAACTTTCTAAAACACAAGATATTGATTTTCTTAAGAGCGTTGATAGAGTTTGAAATAACGGTATTTCTTCTCAACTAGACGATAATTTTCTTTGAGCAAGTCCTTCATATTGGAGGTCAACTCCACCTGATTGTTGACCACAATATACTTGGGTTCAGACCGATCGATTTGTTGGATCGCATTGGTCCGATTTTCATTAATTCCCAGATAAGAAGTTGGAGTCAATAAGGCAGAAGCCGACAAGCGATCACTTTCTTGATAGATGGTAGCCGTTGTATCCCAAGCATAGATGGTATCTTTGGCCTTGCTGTGGTTATGAATGTAGCTAGCGATAGCGCTCCGTTCACTGGATTGACCAGACTGAACCACGACATCTTGGACCACTGGATTCGCTAATAAATAGACAAGGGCTACTAGCGGCAAGAAAGCTTGGCTCGTAAAGTAAGCGGCCCAAACTTCCTTGTTTTTCTTCTTCCGACCACGACGTTCGATCCCATCGTTTTCTTCCCCATCTCGTGAGAACCAGATTGCAAACAAGGGAAGAACAAATGGCAACATCGGTAACAATTGGTAAGCGCCTTGTTCAGGAAGACCAATCGACACAATGAGGACTACCAGGCTACCTGCCCATCCCATAAAGCGGAAGATCCGGCGAGCACTGCTACTTTGCTTGGTAAAGGACATCAAAAAGGCAGAAACTAGGCCAAAGGCCAGCGCCAACAAGCCATAATAGATGGCATTACTGAAGGTCTGTCCATTCGTGAAATTCAAGGCATTAAAGACATAGGTTACTTGGTTAATGGCATAGCCAAAAGTCTGATTCAAAACGGTGATATAGCCAATTGGATAAAAGACAAGTGAGAAACCAAGGAGAGCCGCTAGCAGTTGATAAAAGCCACGTGCCCATCTCTTTTGCTTGATATTAAAGGCTGTTAAACCAAGAAAGGCCAATAAATAGAACAGGGCACTAGTCATCGGATCAACTAAGAAAGCCACAGCGGCAATCGCACCATAAAGGATAAAGCCTTCGTCCTTACGATCCCCAATCAAATAAGCCAAAATGAAATTCATGCTGGCAAATAGGATTGGAAGGCTAAAGAAGGTGACATAGGTCCCTCCAAAACCAAGGCCTAGCACCAAGAAATAAAAGAGCAACTGGACATTCTTCGCTGTATCTTTATCAGACACCAGCAAGCGCACAACCCGATAGAGGTAAGTACCCGCAAAGAAGAGGGCAATCGCTTGGAGAATCATCAAGATCCAATGTCCACCAGCTAAACTTCCCAACCAGTTGATTGCATAATAGAGCAGACCATTGGTTCCGTAAAAATCACCAAACGGTACTTGACCCTTGGTCATTGCCCAGCCAGCATACAAGTTTTGCGATTGTTGATTGGTGGCAAAACGGGTTAAAATTGGCACCCCGACATGCAGCAAACTAATCAAGAGACTCAACACAAAAGGAATCGCTAGGGGCACTGGACGCTTGGAGTGACGACGGATCGGTTCAACTGCCACATCCGCTTCTAGCTCTTCCGTATTCTCTTCTAGCTTAGATGCTTCCGCTTTTGTCGCTTCAACTCCCGCCTTACGCGAACGACGACTCATCCGACTGAGCGGTTGCTCCGCTTCCTGTTCCGATTCTTGTGTAGGTTCTGCTACTGCTTCTGGCTTGGCATCACTAATTTCCTCTGATGCCTCCATTGCAACCGGCTCCTCCAAGACTTCTGCCTGCTGGCTATGAGTCGGCTCTTCTTCACGAAAGACTGATTTATCTAGCGCTTCGCGAATTTCACGTGTATCCTGAAAACTATCTCCCACGTGAAGCCCTAACTTTTTCGAAGTCATTTCTTGCTCTTTTTCGCTCATTCTTTTTCCTTTTCTTCGCTATTCCTCTGCTCTTTCCTTTTAGAAAAAAGCCCATTATCTTCTCTAGTATACCAAATTCTGCCGACCCTGTCAGCCTCTTGCCACATAGTCCTATGGAAAAAGAGTCAGATCTCTCAGCTTCTGACTCTTTCTTCTGTATGCCCACACCTATTACAACATCGGTGCGAACAATTGCATAATTTCCTTGATTAAGCTTTGGTGCCATGTAAAGCGGAAGGTGTCTTCCGTGATTTCTTGAGACACTTCAAAGATATGGTCAAAGTCCTCCCGAATCTTTTTCAAGGCAGGCGTCCGATACATCCAGACCGCATTTTCATAGTGATGGACCAAACTGCGGTAATCAAAGTTAATCGACCCTACAACCGCCATTTCGTCATCTGCCAGGACTTGCTTGCTATGGACAAATCCAGGTGTATACTCATAAATCTTTACTCCTGCATCCATCAGATCCAAGTAAGCCCCACGCGTAACAATTTGGATCAATTTTTTATCCGGAATATGCGGGGTCACGATGCGAACATCCACCCCACGAAGGGCCGCATTGCGGATATCCTCTGCCAAATCATAATCGATGATCAAGTAAGGAGTCGTGATATAGACGTAATCCGTCGCCTGGTTAATCATATTTTGATAGACTGTCTTTCCAACCTGCGACTTGTAAATCGGTTTTGGTCCACTCCCATAGGGAATGTAGAGCCCTTCTCCTTCGACCGCCTTATTTTCAATATGGTAGCGGTCAAAATCCTCGATTTCCCCACGGTTGATGTACCAGTTCATGAGGAAGAGTCGCGTTAAGGCCTTAACAGCTCGTCCATCTAAACGAATGGCACTGTCCTTCCAGTGACCAAACCGCTCAATGTGGTTGATGTACTCGTCTGCCAAATTGACACCACCCGTATAGCCGATCTGGCCATCAATGACCAAGATCTTACGGTGGTCTCGGTTGTTATAAGCCACTGTTAGACGGGGGATCACCTTGTTAAACTTATGGGCATCAATCCCCATCTTTCGCAATCGTTTGGTATAGTTCCCAGCCAAGGTTGCCATACAGCCGATGTCGTCATAAAGGAGTTTGACTTCGACCCCCTCTTTCACTTTCTGCTCTAAAATCTCTAGGATACTGTTCCACATCAAGCCCTCATCAATGATGTAAAACTCGATGAAGATAAATTTTTTCGCCGCTCTCAGATCCTCTAGTAGTTGCTCATACATCTCCTCCCCTAGAGGGTAAAAGGTTGATGCCGTCCCATTGTAGAGATCCGCATTGTGATCCATGGATAAAATCGACTTGACCAAGCCATAAACCGCCTTGCTTTCTTGCTTGAGCTCCTTACGCAACTGATGACTATTGTCCTCTCGAAACTTCATGGACTCCATATTTTTCAGCTGGATCATTTCCTTTTTGGACAAACGTCGCTCTCCAAACATGAGGTATAAAAGCGATCCAAAGACAGGAATGACGGCAATCAAGAGCCAGGTCACCTTATTTTCAGGCGGGGTATTTCGATTAACAATAGCTAAGATTGTCGACACATATAAGAGCCCAATGACTGCAACAGATAGCCAATGAGGGAACCATCTATTGAGCCAGAAGAAGGCCGCAAAGGATGCCCATAGTTCAAAGCCCATAAACAAAATACTAAATCCATATTTGGACATTAATAGACGTAATTTTCGAAAGGTCACAGCATCCTCCTTTTTTCTTTCTACTAGTATACCAATTCTTTTTACCCGATGCAACGACCAACCAAGCCCCTTCTTGACAAACAAAAAGAGGCTGGGACAAAAGTCCTAGCCTCTCTATTGTTTTTGGATTGTCGAGCAAGACGCAGTTGTTGAGTGGGCTCTAATACGCTGATTTCATCAGCTTATACAGGCCTACTCAACTGTGCGGAGGTGGAACGACGAAATCGAATTCTAACGAATGACCGATTTCTGTCCCACTCTCTCTTGTCTCGTCCCTTATTGCTTGGTCAGGACAATAATCCCTTGATCATCCTCTGCTTGCTCCAGATCTTCTAGCGACAACTGATCCCCTTCGATCCGATAGCGATAAGGCTCATCTCCGATACGCATGGATTGATTGACCGGATCAATACTAACCTCTTTGGCCTCTTCTTCTCCATCAGCATCTTGCACCGTAAACGTGCCTTTTTGACCCGTCACAACTAAGAGGATCGTATTTTCCTCGTCCTGTCCTCGATAGCTTCCATCTATGGACACCCCTTCTTTCTGTTCTTTACTCGCAGAAGTCACAGTCTGTGATGAAGCAGACGTCTGTTTGCTCGAAGTCTGTGTCGCTTGTTCTTGCTGGCTACAAGCAGTCAGGAAAAGGGCTACTGCCAAGGTCAGTATAGACATGATTTTTTTCATTAAGATCGGCTCCTTTCGCCATAACCGTATACTATCTACCACCAGTATACGCCAAGAAAGTCTTTAGGTCAATTGTTTACCCCTCTAATAAAAATGCCCTTACTTCCGCAATAAAATACAAGGATCCTGTGACAAATAAGACTTCATCTGGGGAACTCTGATCCATAAATTCTTTGATATAGGCCTTGTAGTCCGCTACATAGGGCAGGTCTTGTCGGTCGCCTTGTGCCACCACTTCACCGTAATGAAAGGTCGTCAAAATCAATTCAGCTTCCGGCAATCCCGCTTGAAGCGTTTGGAGCATCCCGCTATAATCTTTTCGCTTGAGGGCCCCAAATAAAATCTTCACGCGCTTTCCTGCTAAGCTATTGGCAAACTCGATCAAGCGCAACATAGCATGAGGATTATGGGCGCCATCCAGATACACCTGGTCGCCAAACAACTCTAGACGGCCCGGCCACCGCGTCTCTTGCAAGGCGTGCTTGACCTGCTCCATATCCACTTCTTCATCTAGGCCTTCCATATAGAGGAGAAAGGCCTCCAGAGCTACTGCAGCATTTTCCCGTTGGTAATCACCCTTCAAGCCCAGAGACGGCAAGACAAGTTCCACACGTTCATTCCAAAAGCGATCCTGCTCTATGCCAAAATCTTTCTGGAAGGCGTGGAGACCCACAGCCAATTGCTCCGCTTTTTCTTGACAAACAGCTATAGCATCATCCGATAAGGGACCCACCACAGCTTTCTTGCCCTTCTTAAAGATTCCTGCCTTTTGCTGGGCGATTTCCGCAATCGTCCCTCCCAGTGTTTCCTGGTGATCCAGGCCAACCGAAGTGATCACTGCGATCTCTCCCGTCACTACATTGGTCGTATCTAGAAGCCCACCGATGCCAACTTCCAACAAGACTACATCCACAGCTTGTTCCTTAAAATACAAGAGGGCCATGAGGCAGATAATCTCAAAATAAGAGAGTTGGTCCTGGGTTTGAAGCAAGGTCTGCTCCATTTGTTGAACTTCTTGACCAATCCGAGTAAAATCTTCATCTGAAATCGGCTGATCCCCAATACAAATCCGATCATGGATACTGATCATATGAGGAGAGGTAAAGGTCCCAACCTTCTTTCCGTGAGCCATCAATAATTGACGCAGAAAGGCGATTGTGGATCCCTTCCCATTGGTTCCTGTCACATGAAGGATCGGGTAAGCCTTATCTGGCCTCCCTAAAAGGCTCACTGCCTGCTCCATACGATCCAGTCCCGATCGAAAATTCAGACCGATCCGACTATTCATCCATTGCTCAATCTTATTCACATCTTCCTCCTAAAAGAAAAAAGCGACAAAACCTCTTCTGACGTTTGCGCTCCTTTCTTTTGTAGTTATTTCTTTCTCATTTTTACAGCAAGTCCATCGGACTTCCTGCTTTTTCTTGTTTCTTGAAGCAGGGCTAAAAACGTCCCCCGGACTTACCAACTCTTTCCAATTTCTTGGAGTTGGGGTAAAAACATCCAGTGGATGTTTTTACTCCTCCATGAAGCTGTTGAAGACTTCTTCGATCATATCCCATTCTGCATCTGAGTCTTCTGGGATTGGTTGAAGGTCGCCTTCTGTTCCGTCTTCGTTTTCTGTAAATGAATAAGCTTGGATTTCAACTTCGCCGTTTTCATCTTCTTCTGCATTTGCAGGGATCAAAAGGACATAGTTTTTCCCAAATTCTTCTTTGCCATCAATGGTCAAAAGAATTTCAAACAAGGTTTCATTTCCTTGTTCGTCCACCAATGTGATTAATTCACGTTCTTCATGGTCGTGGTTATGATCATGTGCCATACTATTCTTCCTCGTTTTCTTTCTAAAAATTGCGATCTAAATAATTTTGTAAAATAAGCTGCGCCGCTAACTTATCAATAACTTTTTTGCGTTTGCTACGGCTAATATCTGCTTGCTCAATCAACATCCGCTCTGCAGCAACTGTCGTCAACCGTTCGTCTTGGTAGTCGACTGGCAACCCAAACTTTTCAGCAATCATCGTGCCGTAAGCCTGACTGGCTTCCACACGTGGTCCGCTGGTATTGTTCATGTTTTTCGGCAAGCCCACAACAAAACGGTCCACCTTGTATTGAGCTACTAATTCGGCTAAGCGCTCCAAACCGAATTCTTTTTTGTCTTCATCGATTTGGATGATTTCAAGACCCTGAGCTGTAAAACCGAGAGGATCACTCACAGCAACCCCGACAGTCTTTGAGCCAACATCCAATCCCATAATTCTCATTAGAGGTCTATTCCTTGCCCTTTCAAATAATAACGTACCAATTCTTCCACGATCTCGTCTCGTTCATATTTACGAATTTGGTTCCGTGCATTATTATAACGAGGTACATAGGCAGGATCACCACTGAGTACGTATCCTACGATTTGATTAATTGGATTGTAGCCTTTTTCATCCAGTGACAAGTAAACATCTTTCAAGGTCTCGCTAATTTCCTTACGATTTGAATCATCAAGATTAAAACGTACTGTTTCATCTGTAAATCCCACAAGAACACCCTCTTTCCTTAGAATATTACTATTATACCATAATCAAGAGTTTTCCACAACGGTCAAGCCCTTGATTTTACAGCTTTTTCAAGCATTTTTGAGCTATTTCAGTTAAACTGTTTTTTTATTTTTGCTCACTTGCTCCAGCATTGATGAGATTGTCCGCAAATTGACTCGGTGTCAGCTTCAACAACTCTGGTAAGTGATTGTTTTTGAAGTAGGTCATACCTTCAGCCTTCTTCACATCCATCGCTTCAAAGTCATAGGTGATGGTTACCTTGTATTCATTCTCATTTTCCAAGGTCAAATCAGCTGTGAAACCTGGCACTGTCAAAGCTTCTTTAAAGGCATCATCCTTATTAAAGGATTCTCTCAATTGCTTTTGCGCTTCCTCTACTCCAACCTGTTGGATCCCTTTTTTCAACTCCTCATCGGTTGCCGTCACATTGATGGTCTCCAATTTTTTAAAGGTATTCCCCACATAGGTGACGATTTGCGTCTGTTGTGTCCCCTTGTCATCTTTTGGAAAGACAAAGGTTCTAGTGATGACTTTATTTTCTTCAGCTTTTTGCAGGATACTCTTATTATCCTTTTGCAGTTGCTCTGCTTTTGCTTGGATTGCCTTTTGTTCACTTGAATTTGGCGTTTTCGCTTGTTTTTTTTGACCGCATCCAGTCAAACACAAGGCAAGTGCACCCAATAAGAAGATTTTCCTTTTCATTTTCCATTCCTTACTAGTTATTGTTTTCTAAAATATTGTATCATAGATTTGGTAAAATGGCGCAGTAAACTGCTTTCCATTTCGATTTTTAACAAGAAAAAATCAGAAACAAATTGTTTCTGATTTTCAATCGTTTTAAAGAGCTGCACGCATCCGCGCTTCTGCATTTTCTACATTTCGAACTGATCGTGGCAAGAAGGCACGAATATCATCTTCTTTGTAGCCCACTTGGAGACGTTTGTCATCTACCAAGATCGGACTTTTAAGAATACGAGGTGTTTCCATGATGATGTCAATGACTTCATTGACACTCAAGTCTTCAATGTCCACTCCTAGATTTTTAGCGTATCGATTTTTTGAAGAGACAATACTTGCCACTCCATTTTCAGTCTTTGTAAGGATATCCAATAATTCTTCTTTGGTGATCCCTTCCTTACCGAGGTTTTGTTCTTTATAGGTTAGCTGATGAGCGTTGAGCCAAGTCTTTGCTTTTTTACAGCTGGTGCAACTTGACACTGTATAAATTTTAATCATGCCTGCACTCCTTTCGCTACACGATAATACTATCGTATTAAATTATAACACAAAAACCATCAGTCTAGCGACCTATTTTGAAAAAAATTAATCTTCAATTTCAATCGCGTCATCTAAATCTAGAGTTACTTCTTCTACGACAGGAGCTGCTTCTTCAGTTTTATCAAGGGTTTTCACTGCTTCGTCTTCTTCGATCAAACCAAAATGAACCCGAACCTTGTGGTCGATTTCGTCAAAAATTTCTGGGTGGTCAGCCAAGAATTTCTTAGCATTTTCAGATCCTTGACCAATTTTTTCGCCATTATAGGAGTACCACGCACCCGCTTTTTGGATGATATCCAAATCTGTTGCAATCTTCACCAATTCACCTGTACGTGAAATTCCTTCCCCGTACATGATTTCGACCATGGCTTCTTTGAACGGTGGAGCTACCTTGTTCTTCACAACCTTGATCTTAGTTTCCTTACCAACGTTGGTATCTTTTTGGTCCCCAGTCCCCTTGATTTGAGTGTTTCCACGAACATCTAGACGGACAGAAGCGTAGAATTTAAGGGCACGACCACCAGGTGTGGTTTCAGGATTCCCAAACATGACTCCAACTTTTTCACGCAATTGGTTGATAAAGATGGCAATGGTCTTGGTCTTATTGATCGAAGCTCCGAGTTTACGCATCGCTTGACTCATCATCCGAGCTTGCAAACCAACGTGGCTATCCCCGATATCTCCATCGATTTCCGCACGTGGTACCAAGGCCGCAACAGAGTCGACAACCACCAAATCAACCGCACCAGAGTCGATCAATTTACCAGCAATTTCAAGACCTTGTTCCCCTGAGTCTGGTTGAGACAAGAGAAGTTCGTCGATATTGACCCCAAGAGCTGCTGCATAAGATGGATCCAAGGCATGCTCCGCATCGATAAAGGCAGCAATGCCTCCTTCTTTCTGTGCTTGCGCTACTGCATGGAGGGCAACGGTTGTTTTACCAGATGATTCTGGACCATAGATTTCGATGATCCGACCTTTTGGATAACCACCAGCACCCAAGGCAATATCAAGCGCCAAGGAACCAGAGCTCATGACTTGTACTTTTTGCTCTGCACGTTCCCCCAAACGCATGATCGATCCCTTACCAAAGTCTTTTTCGATCAATTTCAGGGCATCATTGAGCGCTTTTTCACGCTCATCTCCAAATTTCTTAGAGATATCATCTAATTTTTTCTGTTTTTTCGCCATTCTTTTCTCCTATGTTTTTACTATACAGGAAATGCATGCAACTCACCGACGTTTTCCGTCATTTGAAAGGCACATTTCCTATCCATTTTTAGAATTATTCTTCATTTGGCACAAGCTTCATTATACCAAATTTTCACCATTTAATACAGCCAAGCGCACCAAATTAAAGGCATGAAGGACTGCAATTTCGCGGACATCCGCCCGGCTACGTCCAGCGATATTGACTTGGACACTATCCACTCCATGTGGAGTCGCAAGTCCGATAAAGACGGTCCCTGCTGGATGCCCTTCTAGACTATCTGGCCCCGCAACTCCGGTTAGGCTAATGCCATAATCGGATCCTGTTAACTTACGGGCCTGTGAAGCCATGGCTTGAGCTGTAAAGTGAGACACCACTCC
This sequence comes from Streptococcus sp. HMSC061E03, assembly GCF_001813505.1. NCBI lineage: Bacteria > Bacillati > Bacillota > Bacilli > Lactobacillales > Streptococcaceae > Streptococcus > Streptococcus sp. HMSC061E03. Next base: position 32,647 of record NZ_KV812786.1, read on the forward strand.
ATGTTGCTCTAACTCTTGAGCTGGAATAGACAACATCTTGCTTTTTTCTTCCAGACTATAGGTGACAAAACCACCTGCAAAGATGCTGGACGCCCCTGAAAAATCTGCCAGAGTCGCTTGGAAAAGGCCAGCCGTCAGGCTTTCTGCAGCTGTAATGGTCTTACCAGTCCGTTTCAAGAGATCAAAGGCCACCTTGGCCATCGAATTGTCATCCCCATAACCGTAAAACAGTTCATGCAAGGGTTGATGGTCCAGGGTATGGCGTGATAAGATTTCCTTTTCTAAGACATCGAGCTTCGCATCCGCTGAGGCTTGATCCTTCGCCTTTGTAGACAGACGCAAGGTTACTTCTCCCGTCTTGGCATAAGGAGCCACCGTCGGATCACTCTGCTCTTCAATGATATCTGCTAGGATCGTAACCAGCTGGCTTTCCCCAATCCCAAAGAAGCGCAAGACTCTTGAAAAGAGCTGCTCCCCTGTTGTCAAATGAGGCACCAATTGTTCATTGACCATGGGTTTTAACTCACTTGGTGGACCAGGTAGAACGACATAGGTCACACCATCGACTTCAATCAAACCTCCAACCGCGAGACCTGTACGGTTTTGAAGGGGGATTGAACCGGCAATCAATTGTGCTTGTCGCTCATTATTGGGCGTCCGGACATAATCAGGACGACTCGCAAAGAAGGTGTCGAGTTTGGCAAGCGCTGTTGGATCAAAAACCAATTCTTTCCCTAAAAACTTAGCAAGGGTTTGCTTGGTCAAATCATCCTCTGTTGGCCCAAGTCCACCACATAAAATCACCAAATCACTGCGTTTTGAAGCTGTCTCAATGGTCGAGAAGAGACGACCTTCATTGTCTCCTACCGCCACATGATAATAGACATCAATCCCTAAACTAGCCAATTTTTCAGACAAGAATTGAGCATTGGTGTTCACAATTTGTCCTGTTAGAATTTCCGTTCCAACTGCAATAATTTCCGCCTTCATGGTGCCTCCCACTTATACTATTCGTAATTTTCATTTCATTTTAACACAATTTCCTAAATTATTTAAAAAACAGATTGAAGATAAAGTCCATTTTGGACAACTTTCTTCAATCTTTTTCTTTTAGAGTATAAAGTAAAAAATTCTTAGAAACACTATTACATCAACATTCCTAAGACTTTTAACTATGTGGTAATCAGCTTCTAAAGGGCTATTTTCTATTGTTGATAGAGCTTATCTATATTCCGAAGCAACCATATCGAGCGGTTGCTTTTTGACTACTTTCTTGATCTAAAAGCCTTCTTCTGGCTCTAATTCTTGTTGTTTCCCCTCATTTTTTGTGATACAATAGCATCAATTTTTTCTAGGAGGATGAGATATGGTTTCTACTATTGGTATTATAAGTTTATCTAGTGGGATTATCGGAGAGGACTTTGTCAAGCACGAAGTGGACTTGGGGGTCCAACGACTCAAAGACCTCGGACTCAATCCTATCTTTTTACCTCATTCACTAAAAGGCTTAGACTTTATCAAAGAACATCCTGAAGCTCGTGCGGAGGATTTGATTCAGGCCTTTTCTGATGATAGTATCGACATGATCCTATGCGCCATCGGTGGAAACGATACCTATCGCTTGCTACCTTATATTTTTGAAAATGACCAACTACAAAAGGTTATCAAACAAAAGATTTTTCTTGGCTTCTCGGATACGACCATGAACCATCTCATGTTGCATAAACTAGGAATCAAGACTTTTTACGGCCAATCATTTCTAGCAGACATTTGTGAGTTAAACAAAGAAATGTTGCCATATAGCCTCCACTACTTTAAAGAATTGATTGAGACTGGAAAAATCTCAGAAATTCGCCCTAGTAACGTTTGGTATGAGGAACGGACTGATTTTAGTCCCAAAGCCTTGGGAACACCTCGTGTCAGCCATGCAAATACAGGTTTTGACTTGTTACAAGGCAATGCTCAGTTTGAGGGAGAAATCCTCGGTGGTTGTCTTGAGTCTCTCTATGATATTTTCGACAACTCTCTACACGCAGACAGCACAGACCTCTGCCAAAAATACAAACTTTTCCCTGACTTATCCGACTGGGAAGGAAAAATCCTCTTGCTAGAAACAAGCGAAGAAAAGCCTAAACCTGAAGACTTCAAAAAGATGTTGAGGACTTTAAAGGACACGGGTATATTCGAGGTCATCAGTGGACTCTTGGTCGGAAAACCTATGGATGAAACTTTCTATGACGACTATAAAGAAGCACTATTGGAGATCATTGATAGCAATATCCCGATTGTCTATAATCTGAATGTCGGACACGCAACTCCAAGAGCAATTGTCCCCTTCGGAGTCCACGCCCATGTAGATGCAACGGAGCAAGTCATTCGCTTTGACTATAACAAATAAGAGGCTGGGACAAAAGTCCTAGCCTCTCAATTGTTTTTGGATTGTCGAGCAAGACGCAGTTGTTGAGTGGGCTCTAATACGCTGATTTCATCAGCTTATACAGGCCTACTCAACTGTGCGGAGGTGGAACGACGAAATCGAATTCTAACGAATGACCGATTTCTGTCCCACTCTCTTTTTCTATATTCTCTGATGTTCTAGTCATCTAAAGTTACTTATTTCCACTTTTCCATTCACAATCATTCTCATGGTCATCAACCAATCCTGCTGCTTGTAGGTAGGATAAAACTGCGACTGGTCCGGTGAACTTAAAACCACGCTTTTTGAGGTCCTTGGCTAGCTTCTCAGAAAGAGCTGTCTTCGCTGGAGCCTGCCGGTAATCTGGAACATCATTGTTGATGGTTTTCCCATTGACAAAAGACCAAAGATAAGCATCAAAGGATCCAAATTCTTCCTGGACTTGTAGAAAGGCTTGAGCATTGGCCCGTGTCGCATAGATCTTAGCACGATTGCGGATGATGGCTGGATTGTCTAACAAAGTTTCCAGTTCAGAGTCGGTCATCTCTGTGACGCGTTGAAGATGGTAAGCATGAAAAGACTCTCGGAAAGCCTGCCGTTTATTGAGAACCGTCTCCCAAGATAGTCCAGCCTGATAGGTCTCCATACAGAGTAACTCAAAAAGGGCCTGGTCATCATGGAGGGGCCGACCCCATTCTTCATCATGGTAAGCTACATATAACGGATTGGTCATTTTGACCCAGCCACAGCGTTTTGGCATCTTCTTCTCCTATTTCACCAACATCTTAAGAGCAGACTTGATGTAGTTTTCAGCAGTATCAGAAGTTCCTTCAAAGAATTTCTTGATTTTCTTAAGTTCCGTTGCCTTGTAGCCCAATGCCAACATGGCTTCCATAGCTTCTTCAAGGGCTTGGTTTTCTTCTGCAACTTTAGCTTTGGACTGAGCCGGTGCATCTTCTAGATCAAGATTGATCTTACCTTCCAAGTCCAGCACCATCTGTTGGGCTGTTTTCTTGCCGATCTTCGGAAACTTGGTCAAGTAAGTGATGTTCTTGCTTTCGATGGCTTGGACAAGGCCTGCATTGTCATCCGCAGCGATAATAGCCAGAGCTGAAACTGGGCCAATTCCAGATACCGAGATCAAGTTCAAAAAGAGCTTTTTCTCTTCTTCTGTCGCAAAGCCATAGAGCAGGTGAGCGTCTTCACGGACTACTTGATGGAGATAGACTTGCACCTCTCGATTCATTTTACCAGAGTAAGCATAGGGATTGGCCACATGCAAGAGATAACCGATCCCAGCTGTTTCTACCACGATGTATTTGGCGGTGATTTTCGTCAAAATTCCTTTAATATATTCGTACATAATCTTCCTTTATTGTTTGATTAATATTTGCCCAATTCCCGTAAACTGGTGTGATTTTCCTGAATGCGTCGGAACATCTTTTCCATATCCGACTTGGTGAAGTTAACCAAGACCGGACGGCCATGAGGGCAGTTATAGGGGTTGTCACATTGGGACAATTGGTAGATCAGGTCGCGTGCAGAGTAATCGTCCAGCGTGTGGTTGGCCTTGATGGAGCGTTTGCAGGACATCATGATGGCCAACTCCGCCCGGTATTTCTTGATAGACACTTCCTTGGTCAAAAGGAGCATATCACACATTTCATAGATACCCGACTCGATCTCTTCCTCCTTCATCCAGATCGGATGCTCCCGCAAGATCAACTGGTTGGCTCCGTACTCTTCTAAGTAGACGCCCACTTCTTCTAAGAGGTGCTTGCGCTGTTGCAGGCGGATCAGATCGTCTGTAGGGAACTCAAAGATATAAGGCACCAGCAGTTGTTGCTGACTGCCATCCACATCCCCGATGCTCTCGCGGTATTCTTCGTATTTGACCCGCTCTTGGGCCGCATGCTGGTCAATGATGTAGAGCCCCCCATTACCTTGGGCAAAGAGATAGGTCCCATGCATCTGACCAAAATATTCCAACTCTGGGAAGGTCGAATGTTCTTCCCCATCCAACTTATCATAGGCCTTGTCTAGACTAGCCAGATCCAACTCTGGGTGGTCCAGCTCATCGTAGACCGCAGTCTTTCTTTCCGCAAACTTGATCGCACTTGTCGGTTTTTCTACTGGGTTTTCTTGGATTCTAGCTTCAGTAGCAACCTCATCTGCTAGAGACCGTTGAGGATCTGCCACTTCTGGTCGAAGCTTGAAATCTTGACTTTCTCGATCATAATAGAGGCGATTTTCCTTTAAAGGCAGGGTTGTCTGCACTGGCTTTTCTGTTCGACGAATGGTCGACTTGGCTAGATTTTCTAGAGCATCCGGAATTAGGTCCTGCTCTTTCAAAGCGTTCGCAATAGCCTGGGAGATCAAGGCCATCAGTTCTCGTTCTTTGGAGATACGAACCTCTTGCTTGGTAGGGTGAACATTGACATCCGCTAAGTAAGGATCGATCTGGATATTAATGATCGCGAGTGGAAAGCGCCCCACCATGAGTTTACTGCCGTAGCCGTCTAAGATAGCTCGATTGAGCAAGAAATTCTTGATGTAACGGCCGTTGATAAAGAGACTGATGTAATTGCGATTGGCACGAGTCAATTCAGGCAAGGACACAAAGCCCGTCACTTCAAAATCCAGGTCACGATTTTCAATGGCCACCATCTTCTTGGCAGACGCGAGGCCATAGACACCCGCAATCGCTTGCCGGAGATTGCCAGTCCCCGCTGTTTTGGTCATTTCTTTTCCATCATTGATCAAGGTAAAGGCAATCTCAGGATGGGCCAAGCTCAAGCGATTGAGAATATCCACAATATGGGATAGCTCTGCCTGCTGGCTCTTTAAATACTTGAGACGAGCAGGTGTATTAAAAAAGAGATCTTCCACTGTGATCTTGGTCCCGACAGGGCTTGTCGCTGGCTCCAATTCCTCAATTTCGCCACCCTTTGCGACCAATTTGGTCCCGTGGGCAGCTCCTTCTTGCGCCGTTAGAAGGGTTAGAATACTGACAGAAGCAATGGAAGGCATGGCCTCACCACGAAAACCAAGCGTTCGAATACGAAAGAGATCCGCTTGACTCTTGATCTTACTGGTCGCATGTCGACGGAGGGCCAAAGCGACCTCATCGTGCGCTATTCCTTCCCCATTGTCTGTAATCCGAATCGACTTCAATCCTGCTTCTTCGATTTCGACAACAATCTGGCTAGCCCCAGCATCGATCGAGTTTTCAACCAATTCCTTGACCACACTAGCAGGTCGTTCAATCACTTCACCTGCCGCAATCTGATTGGCTAGGACTTCTGGCAATTCAATAATCTGTGACATGTCTGCTCCTTTACCTATTTTTTCACCGATACATGTAGCTCTATTATACCACAGATCCACAAGACTCCCTTTCTTAAAAAATAGAGGCTGGCCCATCTTCTTCCTTAAAAACCGCATAGACAAAGAAAATGACCACATAGACAAATCCCCTTGTCTTCCCTTTGGAAAAAGTGTTTAATAGTAGTGTAAAGAAGGAGCCGGGCTAGCAGGCCAACCGACTTTACCCAAAGGAGGGAGAAACGATCTTATGAAAGTTGAAGTACAAATTGATTCCCACTTCCAAGAAGAAGCGGTGATGATCACAGCACCTGCACTGTCTGCGCGTGTAGAGAAAATCCGAGACTTTGTGGAAGAATTGGATCAAAAAGGGCGCTTACGTGCCAAAAAGGATGGGGAAGCTTACCTGATCGAAAGCCAGCTATTCCAACGTTTTTACATTGAAAATCGGCAAGTAATTGGTGAGACCATGACAGATCAATTTATTCTGACTGGGCCACTCTATCAGTTATCTGAAGACTTACCGACCTGCTTTCTCAAAATTTCCCAATCTGAAATTATCAACACAAAAGAAATCGATCACCTGCACTTTACCAGTGGAGGATCGGTGCAAATCTATCTTAAAAACGGGAGTCTGACCTACTCCTCCCGTCGTTACTTGAAAGCCATTAAGGAGAAATTATCATGCTAAAACAATCTTTTTCTGACGCCCTAAAAGGGATTTTCATCGGGCTCATCCTATCCATCTTCTTTTCCTATCTCTTCTCACCTGAGTTGTACCTTCCCTTAAGTCCCAACTCTACAGTCGGCCGCTGGATGTTCTTGCATCATGTTCACGGCTCACTGGTCATGCTCTATTGTGCTCTCGTTTGGGGTGCAATTGGGGTCCTCTTTAGCTTCGGAAGTCTCCTCTTTCAAAAAGACTGGAGCCTCTTACGGGCTACTCTGAGCCATTACTTGCTCATGTTGCTTGGCTTTATTCCCCTAGCTACGTTAGCCGGCTGGTTTCCAGCACGACTCGGATTTTACCTCTCACTCGTTGTCGAATTCACCCTCGTTTACGTGATCATCTGGTTGGTCTCCCATCATTTTTATAAAAAACAAGTCCAAGAAATCAACCAAAGCATTGCTAACCACTAAGAGAAAAGATCCTCGCTATTACGAGGATCTTCTTTTTACAATTTCTTTTTCAATTCGGCGACTGCCATCATGACTTCCATGGGAGTCATATTGTAGAGATCCAGATTCTTCAATTCTGTGATCACTGTACTTTCTGTTTCTTCCTCAAAGAGGGACATTTGTTCAGCAACCTGCGAAGACACTTCCTTTTTAGGAGTTGTATCCGCAAGCGGTACTTGCTGGGCTTGTCCTTCGAGCTTGGTCAAAATCGCATCCGCCCGCTTCAGCAATTCTTCTGGCAAACCAGCGATCTTGGCCACGTGAATCCCATAGGATTTATCTGCTGGGCCGGGTTCAATCTTGTGCAAGAAGGTAACCTGACCATCTCGCTCCAAGGTCGCAACATGAACATTTTCCAAACGGGACAAGGTCTCTGAGAGAGCCGTCAACTCATGGTAATGGGTTGCAAACAAGGTTTTGGCACCCGTGCGATCGTGAATGTATTCGATGATGGATTGGGCGAGAGCCATCCCATCATAAGTCGCCGTTCCCCGTCCCAACTCATCAAACAAAATCAAGGACTGGGGTGTTGCCTTGCGAATGGCGTGATTGGCTTCCATCATTTCCACCATAAAGGTAGACTGCCCCGATACCAGGTCATCAGCAGCTCCGATTCGGGTATAAATTGCATCAAAGATTGGCAACTCGGCCTTTTGCGCTGGAACATAAGAGCCAATTTGGGCAAGAATCACAATGATCGCCAATTGGCGCATATAGGTAGACTTCCCGCTCATATTTGGCCCCGTAATCAGCTGAATATCCCGTTCTTCGTCCATAAAGATGCTATTAGGAATATAGGACTGGGCTCCCATCACTTTCTCAACAACCGGATGACGACCTTTGTCGATCGCGATTCGTCGTTCTTCATGAAAGAAGGGACGATTCAATTGTTGCGACTCAGCGACACTGGCTAAACTTTGTAAAACATCAACCGTCGCAATCGCCTGAGCTAACTGTTGCAGACGTTGGATATACTTGCCAACTTCTTCACGAATCCGCATAAAAATCGTATATTCCAAATTAGCAGACTTCTCACGCGCCTCTAGCATATCTCCTTCGATACGTGCCAATTCCTCCGTACCAAAGCGTTCTGAATTTTTCAAGGTCGCCTTGCGGAAAAAGTGAGCAGGAACGTGACTCAATTGAGAATTGGTGACATGGAAATAGTAGCCATCCTTCTTGTTGTAATCGATCTTTAGACCTGTAATGCCACTGGCTTCGCGCTCCTTGGCTTCAATCTCAGCAATCCAACCAGTACCATCCCGAAGAACAACACGGTACTGGTCCAATTGCTCATCAAAACCGGTACGGATGATATTTCCCTCTGTAATAACAGCAGACGCTTCCGGAGCAATAGCCGAGGTAATCAAGCGGTGCAATTCAGGAAGTTCATCCAAGCGTGCAATCAAGACATCTAAGACTGGATCACCAATCCCCAGTAGAATTGACTTGATCGTCGGCACATGCCCCAGAGTATCTCCTAGCTGCAAGAGATCCTTAGGATTGATCTTGCCAAAGGAAACCCGACTCGCTAAGCGTTCAATGTCATAGACCCCTTTGAGACTGTCGGTCAAATCGCTCCGTTCAAAGAAATGATCCATAAAGACTTGAATGACGTCCTGGCGCTCTCGAATCCGTTTCAAATCGACTAAGGGTTTCTGAATCCAGGATCGCAACAAACGACCTCCCATGGCCGTCTTGGTTTCATCTAAATACCAATACAAGCTACCATGTTTCTTCCCAGTCCGCGCATTCTCTGTCAAATCAAGACTAGCCTTGGTCGCAAAGTCCATCTGCAAGAAATCACAAATCTCATAATGATGGGCTTTTTTGAGGTGGCTCAATTCCCGCATTTGTGTCTGGTGGACATACTGGAGAAGTTTCCCAGCTGTTTCCTTTTCTAGCTCACTCAACTGATCCCCTAAAAGTTGAACATCGTCGAGCGCCGTCTCTACATGTGACAGCAAGAGATTCATCTGGCTAACAAACACACGCTCTTCCTGTTCTGGCAACTCATAACCCAGGACCACCTCACGCGCCCGTAAATTGCGGATTTCTCCACAAACCATGCTAAAGTCATTGAGGGTCGTCACCTGAAACTCCCCTGTCACCAGATCCATATAGGCTAACCCATACTCATTTCCTGACCGATCCAAAGCAACCAGGAAGTTATTCTCACTATCTGGCTTGGTCGAATCCACCACTGTACCCGGCGTAATCACCTGTACGACTTCACGCTTAACGACCCCCTTGGCTTCTTTGGGGTCTTCCATTTGTTCTGCAATCGCGACCTTATACCCCTGTTCAATGAGAACATCAATATACTGCTGGGCCGAGTGGTAGGGAACACCCGCCATGGGAATTGGATTCTCTGCATTTTTATTCCGTGAGGTTAAGGAAATCTCTAAAATTTGAGCTGCATTCACTGCATCTTCATAAAATAATTCGTAAAAATCTCCCATTCGAAACAGCAAAAAGGCATCCGGATAGTCTTTTTTGATATCTAGATACTGCTGCATTCCAGGGGATATTTTCTCTACTGCCATACTTCTTTATTCCTTACTGTTGCATCATTTTCTGACACAAGCTCCATAGATGAAAACAGGAGTAGATAGCTCACTATCTTCCTCCTTTTGACATCTTAACAGGGCTTGATTACTGCATCATCCCTAAAATTTCATTTTGAATTTCAATGGCTGCCTCTTGGTCTCGACAAACAATCAAGAGGGTATTGGCCCCTGCTACTGTTCCCAAAATACGCTCATCTGACATTTCATCTACACCATTGGCCAAGAGAGCTGCTTCTCCTAGCTCTGTCCGCAAAACCAAAGTGAATTCTGCTCGTGAGACAGACTTGGCGTGGCTGGACAACATAATATAAATCTCTGCCACCTCAGGCTCATTTGGCAAAATATAATACAACTGGTCTTTTCGTTTCACCTTGACTAGACCCAGATCGCGCAAATCTCGTGACAGAGTTGTTTGCGTTACAGCAATTCCTTTTGCTTCTAATCGATCCTGAATCTCTTTTTGAGTCGACAATTTTTCATTTCGAATCATTTGTTGAATCAAAAGGTGACGTTCTGTCTTTTTCATTGGACCTCCACTTTTGAATAAATATACTTTAAATTATACCAAAAAAATTGAAAATTCGCTCAGAATTGTGTTAAAATAATAGTTAAAAGGACTAAGGAGCTAATATGAATAATAAAGAACTCATTGCTAGTGAATTGGCCAAAGTGATTGACTCTCTTGACCAAGATGCTATTTTAAACTTGCTTGAACAACCAAAATCATCTGATCTTGGTGACATTGCTTTTCCAGCCTTCTCACTTGCAAAAGTGGAACGCAAGGCTCCTCAAGCAATCGCTGCAGATATTGCTGAAAAGATCGACCAAAGTGCCTTCGAAAAAGTCGTTGCAACTGGACCTTACGTGAACTTCTTCTTAGACAAATCTAAGATCTCTGATCAAGTAATCAAATCCGTCATCGAAGCAGGTGCAGACTACGGTCAACAAGACGAAGGTCATGGCCAAAACATTACCATCGACCTTTCAAGTCCAAATATTGCAAAACCATTCTCAGTTGGTCACTTGCGCTCAACCGTTATCGGGGATGCTCTTTCAAACATCTTCCGCAAAATGGGCTACAACACCATTAAAATCAACCACTTGGGAGACTGGGGTAAACAATTTGGTCTCTTGATGGTCGCTTATAAAAAATGGGGTAGCAAGGAAGCTGTCGAAGCCAACCCAATCGATGAATTGCTAAAACTTTACGTTCGTATCAATGCTGAAATCGAAAACGATCCTGAGCTTGATGAAGAAGGACGTAAATGGTTCAAAAAATTGGAAGATGGAGATCCAGAAGCAACTGAATTGTGGCAATGGTTCCGTGACGAAAGCTTGGTGGAATTCAACCGTATCTACAAACTCCTCGGTGTTGAGTTTGATAGCTTAAACGGAGAAGCTTTCTACAATGACAAGATGGATGAAGCTGTCCAAATCCTTGAAGACAAAGGCTTGTTGAAAGAATCTAAAGGGGCTAGCATCGTTGAGTTGGATGATGTCAACCTTCCACCAGCTATGATCAAAAAATCAGACGGTGCTACTCTTTATATCACTCGTGATATCGCAACCGCTATGTACCGTGCACGGACTTACAACTTTGTGAAAAACATCTATGCTGTAGGTCAAGAACAATCTAACCACTTCCGTCAGTTGAAAGCTGTTTTGAAGAAAATGGGATTTGACTGGAGTGACGATATGGTTCACGTTGACTTTGGTTTGGTGACAAAAAACCGCCAAAAATTGTCAACTCGTAAAGGAAATATCATCCTTCTCGAACCAACTCTTCAAGAAGCCATCTCTCGTGCCAAAGCTCAGATCGAAGAAAAGAATCCAGAATTGGAAAACAAGGAAGAAGTGGCACATGCAGTCGGTGTTGGTGCGGTTAAATTCTACGACTTGAAGACAGACCGCCGCAACGGGTATGACTTTGACCTTGAAGCCATGGTATCCTTTGAAGGAGAAACTGGACCTTACGTTCAATACGCTTACGCTCGTATCCAATCCATCCTTCGTAAAGCCAACTTCACACCATCTACAGATGCGACATACAGCTTGAGCGATCCTGAAAGCTGGGAAATCATCAAGCTTCTCCAAGACTTCTCTCGTGTTGTCAAACGTGCCGCTGAAAACTATGATCCATCCTTGATCGCAAAATATGCTATCAACTTGGCTCAAGCCTTCAACAAATACTATGCACACACTCGTATCTTGGATGAAAGCCCAGAACGCGAAAGCCGTCTTGCTCTTAGCTACTCAACTGCAGTAGTCTTAAAAGAAGCTCTTCGCTTACTTGGTGTCGATGCACCTGAGAAAATGTAATTTCTTATCTATGATGGATAAGTAGAACATCTCTTACGGGAGTGAGAGGAGAAACTAAATGCGATTCAATTTAGTTCTTTCTCACTCCTTTTCTCATGTCCAATGCCCCTCAATCTCTACATTTTCAGATCCTTTATATACAGGAGAAATCTATGAATCAAACCGTTTACATCTTAATCCTCATCAGTCTAGTGGTCCTCTTTTTATTTAACAAGTACGAAAGAGAAAAACTACAACGGCTCTTACAAGAGCAACTCTTGAAAGATCAAGCTTTCAAAGATAGCATCAAGGAAAAAATCCAAGAGACCGACAATATCAACGATGTCATCCATGCCATCAATAAAGACTATCGATTGGGGCTCCTACTTGCTAAAGAAATCACTGAAAAATTAAAATAAGCCATAGAAGAGGAGTCATATAAAATGCGACTCCTCTTCTATTCAGTCGCAACAAATAAGAGAGTGGGACAGAAATCGGTAATTCGTTAGAATTCGATTTCGTCGTCCCACCTCCGCACAGTTGAGTAGGGCTGTATAAGCTGATGAAATCAGCGTATTAGAGCCCACTCAACCACTGCGTCTTGCTCTACAATCCAAAAATAATTAAGAGGCTAGGACTTTTGTCCCAGCCTCTCTTTATTTTAAAGATGATACAACTCTTCTACAATGGCGGCTACTTTTTTAATATCTCCCAACATCCCCCGCATTTCAAAATCGGCTAACATAGGGAAACCAAAGCGCTGGCTGTATTGCTTAGCGGTTAAACAATATTGATTGTTAAAATTCCGATTGCCTGATCCAACCACTCCTAAGCACTTGCTGGCATTGTCTCCGTAAGCAATAAAATCCGCAACATCTGTCGTCAAAATTTCCACATCGCCATTGTCAACACCATTTCCACCCTCCAAATAGGTTGGCAAAAAAGTGATAAAAGGATTGGTCATTTCAAAGAAGGGCTGGCCCTCTTTGACCAGGTCTTTCACATGCACTTTCTCGATTTCAAGTCCGGGATGGACTTCCAGCAAATAGTCACTTAAGCGACGGACAAAACTCTCTGTATTCCCACTCAGACTAATATAAACAAAGGATACTTTCATCTTTTTTCTCCAATCAAGAAGCTCTCTTATCCTCTAAGAGAGCTCCATCTAAACTTATCTATTATGCCCTAGCTTGAGCTTTTCTCATACGCAAGGTTTTATACAAAACAATTCCAAGGAAGAGAAGAGATAGAGCAGTCAAGAGCAACAAAGCAATGGACGAAGATGCTAGATATCGTTGACGAAGGGACGGGTTTGAGAAACTAGCCAATAGCGGACGCCCTGCAAAATAATTATAGCAAGAGAAGGCTTGACTTAATAAAATCTGCCCCATATAAGTATAATGGGCTGTTAACAGATCCTGCTTCATAAAGAGGAAATAGAAAGTTGCCAGCAAAGCAATCAGAATCAGAGAAACAAATAAAAAGGTTAGTGGAGACTGATTGAGTTGGGCTGATTTCTCATAATATGTCACATAGTCAGCCTTGTCTTGAGCCGTTGTTAAACCAAGTTGTTTAGCAAAATCATCTGTCAACTCAAAACTCTTTGAAGCTCCAAAGGTTGAGACAGCTGAAGTCAGGGTTCCAACCGTAGAGAAAAATAACAGGATGTAAAGATAGATAGGTTTCTTTTTCATACAAACTCCTTTTCATTTCTTACACCCTATTATATCGCGATACAGATAGAAAGGCAAGCGTCTCAAAACCGTGGAAGCACTTGCCTGATCACTGATACGTTCAAATGAAATTCATTTGGAAAAGTAATGTGTGCAAAAGATGAAAAGCCATCGCAACTGTATCATTGGAATGATTAGAGATATAACGGAGTCCTATAAACTTTCATTCGAACAGCACCAGTATACCTCATTCTCTTCTTCTTGTGTCATCCATTTCTATTCTGCTTCATTTCGACACGATTTGGTCTATAAAAGCCATTTCCTCTCCTTATCCAAAAACTATTCTGTTCTATTTCTCAACTATTTGGTCATCACTCCATCAAAAAAGCCAGAAGGACTTGCCTTCTGACTTTCTTTACTTAGATAAATGAACGAAAGGGATAAGAATTAATCCTCTTTTTTCTTGCGAGCAAGACCTAATCCAAGCAATCCAGCCATCGCACCTGCAAGAACAGCTGCAGTTGAGCTTTCTGTACCTGTATTTGGAAGCGCAGGTGTTTGTGGTTGCGCAGGTTGTACAGGTTGTTCCGGAACTTCAGGAGTTGGTTCGGTTGGAACCTCTGGAGTTGGTGGAACGATTGGTGTAGGTGGAACAATTGGTGTTGGTGGGTTATATGGAGTTGGTGGAGTTGGAGGAACTGGTGTTGGTGGAGTTGGAATGTCTGTTTCCGTTACCACTTTATTCTTATGCCATTTCACTTCAGCTTCCGGTTTCACCGGATTCGTATTTGGAACGACTTCAGGAGTCGGTGGGGTTGGTTGGGTTGGTGGAGTTGGTGCTTTTGGTTCCTTCACATCAACTATGATCACAGTGTAGTTAGGTTCTTTTGGAGCCGTTGGACCTTTAGGTTCTTCTGGTTTGCTTGGTTCCGCAGGTAGTACTTCAATTGTAATCGTTGGTGGTGTTGGTGCCTTAGGTTCTGTTGGTTTTGTTGGCTCTTTTGGCGCTTCACCTGGATTTTTTGGAATACCAACATTTGAGTTAATGGCAAACCAGTAAACCGTTGGTTGACCAGCAGCATTAGCTCCATTGGCCGTAAATACCAAGTGACCATCAGACATCTTCAAGCCTGCCCCACCATAATAGAGGTATGGAGAAGATGGATTGTCCCAACCTTCAAGAGTCGTTGAAGATTCACCATTAAAGATTGATCCGTGTTCAATGTATTGGTTATCTTTAAATGATGTTACCTCTTTTGTAGCAGAATCATAAGTAACACTTGAATTTGGAATTGGAATGTATTTATTATTCCCAACATTTACAGATTCTTGGTGCTCTACATTTTCAAATTTCTTCTTAGGAGTGAAGATGATCCGTCCTGAAGTTGGATCAATCGTATAAGAACCGATCACATCATCTTTACCATCTAATGTGAATTCATCTGTTCCGATATCATGACCATTCCCAGCTCCTGAAGCATTAACAGATGTTGCATCAATCACAGTTTCTTCACTAACTGCAAATTCGCTGCCATTCCATGTTGCGTTTTGAGCCACAATCTTAATCGGATTTTCAGCAGAGATAGTGACGTCCGCAGTACCAAAGTCAGCTGTTCCATTTTTAACTACAACAGCATTGTTTTCAATGCTCATTGATGAACCATCTGCATATGGGTTCCAAGTTCCACGAACGGTGTTGCCATTTTTATCTTTAGCTTCTACTGTAAGGGCACGAGGTTTATCCCCACTATCTACATAGGAAGCACCCGTCCAGTGGTTAAGGGAGTTCAAAGCGACAATCGCATTGTGCTGTGTCAAATCAAACTTATTGCCATCACCATCATAGAATTCAACATCTACAGCAACTTTAACTGGTTTATTTTGGTCTGTTGAAGCACCGACTGTCATAGTAACAGTTGGGTCCGCACTAATAGCTGCAATTCCTTTGCCATCATTTGATGGGAGACTTAGAATCTCATAACGGTAAATCACGCGCTTGATTGGATGCATATCCTTTTTATTTTCACGCATGCTGGACTGATTCAAATTGTCATAGGTTACAACAAATTTGTCACCTTCTTTAATTTGAATAAATTCAGTTTCATTATTGGCCCAAGGACTAGTTGCTACAATATCTGAAGCTTCCAATTTATTGGAATCATACTGATGCACATTGCTGGTATTCAAACGAGCTTGGGCATCACGAGTGAGATAAGTACTGATACCATCAATGGTATGAGTAGCTCCACCTTCACGTTGGAAGGTCAAATCTTGAACAGTTTCAACATCTTTTAGATCTTGGAAACCATTATCATTCATGTATTTATCATAGGCTGCTTTAGCATCTTTGTACTGTGCCAAAGCTGTTTGATATTCAGCAAGTTTTGTTTGATAAGTAGCAAAATCTTTGCCGTATTGCTCTAGGTCTACATTGTATTTTGCAAGCTCAACTTCATACTTAGCTTTAGCAGCATCTTCTTCTGCTTTCTTAGCAACTAACTTACCATAAGCTTCTTTATCTTTATCGTATTGAGCTTTCTTAGCTTGGTATTCTTGTAAATCTTTGTCATATTGCGCTTTAGCTGTATTGTAAACAGCCATTTCTGCATCATACTTAGCCTTGGCATCTGCATTGGCCTTATCGGCTGCTGCTTTTTCGGCTACTTTGGCATCGTAGGCTGCTTTTTTAGTATTGTACTCTTCTAAAGCTTTATCATAAGCTGCCTTTTCCTGATTGTACTTTGCTGTTTTCTTTTGGTAATCTGCTTCCGCATCCGCATTTCTCTTTTCAATCAATGTGATTTCTTGAGATTTTGCTTCATACTCCGCTTTTGCCTTTTTGTAGTTATCAACTACTGTGTTGATTTCAGCTGTTTGAGCTTTATTATCTGCTTCTGCTGCTGCGATAGATGGTTGGACTTTTTCAGCTTCTTCTGTAACGGTCACACCTTCTGTAGCCGCATCAGCTTTTGCTTTTTCAAGTTCTGGTGATTCTACATAAGTCGTCGTAACTGTTTTATTTCCTTCTGTCACAGTTGTAGATGTCAACTTAGAACTTGTTGAAACAGCTGCATCGCTTGTTGCTGTATCCGTAGTAGTCGCTTCAGTTGCAGGCGCTGTTGCTTCATCTGCTTTCACTTCTGCTCCGTAGGTATTAACAGTAGCCAATCCAGCGATGGCCAATGAAACAACACCGACTGATAACTTACGAATTGAAAATTTTTCCTGCTTCGAAACATGTTCACGATAGCTTTTCATTTTCAAAACTCTCCTTTTTTGTTTAAAAAAATCTCACTGTAGAGGCAAAAATATGCTACTTTCAGTTATCTCTATTGTATCACAATCAACCATTTTTAAATATTTGTCGTTTTAATTTTTTATTTTACTTTAAAGATATAACAACTTGAAACGCCAAACCTTCCGGACCTTCCTCATCTTTTAGTTGAAAATATATGTAAGCACCTGTGAAAAATCCTTTATTTTCAAGGATTTTCATCCCGGTTTCTCTTTTTATAAATTTCACCGGAAGGCTTTTTAAGAGGAACTATTTTTTTATACCAATAAATTAGATTTGAAGACTGAAATAAAAAATTATGTAATTTTTTCCCTTTAGGAGTTGCAAAATTCAAAAAAACAACACTTCTTACAGAAGTGTCCATCCCCTAAACTAGCTCCATTTCTTTTCCCAAATAAGAAGTAACGAAAAAAGACCAAGGTCTTATGGGCCTTGGTCTAACAACTAATGATTAGTTTAAGTGCCAGATATCTTCATTGTACTGAGCGATCGTACGGTCAGATGAGAAGAATCCTGCTTTAGCAATGTTAACGATGACTTGATCCAACCATGCATCACGGTCTTCGTAGTCAGCCAACATACGTTCTTTGGTGACAATGTAGTCTTCCAAGTCAAGAAGAGTCATGAACCAGTCTTTGTTGATCAATTCCTTGTGAAGACGAGTCAAGCGTTCCTTGTTACCAACTGCAAGAACGGCATCGCTGATAATGAAGTCTACCAATGGTTTGATAGCTTCACGTTCATAGAAGTCCGCTGATTTGTATGCTGATTTCTCATATAGATCGATTACAGTTTCTGAATCTTCACCGAAGATGTAGATGTTGTCACGTCCAACCAATTCAGCGATTTCCACGTTTGCTCCATCCATAGTACCAAGTGTTAACGCACCATTCAACATGAATTTCATGTTACCAGTACCTGAAGCTTCTTTCGAAGCAAGAGAGATTTGCTCAGAAATATCGCTAGCTGGGATCAAGTAGCTTGCAGCAGTTACGTTGTAGTTTTCAACCATCACCACTTGCAAGTGTGGAGCTACTGCTGGATCGTTTGCAATCACTTCAGACAAGCAAAGGATCAAGTGGATGATATCTTGTGCAATGGTGTAGGCAGGAGCTGCTTTACCACCAAAGAGAACAGTGATTGGGCGAGCAGGGATATTTCCAGCTTTGATGTCCAAGTATTTGTGGATCACATACAAAGCGTTCATTTGTTGACGTTTGTATTCGTGGAGACGTTTGATTTGGGTATCAAAGATAGAGTTAGGATTGATTTCCACACCTTGATGGTCTTTCAAGAAACGAGCCAATTTACGTTTGTTGTGAGACTTGATGTTTTCCAATTTTGCTTTGACTGCATCTTTATCTTCATAAGAAAGAAGGTCTTCCAATTTAGATGCGTCATGGTGCCAGTCACGTCCGAGGATATCATCCAAGTAGTGTGACAAGGTTGGGTTGGCATGCATGAGCCAACGACGGAATGTGATACCGTTTGTTTTGTTGTTGAATTTTTCAGGGTAAATGTCGTAGAAGGCTTTCAACTCAGAATTCTTCAAGATTTCTGTGTGAAGTGCTGCTACCCCGTTTACGCTAAATCCATAGTGGATATCCATGTGCGCCATGTGTACGCGATCATTCTCATCGATGATTTGAACAGCTGGATCTTTGTATTCAGCGCGAACACGGCGGTCCAATTCTTCAATGATTGGAACCAAGTGAGGAACCACTTCTTGCAAGAATTCAAGTGGCCATTTTTCAAGGGCTTCTGCAAGGATTGTGTGGTTAGTGTAAGCCGTCATGCTACGAACGATAGAGATGGCTTCATCCATTCCAATACCACGTTCTGTCAAAAGACGGATCAATTCAGGGATGACCATTGATGGGTGAGTATCGTTGATTTGGACAACAGCATAGTCAGCAAGGTCATGCAAGTTGCTTCCTTTTTCGATGGCTTCGTCGATGATCAATTGTGCACCGTTTGATACCATGAAGTATTGTTGGAAGATACGGAGCAATTCCCCTTGACGGTTACTATCATCTGGGTACAAGAAGAGGGTCAAGTTGCGAGCGATATCTGTCTTGTCAAAGTTAATACCATCTTCAATAATAGATGAATCAACTGAATCCAAGTCGAACAAACGCAAACGGTTCTTGGTATCAATCTTGTAACCAGGGACATCGATATCATAAAGGGTAGAAGTCAATGTGAAGTGTGCAAATGGCACTTGGTAGCTACGGCTTGAACGAACGAGCCAGCTTTGGTCAGTCAACCATGCGTTTGGAATCGTTTCTTGTTGGTTGTTTTTAAGGACTTGTTGGAACAAACCAAAGTGGTAGTTCAAACCAACCCCATCCCCTGTCAAACCAAGACTTGAGATAGAGTCGATAAAGCAGGCTGCCAAACGTCCCAAACCACCGTTACCAAGTGATGGTTCCAATTCCACTTCTTCGACTTCGATCAAGTCTTTACCAGCATCTGACAATTCTTTTTTAACATCGTCGTAAAGACCCAAGTTGATCAAGTTGTTAGACAAGAGTTTACCGATCAAGAACTCAGCTGAGATGTAGTAAACTTTTTTCTTACCAGTATTTAATTTCTTTTGAGCGCTTGCTTGCTTGGTGTAATTTAGCAAGGCAATGTACAATTCTTCATTTGAACATTCAGCAATTGTTTTTTGATGATGATCAATCACATATTTTTGTAATGATTCCATGTTGGGAGTCTCCTTTGTTTCAACAATTTTAATAGGGGGGAAAGATTATTTTTTTGCTTTCTTAACTTCTTTTTTCAAGTCTTTGTTTTCACGACGATAGATCGTAGTGAAATCAAGCAATTCTTGCTCGACAGCTGGAGTCAATTGATCCGCTGTCATTCGCCATGACCAGTTACCACCGAGAGTAGATGGGAAGTTCATCCGAGCTGAGCCATCTAACTCAAGCAAGTCTTGCATCGTAGCAATCGCCATGAAGCTGACGGAAGCAAAGACGGTGCGAAGCATAGCATGCGGTACAGATTCGTACTCTTTCCGGTTGGTATAACGAGCAAGATACTCACGAGTTGGATCGTCGATTTCATTGCGGTACCATCCAAGAACTGTGTTGTTATCATGTGTTCCAGTGTACATCACAGAGTTGTTTGGTGCCAAGTGAGGGCTATCGATACTTTCATCGTCAGGATTGAAGGCGAATTGAAGAATCTTCATTCCTGGGAAGCCAGTACGTTCGCGAAGCTCAATAACTTCATCCGTCATAAAGCCAAGGTCCTCAGCGATGATGTTCAAATCACCGAGCTCTTCCTTCACGGCTGCAAAGAGTTTGTAGCCAGGACCTTTGACCCATTTACCTGGTGCTGCAGTTTCAGAACCAGCAGGGATTTCCCAGTAAGACTCAAAACCACGGAAGTGGTCGATCCGAACGATGTCATAGATCTTGAAGCTTTCACGCAAGCGTTCAATCCACCATTGGTAGCCATCTTTGTCCATTGCTTCCCAGTCATAGATTGGGTTCCCCCAAAGTTGACCAGTTGCTGAGAACTCATCTGGCGGGCATCCTGCAATGCAAGTTGCTTTTCCGTTTTCATCTGTTTTGAAGAGATGAGGATTAGCCCACATGTCACTTGAATCTTCCGCTACATAGATTGGCATATCTCCCACAATTTCAATGTGGTGGTCGTTGGCATAAGCTTTCAAGGCCAACCATTGTTGGAAGAAGAAGAATTGAGTTACACGATGGTAAGTCAATTTATCAGCCAATTCTTCACGGTATTTAGCCAAAGCTTTTGGCTCACGCGCACGAATAGCTGCATCTGGCCATTCTGTCCAAGCTTTTAAATCAAAGTGTTC
Source organism: Streptococcus sp. HMSC061E03 (assembly GCF_001813505.1). Taxonomy (NCBI): domain Bacteria; kingdom Bacillati; phylum Bacillota; class Bacilli; order Lactobacillales; family Streptococcaceae; genus Streptococcus; species Streptococcus sp. HMSC061E03. Next base: position 53,240 of record NZ_KV812786.1, read on the forward strand.
TTTGATAGCCATGTATTCTGCGAAGAGCTCCAACCAAGAAGCATTGGCTTCACAAAATTCTTGGAATTCTTTTTGATCACTTGATTTTAAGAAATTCGCAACTGCTTTTTCAAGCAAGGGACGACGTTGTTCGAAAACCTTTGCATAATCCACTTGAGTAGGATCTTGACCAAAGTCCACTCCTTTAAGGTCTGCTTCTGTTAACAAACCTTGCTCGATCAAAAGATCGAAATCAATAAAATGAGTGTTCCCAGCAAAAGCTGAGAAAGATTGGTATGGAGAGTCTCCATAACTAGTTGTACCAAGCGGCAAGATTTGCCAGTAACGTTGCTTGGTCCGAACGAGGAAATCAACAAAATCATATGCTGATTGACCGAATGATCCGATCCCGTATTGTCCAGGAAGGGAAGAAATGTGCATCAAAACACCACTTTGACGTTTTTTCATGGGTTACCACCTCTTTTTATTTCTTTGAAGCCTGCGATTCGGTGCACGGTATGGGTATCGTTGCAGAGTCGTATCCAGCTCTCAAGCGGCTCTACTCTTTGTTAAAAATCGAACAGGCGCAACTCAGTTTACGCAATTTTTGCGAAAACGTTTGCGTACCATGTTATTATAAACTTTTTCCCTATTTTCTGCAAGGGATTTCTTAAAAACTTTTTTAACTTTTTTCAGAATGTCCTCACCCCCTTAGTGTATTCTTTCCTTTGGCTAATGTCAACAAATTTGATGCATTTTATAGAAGAAAGTTCGGAATTAAAATATTTTTAAAAAAATTGTTTAAAACTACTTGCAAACGTTTTCGCCTTGTGATATACTTAAGACGTTTTAGGAAAACGTTTGTCTAAAACGGTTTCTAATTATTATCTTTTTTTATTCTTTAGGAGGAATAAATCATGAAACGTACAATTTTACGTAGTGCTGCTGTACTTGGTACAGTTGGTTTTGCCGGCTTCTTACTTGCTGCTTGTAGCAATAACTCATCAGGTTCTTCTGAGGCAAGTAAAGAAATCAACGTCTATGTAGACAAAGGCTACAAATCTTATGTTGAAGAAGCTGCAAAAGCTTTTGAAAAAGAAAATGGCGTAAAAATTAACATCAAGACTGGTGATGCTCTTGGTGGATTGGATAACCTTTCTCTTGATAACCAATCTAAAAAAGCTCCAGACGTAATGATGGCTCCATACGACCGTGTAGGTGGTCTTGGTAGCGATGGTCAATTGGCTGAAGTGACATTAAACAAAGATAGCCATACAGATAAAACAACTGAAGCTCTTGTAACAAACGGTGGTAAAGTTTACGGTGCACCTGCTGTCATCGAAACATTGGTTCTCTACTATAACAAAGATCTTGTAAGCGAAGCTCCAAAAACATTTGGTGATCTTGAAAATCTTGCAAAAGATAGCAAGTACGACTTCGCTAGCGAACCTGGTAAAACAACTGCCTTCTTAGCTGACTGGACAAACTTCTACTACACTTACGGTTTACTTTCAGGTAACGGCGGTTATGTGTTTGGTAAAGACGGTACAGATCCTAAAGATATTGGATTGAACAACCAAGGTTCTATCGATGGTATCGAATATGCAAAAACTTGGTATGCTAAATGGCCAAAAGGTTTGCAAGATACAAAAGCTGCTGCTAACTTCATCCAAACACAATTCCAAGAAGGTAAAACAGCTGCTATCATCGATGGTCCTTGGAAAGCTGCTTCATTGAAAGAAGCTAAAGTAAACTACGGTGTCGCAACGATTCCAACTCTTCCAAACGGAAAACAATACTCTGCCTTTGGTGGTGGTAAAGCTTGGGTTATCCCTGCAGGTGCGAAAAACCTTGATGGCGCTCAAAAATTCATTGACTTCTTGACAAGTACTGACCAACAAAAAGCTTTGTTTGACAAGACCAATGAAGTTCCTGCCAACACAGAAGCTCGTAAATATGCGGTTAGCAAAAACGATGAATTGACAACTGCCGTTGTTGATCAATTCAAGAATGCTCAACCAATGCCAAATATCTCAGAAATGAGTGCTGTTTGGGATCCAGCTGCTACTATGCTTTTCGATGCTGTAAGTGGTAAAAAATCTGCAAAAGCATCTGCTGACGATGCAGTGAAATTGATTAAAGAAACCATCGAACAAAAATTCGGTAGCAAATAAGACAGTTTTTAGGTGTGAGTAAGAGGTTGGAGACAAAGTCCCAACCTCTTATGTTCAATTTTCAAGCACAACTTACTGTCTGACTTGTCTTCCTGCTCTCTAGCAAGGACATTATAAGGAGATTTGAATGACTACAGAACAAAACCCTAAAAAGGCTATGTGGCTCTCTTTGATCCCGGGTCTTGGGCAAATTTATAACAAACAAAAAACCAAAGGCTATATTTTTCTTGCCGTAACCATTCTCTTTCTCGCCTATTTCCTAGGAATTGGAGCTGGAGAATTAGCGAAATTGGTTACACTTGGAACCGTCCGTGGACAAGATAATTCTCTCTTTATCTTGATTCGTGGCGCCTTCCACTTGATCATTACCATTGTTTACTTCCTATTTTATGCCTTAAATATTAAGGATGCTGGAACCGTTGCAAAACGTATCAACAATGGCATTGCTGTTCCAAAAACTGGAAAAGAAATGGTTCAAGCCATCTATGAAAATGGCTTCCCATATTTATTGATCATTCCTTCATACATTGCTATGACATTTGCGATTATCTTCCCAGTTTTAGTAACTTTGATGATCGCCTTTACCAACTACGACTTCAAACATACCGCTCCAACAGCCTTGCTTGATTGGATCGGGTTCCAAAACTTCACTAATATGTGGACCTTGAGTACCTTCCGCTCAGCCTTCACATCGGTTCTTGGTTGGACCTTTATTTGGGCCCTCGCAGCTTCTACTCTTCAAATCGTACTCGGTATCTTGACCGCTATTGTTGCCAACCAACCATTCGTAAAAGGAAAACGAATCTTTGGGGTTATCTTCTTGCTTCCTTGGGCTGTTCCAGCCTTCATCACTATCCTAACTTTCTCAAATATGTTTAACGATAGTGTCGGTGCTATCAATGCACAAGTTATCCCATTGTTTGCGAAGATCTTCCCATTCTTAGATGGCGTTTTGATTCCTTGGAAAACAGATCCTACCTGGACAAAAATTGCTTTGATTATGATGCAAGGTTGGCTCGGCTTCCCTTACATCTACGTCCTGACTTTAGGGATTCTTCAATCTATTCCAAACGATCTTTACGAAGCTGCTTATATTGATGGTGCCAACGGTTGGCAAAAATTCCGCAGCATCACTTTCCCAATGATTATGGCTGTTGCAGCTCCAACTTTGATCAGTCAATATACCTTCAACTTTAATAACTTCTCCATCATTTACTTGTTTAACGATGGGGGACCTGGTTCTGTCGGAGGAAACGCCGGATCTACAGATATCTTGATCTCATGGATCTACAAGTTGACAACCAATTCTTCTCCTCAATATTCAATGGCTGCAGCGGTAACCTTGATTATCTCTGTGATTGTGATCTCAATCTCTATGGTTGCCTTCAAGAAACTACATGCATTTGATATGGAGGATGTATAAAATGAAAAATTCAGTTCAATTTAAACGCCGCCTCAATCATTTCTTGACTTACCTGTACATGGTGGTTCTTTCAATCGTTATCATTTATCCATTGTTGATTACGGTTCTATCAGCCTTCAAATCAGGGAATGTCAGTGCCTTTACACTTGATTTTAGTGGCAATCTTAGTTTTGATAACTTCTCAAAACTTTTCTCTGAAACCCATTATGGCACTTGGTATATGAACACCTTGGTTATCGCCATTATCACCATGATTGTACAAACAAGTATCGTTACCTTCGCAGGTTACGCATACAGCCGTTACAATTTCTTGGCGCGTAAACAAAGTTTGGTCTTCTTCTTGATTATTCAAATGGTCCCAACCATGGCAGCCCTCACAGCCTTCTTCGTTATGGCTTTGATGCTGAATGCCTTGAACCAACCTTGGTTCTTGATCTTCCTTTATGTTGGTGGTGGTATTCCAATGAATGCCTGGTTGATGAAGGGATACTTTGATACTGTTCCAATTTCCCTCGATGAATCTGCGAAATTGGATGGAGCTGGACACTTCCGTCGCTTCTGGCAAATCGTCCTTCCTCTTGTTCGTCCAATGATTGCCGTTCAAGCACTTTGGGCTTTCATGGGGCCTTTCGGAGACTATATCTTGTCTAAATTCTTGCTTCGTGACGAAGTGAACTATACGGTAGCCGTTGGTCTTCAAACCTTTATCAGTGACCAAAAAAATCAAAAAATCGCCTTCTTTGCAGCCGGTGCTATTTTGATCGCGGTTCCAATCTGTATCTTATTCTTCTTCCTACAAAAGAACTTTGTTTCAGGCTTGACAGCTGGTGGAGATAAAGGATAAAATAGAATCTTATTTCAAGCACATTTTATTTTTAAGTTGAGGGTAGTATGGTGGATGCTTTACTACCCTTCGTTAAGAATAAAATCAATGCAAAGAGATTTCTCTTTGCATTTCTGATACTCTTATATTTAGAAAGGTCATCTTATGCCCTATCCTTTTAATTATTTCGCAAGTATCTTCAATTTCCGCTCTTCTTTTGCAAACCGCAAAAAACTGAGCTGGTTCCAAATGATTTTTACTTCTTTCTTTCTAATCTCTATCACACTATTACCTGTGGCTCTGCAAAATGCTCAACTCAAAACCTATCCTTTGACAACCTTTGTCAGCGATGTGTTTGATCCTTTATCAACAGACGTTATGAAAGATATCCAAGAACACGTCGTGATCAAAGACCAAGAGCTCACCTATACAGGGACTAACCCTGTACACAAGACTTCAAAAGGACAGGTTATCTTAGGCCAAGAGGCAAAGGCTAGTGAAGGCAAGGAGTTAACACTCCATTTTGATCGCAAACAATTGATTATCTCAAAAGAGAATAAAGAACTCGCTACAGTCTCATACCAGGCTATTAATCAAGAGAGCCTTCGGGATAAAAAAAGCTTCACTCAAGCTATCTCTAGCGATTGGTTTCGCGACAATCGACTCCCTGTCAGTCTCTTTCTCGTGATTTTCTCTGGCTTCTTATCGACAGTCAATTATTTGATTCTCATCGTAGGGGCATCTTTCTTCCTCTACTTGACACGAAAATCTCGACTCTTTTCACTACAAACTTTCAAGGAATGTTTCAATTGTATTCTGAATTGCTTGGGACTCCCTATTTTACTGAGTGTCTTCATCAGTTTACTATTCCATCAAGTATTTACTACGACGATCATGATCCAAAATGTCTTATTTGTACTCTATCTTGCTATGGTATTTTATAAGACCCACTTCCGTGATCCAGACTATCACCGCTAGGAGGTTTTCTCATGCGTGTTACCATCAAAGATGTGGCGAAACTCGCTGGCGTCGCGCCTTCAACTGTCACGCGCGTCATCCAAAACAAATCCACGATTAGTGATGAAACAAAAAAACGTGTCCGTGAGGCCATGGTCGAATTGGACTACCATCCCAATCTTAATGCTCGCAGCCTTGTCAGCCAATCTAGTCAAGTCATTGCTTTGGTCCTACCAATCGACAGTGACGTCTTCTACCAGAATCCTTTCTTCCCAACTGTTTTAAGAGGGATTACCCAGATCGCGTCAGACAATGATTATGCCATCCAAATCTGTACGGGGCAAAATGAAGAACGGCGGCTCGACAACCTCAAACAACTCATCTACGGAAATCGTGTAGATGGTTTGATTTTCCTTTATTCCAACCCGAATGATCCCCTCGTTGAATTTGCGATCAAAGACAAGTTCCCCTTCCTCATTCTCGGAAAGGCAGCTTCACCTTTTGTATCGCTAGTGGATAATGATAATATCAAGGCTGCATTTGATGCGACGGATTATTTCATTCAACAAAACTACCGAAAAATTGCTTTTATCGGGGGAAACAAAGAACTGTTCGTATCTCAAGACCGCTACGAAGGTTATAAAGAAGCCCTCCAAAAAGCAGGGATTCCTCTCGATGAAAAACTGGTTCATTTCTCATTTGGTTTTATGTTGGAAGACAATTCTTATCAAATGATGGAGAGCCTTCCCCTAGCAGAGTTAGATGCCATCATGACAACCGATATTCTCGTTGCTGAAGGGGTGCGCCAATACCTATTAGAACACCAGCTGACAATCCCGATTATTTCCTTTGATTCGATTAAGCCACGACTCGATATTGAAGCCTATATTGACATCAATGCAGTGGAACTCGGACGTGAGTCTGTTCGGACAATTCTACAAATTATCAAGGATCACAAAGAAGGAAAAACCGTTTGCTACCGTCAATTGATTGACCATACCATTACGAAACTCTAGGAGTCTTTATGTCTACATTTACTGCTTATTTAGATGACCAAGACCTCATTCGTATCCAAAAGGGAGAGGAGCATATCCTTCCTTTTTATTTGAAAACGAACCAAGGTCATCTTGCCTTAATCCCTGTCAAAACGTCAAGTGGAGCGACTGATACAGGAGACTATTTCTTAAGCCCTGTTCCGCTTGAACTGGGAGAAGAGTACACCATCTACGATGCTGCTGGAAATTCTTCTATTCTCCACTATCGTCAAATTGTTCGCAAACCCATTTTTGATCAAACCTTCACCTATAGTGGAGAGGATCTAGGAAGTTTCTACACACCACATCAGACTCAATTTAAATTCTGGGCACCGATTTCGCAAAATGTGACCCTTCATATCGAAGATCAGGTCTATCCGATGAATCGTACAGAAAACGGTGTCTGGGAACTCGTGCTCAAAGGGGATTGGGAAGGAGCTGCCTACCACTATGAGTTTCGTGTCAATGGCCTAGAACGTCGGATTCATGATCCCTATGCTCTATCCTCTTTAGCGAACTCTGGAGATAGCTTGGTCATCGACTGGAAGAAGATCACACGTCCTATCAGGCGTGCCACTCGTCAATTAGACCCAACAGAAGCAATCATCTACGAGATGAGCGTTCGGGATTTCTCTGCCCAAAAAGAGGCTGGCTTTAAACACCCTGGTAAGTTTAAAGGCCTGACAGAGTCGCCCCAACTCAATGGTGAGGTTCTTGGATTTGATTACCTTCAAAAACTGGGCATTACCCATGTACAGTTACTTCCAGTCTACGATTTCGGTAGTGTCGATGAAGAGGATCAATGGAAAGCCTACAACTGGGGCTATGATCCTGTTCAATACAATGTTCCAGAAGGAAGCTATGCGAGTGATCCTAACGATCCTTATGCACGAATCCTAGAGCTCCAAGACACCATTGACACCTATCACCGGGCTAATCTGAGTGTCATCATGGATGTAGTCTACAATCATGTCTACCAGGCAGATGAGTACGCTTTTGAACAGATCGTTCCTGGTTATTTCTACCGTTATAATGCAGAGGGCGAGCGGACCAATGGAACTTTCTGTGGAAATGACGTAGCAAGTGAACGCTCCATGGTGAGACACTATATCAAGCAATCCCTCAAACAATGGGTTTCCCTCTACGGCTTTGATGGTTTCCGCTTTGACTTGATGGGAATCCTAGACATTCAAACCATGACAGAGATTGCAGAAGAACTCCGTGAAATCTATCCTAACATCTATCTCTATGGGGAAGGGTGGAAGATGGATACAGGCCTCTCTGAAGATCAGCTCGCTCACCAATATAACGCGAAACGATTACCAGCCTTTGGCTTTTTCAGTGATAACTTCCGGGATACGATCAAGAGAACACTTGTAGCTGGTCACCGTCGTGAGAGTCAACATTCTGCGAATGATTTCGCTAACATTCTAACGGCGAATGTCGGGAAGCTAGGGCCTGCTCATTTCACCCAACCTCAACAAGCCATTCAGTACGTCGAATGCCACGACAATGCAACTGTTTTTGATTATTTCCAACTTGAAAAGGAAGAGATTCGTCTAGAAGATCGAAAAGCTCTCTCACGATTAGCTCTTCATTTAGTGTTACTAGCTCAAGGAGTGCCGTTTATCCATGCTGGTCAAGAATTTTATCGCACAAAAGGGCTCGAAGACAACACCTATAACTTGCCAGATAGTCTCAACCAATTGGACTGGACATCCCTTCCAAAATGCCAAGAAGAAATTGCTTTTCTTGAAGAATTGATTGCTTATCGGAAATCACAGCCACTCCTTCGTTTGAAAAAAGGGCAAGAGATTCGCGACTACTGTGATGTCAAATGGTTGTCTGATCATCATTTAATCTACACGATTGAGAAAGATCGTGAAAAAATAACGATTCTTGTCAATATCGGTGATCAAGAACAGACCTATCAACATCCGAGCGATAGCCAGCTGTTATTTGCCTATCCTCATGCCAACCTAAAAACCCCTATTCCTAAAGGAAAGGAACTTTCTATTCCTGCCCATAGTTGGCTCCTTCTTCATGAAACTGAATCAACAAAATAAAGGTCACCACAATGTGGTGACCTTTATTTTTATTCTTCTGTTTCCACAAAGCGTCCAATGATATGAACGTTTTCTGAAATGGTGATAAAAGCCTGAGGATCAGCTTTTTTCATAATATATTTGAATTCATTAAACTCTGCACGCGTAATAACTGTCAACAGAACCGCTTTTTCCTGATGGTTATAGGTTCCCTCTGCATTGTGGATAATGGTTGCTCCACGATGCAATTTTTTATGGATCTTTTCAATAATGGCATCTGGCTGGCTCGTTACGATCATTGCCTGCATCCGTTTTTGCTTGGTAAAGACAGCATCCGTTACTCGACTCGATACGAAGATGGTAATCATAGAGTAAAGAGCATACTTCCAACCAAAGGTCAGACCAGCGATCAACATAATGGTCCCATTGACCAAAAAGGAGATGCTGCCGACATTCTTTCCTGTCCGTTTTCGAATCGTCAAACTGACAATATCCGTTCCTCCACTGGAAATGTTGTTCCGAAGAGCAAAACCAATCCCTGTTCCCATGACAACCCCACCAAATAGGGCATTCATGATCGGATCGTTGGTCAACGTAATCACTGGCACGAACTGAATAAAGAGGGAACTCATCGAAACCGTAATAAAGGTAAAGATGGTAAATTTATGGCCAATTTGATACCAAGCCACAATCATCAAAGGGATATTGATGGCATAAAAGGTCAACGAAACCGGAATCGTAAAGCCAATAAAGCGTTGGCTCAGAACAGATAAAATCTGAGCTAGACCTGTTGCACCGCTGGAGTATACATGTCCTGGTTGAAAGAAGAAGTTGACGGCAATCGCTGATAGAAAACCATACAGCAAGGAAGCTGACACTTTTTCATCGTATTTCTCACGGGAGATGCTCTTCAGCACGCGCAATAATTTAATGTTATAAGCTAGTCGCCGCACATGATAGCGAAATAGCTTATGAAAGCGAATTTTTTTCATTTTCAATCCATCGATTAGAAGAAAAGGAAAATCTTAGAGCAACTGATTCCTAGACTCTCCCTTTTCTCTCTTGTCCTATTCTTGCTCTGCTACTTCTACTTGAAGATTTAACTCATCCAATTGCTTTTCAGAAACGACAGAAGGAGCTTGTGTCATTGGATCTGTCGCCTTGTTATTCTTAGGAAAGGCAATGACTTCCCGAATATTATCTTCACCTGCAAGAAGCATCACGAAGCGGTCCAAACCAATCGCCAATCCTCCATGTGGTGGGAAACCATAATCCATTGCTTCCAACAAGAAACCAAATTGTTCATTGGCAGCTTCTTTTGTAAATCCAAGTGCCTTAAACATCCGTTCTTGTAAATCTTTATGATTAATCCGTAGGCTTCCTCCACCTAATTCATAGCCATTTAAGACGATATCATAGGCAATTGCTCGAACTTTTGAAAGATCTCCTTCCAATTCATGCTCTGTTTCAGCTTGTGGGAGTGTAAATGGATGGTGAGCAGACATATAACGGCCTTCTTCTTCAGACCATTCAAACATTGGCCAATCCACTACCCAAAGGAAGTTGTATTGATTGTTGTCAATCAAGTCAAGCTCTTTCGCAAGACGAACACGTAAAGCACCAAGCGTTGCATTGGCTACTTCAAGAGTATCTGCTACAAAGAGAACTAGATCCTTGTCTTCTAACTGTAAAGCAGCTGTCAAGTCACTTGTCAAGTCTGTCAAGAACTTCGCAACAGGACCATTCAAAGCACCCTCAGCATATTTCACCCAAGCAAGACCTTTTGCACCGTATTGCTTCGCAACTTCTGTCAATTTATCGATATCTTTACGAGAGTAATGATCCGCTGCACCTTTGACAACAATCGCCTTAACTGCTGGAGCTTCTGAGAAGACTTTGAAGTCTACACCCTTGACAAGCTCTGTCAAGTCTTGGAGCAACATTTCAAAACGTGTATCTGGTTTATCTGAACCATACAAGGCCATCGCGTCATCATAATTCATCCGTGGGAATGGGAGTGTTACTTCAATTCCCTTGGTTTCTTTCATGACACGTGCAATCAAGCCTTCTGTGATATCTTGGATTTCTTGATCACTCAAGAAAGAAGTTTCCAAGTCGACCTGTGTAAACTCAGGTTGACGGTCTCCCCGTAAATCCTCATCACGGAAACACTTCACGATTTGATAATAGCGATCAAAACCGGCATTCATCAACAATTGTTTTGTAATCTGAGGACTTTGTGGAAGGGCATAGAAATGACCCTTATTGACACGGGAAGGAACCAAGTAGTCACGCGCTCCTTCTGGAGTTGACTTAGAAAGAAACGGTGTTTCCACATCAATAAATTCTAATTCATCTAAGTAATTGCGAATCGAATGGGTTACTTTTGCACGGAGTTTGAGGTTTTCCAACATCTCAGGACGACGAAGGTCTAAGTAGCGGTAACGAAGACGGGTATCATCATTGGCTTCAATTCCGTCCTTGATTTCAAATGGTGTAGTTTTTGCAGTATTGAGAACCGTAATAGCTTCCACTTTGAGTTCTACTGCTCCTGTAGGCAAGTTTGGATTAGCTTGTTCACGAGCTTCTACAAGACCTGTCACTTCTACAACATATTCACTACGGATGCTTTCAGCTGTAGCCATCACTTCTGCACTAACTGTTTCTGGATTGATCACCAATTGCATGATCCCTTCGCGGTCGCGTAGATCGATAAAGATCAAACCACCCAAGTCACGACGACGGCTAACCCATCCTTTCAAGGTAATACGAGTTCCAATGTGTTCTTCACGAACACGTCCAGCATACATTGAACGTTTCATTTCTAATTAATCTCCAAACTAATATTCTTCCTTCTATTTTACCATAAAGACCCGCAGAAAGTGGCCTTTAGCTCAACTTTTTCAGTCACCAACTTCTTTAATTATCGTGGCTCTCTTCTTTCTTTTTGGGATCATCGTAGAGAGTGGGTGCTAGCACCTTCATTAAAGTCGCCGTCCCAAATCGCAAGACAGCTGCTGCTAGTCCAAAAATAGGGGATAGGTAGCGGAAAAAGAAATCTCCCCTAAGTACATAGGTCATGCCACCCACAATAAAAAAGATCACAATTCCCTGAACGATTGCGTAAAACCAAATTTTTTTCACACTATTCTCCTTTTCACAAACCAGCTGACTTATCCACTGTTTTTTATCACTTATCCACAAAAATGTGGATAACTTTCACCTTTTGCTCCCTCAAAAGAGGAAGTGTCATCAGCACCAGGACTTGTTTTCATCCATTTACAAGGAAGTTTCCCACAGCCTGTGGATAACTCTCTTGCTCGTTTGTGACTTTCTCGTCACTTTCCTCACAAATCAAGGAGCCAGGATTTGATCCTGCCCCCTTTGATCAAGCATTATTTAAATTCGTCTGGTGTCCCTTTATATTGAGCCCAGTCTTTACTGAAGAAGCGATCATTTAGATGGTAAGTTGGTGCTTTTTCAGCCTTTGTGACAAAGGGATTGACCGCTTTATCAAAGGCTAGCCAACCATTCCATCCCATATGAATCGTATCTTCCATAAAGTAGGGCTGATCACCATCTTTAGAAAAGTCTGCAATATTGGTGAATCCTTGACTTTCCAATTGGTAACGAATCTTTTGAACAGCCTGTTCATATTTTTCTTGGCTCAAGCCTGTGTATTTCATCCATTTGGCATTAACTGGAGGAATGACAAAGATGACATTGGTCCGAGATTTAGCAAACTGGTCTAGAACCAATTGCAAGTCATTGTACTCAGGAGATTGAACATAGGATTCGTTTTTTTGGAAACCTTTTAGTTTCTTCAACTTCATTTTTAAACGAGTATTGTAAAAATGATTGCTGATTCCAAGGTCGTTGTTATTGGTTTTGACTTTTGCTTCAGCCGTTGCAATTTCTTCCAATTTCTCATATGAGAATTGATCTGGTAAATCTTGTAGACGTTTTTTGACCTTCTTATCGTAATTCCCGTTTGTACGCGTTGCAAGATTACTAAACAAAGCATCTTCGCGTTGGACAAGGTGGGAAACAAACTGGTTCAAAGACTGATCAAATCTGGAAATTTTCTTTCCTTGAGAAATGTTCGTTACAACACTTTGAAAGGCGACATTTGGATACTGTTGTAACAAACGCTTTGCAGCATACTGGGATGCAGCATCCTGTTGGTGATTGGCAATAAAGCTATTCAACTGATCGCTATTAAAGAATTGTTGAAAAGCAGAGGAATCGTATCCCTTCTTAGTGAACCATTGCGGAGAAACTACATAAACAGCTGTATTGTCCTTGAGTTCTGGCAAAATCTGTTGCATTCCAAAATACTGGTTCAAAGAAGCCGCACCACGTTCTCCTAAAAAGTAGGGTCTGTAATTGCGGTCATATTTTTCAGCCAAAACCGCTGGATGCACCACATCAAAGCGCAACCACTCACTGGAGCCGAAATAAGGGACAAAGCGATGCTGTGGATCAGAGAGTGCTTCTTGTTTCTTTGTACGACTCTTGAATCCTTCTGCATTCAGACTTACCGCAGCTTTTTTCTCTTCGGTATAGTTGTGCTTATGATTGATTGGATAAAAGAATAATAAAGCTGTTACCATGAGGAGCGCGCAAAATACGGGCCCTAAAATCAGCCACAAACGCTTAAGCATTCTGAAGCTCCGTTACACCTTCTACGATCTTGTTAGCAGTATTCCAATCATCGCGTCCAAATTCAGATACAGGAACACGGATGCCAAAGCGATTTTCCAGTTCCACAATCAATTCGACTGTCCCCATACTATCAAGGACACCCGCATCAAAGAGATCCTCATCCATCATGTCTGAGACATCTTCCATAAACAATTCGTCAATAATTTCAATTACTTGAGATTTTACATCCATTTTTCTATTCTCCTTTTATTTCAATTTTGAAAACCATTGTTGATCCAAGAATCCTGAGAAAATCAGGAAGGACAGCATCACTGTGTTAAAGGTGATAAAGATCCCTAAAGCTTTGGTCCAACGATTGTCCGGTATAGGATCCAATCCTTTTGCTTTTCTTTCTTTATTGATGGTCTTTTTCTTACGAATCCAAGCATCATTGATGACCAGTCCAAGCCCATGGAAGAGCCCATAAGCGATGTAGTACCAAGTCACCCCGTGCCAGAAGCCCATGACCAACATATTGATAATGTAGGCAACATTTGAGGTGGTAATCCGGCTCTTGAATACTTTATTGCGCATCAATACCATCACGAGACGCATAAAGACAAAATCACGGAACCAGAAAGATAAACTCATATGCCAACGATTCCAGAATTCCTTTAAGTCACGTGATTTAAAGGGACGATCAAAGTTGATTGGACTTTTAATTCCCATCAGATTGGAAGCTGCTAAAGCAAACATCGAATAGCCCGCAAAGTCAAAGAAGAGGTCAAAGCCATAAACATACATGACTCCCAGCGTTCCGATATTGAAGAATCCACCTTGAGACAAAGCATAGGTCTGCACATGTCCTAACAATAAGTGGCCAAAAATATGAGCTAGGATAAATTTATAAAGGAAACCATACATGATATACTTAACAGCTTGCTCCAACATATCCAATAATTCTTCACGCTCAGGAATGGTTTTATAATCCTCATTAAAACGCTTGAAACGATCAATCGGCCCACTTGAGAAGGTCGGCATAAAGAGCATAAAGCGTAAGAATTCCCAAAGTGTGAATTCTTTCAAGACACCATCTCGCATTTCGATGATCATTCCGACAGCTCGGAAGGTTAAATACGAAATCCCTAAAAATCCAAACAAGGATTGGTGCCCATTCTTGATTGCTGGCTCTACCTTAACAAAGATCAGGGGCAAGACAGACAAGAAGGAATGAAGATAGAAAATCCACTTATTGTCCGCTTTCTGACGATAGATCTTGTAGGAATACACAATCAAGATTTGCCAGACTACGTAAAAGAGCAGGGCATAAATTTGCTTGAGATTCGAACCTGTCAGCATCAAAATGATAAAGATCAGACTCACCAGTCCTTCATAGATCGGAAATCTCTTTTTGAAAAAGAGACCCACAAAGATCGGCAAAAAGGCTAGAATGAGGTAGATAAAATAGATCGGTGTTCCATAGTGTTCTAAATGAGGGAGCTGTTTCAAAAACTCGATCATCGGTTGTTAACCTCGCTAATCAACCCTTTGATGTCGATTTTCCCGTTTGGTGTTAATGGCAGGCTGTCACGATAGAGGAATTTTGAAGGCATCATATAAGACATCATGATGTTTTCTAAATCTTCCTTAATGGCTTTCGTGATATCAATTTCGCGCTCAAATTGTTCTTTGACACCCTCTTTTAAGATGACATAGGCCAAGAGATTTTGGACCTTGTGATCTTTATTATAACGCGGTACTGCGACTGCTGAGTCAATATACTTCGATTTGTTCAAGTTTTGAGAGACATCCTCTAGCTCGATACGGTAACCGTTAAACTTGATTTGGAAGTCCATCCGTCCACCATAGAGAAGAAGACCTTCATCTGTCATGGTTCCGACATCTCCTGTATGGTAGGCTGGAAGACCTTCAAATTCGAAGAAGGCTTCTGCTGTTTTCTCTGGATTATTCATATAACCTTTTGAAACGGCTGGTCCAGACACGATGATTTCCCCTTGCTCACCATTTGGCAATTTGTTGCCTGCCTCATCAATGATGAAGGTTGGAGAATCTTCTTTGGTATAACCAATTGGCAGACGTTTCAAAGTCGCTAACATCTCATCTGTTACGGCTACAGCCGAAAGAGCTACAGTTGCTTCTGTTGGGCCGTAGGCATTGATGATACGTGCATTTGGGAAACGCTCGCGCAATTTCTGAGCAGTCTTGACTGTCAACTCTTCCCCATCAAAGTAGAAATGGGTGATCCCTGGCATTTTTTCAGCATTGAAATCTTCAGACAACATGGCCATATCTGCAAAAGATGGTGTTGAAGTCCAGATAGCAATCGGAAGAGAAAAGATGGTCGCAAAGAGTTGTTTGAAGTCTTGAGTAATGGCTGATGGAAGAGCAAAAAGCGTTCCTCCAAGAGCTAAGGTCGGTGCCCAGTACATGACAGACAAGTCAAAGGAATAGGGCGGTTGCGCCAACATTTGCGGACGCTCTGGCGTTGCAAATTCCTTGTCCGTAATCATCCAGTTGGTAAAACTGAGCAAGTTATCGTGCGAAATTTGCACCCCTTTTGGTTTCCCAGTTGTCCCTGAGGTAAAGATGATGTAGTAGTTATCATCCCCTTTGACCGGATGTTTCAAGTCATAGGCATGCTGAGCCGCATAAGCTTCACGCACTTGCTCCAAGGACATGATTGGAGCAGCTGGGTTTTCCAATGGAAATTCATTGATGGCAATAATCAAGCTTGGCTCTGCTACTTCAACAATGGCAGACACGCGCTCCAAGGCAGAGTGGCTATCAATTGGGATATAGGCATGGCCAGATTTTGTCAAGGCCACAAAGGTTGCTAACATTTCATATTCTTGACCACCAAAGACCACTACAGGTGACTTTTCAGGAAGTCCCATTTGGTCGATGTGGGCAGCCAAGCTATCTGAATCAGCCTTCAATTGGCCATAGGTATGCTCCTCACCAAGGACATTGTAGACAGGATAGTCTGGTTGTAGTTGCGCATAACGTTCAATTGTCTCGATCATATCAGTAATTGGTTGGTTTGACACGGCTAGGAGTCTCCTTTTCTAAAATTCGTTGTAGATAAAGCCACCCTGACCTTGACCAAGGTAACTAAAGAAATAAAGTAGGGCTAGGAAAATGGCGAAATACAAGACCGTCTGCCCGATAAATTTATAAAGTGTTTTATGTTTCATAAGTTTCACTCTTCATTTTGATTGTTACTCACTATTTTACCATTTTTTATACCAAGTAAGCAATCTTAAACATAGTGAGAATGTGGTAGAAAACGTTATCATTTCAGATCATTCAAGCCGTTTAACGAAAGCATTTTTCTTTAATCAGTTTTCTGGTTGAAATCCTATTCTATTTTACATTACCTTGATGAATCATGGGTCATAGACGACATCTTCAAAAATAGCAGTCTTTTTCATAAGGGATTCCTTCAATTTTTTAGAAACAGTATACCACTTTTTCTTAAAAAGTTCTTAAAACCCTAAAAAACTATCCTAAAGTAGGATAGCAGTTATAAATTCTTTCTTTTCTTCGCTTTCTTTGTCAGAGCTACATCACAATTTTCAATCTTGCTAATCAATAGATTGGCAAGGGCAAAATCATCGATGTTCGATTCCATATTTACCTCATAGTTCAAGGTCAGTTGTTCTCCAGCTTGGGCCGTTGTGACAGAAATAAAGTCAATTTCTGAACAACTTTGGTCCAACAACTGGCTGATTTGTTCTGCAACAGAATCTTGTTTTAAGACGGTAATGGTCAAATGACGGCGCCGTTGATGATCTGCCTTACTCTGTTTGTTCTCTAATACCAGCCACACTCCTAGTAAAGAAAGGGTTGATAAAATGGCCAATAAAAGATAGCCCGAACCCGCCGCCAATCCTATAATCATGGCAAGAAAAATCGCAATCAACTCTCTCGAACCACTCGTAGCTGACCGGAAACGGATCAAACTAAAGGTCCCTGCCACTGCAATCGAGGTTCCCAAACTTCCATTGACCAAAAAGATCACTAAGGTCATCATAGAAGGAAGCAAGGTCAAACTAATGACAAACTCTCGAGTGTAAAGTGTTCGGTATTTATAGGTCCAAGATAGGGCCATCCCTAGAAAGAGGCTGACCAAAAGGGCCAACAGTAAGCGCACCGGATCCACTGTCGCTGTGGCATTATTAAAAATAGAATCAAATAGATTAGACATAAGCAGCACCTACCGTTTCTTCCACTGGTCTTGGGGCATAATCCAATCCTTGTGATTTATGATAAGCACAGCTATATTTTGAAAATTTCTGCTTGACCAAACCATACTTCTCTAAAATATCCTTTAACCATTGAGGTTCTTGTCCGGGAGCCTTAATTTCCATGATCACGAAGTCATCCTCTAACAAAGGTTCTCCTTTCTTCCCATGAAAAAGACTAACAGCTTGATCACGAAAGACTAAGTTTTGATCGATTGTCACGCGAATTTTCTGATAAGGATAACCCTGAATGGATTTCTTTTCTTTGAGAGACAAGCGATCATAGTAAATGAACATCCGTGGTTCCAACCGATGACCATAGCGTTTGCGCAATCTCTGAATCTCTTGCACTAAGTCTGGATCTTGTATCTGATGATCTACTGTCCCATCTGTCATCAAGTTGATAATGGCTTGTGAAGTAGCGACTAGACGGAATTTATGGCCAATTCCTTCTTCATCTTTTGACTTCACCTCTAGAAATACCGGACTGTCTGCTTGAGGTGTTTCTATATAAGTCCGCATACGTATTTTTTCACGGCGGTGTTGTTTCGCAAGAGCATCTTGAATAACCTCAAAATTTTCCGTATCAAAATAAATGTTTGAAATAGTTGAAGTTGGACAATCATCTTCTACGACGTATTTTTTTAAGTCTTTGATCAAGTCTTTTACGTCATCTTTTGCGACGATATATTTTGTTTCGATTCGTTTAAAACTTGTCTCAATTGTTTTTTTCATGTTTCTACTCCTTTAAGGGGGGATATTGCTTCTAATCTTCAGTAAGTATGGATACGACTTACGTGTTTTCTAGTTTAATGGGACTTTCTTAACTGGTCATTAAGCCAAACTTAAAGAAAACTAAAGTTAAGATTCCTTTCAGAAAAACTTTAGGAAACTTTCAGCTAGCAACTTTAGACTAGGAGCATATCAATTGAACGAGAGGAAAAGCTCATGAAATCAAACAAATGGAAATTTTTATTAACGGGGGCCGCAACCCTCACCCTACTAACAGCGTGTAGCCAAGCATCATCTCAATCAGCTACAACAAACGCAACAACAACTGCTTCTAGTGTCTCAAAGAAAACGACTAAAACCAAGCAATCTGACTATTTTACCGAAAAAGATTCAGACACCTCTTATGATGAAAGTAAAGCCTCTACTGTAAAACTATCTGGATCTTCTGCAAATGTATCAGGTGACGGCGTAGCTGTATCTGGATCAACTGTGACCATCTCAAAGGCTGGAACCTATGTCATCTCTGGTGAATCCGATGGGGTTCAAATCAAGGTCGAAGCAGGTGACTCAGATGATGTTCACATCGTCTTGAAAGGCGTTACCATGACCAACACCAACGCGCCAATTTCTGCTACGAAAGCCGGGCATGTCTACCTGACTCTAGCGGATGGCACGACCAATACCTTGTCTGATTCAAGCTCCAACACTGATGAAGATGCCGATGCGGTGATCTTCTCTAAGGGCGACCTCACCATCAATGGTTCAGGTACGCTCAACATTGACGCCAAGAAGAACAACGGGATCAAGGCCAATGACACTCTCCATATCACAGGTGGAACCTATAAGATCACGGCTGTAGGAGATGCCTTCAACGTCAATGACGAACTCAATATCACTGGTACGACCATGACCATCGATGCAGATGAAGATGCCGTCAAGGTGGATAATGATGACGATACTTCGGTCGGAACCATGTACCTTTCAGATAACAAAACGACCATCACCGCAGGAGACGACGGAATCCATGCTTCTGGTGATCTGATCATCGATAGTGGAACCTACAAGGTAACAGAGTCTGTCGAAGGTCTCGAAGCAAAATCGATCACCATCAACGGCGGAGATATCACCATCTATGCAACTGATGATGGTGTCAATGCTGCCAATGCTAATGCTAACCAAGATGAAATTTTCTTCACTATGAATGGCGGAACCCTTAATGTTGAAGTTGGCCAAGGGGATACCGATCCAATTGATTCGAATGGAAATATCACCGTTACCGGAGGAACCATTAAATTAACGGGACAATCTGGATTCGACTTTGATGGTACTGCTACCTACACTGGCGGAGACATCTATATCAACGGTGAAAAACAAACGGAAATTGTCAACTCCATGCCTGGAGGCGGTGGGGCTCCAGGTGGTGGCGGACCTCAAGGCGGTGGACCTGGAGGTGGGCATCCATAATAACAAATAAAGGCAGGATTTCTTCCTGACCTTTTTTTGTTACCCTTTTTATGATAGAATAGAAAATCAATCAGCTTATCGAAAGGAACATGATGAAAAAACAGACACTCCCTCTTTTCTTCACACTCTTGCTGTCTCTTCTTTTTCTATCAGCCTGTGTGCCGGATCTTAAGATCAACTTTAAAAAAGAACCAACAACTACCAGCTCAAAAAAGAAAATCTTTAAAAAAAGTAGCTCGAGTCGTTCTAGCCACCCGATTCGTTCAACCAGTTCAAATAGCTCAAGCAACTCCTCTAGCTCTCCTTCAACTACTACGGAAACCACTTCTGACATCGTCACAACCGAAGGACTCCCTAGAAATGCTCAAGAAGCACCCAAAGATAAAATTTATGCAACAGGGAACCTAAAAGTGGCCTACTCTAGAAATGGCGATCATATTTTTGCCCAGACACCGGATTATGAAGGATATACCACTGCCCTTGTCCAAAAGATCCTTGGGAATCCAGAGAAACAACTAACAGACCCTGCTTATATTGCCGAATCTTTTGAAAATACCGAATTAGAAAATATTAAAGGGCTCTACCACGAGGGGAAAATCACAGGGGAACAAGCTCACGCCTTTTTGATGGGAGCTGTTGATCTCAAACAAGCTTCTAAATCCGGAGTAGACTATACCATTTACACCTATAAAAACAACACCATCCAACTGGTCTTTGAAAACGACCAACTTCTCTATATTACACCGAATCCCGATGTTGTCTTCTTTAAATGATGAACATTCTCGCTTAAACAAGCGAGAATTTTTGTTTCACATGAAACAAAAAACTCCCAACACATTCTGTTGGGAGTTCCTGAAGATTAGTCCTCTTCATATTTTTTTGGATTATAGAACCACATTCCGAGCCCTGCAAAAAGAGCAATAGTCATCAGAAGAAAGGCCACTTGATTTCCAATTTCTCCTGTCATCGAAATCGTTTGACGAAGACCAGAAACGGTATAGCTCATTGGCAAGAATGGATGAATGGCTTGGAAAAAGCCATTTGTCAAGGCAAGAGGATAGGTTCCTGCACTAGAAGCCAATTGTAAGAGCAAGAGGATCAAGGAAAGGAAAGCACCGACCTTTCTTTGCCATGTTGTTAAAGCGGTCACGATAGACATGAAGGCTACACTACCAATCACACAAAGGAAGAGGGTAGCCATTTCATGATTGGCTGATAAACCAATCAAGTGAACGGCACCATAGACCAAGACTCCTGCAACCACTGCAATTGTTCCGTTGACCTCAAAGCGAGATTTAAACCATGCCCAACGACTTTCAGGATGACGACCGGATGGCAATTTTGCAAAGATCATATTGGTTGACAAGGCACAAACAAAGAGTGCTACCGAGATCATATAAGGAGCCATTCCGACCCCATTTACAGGGACATTGTCATGGTCTGTTTTAGAGGTCGTGACAGGATTTGCTAAGGTTTTTGCGTTCTCTTTTTCAGTTGTCGCAGCATTCAATTGTCCCTTAGCATCGTTTAATCCTTGACTCAAGGTTTGGCTTCCTGTTGCTAATTCACCCAAACCGTTTGTCAATGTTTGACCACCTGCTGCTAATTTGCTGGATCCATCTGAGATTTGATTTGCACCGTCAGCTAGTTTATCAGCCCCCGTCACCAATTGACCTGATTTCTCTGTCAACTGGTTGACACCTGTGACAAGTTTATTGACACCACCTGCCAATTCTGGAGTTTTGCTGCTCAATTGTCCTACACCGTCAGCTAATTTTCCAGCTCCAGCAAGCAATTCACCAGACTTCCCTGTTAATTGGGTCGCTCCTGAAGCCAGTTGATTCATGCCTGATGTCAAGGCAGGCATCTTCCCGTTTAACTCACCTAGACCAGAAGCTAATTGATTGCTTCCTGCAAGTAATTCTGATGATTTACTATCTAGTTGGCCAACACCAGCTGCTAACTGACTAGCACCATCCGTTAAAGTGCTACTATTGGTCTGAAGTTGGGTTGCTCCACTAGCGATTTTATCAACACCAGCTGTATAAGCGCCGACCCCTTGACTGATGGTTTGGCTAGCTGGCAACAATTGTCCACTAACTGCGGATTGGATCTTAGACAAGCCACTTGACAAGTCTGTCAAGGTAGAAGAAGCTGTCGGTAAAACTTGATTGGCTGCAGTTTGCAACTGTGTCAAGTTATTTCCTGTATTCAAACTACTTTGGATCGTTTGGATCGTTGTCAAGATCCCTTGAGCTGCTGTTTCACTCGAGCTTGGACTTGATGAGATAGCCGCATTGATTTCTGCTTGTTGATCAGCTGTCATTGCTTGATAAGCTGCTGTCCCTTGTACACTTGCAAGGGCATTTGCACGATCTGCTTGGGCAGAAGAAAGGATCGCTTGGGCTGAATTCGCAATACTCGTCAATCCAGATGAAAGTTGACTGGTATCTACCGAAGCATTTTGAATCGCTGCATTTAATTGGTTCAAACCAGCTGCCAATTGATCAATCTGAGCTGATTGGCTTGTAGAAGCTTGTAGCTGACTTGATAATGTTTGAATACCTGATTCTAATTGAGAAACCCCATTTCGAAGAGTAGCGGATTGACTACTTAATTGACCCGCTCCCTCTGATAATGTAGCAACTCCATTTGTATAGGTCACTAAACCATTTGAAAAGTTAGATAGACCCGAATTCAATTGACGCACGCCATTGGTATAATTCCCAAGACCGTCATTGAGTGTCCCCATACCGCTGGTTAATCGACCAACTCCTGAAGCCAACTGAGGGGTTTGACTTGCCATTTGATTGAGACCATTTCCTAATCGATCCACTCCGGTAGCGTAAGCCATCAAGCCTGTATTAAAAGTACCAAACCCATTATTTAATTGATTGACTCCAGATACCAAGTTTGGAAGTTGACCAGCCATTTGATTAAGACCATTTCCTAATTGACCAACACCATCTGTATAGGCTGCTAGACCCGTACGAAGGGTGGTTGCACCATCTGAAAATGTTAAACTGGAACTAGCTAAGGTATTCAAATTAGTGGTCAGTGTTTGCCCACCGTTTTCCAACTTTGTTGCACCATCTGCTAATTTAGCACTTCCATCTGCCGCTGTCCCCATACCAGATTTAAGCGATCCCATTTTGGAAAATAAAGCTGTTGTATAAGTATTGGTCACTTTTTCAGCCACTGTCTGCTGCATTTTTGTCATCGCAGAGTCGCTCATTTTTCCTGCGATAAAACTATGACCACTGGACGTTTGGTAATCAATGGTCATCTGTTCTGGATGATTGGTTAGAATGGAGCTAGCTTTCTTTGAAAGATCCTCAGGCAGGGTTACAATCATATAATAATCGCCATTTTTGAGACCATCTTTCGCAGCTTTCTCATCTACAAAATGAAAATCAAGTGAGTCATTGTCCTTCAAATTGGACACCATGTCTTTCCCGATTTCCATTTTTTGTCCATTATATGTAGCAGATTGATCCTTATTGACAACCGCTACAGGAAGATCCGAAACCTGACCATATGGATCCCACATGGAAGATAGAAAAATAATATTATAAAGAGCTGGAATCAACGCAACTCCAATCATGACAATGATAAATGTTGGCTTTTTAAGAACAGCCTTCCATTCTTTCATCATATTTTTTGTCTCCTTTTTATACACAATGTCTAAATTTCTGATATAATAGATTATACAGTTTCTAGAAAATTTCACAAGTAGGAAATCTTGTTTTTTAGACACTGTGTATAATTTTGTGCAAAAAGGATGAACAGATGACTGAGAGCAATAAACGATTAAAAACAAAACGAAATATTGAGGAGGCGATGGTTCGACTACTCGAAAAGGAATCATTTGACCAAATCACAACGGTTGAGTTAGCACAAGAATCCGGCATTAGTCGCTCTAGCTTTTATACCCACTATCGAGACAAGTACGATATGATCGAGCGCTACCAACAAGCACTCTTTCACAAGCTTGAATATATCTTTGATAAACACCAAGACGACAAGCGCCAAGCGATTACAGAAGTGTTCGAATTTCTAACCAAGGAGCCACTCTTTGCGGTTCTTCTGACAGAGAATGGAACCAAGGAGATCCAAACCTTCTTAAGACATAAATTACAGATTCTTCTGGTTGATAGTTTGCAAGAGCGCTATAGTCATAAATCATTAACAGATATTGAAAGAGTCTACAGTTCTGTCTATCTGACCAATGCCTTCTTCGGAGTCTGTCAAATGTGGGTTTCTCGCGGAAAAAAAGAAAGCCCTCAACAAATGGCTGAATTTTTAATGAAAATGTTACGGTAATAGTCTCTCCTGATCTAGATAGATCAGGAGTTTTTTATTAGAAGGTTTCAGTTTTAAGAAAACAAAAAACTGTCTCATGTAATGAAACAGCTTTAGAAAATTTGTAACTGAACAAAGCCAGAAATCAACCCTTTAAGACAAAACAAAAAGCCCACTGTAGTAGGCTTTCTGTAAGGTATATCTTAAAATTAAAGCATCTTGTTGTAGAATTCAACGACAAGTGCTTCGTTGATTTCTGGGTTGATTTCATCACGTTCTGGAAGGCGAGTCAATGAACCTTCCAATTTTTCAGCATCGAATGATACGAATGCTGGACGTCCAACTGTAGCTTCAACAGCTTCAAGGATAGCTGGAACTTTAGCTGATTTTTCGCGAACTGAGATCACTTGACCTGGAGTTACGCGGTATGAAGGGATATCAACACGTTTTCCGTCAACAAGGATGTGACCGTGGTTAACGAATTGACGAGCTTGACGACGAGTAGTCGCAAGTCCAAGACGGTAAACAACGTTATCCAAACGACGTTCCAAAAGAAGCATGAAGTTGAAACCGACAGTTCCTTCTTTAACTTTAGTAGCTTGTACGAACAAGTTACGGAATTGTTTTTCACCAAGTCCGTAAGAGAAACGAAGTTTTTGTTTTTCAGCTAATTGCAAACCGTATTCTGACAATTTTGAACGGTTGTTTGGTCCGTGTTGACCTGGTACGTAGTTACGACGTGCCAATTCTTTACCTGTACCTGTAAGTGACAAGCCAAGACGGCGAGATTGTTTCCAAGATGGTCCTGTATAACGTGACATTTAAAATGTCCTCCTATAAAAATAATTTTTTGTAGGAAATAACGCTTTAGACAAACCTGATTCGTTCAGAAAGCCTTCGCCCAAACAGCAAAGGTTACTTTTCTAGCTGACTTCCTGTTGACGAGCTTCATTTTGTCCTGCTGTCATTTCGCACAAATTCTATTCTATCACGGAATAGAAACTTTGTAAAGTCCTTCAAAACAATTTCAATGAAATTCAGACAATAATTCTATGATTCGTTTTTTATATTGCAATTGTTGCCAGTCTCTATCCGTTGCTGGATCCCATTTTAAAAGAAGATCTGCAATAATTTCACCGGGATTATGATTCAAGATATAGACCCGATCACTCAATGTCAAAGCTTCTTCGATACTATGAGTGATCACCAGAGTGGTGAGACCAAGACGTTCCTTACTTTCTAAATACCAGTGATAAAGATCCTGCCTTGTCAATTCATCTAAGGCACTAAAAGCTTCATCTAATAGGAAGACAGAATGACCCAGAAGATAGGTTCTCAATAGCGCCACCCGTTGCCGCATCCCCCCACTCAAAGCATTGGGATAAAGGTTGGCGATACTTCCCAATTTAAATTCATCTAACAATTTTAGAGCTGTAGATGTTGCATCTTCCTTAGGAATCTTTTTTAATTGAAGGGGAAGAATAATATTTCCCAATACTGTCTTATGTTCTAACAAAAGATCCTTTTGTAGCATATAGCTGACTTTTCCAAAGGAGATCGGAGCATTATCTACTTCTATGGTACCCTTTTGTAAGGGAAGGATCCCAGCAATTAAATTAAACAAGGTTGATTTCCCTACCCCACTCGGACCCAAAATAGAGACAATTTCTCCTTTTTGCACTTCTAGTGATACATTGTTTAAAACTGCTTTATCTCCAAAAGAGAAACTTACATCTTTTACGGTTAAAATATCAGTCACCTACCAATTCATTTGTGAAACCTTTGTCTTCTAAGTCATTTGAAACCAATCCTTGCTCTTTTGCCCAAGCATAAAAAGCATTCCAACGCTTGGAGTCAAACTGCCCCCATTTATCCTTGTCTGAAGCATATTGACTAGAAAGATATTTTTGGGAAGCTAGTACAAAATCACGCTGGTTAGCTAAGGCAGGGGCCTGTTTAATCAAGATATCCGCAGCTTCTTTTGGATGCTCTATAGCATATTGGTAGCCTTTTTTCACCGCTTGAATGAATTTTTTTGCTTCCTCTTTATGAGATTTCAAATAGTCATTGTTAGCAATAATAACAGGCGAATAGTAGTCAAATGCAGGAACAAAATCTTTCATATAGAAGAAATTGGTCTTCATTCCCTTTTGCTCAGCCAAAATTCCATCCCAACCGTGATAAATCCAAGCAGCATCAAAGACCTTATTTTCAATCGGAGTAATGGAATTTGAATCACTATTTGGAACCAATTTTACTTGATTAAAATCAGCCCCTTCTTTTTTCATCATCGATTTGATCATTTCCAACTCAATCGGATCATTCCAGGTACCATACTTCTTACCAACCAAATCTTTTGGACTTGTGATCGCTGCATCTTTTCTTGAAATAATCCCTGACGTATTGTGTTCGACAATAGCTGCAACAGCGGTAATACCCGCACCTTTATCCAATTTCTTGGCCATAGAATCTTGGAAATAAATTCCAAATGGAGCTTTCCCATTGATAATCAAATCAGAACTACTGTCTTCCGGCGGAAGTTTTATATCTACATCCAGTCCTGCATCTTTAAAGTACCCTTTTTCCTTAGCTACATAGAGACCCGTATGATTGGTATTCGGGGTCCAATCTAGAATAAAATCAATCTTTTTCAAATCGCTTGACGATTGCTTGACAGAATTTTGACAAGCACTCAAGAAAACAAATCCCAATATTATTGAGAAAAATAAACCTATTGACTTTTTCATTAGCTATACCTCTTTTACATTTTTGTCAATTTAATTTTTACACCATTTACAAGTTTGTCAATCCTTTCTCCATTTTAGAATGTTTTTTTCTAATTGGTCAACGAGAAACATACCGAGTAAACTAATAGCAGAAATCAATACAATGATCGCAAACATCGTATCATACTGAAATAACTTCTTCGACTGGATCATATAGACCCCCAATCCATCAAAACCTCCTAACCATTCTGAAACTACCGTACTGATAAAAGCATAGGAAACGCTCACACGTAAACCTGCGAAAAAATAAGGAAGCGCTGCAGGAATTTTATAATGGACTAAAGTCTGAAAGCGATTGGCTTGCATAATCTGAAACAATCTCAGAATATCTTGATCGCAATGCCGAAAACCATCTAACAGACTGACTACGATGGGAAATACCACCGTAATAATGATCAAAACTAGTTTTGGAAGCATACCATAACCAAACCAAAGAACCAGGATGGGGGCCAAGGCAATCGTCGGAATGGTTTGAATAACAACCATAAAAGGATAGACCAGATCATTCACCCATTGAAAACTATCCATGAGAATCGCAAAGCCAGCAGCAAGAAGAACCCCTATAACAAGTCCGATCAAGGCCACTTGAAGGGTAGACAAACTGTGATGAATCAGGAGAGCTCGATCTCGTACAAAGGCATTCCCAATTTCAAGTGGCGTTGGTAATACAAATTTGGGGAGGATATTTAAAAATCCTGCTAGCTGCCATAAGACAAGAAGGCTGCTAAAACCTGCAAATCCTATCAACTGTTTTGAATATCTTTTTACAAGAGACATCGTAACCTCCTTTCTCACAAATAAAAAACGCCTCCAAAATAGGAGACGGATTGCACAAGGTCACTCATAACGAAAAATACATTTCATTTGTTTCCTACGCTGGCATTACCCAGATCAGGTGCGGTCGAAGCTTACACTTCCTCTCAGACTGTACACAGACTCCCATATGTATTTATTATAATAACTGATTTAGACGATAAAAGCAAGAAATTAATCCAAATAACGAATTAAATTTTTCTCTGTTAAAATATCTGAATAGGTGTAAGACTCCACGTATGTATTGGCTGGTTCACCTGGTAAGCTACTGTCGTTCGTATACTCGATAATAAATAAAGAAGGATAGACCTCAATCAAGCGTCCAAATTTATTTTTTTGACGTTTCCGTCCATTTTCAAGTGTCATTTCAACCACTTGTCCTTCATGAGCCTTGATCTCTTCTTTAATTTTTTTCATTTTTGCAACATCTGTAAATGCATCACTCATCTTATTGATCCTCTCTCTTTGAAATACTTGAGAATTTATTGTATTCCTTCTGGAATATTAATTCGACTGTCCCACGCGCACCTGAACGGTTTTTCTCAATAATCACTTCAACCGTATTATTGGGCATTCCATCTTCTTCCTCTTCACCAGCTCGATCATAATAATCATCACGGTACAAGAAAGCAACAATATCCGCATCCTGCTCAATCGATCCAGATTCACGAATATCAGAAAGAACAGGACGTTTGTCTTGGCGCTGTTCCACACCACGTGATAGCTGACTCAAAGCAATAACGGGAACTTTTAGTTCCTTAGCCAAAATCTTTAACTGACGAGAAATTTCTGAAACTTCCTGTTGACGGTTTTCTCTTCCAGTCCCTGTAATCAGCTGCAGGTAGTCAATCAGAATAAGACCGAGATTCCCTGTTTCCTGCGCTAATTTTCTTGCTCTCGAACGAATCTCAGTGATCCGAATTCCCGGGGTATCATCGATGTAAATACTCGCATTGGCCAAATTTCCTTGAGCAATGGCATATTTCCGCCACTCTTCATCCGTCAATTGACCTGTACGAATCGAATGGGATTCAATCAAACCTTCAGCTGCTAACATCCGGTCAACCAAACTTTCAGCACCCATTTCTAATGAGAAAATAGCCACTGTCTTATCCAACTTTGTACCGATATTTTGAGCAATATTGAGAGCAAAGGCTGTTTTCCCTACTGCAGGACGAGCCGCTAAAATAATCAACTCTTCCTCATGTAGCCCCGTCGTCATATGGTCCAAATCGCGATAGCCTGTCGCAATACCCGTAATATCAGAGGTTTGAAGCGAGCGGGCTTCCAAGCTACCAAAATTTATATTCAAGATGTCTCGAATATTTTTAAATCCACTACGATTTGCGTTTTCACTAACATCAATCAGAGCTTTTTCAGCACCCGCAATGATTTCATCTGAAGGACTTGCGCCATCATAAGCTTGATTAATACTTTCCGTTAATCGAGAGATCAATCGACGTAAGACAGCTTTTTCGGCAACAATCTTCGCGTAATACTCTGCGTTAGCTGAAGTTGGTACCGAATTAATGACTTCTACCAAATAGGAGAGACCGCCAATATTTTGGAGATCCCCCTGACTATCTAAAATATTTCGAACAGTCGTCGCATCAATCGCATCCCCGCGGTCAGCTAGATCGATCATGGCTTTAAAAATCAAACGGTGCGAGTACTTAAAGAAATCGCCAGGCTCGATATATTCACGAACAAAGACCAATTTCCCCTCATCAATAAAGATGGCTCCCAACACTGATTGCTCCGCTTGGATATCCTGAGGTTGTGTTCGTAATTCCTCTATCTCAGCCATAAAAAAACCTTTCTATCGATCGTGTTTATCCTTCGTTTACACGAATATTAATCACACCTGTAACATCTTGATAAATTTTTACAGGGACGTCAATCAAACCTGTTGAACGAATTGGAGAGGAAACTTGGATATGACGTTTATCAATTTTAATGCCAAATTGTTTCTCAAGCTCTTCTGCAATCTTTTTATTGGTAATAGAGCCGAAAGTACGGCCATCTGGCCCAATTTTTTCCGTGAATTGAACAACAGTTGCTTCTTCTTCTAATTTTGCTTTAATCTTTTGCGCTTCCGCTAACAATTCAGCATGCGCTTTTTCTTCTGACTTTTGCTTTCCACGAAGTTCACCGATTGCTTGGGCATTGGCTTCTTTCGCAAGATTTTTCTTGATCAAAAAGTTTTGTGCATAACCAGTAGGTACTTCTTTAATTTCGCCTTTTTTACCTTTACCTTTTACATCCGCTAAGAAAATAACTTTCATTCTACATTCTCCTTTTCAATAGTTACTTCGTTTTCAATAGTCTCAATCAGTTGTTGACGAATACTCATCAAATCTTGACCCTCAATTTGAGAAGCTGCCGAGTTGAAATGACCTCCTCCGCCAAGCTGTTCCATGATACGCTGTACATTGACTTTGCTTCGACTTCGTGCAGAAATCGAGACAGTCCCACTTTGATTACAAGCAATGACAAAGGTTGCTTCCACCTCAGACATGGCTAGCATACTATCAGCTGCTTTACTAATAGTTACTGAATCATAGGCTTTAGTCGTATTGGCACAAGCTACGATGATATGCGGCAAAATCTTTTCACCAGTCAAGATCAGTTCATTCACTTCGCGGTACTCGTCAAACTGAATCGCAGAGATCTCCTGAATGGCTACACTATCACTACCTCTTGAGCGAAGGTAACTCGCCACATCAAAGGTCCGACTCGTAACCCGTGCGGAGAAGTTCTTAGTATCCAGCATGATCCCAGCCATCAAGACACTAGCTTGAATCTTCGTCAACCGATTTTTCTTCGACTTCTGGAACTGAATCAGTTCACTAACCAATTCACTCGCACTACTTGCTCCACTTTCAATATAGGTAATCAGAACATTTTCAGGGAAATCATCATCCCGACGGTGATGGTCAATGACAATAATCTGTTGAAATTTCTGATAAAACTCTTTTGAAAGAGTCAAGGCTGTCTTAGAATGGTCAACCATAATTAACAAAGAGCGATCCGTCACCATTTGCATGGCTTCCTCTAGGGGAAGGATTTTCGTTACCTGCTCTTCTTCTAGTTTCGCAATTGCTCTTGAAATATCACTAGCCATTGCATGCGGGTCATAGACCACATAAGAGGAAGCCAAAATATTGCTAGAGAAAAACTGCATTCCCACAGACGCTCCTAAAGCGTCCATATCCAAGTTTCTATGTCCAACAATGAAGACTTGATCAACGGATTTAATCTTATCCAAAATAGCTGTCATCATAGCGCGTGTGCGAGTCCGCGTCCGCTTCACAGCAGAAGCTGTTCCACCACCAAAGAAAATAGGGTTTTTCTGTTCATCGTTTTCTTTGACTACTGCTTGATCCCCACCACGAACTTCCGCAAGATTTAGGTTCAAGAGAGCCACTTTACCAATCTCATCATGCTCCCCGTCACCGTAAGAGAATCCCATACTTAAGGTAATAGGTAGCTCACGCTTTTTAGCTTCTTCACGGAATTGATCGATGACTGAAAATTTTGATTCCATCAACTGTTCCAAGACCGTGTAGTCTGTAAACAAATAGAAACGATCCATCCCCACACGTCTGTAAAACATATGGTAATGAGCTGTAAACTCTTCTACAAAGTTGGCAATAAAACTATTGATATTGCTAATATCAGAGTCTGAAATGACATCTTCTAGATCATCATAGTTATCAACAGAAATAATACCGATAACGGGACGAGTTGTCACCAATCCCACAGTTGCTTCATACTCACTTGAAACATCAAAAAAGTAAACAACACTAGACGTCTGATCAAAGTAAACGGAATATTTCTTATCGGCTACAGTGACATAATGTCCTTTATCCTCAAACAGAGTATTGAGTAACTTTTTCAATGATTCAACATCAAAGTCCCCATCATCTGTTGAAAAAATCAATTCAGCATAAGGGTTGAACCACTCTACTTCATTTGACTCTTCATTAATTTTAATAACTCCAACAGGCATTTTATCAAGAAGAGATGCTAGCCCGCTTTCTGCCTGATGGTTAACATATTGTATTTGTTCTAATTCATCTAACTCTGAAATTTGTAACTGGTATTCAAATAAAGCAATCAATCCAGCTAAGACTAAAAAAATTGCAATGAGAGTTACATAGCCTTTGCCAAAGATTCTTAAAAAAATTGCTAAAATTGCAAATGAAATAAAACCAATTAACACATAATGGATGAACGATAAACGAAATTTTTTCATCATAAACCTCTTCTCGGAATTATACCATAAATAGAGGCAAAAAGCGAGGTTTCTCTCTATATTACAGAGAAGATCGACCTGTAAAAGCTCTTCCTCGGCTTCACTACTTTGTAAACAAGGTTTACAACTGTGTAAATAGTAACAACAGATTTCAATCCATAAAATTGAGGCTGAAACATCATCTCAGCCCCATTTTATTAGTGGTCTGCTTTGTTTTTGGAGATACTCCGAGATTTACCTTCCAAGTAAACCATTAAAATAGAGATATCCGCTGGATTGACACCTGAGATACGACTTGCTTGACCAATCGTTTCTGGATTAATTAATTTAAATTTTTGACGCGCTTCGGTTGCGATGGAGTCAATATCATCCCAGTCAATATTGGCAGGGATTCGTTTTTCTTCCATACGCTTCATTTTTTCGACTTGGTCCATTGCTTTTGAAATATAGCCTTCGTATTTAATTTCAGTTTCAATCAATTCAATGATTTTATCATCCAGTTCTTCAGCTGCAGGACCGATAAATTCTACCACATCTTGGTAAGAGACTTCTGGTCTTCGCAAGAATTCTTTAGCAGTGACAGCATCTGTCAATGGTTTAAAGCCCATTGCAGCAACCTTCTCATTGGTTTCCTTTACAGGCTTTAACTTAATGCTATCCAAACGCTTCATCTCGTTTTCAAACTGATACTTCTTGGTTTCGAAACGTTGCCAACGTTCATCATCTACCAATCCAATTGCTCGTCCCATTTCTGTCAAGCGCATATCTGCATTGTCATGACGCAAAATCAGACGGTATTCTGCACGGCTTGTTAACAAACGATACGGTTCGATCGTTCCCTTTGTTACCAAATCATCGATCATGACCCCAATATAACCATCACTGCGTTTCAAAATGAGTTCCGGTTTTCCTTGGATTTTTAGAGCCGCATTGATCCCTGCAATAATTCCTTGACCAGCGGCCTCCTCATAGCCTGATGTTCCATTGGTTTGACCAGCTGTAAAGAGACCTGAAATTTTCTTGGTTTCCAAAGTTGCGCGTAATTGATGAGGCAAAACCATATCATACTCAATCGCATAACCCGTTCGCATCATTTCTGCCTTCTCAAGTCCCTTAATAGAATGGACGAGTTCCCGTTGAACATCCTCTGGTAAACTCGTTGACAGTCCTTGAACATAGACTTCTTCTGTATTTCGTCCCTCAGGTTCTAAGAATAGTTGATGACGTTCTTTGTCAGCAAAACGGACAATTTTATCCTCAATGGATGGACAATAGCGAGGACCTACTCCCTTTACAACCCCTGTAAACATAGGAGCCCGGTGTAAATTATTCTGGATAATTTCATGGCTATGCCCATTCGTGTAAGTCAACCAACAAGGAACCTGATCCTTTACATAATCTTCATCACGCGATGTATAAGAAAAATGATTTGGAGCTTCATCTCCAGGTTGAATTTCCGTTTCGTCATAGTTAATTGACGATGCCTTTACACGAGGTGGCGTCCCTGTTTTGAAACGACCAATTTCTAATCCTAGCTGTTTGAGATTATCGGCCAAATTGATAGAAGCTAGACTATGATTAGGTCCTGACGAATACTTGAGATCTCCAATGATAATTTCTCCGCGTAAAGCTGTCCCAGTAGTGACAATAACAGCCTTTGCCCCATACTCTTGGTGAGTCGCAGTCCTTACACCAACAACCTTACCATTCTCCACCAAAATCTCATCAATCATAGTTTGACGAAGAGTTAAATTTTCTTGGTTTTCAACCGTTTTCCGCATTTCTTTTGAGTAAAGTTCTTTGTCTGCTTGAGCCCGAAGTGCACGAACCGCAGGACCTTTACCAGTATTGAGCATTTTCATTTGGATGTAGGTCTTGTCGATGTTCTTCGCCATTTCTCCACCGAGAGCATCGACTTCACGCACAACAATCCCCTTAGCAGAACCACCAATAGAGGGATTACAAGGCATAAAAGCCAGCATTTCAATGTTAATAGTCGCAAGTAAGACCTTACAACCCATACGGCTAGCAGCTAGAGAGGCTTCTACTCCCGCATGCCCCGCACCGATTACAATGATATCGTATTCTTCTATAAAGTTATAATTCATTCTATTTCTCCTATTTCTCAAGATGGATGTGTCGTAATTTTCCGTCCCAGTCTGGTAAGGCTGATTTTAAAAAAGCCGGTTTCAGGTCAACAGTATGTAAATCATCTAAAGCAATCCAACGACAAGGTAATCGCTTTGTATCTTCCTGCATGACCAAAGGTGCATCTTCCAGCAAGTCCACAAAATAATGAAATTCAATGTTATGGTAGTGGATTCCAGCTTGTTCAAAGTGATTTTCAACCACGAAAGCTAGTGGACCTGCTTTAGATGTAACACCAAGTTCCTCTTTGACTTCCCGAACTACGGCATCTTCTGTAGTTTCATTGACTTGAATAGCACCTCCGATTGTATAACAGCCGTCCTCATCTTCTATGACGAACAAGCGATTATCTTTTACAATCAAAGCAGTCGCTCTCACACCAAAAACAGTAGAACCTATTTTCGTCCGAAAATCCTGTTGCCTCATTTTACTTCCTTTCGAAATCACACAAAAATAGTCAAAACTCTGAGAAGTGCAGGACAAAAAAGCCTACAACATCCATGAGCTTTGACCATCATGACTATTGTTAAAGTTATTTATCAAATCAAATCGTTTTGTCAATGCAAATCACTGTTTGAGCAAGGTCTGCACACTGACGATAATCATCTGTATTCCTATCGAGAATAGTAAAAGTCCCATCATTTTCGTTATAATTTTCATCAAATTTTCTCCCAAGAAGCCTGCAATTTGTTTTGCACTTCTTAACAGGAGATAAGTGATGACACATAGTAGAGCAAAAGCAACTACGGTTATCAGTTGATTCTGCAAACCTCCATTAGCCAGACTTAAAGCAGTTGTAATTGTACCTGGTCCTGCAAAAAGTGGCATTGCAAGAGGAGAAATAGCAATAGACATTGGATCTGAATTTACTGCTTGCTGCTCCATTCCTTTATAGCTAGGTGAATGATTACCATTAATCATATGATAACCGATAACGGCCACTAATATTCCACCAGCAATTCTGAAAGAAACAATTGTAATTCCAAATACTTTAAAAATGAAATCTCCTGAAAAGATAAAAACAGTTACAATAACAAAGGCAATCAAAAGACTCCTAAAAGCAATTTTTCGTGAAATTTTTTGACTATCATCTGCTACTAAAGCCATGTAAGCAGGAAGATTTGAAATTGGGTTCATTATAGCGAAAAATGCCATAAATGCATAAAAAAATTGAGAACTCATCGCTTTTACTTAGCTCCTTAACTCCAGTTAGATATACTGACAAACTTTTCCATCCCGATAAGCATTGTCAATCAAGCCACCGCCTAGACACTCTTCACCGTCATAAAAAACAACAGCTTGTCCTGGTGTAATGGCTCGTTGAGGTTCTGCGAAAATCACTTCTGCCTTGTCACCTTTAACGTGTACAGTCACCTTGGAGTCAGGCTGGCGATAGCGGAACTTGGCTGTACACTCTAGTGTAAACTCTTCCGGCATATCCCGTGTAAAGTGAACTTGACTAGCTTGTAAACTTGTTGACATGAGTGCTTCATGATAGAATCCTTGTCCGACATACAGAATATTTTGACTCAGATCTTTACCAACGACAAACCAGGGGGCATTGTCTCCACCTTGTTGGCCACCAATTCCAAGACCACCTCGCTGACCGATCGTATAATACATCAAACCGGCATGTTCGCCCATATCCCGTCCATCTACGGTCATCATTCGGCCTGGCTGAGCAGGGAGGTAGTTCCCTAGAAACTCTTTGAAATTCTTTTCTCCAATAAAGCAGATCCCAGTGGAATCTTTCTTTTTAGCTGTTGCCAATCCAGCCTCTTCAGCCAACCGGCGAACCTCAGGTTTTTCCAAATGTCCCAACGGGAACATGGTTTTTTGAAGTTGTTCTTGTGACAACTGGCTTAGGAAATAAGTTTGATCCTTCCCGTTGTCAACACCGCGTAGCATATGAACAATGCCATCCTCATCACGCGCCACGCGCGCATAGTGCCCTGTCGCTACATAATCAGCACCGAGTGTCATAGCATAATCTAAAAAGGCCTTAAATTTGATTTCCTTATTACACATGACATCCGGATTTGGTGTTCGACCAGCTCGGTATTCAGCAAGAAAATATTCAAAGACACGATCCCAGTATTCTTTCTCAAAGTTGACAGAATAGTAAGGAATGCCAATTTGGTCTGCAACCGCTGCTACATCTTTGTAATCTTCTGTAGCTGTACAGACGCCATTTTCGTCTGTGTCGTCCCAGTTTTTCATGAAGATGCCGATGACATCGTAACCCTGTTGCTTTAATAATAAAGCTGTTACAGATGAATCCACACCACCACTCATACCAACAACAACACGTGTTTTCGAGTTATCACTCATAGATTTCTCCCATCTTTTCGTTTCTCACGATTGAAGGTCGTGGTTTGCTTCAACGATTGAAGGTCGTTTTGAGCAGTTACCATTTTAACACGCTTTATATTAGAAAACAAGCATCTTACTATTCTTTTTGTTGATCAGGATCGATGGGTTTACAAGTCTGTAAATTAAAAAAGAGTCCTATTCAAGAACTCTTTTTAAACGAATTTAATACCAGCCATTTGCCAACCAGAAATTTTTAGCTGCTGACCATGATCCATAACGGTTGACAACATATTGATTGGCCACTTTTTCCTGGTTTGCAGGTGATAAATCACCATTCAAATAAGTGATAGTCAATTGGTAACGACCATAATATTGGCCATTTTGTGCTGTATAACTACCACTTGACTCTTTTTGGGCAATCCATTCCTTAGCAGCCGCATCTTCCGCACTCAAGCCATCTGAAGCAGAGACAGTAGTTGTTGCTTGTGTAGTATCCGTTTTACTAGCAGGAGCTTGCTCCGTGGTTTTCTGCGTTGTATTTGCATCTTCAATTTCAAGAACTTGACCAACTGAGATGAGATTCACGTTACTAATCTTATTTTTCTTAGCAATTGCATCAACCGTTGTGTTCTTCTCTTTAGCAATAGCTGATAAAGTATCACCTGATTTTACAGTATAAGAATCTGCATTCGCTACAATTGGAAGGAAAAGTCCTGCAAGTAAACTAAGTCCAATAATTCGTTTCATCATTTGTTTTTTATTCATTATTATATACTCCTTTATTGGTATACCTCTATACTACACAAGAAATATTTCATATTTATTGAAATAATGTGTCAAATATTTCAGTCAGATGTTAGAAATACTAAAAATCCAGGATAATATAAATGCTTTAAGCCCCCTTTAAGATTTCTCAGATATTTCGGGAAAAATAGAAGAAATCATCAGCCATATCTGATATAATGAAGTAAAGTGATCACAAAGGAGCAGAGCATGAACTCTTTAAAATTCCAATCAGTTTTTGATATTATTGGACCTGTGATGATCGGCCCATCCAGTAGCCACACTGCAGGCGCTGTTCGAATTGGTAAAATTGTTTCTTCTATCTTTGGAGAGGAGCCAAAAGAAGTTGAGTTCCAATTATTTAATTCTTTCGCCAAAACCTATCGTGGTCATGGAACAGATTTAGCCTTAGTAGCGGGCATCTTAGGAATGGACACAGATGATCCTAGAATCCCAGATAGTCTAAAAATTGCACATGAACGAGGCATTCGGATTGTTTGGTCTATTCAAAAAGAAAGCAATGCTCCTCACCCAAACACAACGACTATTACTGTTAAAAATGATCATAAAACGATTTCTGTCACTGGAATCTCAATTGGTGGTGGGAACATACAGGTTACTGAGTTAAATGGCTTTGCTATCTCGCTAAATATGAATACTCCAACCATTATCATTGTTCACCAGGACGTCCCTGGAATGATCGCCCATGTGACAGAAGCTCTTTCTCGCTATGATATTAATATTGCACAAATGAATGTAACACGGGAAAAAGCTGGAGAAAAAGCGATTATGATTATAGAAGTTGACTCAAGGAGTTGTGAAGCAGCGATCGACGATATCCGTAAAATTCCTCATCTTCATAATGTCAACTTTTTCAAATAAGGAGTTCATATGTTTTATTCAATTGTAGACCTCGTAGAACAAGCAAGCACGCAATACGAAGGAAACGTCGCAGAGTTAATGATTGCAACTGAATTTGAACTAACTGGTCGTGAACGAGAAGAAGTCCTACGATTAATGACCCGTAATTTAGAAGTGATGATTGATTCTGTAAAGTTAGGGTTAAATGAAAACCACTCTCGTAGTGGGTTAACCGGTGGGGATGCCGCAAAATTAGATCGCTATATCAAATCAGGAAAAACGTTATCTGACTTGACCGTCCTAACCGCAGCGAAGAATGCTATTGCTGTAAACGAACACAATGCTAAGATGGGACTGGTCTGCGCAACACCCACTGCAGGATCTGCTGGCTGCCTCCCCGCAGTTCTCACTGCAGCTACCCAAAAATTAGGGTTAAACCGTCAGCAACAATTAGATTTTCTACTGACAGCTGGAGCTTTTGGTTTAGTCATCGCAAATAATGCTTCTATTTCAGGTGCAGAAGGTGGTTGTCAAGCAGAAGTTGGTTCTGCTTCAGCTATGAGTGCGGCAGCATTGACACTAGCTGCTGGGGGAACTCCTTATCAAGCGAGTCAGGCAGTCTGTTTTGTCATCAAAAACATGCTTGGTCTCATTTGTGATCCAGTAGCAGGACTCGTGGAAGTTCCATGTGTCAAACGAAACGCAATGGGAGCCAGCTATGCCTTCATTGCTGCTGATATGGCCTTAGCAGGTATTGAATCAAAAATACCTGTTGATGAAGTGATTGACGCCATGTACCAAGTTGGATCTAGTCTTCCGACTGCCTTTAGAGAAACAGCTGAAGGAGGATTGGCAGCAACACCAACCGGACGTAGATTACAAAAAGAGATATTTGGAGAATAGCATGCAAGCCTTATTTTTTGACTTAGACGGAACATTAGTTGACAGTTCCAAGGGAATTACAGAGAGTTTTCAACATACATTCGATACTTTGAAGGTTCCTCAACCCGATCTCAAAACCATCCGTAGTTTTATGGGACCACCTTTGATTTCTAGTTTTGAAGCTACCCTTCCTGAAACTTTGGTAGATCAAGCCGTAACTATCTATCGCCAGTATTATCATGAAAAAGGTCAATACAAATCAACTCTGTTTCCTCAGATAGTAGAAGCTTTGAAAGCATTACATGACGAAAACATTCCTCTTTATGTAACCACTTCAAAACATGAACCAGTTGCTTTACAGATGTGTCAAGATTTAGGTATCGCTAAATACTTTAAAGGAATTTATGGATCAAATTCAGATCGTATCCACAAAGCCGATGTCATTCGATACGCCTTGTCAATCAATGACCTTCCAAAAGAGGAGACAGTGATTATTGGAGACACAAAATTTGACCTCATTGGAGGTCAAGCAGTTGGCATAAAAACCATGGCCGTCACTTGGGGATTTGGAGATCTTGATGAGCTACTTCTTTACTCACCAGATTTTATTTGTCACTCTCCACTTGACATTCTTGAGACATTAAAAAAATAGGTTTACAAATTGTAAACCTATTTTTTTAATAACCCCAAGCTGACAAACCTTGTGAGCTATATGCATTGTATGCAGCCTGGATTTGATCATCAACTGTTGCAGTTGAACCCCAACCTGGCATTGTTTGGAACAAGCCACTGGCACCAGAAGCATTTGCTGCATTTACTTGACCATTTGATTCACGGGCAATAATTGCTTCCCAAGTAGAAGCAGGTACACCAGTCATTTCAGCCATACGAGCAGCTGCATAAGATCCTTGTTCTCCAGCAGTATTCCCATTTGATAGAACAATTCCACCATTTGTTGATTGTGCAGAAGTCACTGCAGCATTTGCTGCATAAGTTGTTTGTTTTTGAGCAGTTTGTGCTGTTGCAGTTGCTGTAGGTGCACTTTCAGCAGGTTTTGCTTGCTCTTGTGGAGCAACTTTATCAATCATAGATTTTGAACGCTCACCTAACTCAATAATTTGTCCTGCATAAATCAAATCTTCATTGGTCAGATTGTTAGATGCAATAATATTTTCTACTGAAGTGTTATTTTCTAGTGCAATTTTTGATAGAGTATCTCCAGACTTCACTTCGTAAGTTTCAGCATTCACTGTAGCAATACCTGAAATGAAAAGTGATGCTGCTGAAAGTAGGGAAGTGACTGTCCATTGGAACTTTTTACTGTTCATGAATTCTATTCTCCTTTCGAACATAATTCTATCATACACACAAAATGTTACAGTTTATTGTAGAATATATTACAAATGTTACAAGAATATGTGAATTTAATGTAAAAAGCGCTTTGTATAGCGCTTTTTCCTTATTTTTGAACCAATACAACTAGCTCTATCCATTTTTTAGATAAAAAACTATCAACATGAGGCACAGAATAACGAGCAATGCCAGGGTATCTTTTACTCCCCACTGCAGAGTCCGATAGCGTGTTCGTCCCTCACTGCCTTTGTACCCTCTCGCTTCCATCGCAATTGCTAATGCATCTGCGCGTTTAAAACTAGAAGCAAATAGAGGAATGAGGATCGGAATAAAGGAACGGATCCTTTTTAATAGATTTCCCTCACCAAAATCAACACCACGTGCCCTTTGCGCATTCATGATTCGATTCGTATCATCTACTAAGGTTGGAACAAAGCGCAAACTCATAGATAGCATTAACCCAATCTCATGAGCCGGAACCTTAATAATTTTTAGTGGGGTAAGGATCTTTTCAACAGCATCTGCTAAACTCAATGGTGTCGTCGTCACGGTTAAAATCGTCGAATAAAAAATGATTAAAATAAATCTACAAAATATGATGGCGGCTTGCATCAATCCTTGGTCGGTTAATTTAAAAAACCACCATTGGTACAAAATAGTTCCTTGAGAGGTCGCAAATAATTGAAAAATGGTTGTAAAAGCAATGATAAAAATCATTGATTTTAAACCTTTAATATAAAAACTAACCGAAATCCTCGTTAGATACATTAAAACAAAAATAAAACCAAAGAGAAGAACATTTGTCTGGATATTATTTGCCCAAAACAGAAGAAATATGAATAAAAACATTGAGAGCAACTTCCCACGAGGATCTAGTTGGTGGATAATGGAGTTTCCAGGAATATACCTTCCTAAAATCATATTATTCATGAAGTAACAGCTCCTTTAGTTCCTCAATTTTGATTGGTAGTCTGTCCAGAGGAAGTCCTCTTCGTTTCAATTGAAGAGCAAAATTCGTAATTTGTGGGACTCCTAATTGAAGTTTTTGTAAATACTCAACCTGTTGAAACACTTCCCCTGGGGATCCGTTTAGGACAAGTTTTCCCGCTTCTAAAGCAAATACGGTATCAGCAAAATTTGCTACATCATCCATCGTATGAGTTACCAGAACTAGAGTCATCCCATTTTTATGTAATGTTTCAAACAGCGCCATCAATTCCTTTCTTCCAGCAGGATCTAGCCCTGCTGTTGGCTCGTCCAATACTAAAATCTCTGGTTCAATAGCTAAAATACCCGCGATCGCAACCCGTCTCATTTGTCCACCAGATAGTTCAAATGGACTTTTATCATAGATAGACTCTTCTAAACCAACGATCGCTAATTTTTCTTTGGCTATTTCCTCCGCTTTGTCCTTAGGTACCCCAAAATTTTGTGGTCCAAAGGCTACATCAGCTAGAACAGTTTCCGCAAATAGCTGACTTTCTGAAAATTGAAAAACCAAACCAACCTTTTTTCTCAGGTACTTCATTTCTTTTGGCTCAGAATGATTATCTAAAACAAAATCTTCAAATTGAATCGTTCCTTTAGTCGGACGCAGTAAACCATTTAGTAATTGCAACAAAGTAGACTTGCCACTACCAGTATGCCCAATGATGGCTGTATAAGATCCATCTTTTATTTCCAAACTAATATCAGAAAGCGCCTGCCCTTCAAAAGGACTTCCCTCTTGATAAGTATAATAGACATTCTTTAAAGAGATTCCCATAGTTGGTCTAATAACTCACTTTCTGTTAGATAATCCTGTTTTAGCGGAAAATGCGAGCTGAGAGATTCTTGAACCTGCTTACTAAAAGGCTTATCTAGTCCAATCTCATTGAGGTCATTTCTTGAAAACAATTCCCGCGGCGTCATAGAAGACTCTAGTTTTCCTTTTTGAAACACGAGCGTTCGATCACTTAAGGCAATTTCGGTTAAATCATGGGTAATGGAGATAATTGTTAATTGAAATTTTTTCTGAAGTTCTCTCATTATCGCCATTAGGTCCTCTCTGCCTTCTGGATCTAACATACTAGTTGCTTCATCAAGGATAATAATAGTTGGTCTCAAAGCGATAATACCCGCTATGGCCACTCGTTGCTTTTGACCACCTGACAAACGAGATGGTTCGCGATCTTTAAACTCCAGCATACCGACTTGCTCAATAGCTTTCTCCACACGTTGAAGCATTTCTTCCCGTGGAATTCCTTGATTTTCTAAACCAAAGGCAACATCATCTTCTACTGTCGCACCAACAAATTGGTTGTCAGGGTTCTGAAATACAATCCCAATTTTACTACGGATTTCCCATATAGTTTCACGAGTCAGTTGTTTTCCATCAACGTAAATCTCACCAGACTCAGCTTCCAAAAGGCCATCAATCAGGCGTACAACTGTAGATTTCCCACTACCATTGTGTCCAACAATCGAAAGCCACTCTCCTTGTTTCACGTGAAACGAAACCGTGTCAATTTGATACTCTTCTACTGTTTTATCGTATCTAAAGGATACATTTTTTAACTCAATCATCTGTTTCATTTATTTGAATGTGTCTTTAAAGAGATAGCTACTTCCTTTAAAGTAGTCGTAACCAGAATAAATTGTGAAAATCAATGCGATATAAAGTAACACTTGCCCAGGAAGAGTCCAATGGCAAAGCAAAAAGATAATGGCAAACATTTGGCTAAAGGTCTTAATTTTTCCTGGCATAGCTGCAGCCAAAACTGTACCACCTGTCTCAACAAGTAGAAGACGCAAACCAGTGACAGCTAACTCACGACAAATGATGACGGCTGCAATCCAAGCAGGAACCATTTTTAATTCAATCATCATAATAAAGGCTGACATGACCAATAATTTATCTGCCATTGGATCGGCAAATTTACCAAAATTACTAACTACATTCCATTTTCGTGCAAGAAAGCCATCTAAATAATCTGTAATACTAGCAATTGCAAAAATAACTGCCGCTACAATATGTCCTAAGTAAGAGTGACTTAAACTTAAAATAGCAATAAAAATAGGAATCATTACAACCCGAATTAATGTCAATGCATTAGGAATATTTTCTTTTTTCATACTTCCTCCAAAAAATAAACTATCTTTACATCTATTTTACAGATGCTGTAAACTCATAAAAACATACGATATAAATCACAAAGCCAAGAATGGCAAAACTAACTAGTAGATAATACAGGATTGGTAACCAGCTCGCTTTCTGTCTTAATTTTCTTGAATGAAGCTCTTCGTCATCTACAAGTATTTCTTCATCAAATAACAATTCTTTTCCTTCACGAAAAGCTGTCAATAGGATGGACTCATCTAATCCCAAAGCCCATGCTAACTTTTTAAGATAGATCTGAGCGTAAAAGGGACTCGGTAATAGATCAAACTCATCGTTTTCCAACGCTTCTATATAAGGAATTTCAATGGCTGTCTTATTTGACACATCCTGTAAACTTAAGTGTAAATTTACTCTTGACAGTCTTAACACTTGACCAATCGTTCTCTTCTTCATGTTTTCCCTTCTTGATACATTGTTTACTACTTTTGAAAAATCATATAGTCAACCATCTCAGCCTGGTCGATGAACTGGCGCCCTAATTTGATGATATCTTGTAAACTAATACCTTGTAAAATCTTTGGAAGATCATAAGAAGTGCTACCGTCTGAAAAATATTCAAACTGAGTGGCACTATACTCAAGCGAATTTAAACCTTGTAAGAAATCACCAAACATTTCGCTTTTAATCGTATCCAAATGTTCCTGATTCACATCTGGATCCTTCTCAAATTGTTTGATCGCTGACCTAAATTGATGAGATAAGGACACCGGTTCTTGAGTATCCATTGTCAAAATAACGAAATGAAATAATTCCTCAACCTCGACTTCAAGTGTCAATGAGTTGTCAATCTTCCCAGATTCATATAAACTTTGAAACCGTTGCGAAGTCCAACCAAACATCATCGAAAACAGTAATTTCAACATCAATTTATAACGAAATTTTTCCTCTTCCTTAATGATATCATTTCCTCGAATTCCAATTGCCAACTTAGGAGTAGCAACTTCCATTCTACAAGATTGATTCAATCTTACTTCATTTTTTTCTACAGGAAAACGTTCTAACTCAACAGAAGGACGAGGAGGAACTAGATCATATTTCTTTACTACTTGCAATACTTCATCAACATCAAAGTTTCCAATCACTAATAAGTGCATTTGAGAGGGATGATAGAATAGATCAAAGTTTTCACGGAGATTATCTATTGTAATGTCAGAAATAGACTCCCTAGTCCCAGCAATATCATCTGCTAACGGTGTTCCAGGATATAAATTTTCTAAAGCACCAAAAAATAATCGATAGTCTGGACTATCTTGGTACATTCCAATTTCTTGTTGAATGATTTCTCTTTCCTTAGATACAGATTTTTCTGTAAAGGAAGCCTTTGAAACCATCTCCAATAACAATTGAATATTTTCAGGGACTTTTGAAGTTGTTGAGAAAAGATAACTTGTCTTTGTAAAGCTTGTAAAGGCATTACTTTCCGACCCTAAATGAACGAATTTTTTTAAATAATCTTGACCATTTTCATCTTCAAATACTTTGTGTTCTAGAAAATGAGCAATTCCTGCAGGATATTGCCTTTCATCACCATTCACTAGAATTCGTGTATCCACT
The DNA here is from genome assembly GCF_001813505.1 of Streptococcus sp. HMSC061E03. Taxonomy (NCBI): domain Bacteria; kingdom Bacillati; phylum Bacillota; class Bacilli; order Lactobacillales; family Streptococcaceae; genus Streptococcus; species Streptococcus sp. HMSC061E03. The sequence goes on from NZ_KV812786.1 coordinate 97,993, forward strand.
GAGCCAAACTTAGTTGTGATTATTCCATAGGTCTCATAATAATCTTCTTTGGGAATTAAATGAATAGTCAACCCATTTGACAAGCATGTAAAGTAAACTTGCTCACCAACTGATTCATAATATTTTTCTTTAATTTTCAATCTTTACACTACTTTCCTTCCATAAAATAAACAGACTGTAAATTAATTGTTTTTGCTACTTCAATAATTTCTTCTCTACTAACCTTATCGATAGATTCTAACCACTCTTCTAAAGAAAGGACTTTCGTTCCTAGGATCGTTTTCAGATATTCCCTTTCAATCAAGGTATTTTGCCGATCCTGTGCTAATAAGGTCGTATTCACCAACATTTCTTTTGTCAATTGAAGCTCTGACTCTGTAAACTTGCCTCGTTTTAAATCATTCAACTGTCTCATAATCAATGTCATTACTTTCGTACGAGATTCCTTATCAATGCCTGCAAAAACTCTCATAAAGCCTGTAAAAATATCAAAATGGCTTGAGATAGTATAAGCAAGGCCTTCTTTCTCACGAATTATTTGAAAAAGTCTCGAATGCGAGAAAGCTCCCAGCATCCCATTTAATACAACTAGAGGGATATGGAGAGATTCTCCATACTGGGTAGAAAAATGGTAACCTAATTCTAAAATAGATTGTTGGTTTTGTTTTTGCTCTAACTTTTCTCTTACAACATTTGTAAAAGGTTGTTGATAGGTGACAGACAAATTGTTATCACGTGGCTTGAATTCAAACTGGTTCACTCGATCCACAATAGCGACCTCATTAAAGTCACCTATGAAAAAGAAGTCAATGTTATCTAATTGGAGCATCTGATGAAACTGTTCAAGAGAACTTTGAGCTGTCTCTTGTCTCACTAAATCAACTTTCCCCAATCTTGACATCCCGATTGTTTCGTCTTCAAAAAATAGTTGATTCAATTGCCCATGTGCATAATAATAAGGCTCTTCAATTTCTGACTCCAAATCGGAAATCGTATTTTTCTTTTCAACGTCAAATGTATCACTGTCAAAGTGATCTTCTACTACCAAAGGTGAAAAGAAGATAGTTTCTATAATGTCCAAAACCTCATCAGTAAGAACATTTTTCTTACTCAAAAAGTCATCGCGCACAAAGGAAATATTCAAATCAACATAATGAACACGCCCCCTCTTAGAGACTGAGGTTGACAATTCTACCCCGTATAGACTCGCTAATTTTTCACGGAATAATTGTGAAGTTGGATATTTTTGATTTGCAGTTTCCATCATACAGGCTACTAAAACACGCGCAGCCACGGTATTTTCATCTAATGGCGATGAAAAACGGACCTTAATTTTATTGGTTTTAAATTTTTTTGATTGAAGAAAGTGAAGATTCACGCCCTTTACTAATTCCATTTTCATCCTCGTTCTACTCAATAGTAACTTTCATTATAACACGAAATCACACTAAAATCCTAATTCAAACTGTGAAAAAGCTCCTCAAATCACTCAACATTCTCTACCCTAGAAAAACTAAAAATATGGTATAATAACACGCAAAGAGGTGAACTATGAATTACAAATTATTTGATGACTTTATTACATTACAAGCAATCTTAAAAGAACTCGGTATTATACAGAGTGGTGGTGCAATCAAAGCCTTTCTTCAAGAAAAAGAAGTCTTTGTTAATGGTGAATTAGAACAACGGAGAGGCCGTAAACTTCGTGTCAATGATCAAATTGACATTCCTGAACTGAGCGTTACTATCACCATTCTTGAACCTTCTCAAGAAGAAATAGAAGAGCATCTTAAAGACAAGGAAGAAAAGGAACGTGTTGCTAAACTTGTCAAGCAACTCAATCAACAACAAAAGAAACAACCGAAAAAGTCTAACAAAAAAGAAAAAGCGATTCGCTTTCCTGGTATCTCGTAATGTGGTTAAAACACTTATCCATTCAACATTTTCGTAATTATCAAGAACTAGAAGTCGAGTTTCATCCTGGATTAAATATTTTCCTAGGTCAAAATGCTCAAGGAAAGACCAATATTCTCGAATCAATTTATTTTCTAGCTTTAACCAGAAGTCATCGAACACGAAATGATAGAGATCTCATCTATTTTGAATCCACCGATTTTAAAGTGTCTGGTCAATTACAAAGAGAAACTGGTCCCCTTCCATTAGAAATTTCCTTGACACCAAAAGGTCGGATAACTAAGGTAAATCATTTGAAACAAGCCAAATTATCGAACTATATTGGTCATATGAATGTTGTCCTTTTCGCACCCGAAGATTTGCAACTGATCAAAGGATCACCTGCAGGACGTCGAAAGTTTATTGACATTGAATTAGGTCAGATGAAACCTCTCTATTTATCCGACTTATCTCAATACAACCATGTACTGAAACAAAGAAATAGTTATCTAAAAAATTCAGAAAAAATTGATGCTACATTTTTGGAGGTCTTAGATTCACAACTAGCTAGTTTTGGAAGTCGCGTCATCCATCATCGGCTTGAGTTTATTAAAAAATTAGAAGCTAAAGCAAAAGAAAAACACACTCGACTTTCTGACAACAAAGAAGACCTATCTATTCAATATCAGTCAACTGTTTTTTCTGAAGAAGGAAATGATATAGAAGAGCAGTTTCTCTCTATGTTGGAAAAAAACCGTCAGAAGGATATTTTTAGGAAAACAACAAGTATTGGGCCTCACAGGGATGATTTGTCATTTTTTATCAATAATATGAATGCTACCTTTGGTAGTCAAGGCCAGCATCGAAGTGTTGTTCTCTCTCTAAAATTAGCAGAAATCGAATTGATGGAAGAAATCACAAGAGAAAAGCCTATTTTATTACTTGACGATGTCATGAGCGAACTTGACAATTATCGTCAACTTCAACTACTTGAAACCATCTCTAATAATATTCAAACATTTATTACAACGACCACTCTTGATCATTTAAAAGAACTGCCTGAAGAGTTGAAATTTTTTACTGTTCAAGCCGGTCATATCAAAACAGCATCTTGACAATACTGTCAAGATGCTGTTATTTTTTATTTACAAATGTGTAAATTTATTGTGCCGAGTAGTTAGGCGCCTCGTTTGTAATTTGTACATCATGAGGATGGCTTTCTTTCAATCCGGCACCACTCATTTCAACAAATTGTGCATGATCATGTAAATCTTGAATGGTTGCTGCACCAACATAACCCATACCTGAACGAATACCACCGATCATTTGGAAGACCATATCTGCTACAGAACCTTTATAAGCAACGCGTCCTTCAATTCCTTCAGGGACTAATTTATTGGCTTCATTGACAGATCCTTGGAAGTAACGGTCGCTAGAACCTTTCTTCATTGCTGCAATAGATCCCATACCACGGTATGTTTTAAATTTACGACCTTGGAAGATTTCTGTTTCACCTGGTGCTTCATCTGTACCTGCAAGCATTGAGCCAAGCATAACCGCATTTCCACCAGCTGCGAGTGCTTTGACAATATCTCCTGAATACTTGATACCACCATCAGCAATGATCGTTTTTCCATATTCACGAGCTACAGCGGCTGCATCATAAATAGCAGTCACTTGAGGAACACCAACCCCTGCTACAACACGAGTTGTACAGATAGAACCTGGTCCAATTCCGACTTTAACAACGTCTACCCCTGCATCAAATAACGCACGAGCGCCTTCAGCTGTTGCAATATTTCCAGCGATCAAGGTACGATTTGGAAAATGAGCACGAATTTCTGCAATTTTACGAAGAACCCCAGCAGAATGTCCATGAGCAGTATCGATAACAATTGCGTCTGCACCTGCTTCAAAAAGGGCTTCTGCACGTTCAAAGGTATCCGAAGTAACCCCTACAGCACCAGCTACAAGCAAACGACCAAATTCATCCTTAGCCGCATTTGGAAACTCAATAACTTTTTCAATATCTTTGATTGTAATCAAGCCAGAAAGACGACCATTTTCATCTACCAATGGTAATTTTTCAATACGGTGCTCTTGTAGAATACGCTCAGCTGTTTCCAAATCAGTACCAACTGGTGCAGTCACCAAATTTTCACTTGTCATGTGATTTGAAATAGGTTGATTGTAATCAGAAATAAAGCGCAAGTCACGATTGGTAAGAATACCAACTAATTTACGATTTTCAAGTGTTTCAACAACTGGAACACCACTGATGCGGTATCGTCCCATGAGCTCATTTGCTTCTAAAATTGTATGAGATGGGGTCAAATAGAAAGGATCAATAATAACACCATTTTCAGAACGTTTCACCTTCCGTACTTCATCTGCCTGTTGCTCAATTGACATATTTTTATGGATCACACCAAGTCCACCAGCACGTGCCATTGCAATTGCCATTTGACTTTCTGTCACTGTATCCATTGCGGCAGTAATGATTGGGATGTTCAAGCGTAAATTACTTGCTAATTGTGTACTTAAATCTGCATCATTAGGCAATACGTGACTTTCTGCTGGAATCAAAAGCACGTCATCGAATGTAAACCCTTTTTTTAAAAACTTTGTATCCCAATTAGACATTAGATGGATCCTCTTTTCTTTTTATTGAGCAAGGCTCGAATTTTTATTGTTAATATCATACCATTCTATCGCAATTTGTCAATCATTTATTGGTAAATTATCAATGAACAGTAAAGAAATGTTCGCTATTAATGAAGTCGTTTTATTTTTTAAAATAGGTAATTCCCATCGCAGATTTTACTTCATCCAGTGTTTGAGCTGCTACATTTCGAGCACGCTCGCTTCCTTTTTCAAGAATAGAGTATACTTCCCCCATATCCTTTGCAAACTCAAGGCGTTTTTCACGAATTGGTCTTAATTCACGATCTAAAATTTCTAAAAGATATCGTTTGGTCTTTACATCACCAAGTCCACCACGTTGATAATGTTCTTTCATTTCTGCAATTTCAGCTGCATCTTCTGGACGGCCAAATACATCCAGGTAATGAAATACCATATTCCCTTCGATTTTTCCTGGATCCTCTACTTTAATATGATCCGGATCAGTATACATACTCATCACTTTTTTCTTTAAAGTATCTGCATCATCAGCTAGATAAATTCCATTATTCAACGATTTAGACATTTTAGCATTTCCATCTAAACCAGGTAAGCGACCAGCTCCCTCATTTTCAGGATAAATTCCTTCTGGTTCGACCAAAGCATCTGTGTTGTATGCATGGTTAAAGGAACGAACAATCTCACGAGTTTGTTCAATCATTGGTTTTTGGTCATTTCCTACTGGAACAAAATTTGCTTTAAATGCTGTAATATCAGCTGCTTGTGAAATAGGGTATACCAAAAATCCTGTTGGAATACTCTCACCAAAACCTTTTTGAGAAATCTCAGTTTTTACAGTTGGGTTTCTTTCAAGTCGTGCCAAAGATACCAGATTCATATAATACATAGTCAATTCTGCCAATTCAGGAATCTGACTTTGAATGAAAATCGTAACCTTTTCAGGATCCAATCCTGCAGCAAGATAATCTAAAGCAACATTTCCAATAGATTCTACAATCGTTTTTGGATCTTTTGCATGGTCTGTCAAAGCTTGCTGGTCTGCTAGGAAAACAAACATATTATACTCGTCTTTATTTTGTAGCAAGACGCGATTTTTTAAAGAACCTACATAGTGGCCAATATGAAGTTTTCCTGTTGGTCTATCTCCTGTCAAAATGATGGGTTTTGTCATACTCTTCTCCTTAATCGTTATCCCTATCATTATAGCACTTTCTAGTTGAAAATGTTAGTCTTCCCTCTATGTTTGTGACGAAATTACACTTTACTATCTTGTCAACTAAATTTACAAAATTGTAAAAATAAATTGACACTAAAAAAGTTGAATTTTCCCCTATTTTCTAGTAAAATGAAGACATTATAGAAAGAGGAGAATATCATTGCTTACAGTATCAGACGTCTCACTACGTTTTAGTGATCGAAAATTGTTTGACGATGTCAATATCAACTTTACAGAAGGAAATACATACGGTCTTATCGGTGCCAATGGTGCTGGAAAATCAACCTTTTTAAAAATTTTAGCTGGAGATATTGAACCAACAACTGGTCATATTTCTCTTGGTCCTGATGAACGTTTGTCCGTTTTGCGTCAAAATCACTTTGACTATGAAGACGAACGGGTCATCGATGTTGTCATTATGGGAAATGAAAAGCTCTACAACATTATGAAAGAGAAAGATGCTATCTACATGAAAGAAGATTTCTCTGATGAAGATGGCGTCCGTGCAGCTGAACTTGAAGGTGAATTTGCCGAACTTGGTGGATGGGAAGCAGAAAGTGAAGCATCTCAATTGCTTCAAAATCTAAATATTTCAGAAGACCTTCATTATCAAACTATGAGCGAGTTAGCCAATGGGGATAAAGTGAAAGTTCTCTTAGCTAAAGCCCTTTTTGGTAAACCAGATGTCCTTCTTTTGGACGAGCCGACCAATGGATTGGATATTCAATCCATTACCTGGTTAGAAGATTTTCTGATTGATTTTGAAAATACGGTTATCGTTGTATCCCATGACCGCCACTTTTTGAATAAAGTCTGCACCCATATGGCGGATCTCGACTTTGGAAAAATTAAACTTTACGTCGGAAACTATGATTTCTGGAAAGAATCTTCTGAACTTGCAGCAAAATTACAAGCAGATAGAAATGCAAAAGCTGAAGAAAAAATTAAACAATTGCAAGAGTTTGTCGCACGTTTCTCAGCCAACGCTTCAAAATCAAAACAAGCAACTTCGCGTAAAAAAATGCTTGACAAGATTGAACTTGAAGAAATTGTTCCATCTAGTCGGAAGTACCCATTTATCAACTTTAAGGCAGAACGAGAAATTGGTAACGATCTCTTGACAGTTGAAAATCTTTCTGTCAAGATTGATGGTGAAACTATCCTTGACAATATCAGCTTTATCTTACGTCCTGGTGACAAAACCGCCCTTATCGGACAGAACGATATTCAAACAACCGCTTTGATCCGTGCATTGATGGATGATATTGAATATGAAGGAACTGTCAAGTGGGGAGTTACAACTAGTCGATCATATCTACCAAAAGACAACAGTCGTGATTTTGCAGGTGGTGAAAGTATTCTTGATTGGCTTCGTCAATTTGCAAGTAAAGAAGAAGATGACAATACTTTCCTTCGTGGTTTCTTAGGACGGATGCTCTTTTCGGGTGACGAAGTTAACAAGTCTGTCAACGTCTTGTCAGGGGGAGAAAAAGTTCGTGTCATGTTGTCTAAATTGATGCTCCTCAAGTCAAATGTTCTTGTACTGGATGATCCAACCAATCACTTGGATTTGGAGTCTATTTCAAGTTTGAATGATGGATTGAAGAATTTTAAAGAATCGATTATCTTTGCTAGCCATGACCACGAATTCATTCAAACACTCGCCAACCATATTATCGTTCTTTCAAAAAACGGCGTAATCGATCGTATTGATGAAACCTATGATGAGTTTCTTGAAAATGAAGAAGTTCAAGCAAAAGTGAAAGAACTTTGGAGTCAATCATAAAAATAAAGAGCCCTGAAATAATGATTTCAGGCTCTTTCAGTAGAAATATATGAATAAAACAAAGCTAAAAACATCCCTTTTTATAGTATCTTCTTTCCTGATTCCAGCTATCATGATGTTCTTTATTTACCTCTCACAAGGAATCTACTGGAACAGTGATACATCCCCCTTATTAGGAGATGGTTATCATCAGTATGTCATTTTTGATACCACACTTCGAAATATTTTACATGGGACAGATAGCCTATTTTACAGTTTCCAAAGTGGATTAGGCATTAATTTCTATGCACTCAGTAGCTATTATCTAGGAAGTTTCTTTTCTCCTCTTGTCTACTTCTTTAATGCACAATCCATGCCAGATGCTGTTTATCTCATCACTCTTCTTAAATTTGGAGCTATTGGATTAAGCACTTATATTAGTTTGCATGGAATGTTTTCTAAAATTCCTAGATTCCTGGTTCTTACCCTTTCAACATCATTTGCTCTTATGAGCTTTGCTATCAGCCAAATTGAAATCAAAACTTGGCTAGATGTTTTTATCCTAGCACCATTAATTCTTTATGGATTCAAAAAACTCATTTACAATGAGGGAGAGATTCTCTACTTTATCAGCTTAACCAGCTTGTTTATCCAAAATTATTATTTTGGGTTTATGATGTCTATTTTTCTTATTTTATGGTACTTGACACAACTGTCATGGGACATCAAAGGAATTGGAAAACGCTTCTTTCATTTTGTGATTGTATCTCTTTTATCAGTTATAACAAGCCTTGTGATGTTATATCCAACCTTCTTAGATTTACGCACTCATGGAGAAAGTTTTTCAAAGGTTGACAGTATCTTTACAGAAAAAAGTTGGTATCTTGACGTATTTGCGAAAAATTTCATTGGAAGTTTTGACACTACTAAATATGGATCAATTCCAATGATCTACGTGGGATTATTTCCACTTCTATTAGCGATCACCTTTTTCTTTGTAAAGTCGATCAAGTTTCACGTGAAACTTTCTTACTTTATACTCTTGATCATTCTTATTTTGAGTTTTCGTTTTCAATTATTAGATCTCCTTTGGCAAGGTATGCACGCGCCAAATATGTTTCTTCATCGATACTCTTGGATCTTTTCTTTGACGATTATTCTGATGGCAGGAGAAGTACTAAATCGAATAGAGGAGATCACTTGGATTCGTTTTAGTCTTGCTAATTTCCTCCTTATTCTAGGATTTGGAGCAACTGTCCTTTACAGCAGTCACTATAAATTTTTAGATGCTGTCAATTTTATTGTTACTTTTGAATTTTTAATTGCTTTCTATTTGGTCTGTTTAGGATTTATCCTAAAAAAGATACCGCCTAGACTTTTCTATCTTTCGATCCTTTTTTTCTCCATTTTTGAATTATCGGTAAATAGTTATTATCAAATGGAAGGAATTGCGAATGAATGGATCTTTGCTTCTCGGTCATCCTACGAACGCGACTTAAAAGCCATCCAATCCTTAGTAAGAGAGAAGACAGACTCAAATTATCGGACTGAGATTCTACATCCACAAACGGGCAATGATAGCATGAAGTATGGTTATAATGGAATTTCTCAATTTTCATCTGTACGAAATACGGATGCTAGCTCGACATTGGACAAACTAGGATTTAAATCTGAAGGAACTAACCTCAATCTTCGATACCAAAACAATTCTATTTTAATGGATAGTCTATTTGGTGTTCGCTATAATTTAAGCCAACAACCTGTTCAAAAATTTGGATTTAAAGAGATTGCAACCAAAAATGGAGTCTCACTTTCAGAAAACGAATATGCCTTACCAATCGCCTTTCTGTCAGCAAAACCTTATAAAAATACTTCCTTTACGAATTTGACACTGGATAATCAGACACGATTCATCCATCAAATCACGGATGAAAAATATAAATTTTATAAGAAATTAAATATTCTCTCGCCTACTTCACAAAATACTACATCTTCGTTGCAAACTGCAAAAATTGAAGAAGATAGTCATCTTTCCTACGCAAGTATTCAATATGAAGTAACGGTTCCTACCCATAGCCAACTATATGTCAATGTTCCAAATTTACAATTTTCAAACGATGATCGGAAAGATATTGAAATCAGCTACAATGGACAGACCCAACGCTATACCATTGATAATGCCTTTCCATTCTTTTCAATTGGCCATTTTGACACAGAAGAAACAGTTACTATTCGTATGAGTTTTCCAGAAAATTCGACAGTCTCCTTTGATACACCAGAATTTTTTGCTCTGGATCTTGACCAATACACACAAGCTATCGCTAGTATTCGTCAGCAAGAAGTTACTATTCACAAAAAGAAAAACAAATTGGTAGCAGCCTATAACGCAAATAGAGACACTACCCTTATTTTTACACTCCCTTATGATAAAGGCTGGTCAGCTAAACAAAATGGAAAGCCTATCCAAATTCATCGCATCCAGAAAGGATTGATGGGAGTTCGTGTTTCAAAAGGATCCGGAACAGTCACCCTAACATTTGTTCCCCAAGGCTTCATTGAAGGACTCATTGCCTTTTTCGTTGGAATCATTCTCTTCTTCCTCTACGAATGGAGACAAATAAAAAGACGAAAAAGTTAAGGAATCTAACCATCGTTCACTTATAAATAAAAGGCTAGGATAGTCATTATCCTAGCCTTTTTCAAAACAAAAAAAACACCCAAATGGGTGCTATACTAGCTCCGCCAGTAGGACTCGAACCTACGACATCATGATTAACAGTCATGCGCTACTACCAACTGAGCTATGGCGGAATGAGATATAGTCCGTACGGGATTCGAACCCGTGTTACCGCCGTGAAAAGGCGGTGTCTTAACCCCTTGACCAACGGACCATATATTCATTAACAGAACATATCCCATTATATCAAAATTTAACTAATTGTCAAGCACTAAATTCTAAATTTTGCTCTTCAATTAATTTTTTGGCACGTTTGATATTGCTTCTTGAGATTGGACAAGAATACCCTTCTTTCAACAGCAGCTGTTTCTTTTTCTTATCCATTCCAATGATCATACTTCTATTCACGATAAAAGATTGATGGGGACTGAAATATCTCTCCTCCACATCTTTCTCCAAGACATCTGATAAACTTCCCGCAATTTCTTTTTGAAAATTTTTCCCAACTAAGTTTAATTTATAAGCCGAACCAACAGTTTCAATATAAAGAATATCCTTAAATGGAATTTTTATCTTTTTATCCTTAAAGTCATACTCAAAATAATCTGTCAAATCATCATTTCCAATTTGAATAGTTGTTAGGTACTCAATACACTCCTTGATTTTTAATCTAAATAAATCTTCATTCAAATTTTTATCAATAAAATCTAAGGCAGATACTTTATAACGATAGGTAATCGAAGCGAATTCTGATTTTGTAGTAATAAAAACAATAATGGCATAAGGATTTGCTTCTCGTATTTTTTGAGCAATTTCCAGCCCACAATACTCATTGTCTTGGATATGAATATCTAGAAAATATAATTGGTGGATATCCGAATGTTGGATATAATTTTCAAATTCCGAAATTTTACCGGTAGAAATCACTTCAAGTTTAATTTCTAATTCCTTAGCAATTTCTGCAATATGTTTTTCTACCCGTATCTGTTGAGAGAGCTCATCTTCTAATAAAAAAATCTTCATTCTTGTTCGTATCCTCCAATCTTCAAAACTTGTAAAAAACGATTTCCTTGCAATTCCGTTTCTAAAAACATCGTTCCATAATTTGCTAAGATTTTTCTCACATTATTTAATCCTAGTCCTCTATTTTCTCCTTTTGTCGAATAGCCTTCTTCATATATTTTTCTAATATCAAAAGTGATTTCATTTGTTGTATTATGAATCACTAAGTAAACAATTTTTGAAATAGAGAAAATAGCAATATGAACTTTCTTTTCTTCTGCTTCTTTTGAAGCTTCCAAAGCGTTTGTCACTAGAATCCCAACGATTCTCACGATATCCAATAAATCAACTGGTAGTTGCTCGATTGGTTCACTCGTTTCAAAGGTCATTTCTACCCCAGCATCTCTTGCATCCAACCAACCTCGAATCAAAATACTTCGTAAAGCAGAATCTTTGATATTGACCAAGTTGAATCCTGATAATGCTTCTGTATTGATCTCTTTATAACCTTTTTCCAATACTTCTCTATGGATTCTCTGTATTTCTGGAATATTTTCTTCCTCAATAGCTAATGACATAGAAATAACTAAATTTCCCAAATCATGACGAAATCCCCTAACAATAGAATAGAGACTTTGAATTTCAGCCATATACCGACTCATTTGTTGCTCAGAAAATTCTTTATACTCCAGTTCTAAATTTTTACGATACTGATCTCGCTCGATTTTCATATGGAATAAGCTGACTACAAAAGAGAAAAAACAAATCGTTGCCAACATACTCCCAAAATTTTTAAATTGCGCTTGTTCACTAATCCATAAAGCAAAATTAATCACTACAAATATAGCAAAATAGACACAGATGAGTTTCTTTAAATATTTTTCAAATTCTTGCTCATAAAAAGGAGTGAAATCAAATTCAAATAAGTCAATTAACTTCAAAATGATTCCTAAAGAAAGCAAACGAATACACATATTGTAGACAATCGAGTAAGCTGCTACAACAGCATCTCCCAACACTGAAGAGACAATTATCGTCAGAAAAGTTGCTGTTCCTTCAACCGCTAAATAAGTAAAAAAAGAATAAAAAATGGCGCACAAGCGATTCGTCCGATTGGCATAATGATAATAAGGATATAAATAAACCGGCCATAAGAGCATATTTAAATCAGAGAGTCGAATATTTGAAAATAAAGTCACATCTAAAAATACTAAGAGACTTTCAAAAAGAAGAACAAAGGTGCTCAGCAGAAAGATAAATGCAAATTGATGTTCCTGATAGATTTTTTCGTCCACTAACGCAAACGTCAGAACAATGATCCCTCCCAAGAGAAAAGACAAGATTAATGACTGAATCACACAAACTCTCCCACTTTGTTTTTTCTATTTTATTATACTCTAGTATTATTATAAAAAAATAAAATTTTATATACAAAAAATTATAATATAAAATAGCCTAAAATTAAAGGGAATAGGTAAAATTGTAATGTTTTTAATGTTTTTGTTACATGAATGAAAACTATTTTACACAATTTATATAATCTACATTTTGCACTATATAGGGATTGTTAGTTCTTTTTTAAAAATATTCCTAATAAATCATTTCATTACTATTTGTCTATAGTGAAGTATACAAAAATTAATAGATAATGAAAATTTATACATTCTTACATAAAAAAATGCAGCAAAAGCTGCATCTCTCATTTGATCCCAGCAGGATTCGAACCTGCGACCGTTCGCTTAGAAGGCGAATGCTCTATCCAGCTGAGCTATGAGACCGAACTTACTTCATTTTAGCAGAAAAAGGAAGGAGCGTCAAGGTTATTTATGGTAAGGACTCCCCTGTTGAATCATGAAAGCACGATAGATTTGTTCCACCAACACTAATTTCATCAACTGATGAGGAAGAGTTAATTGACCAAAGCTCATTAATAGATTTCCTCTTTTTTTCACTTCAGGAGACAGACCAAGACTGCCTCCAATAACAAAAGTAAGGTTTGAATAACCAGATGTCATAATCTGGTCAATCGTTTGACTAAATTTCTCTGAAGGAAATTGTTTTCCTTCGATGGCTAATACAATCACATATTCCTTATCTGAAATCTTAGAGAGAATTCGTTCCCCCTCTTTTTCAAGGATTTGTTGATTTTCGAGTTGACTGGCACGATCTGGAGTTTTTTCATCAACTAACTCAACCTGTTCTACTTTTGCAAATCGACCAAGCCTTTTAATATACTCCGCGATCCCATCTTTTAAGTATTTTTCTTTTAATTTTCCAACGGTTATCAATTTAATTTTCATTCCCCTATTGTAGCATAATTCTTCAATTCCACAAATAATCCACAGCTATAGAAAGGAAATCTATTCTATAAAGTCCTTTTTAAAGCCATTTCTCAACTAAATTCTACAACTTATCCACAATTTGTGGATAACTTTAGTTGTTTAAGATATAATTAAGAAAGTTTTTCTATACTTTAGACAATTTGATATCCTTAGGAGGAAAATATGAAATCTTCATCTAATTTACTGAAAAAACTTGGAAACATAACCCTCATTTTCGTTGTAGGTTTTCTAGGTGGGATTCTTGGAACCTTTTTAACCTTACAAACCTCTCATTCTTCTACTTCAAATACTGAAAGTAAGCAAGTACACTCAACCACTGTTAAAACAGCTTATAAAAATACAACCTCAACTAGTGAGGCCGTAGATAAGGTGAAAAATGCTGTAGTTTCTGTGATTACTTATTCTGATTCTTCGAATCAAGGGTTATTTGAAAAAGAAGAAAACTCTGACTCACAAATTTCTAGTGAAGGTTCTGGGGTCATTTATAAAAAAGAAGGAAAATATGCCTACCTTGTTACCAATACCCATGTGATCAATGGTGCTAAAAAAGTAGATATTCTTTTAGCAGATGGGAATAAAGTCCCCGGAGAAGTAGTTGGGTCAGATGTCTATTCTGATATTGCAGTCGTTCGCATTAGTGCAGATAAAGCAAAGGCAGTAGCTGAATTCGGAGATTCAAACCAATTAACGGTCGGTGAGACTGCAATTGCAATTGGTAGCCCTCTTGGAACAGATTATGCTAATTCTGTTACCCAAGGGATTATTTCCAGCCAAGGCCGCAATGTGAAATTGAAAGCCGATAATGGACAAAATATCTCTACACGCGCCTTACAAACAGACGCAGCCATCAACCCAGGAAACTCTGGAGGTCCATTAATCAATATTCAAGGACAAGTCATCGGGATTACCTCAAGTAAAATTTCAAATAACGGACAAACTTCAGTAGAAGGAATGGGATTTGCAATTCCTGCAAATGATGTTGTCAATATTATCAAGCAGCTAGAAGAAAAAGGAAAAGTAGTTCGACCAGCTCTTGGAATCCAAATGATGGATTTATCCAACCTTTCAACTTCTGATTTAAGCCAATTAAAACTTCCTGAAAAAATCTCTGGAGGAGTACTGGTTCGTTCAACACTTGAAAATATGCCTGCTTCAGATAAATTGCAACGTTATGATGTCATCACAAAGATCGATGATACAGATATCGAGTCAACGGCAGATTTACAATCCGCCCTCTATTCTCACCAAATCAATGATACGATCAAGGTCACATTCTATCGTGATGGAAAACAACAAACAACTTCTATCAAGTTGACAAAATCAACTGAGGATCTGAGCGATTAACTTTCACTTTCTTGACATACTTGTAAACACACCTTTACGAATTTGTAAAGGTGTGTTATTCTATTCATAAGATGGAAAAATTAGAAAAAATAGCGGTAAAGGACATTCGAACCAATCCTTTCCAACCAAGAAAAGTATTTGATCAAGAAAAATTAGAAGAACTGGCTCAGTCAATCAAAGAAAATGGCTTAATTCAACCCATTATTGTCAGAAAATCTCCAATAATTGGTTTTGAATTGCTTGCAGGTGAAAGACGTTTTAGAGCTTCAAAAATTGCTGGATTAGAGCTTGTTCCTGCGATTATTAAAGAGTTAACGGATCAAGAAATGATGCGACAAGCCATTATTGAAAATCTTCAACGAGAAGATCTCAATCCAATTGAAGAAGCTATCTCCTACCAGAAGCTCGTTGATCATGGCTATAAGCACGACCAAATCGCTCAATTTATGGGGAAATCTAGACCCTATATCAGCAATATGCTTCGCTTGTTACATCTAGCTCCCTCTGTTCAAGAAGCAGTCATTCAAAATGATATTTCTTCGGCTCACGCGCGTGTTCTTGTTCCTCTTGATGAAGAAGAGCAGCGCTTTTGGTTGGAGCGAATCAAACAGGATCATTTAAATGTTCGAACATTAGAAAGCAAGATCAGTTCAAAAAGAAAACAGAAAAAACAAAAAGCAAAAGAGAGCTTCCTACTAGAAGAGGAACAACGATTGAAAAAAATATTAGGAACAGATGTGACGATACACTCCTCTTCTCAAAATAAAGGAACTATCCAAATTTCTTTTTCCAGTCTTGATGAATACCAACGAATTATCAACAGCCTCAAATAAGGCTGTTATTTTTATTTTTTGTATTGACAAGCTTTTCCACCATAAAAATCTTTTGTAAATAGCAGAAAAATAAGGATATTCTCTAGTTATCCCCACTTTGTGGATAACTTTTAAAAACAATGTGAATTTAAATCCACAACTTGTGGAAAAGTTTAAAACTATAATTTAATTTCATGAAATTTAACCTGTGGAAAACTATTTTTGTTTGTGGTAGAATAGGAGTACGTATGATTTGATACAATTCAAGAAAAGGAGGGAAGTCTGATAGTGTCACAAGAAGAGCAATTTTGGTCTCGTTTTTTAGAATTAGCCCAATTACAACTAAAAGATAGTGCCTATGATTTTTTTGTCGCCGATTCAAAATTAGTAAAAATCGATGGAGAGACGGCTACCATTTATCTTGATGGAAATTATAAAGAATTATTTTGGGAAACAAATCTAAAAAATGCTTTGATCACAGCCAGCTTTGAAGTCTACAATACAGATTTGAAGTTCCATTTCGTTTTTGAAGATACCGAAGAAATTCCTAGTAGTCATAGCAGTGAGAATAGGAGATTATCTTCAGGTAGCTTAACAACCGAACCGTTGCCTAAAATTGATACAGGCCTGAAATCAAAGTACACCTTTGATAATTTTGTGCAAGGGGATGGAAATATTTGGGCGAAAGCAGCAGCGCTTGCAGTTTCTGAAAATCTTGCAACAACTTACAACCCTCTCTTTATCTATGGTGGACCAGGACTTGGAAAGACTCACCTATTGAACGCAATTGGAAATCAAATCCTAGAAAATATTCCAAATGCACGGGTTAAGTATGTCCCAGCAGAAACCTTTATTAATGAATTTTTAGAGCACCTTCGATTAGGAGAAATGAAAACTTTCAAGAATACCTATCGAAGTTTAGATCTTTTATTGATTGATGATATCCAGTCACTTGGTGGTAAAAAAGTCACGACTCAAGAGGAATTTTTTAATACCTTTAATGCCCTCCATAGCGACAACAAACAGATTGTTCTAACAAGCGATCGAAGTCCGGATCATTTAGATAGTCTTGAAGAGCGGCTGGTTACTCGTTTCAAATGGGGACTCACGCAAAATATAACACCACCTGATTTTGAAACTCGGATTGCCATCTTACGAAATAAAATTGAAGATCTAGACTATATTTTTCCTAATGACACACTAGAATATCTAGCTGGTCAGTTTGATTCAAATGTCCGAGACTTAGAAGGTGCCTTAAATGATATTTCTTTAATGGCGAAGGTTAAAAAACTAAAAGAAATTACGATCGATGTTGCAGCTGAAGCTATTCGAGCTCGTAAAAACGATAATAGCAAGACGCTTGTCATCCCCATTGAAAAAATTCAGGAAGCAGTTGGAGCCTTTTATGGAGTCAGTGTAAAAGAAATCAAAGGTTCTCGAAGAGTTCAGAATATTGTCCTAGCACGACAAGTAGCCATGTATCTTTCAAGAGAGATGACGGACAACTCACTTCCTCGAATCGGAAAAGAATTCGGTGGGAAAGACCACACGACTGTCATTCATGCCTATGAAAAAATTAAAAGTATGGTCGACACAGATGATAATCTACGACTCGAAATTCAAAGTATCAAGAAAAAGTTAAATTAATCTGTGGATAACTTCCTCTAAAATTCTAGGGGTTATGCACAATTTTTAAACAAGTAACTTTTCAAGTCATAGACAGGATTCTGAGAGTTTTCCACAACTTCCACACAATCTACTATTACTATTATCTTACTAATCATAAAATAAATAAAAGGAATGACCATGATAAATTTTTCTATTAACAAAACTTTATTTTTACAAGCACTAAATACTACCAAAAGAGCGATCAGTTCAAAAAATGCTATTCCAATCCTTTCCACGATTAAAATTGATGTCACTCCAGAAGGAGTTGCCTTATCTGGATCGAATGGCCAAATTTCAATTGAAAACTTTATTTCTATCAAAGATGAAAATGCTGGTTTATTGGTGACCTCTCCAGGTTCTATTTTATTAGAAGCAACTTTCTTTATTAATGTGGTTTCAAGTTTACCAGATGTTACTTTAGATTTTAAAGAGATTGAACAAAAACAGGTTCTTTTAACAAGTGGAAAATCAGAAATTACACTTAAAGGAAAAGATGCAGATCAATATCCACGTATTCAAGAAATTGCTGCAAGTAATCCATTAGTTTTGGAAACAAAATTATTAAAACAATTAATTAATGAAACAGCATTTGCAGCAAGTGTACAAGAAAGTCGTCCAATTTTGACTGGTGTTCACTTTGTTTTATCAGATAATAAAGAGCTAAAAACAGTAGCAACAGACTCTCACCGTATGAGTCAAAAAGTGATTACACTGGAGAAAAATGGAGACAACTTTGATGTTGTCATCCCAAGTCGCTCTCTTCGTGAATTCACCTCTGTCTTTTCTGATGATATTGAAACAGTTGAAGTTTTCTTTGCAAACAATCAAATTCTCTTTAGAAGTGAACACATTAGTTTCTATACCCGTTTGCTAGAAGGAAATTATCCTGATACAGACCGTCTCATTCCAACAGAATTCAATACAGAGGCAACCTTCAATGTGGCCAACCTTCGATTTGCAATGGAGCGTGCTCGTCTTCTTTCAAATGCGACTCAAAACGGAACGGTTAAATTAGAGTTCAAAAATGGAGTGGTTTCTTCCCACGTTCATTCACCAGAAGTTGGGCGAGTAAATGAAGAGATCGATACGAGCGCCGTTTCAGGAGAGGATTTGTCTATTAGCTTTAATCCAACTTATTTGATTGAAGCGCTCAAAGCTATTGACAGTGAACAAGTTGTTATTCGTTTTATTTCTTCTGTTAGACCGTTTACATTGGTTCCAGAAGGAAATGAACAAGGGTTCATTCAATTGATTACGCCAGTTCGCACAAATTAACAAAGGTGAATCATGTATACGTTAGGTGATTTTGTAGAAATGAAAAAGCCTCACGCTTGTGTGATTAAAGAAACAGGCAAGAAGGCAAATCGTTGGGAAATTACGCGACTTGGTGCAGACATAAAAATCAAGTGTAGCAATTGTGATCATGTGGTCATGATGAGTCGCCATGATTTTGAACAGAAAATGAAGAAAGTACTATAAAAGGTTCAGTCACTTATGTGACCGAACCTTTTCGATTATTTTAATTCTTCAAATTTTCCATTTTTAACTTCTTTGAAACCACTTTGTTTCATCATATCAAAAGTTGATTTGAAGCTGATATAGTCGACTTTTTTATCTTTTTGTGTTGTTACTAATTTCTTTTCAATTAGTTGATCTAAGTCTGCCTTTTCATAATTTAGAGTTGTTTTTTCAACCATATAATCATCTTTGTATTCAGCAGAATGTGTGAATCCTTTGACATCTTTGTATTCTTCATCATATTTATCGATCATTTCCTTTAATTGATCTTTCGTAACTCCCGCCTCTTTGTAATAAATAGTAGTGGTGGTTTGGTTACTGATCGCTTTATCACCTTTATGTTCTAGTGTAATACGAACATCTGTTTTCTTTTCTTGGTTGATTGCCTGAAGATAGGATTTTTGAACAGATTGTTGTCCACAAGCTCCAAGAAGAAAGAGAGTAAAGATAGCGATTAAAGAAAGAAAAATAGATTTCCATGTTTGTTTTTTCATCTGAAAAACTCCTTTGTTCATTGTTAAATATAGTATACCATTTTTATCTTTTTAGAACGTTACAGTTTGATGAAAAAATCTAGTTTCAAAGGTGATGAAATATTTCATTTTTCATCACTTGTCTTTTGAATTATGTTATAATAAAAGAGATTGAAATTTGAACGGAGAAAAAGAAAAATGGCATTAACAGCAGGTATCGTTGGCTTACCAAATGTTGGTAAATCAACCCTATTTAACGCAATTACAAAAGCAGGAGCAGAGGCCGCAAACTATCCCTTTGCAACCATTGATCCAAACGTTGGGATGGTAGAAGTTCCAGATGAACGCCTCCAAAAATTGACGGAAATGATTACTCCTAAGAAGACAGTTCCGACTACTTTTGAATTTACAGATATTGCGGGGATTGTGAAAGGGGCTTCTAAGGGAGAAGGACTTGGTAATAAATTCTTGGCCAACATCCGTGAAGTAGATGCCATTGTCCATGTAGTGCGTGCTTTTGATGATGAAAATGTCATGCGGGAGCAAGGTCGTGAAGATGCCTTTGTTGATCCACTAGCAGATATTGATACCATCAATTTAGAATTAATTTTAGCTGACTTAGAGTCTGTCAATAAACGCTATGCGCGTGTAGAAAAAATCGCTCGTACACAAAAAGATAAGGATTCTGTTGCAGAATTTAATGTTCTACAAAAAATCAAACCAGTTCTTGAAGATGGTAAATCAGCTCGGACCATTGAATTCACTGAGGAAGAACAAAAAGTGGTGAAAGGACTTTTCCTTTTGACTACCAAACCAGTTCTTTATGTAGCCAATGTGGATGAAGATGTTGTTGCAGATCCAGATTCTATTGACTATGTGAAGCAAATTCGTGACTTTGCGGCAACAGAGAATGCGGAAGTCGTGGTGATTTCTGCGCGTGCTGAGGAAGAAATTTCTGAGCTAGATGATGCAGATAAACAAGAATTTTTAGAGGCGATTGGCCTAACAGAATCTGGAGTTGATAAACTCACGCGTGCAGCTTATCACTTGTTGGGACTTGGCACTTATTTCACAGCTGGTGAAAAAGAAGTGCGTGCTTGGACCTTCAAACGTGGCATGAAAGCTCCTCAAGCTGCTGGAATCATCCACTCTGATTTTGAAAAAGGATTTATTCGTGCCGTGACTATGTCCTATGATGATTTGGTCAAATACGGTTCTGAAAAGGCTGTAAAAGAAGCAGGACGCTTGCGCGAAGAAGGAAAAGAATATGTTGTCCAAGATGGGGACATCATGGAATTCCGTTTTAATGTATAAGAGAGTTAAAAAGATGTAAAGGTTGGAAAAAATATTTCCAACCCTTTTAGTGTTTTGAAAGGAAAGAGATGACGAAATTAATTGTTGGATTGGGAAATCCAGGTGATAAGTATTTTGAAACCAAACACAATGTAGGCTTTATGTTAGTTGATCAAATGGCAAAGTCTTTAAATCTTACTTTCTCCCATGATAAGATTTTTCAAGCTGATATCGCCTCAACATTTTTGAATGGAGAAAAGGTCTATTTTGTAAAGCCGACCACTTTCATGAATGAGAGTGGAAAAGCAGTCCATGCCCTTCTGACTTATTATGGTCTGGATATTGAAGATCTTTTGGTTATTTACGATGATTTAGATATGGAAGTTGGTAAGATTCGTCTTCGAGCGAAAGGATCAGCTGGAGGTCATAACGGAATCAAATCGATTATCAATCATATTGGAACTCAGACTTTTTATCGAATTAAGATTGGAATTGGAAGACCTAAGCAGGGCATGTCAGTTGTTCATCATGTCTTAGGAAAATTTGATAAAGACGATTACATCACTATTCTACAAACAATCGATCGAGTAGAAGAAGCGGTTAATGATTACTTGGTAGAAGAAAATTTTGAAAGAAGCATGCAGAAATACAACGGGTAAGTAGATGAATGTAATTGATTTAGTGAGTCAAAACTCCAACCTTCTATCCTGGCAACAAGGTTTGCAAAAAAATAATAGGGAATTGATCTTAGGATTATCTGCGACCACAAAGGCTATTGTAATGGCTTCAGCCTTTGATTCTATTGAAAAAGCAGTCCTCATCACTTCCAGTTATAACGAAGCAGAACGATTGGCCAGTGATTTTATTGCCTTACTTGGAGAAGAGAAAGTCCATACATTTTTGGGAGATGATAACCCTTTAGCAGAATTTGTTTTTGCTTCACAAGAAAGGCAATTTGCACGATTAGAGGCTTTGAACTTTTTATGCCAAGAAGATCGTCAAGGCATCCTTGTGACCAATGTGAGTGGTATAAAACTACTATTACCTTCTCCTAAAGTTTTTGTATCTAGCATTTTTCAATTGAAGGTTGGTCAAGAAATAGACTTAACTACTCTGAGTGAAACATTACAGAAGATTGGCTACCAAAAGGTGAGCCAAGTTTTGCAACAGGGAGAGTTTAGTCTACGAGGAGATATTTTAGATATCTTTGAGATCGACCAACTCCAACCCTATCGGATTGAATTTTTCGGAGATGAGATTGATGGAATCCGAATCTTTGACCCAGAAAGTCAGCGTTCTGTTGAAAATGTTGAAGAAGTTCAACTGAAAGCAGTGAGTGATCTATTATTGCAAGAGGAAGATTTTATCCGTGGTCAGCAGCAAATCGAACAATTGCAAGAACAGAGCGCGAATGAAGAATTTAAATCTTATCTAGCAGAAATTTTAGGAGATATTTCTCAAAGGAAACTCCATCCGGATCTTAGAAAATTTATTAGTTTCTTTTACAAGAAACAATATACCCTATTCGATTATCTCCCTAAACACACTCCAGTCTTTCTGGATGATTATCAAAAAATAGCAGATCAAATAGCGAGATTTGAACTAGATACAGCTAATCTCTTGACGGAAGATTTACATAAAAATAGAGCTTCTTCTCGCCAAGTGTATTTTGCAGACACCAGTACAACATTACGAAAATATACGCCTGCAACTTATTTTTCAAACTTTCAAAAAGGATTGGGAAATCTAAAGTTTGATCATTTGTATCAATTCAATCAATATCCCATGCAGGAGTTTTTTGGACAATTTGATTTACTAAAAGAGGAAATTGAACGATATCGAAAATCAAACTATACTGTTATTGTCCAAGCAACTTCTCATCACAATCTTCAACAGCTCCATAAAAATTTAGAAGAGTATGGGATTCGATTAGATTATATTGATGGGGATACGATCATTCCTCAAGCTAGTCAATTAGTCGTTGGAGGATTAGCTCACGGTTTTCAATTTGTTGATGAAAAAATTGTCTACATTACAGAATCAGAGATTTATCAGAAAAAGATCAAACGAAAGATTCGCAGGCAAAATATTTCCAATGCAGAACGCCTAAAAAATTATAATGAATTGGAAAAAGGGGACTATGTTGTTCACCAAGTTCATGGTATTGGTCAATATTTGGGAATTGAAACGATTGAAATTTCGGGTGTCCATCGTGATTATGTTTCAATTCAATATCAAAATGGAGATCGCATCTCGATTCCTGTCGATCAGATTCAGATGTTGTCCAAATACGTTGCAAGTGATGGAAAAACGCCAAAAATTAACAAGTTAAATGATGGGCGTTTCCAAAAAACGAAGCAAAAGGTTCAGACCCAGGTGGAGGACATTGCGGATGATTTGATAAAACTTTATGCGGAGCGTAGTCAATTAGAAGGCTTTGCCTATTCCCAAGATGATGAAAACCAAGAGGCTTTTGAACAAGATTTTCCATATATTGAAACAGATGACCAATTACGTTCCATTGAAGAAATTAAAAAAGATATGGAATCGAATCGTCCGATGGACCGATTGCTGGTTGGAGACGTCGGTTTTGGGAAAACAGAGGTCGCTATGCGAGCAGCCTTTAAGGCAGTAAATGATCATAAACAAGTAGCAGTGCTGGTTCCTACCACTGTTCTTGCCCAACAACATTATGCCAATTTTAAGGAGCGTTTTGAATCTTTTGCAGTAGAAGTTGCTGTTTTAAGTCGTTTCCAGAGTAAGGCAGAGCAGAAAGAAACGCTTGAAAAGTTGAAAAAAGGACGAGTGGATATTATTATTGGAACTCACCGGCTCTTGTCCAAAGATGTTGTTTTTTCAGACTTAGGCTTAATCGTGATAGATGAAGAACAACGTTTTGGAGTGAAGCACAAAGAAACCTTGAAAGAATTGAAAAAAAAGGTGGATGTGCTTACCTTGACAGCTACCCCTATACCTCGAACTCTTCATATGTCTATGCTAGGAATTCGAGATTTGTCTGTCATTGAAACACCTCCTACCAATCGATATCCTGTGCAAACTTTTGTACTAGAGACCAATCCAACTATTATTCGAGATGCTGTGTTGCGGGAGATGGATCGTGGAGGACAGGCCTATTATCTTTACAATAAGGTAGATACAATTGAACAAAAGGTGTCTGAATTAAAAGAGTTGATTCCAGAGGCTTCGATTGGCTTTGTTCATGGCCAGATGAGTGAAGTTCGCCTGGAAAATACCCTGTTGGATTTCATTAATGGCGAATACGATGTCTTAGTGACGACAACCATTATTGAGACAGGTGTGGATATTCCAAATGCCAATACACTCTTTATTGAAAATGCGGATCATATGGGGCTTTCAACGCTTTATCAACTAAGAGGTCGTGTGGGACGAAGCAATCGAATTGCTTATGCCTATTTGATGTACCGCCCAGACAAATCTCTTACAGAAGTGTCTGAAAAACGTTTAGAAGCTATTAAAGGTTTTACTGAGTTGGGGTCTGGATTTAAAATTGCTATGCGAGATTTATCGATCCGTGGAGCAGGGAATATCCTTGGAGCTTCTCAATCTGGTTTCATCGATTCAGTTGGTTTTGAAATGTATTCTCAATTGTTAGAAGAAGCTATTGCTAAGAAACAAGGCCAAGAGCATCGTAGACAAAAGAGCAATGCAGAGTTGAACCTGCAAATAGATGCGTATTTACCTAATGAATATATTTCAGATCAACGTCAAAAAATTGAAATTTACAAACAAATTCGTGAAATGAATTCTGCGACGGACTATGAATATTTGCAAGATGAATTGATCGATCGTTTTGGAGAATACCCAGATGTTGTGGCCTACCTACTTGAAATTGGTTTAGTGAAAGCTTACTTGGATCAAGTCTTTGTCCGTCTTGTTGAGAGAAAACAACAAAAAGTGACAGTGAAATTTGAACCTATTGCCAAACAACTGTTTTTAACACAGGATTATTTCAAAGCTCTGTCAATGACACAGTTAAAGGCACAGATTGCAGAGGAAAAAGGATTGATTGAAGTGATCTTCGATATTCGAAATAAGAAAGATTTTGAAATTTTAGAAGCTCTGAAGCAATTTGGTCAAACCTTATTGGAAATTAAACAGGAAAAAGAAGAGGACTAGAAGTTCTTAGCTCATTTTTCGCATTTTATGTATAAAAAATGATACAATACTATGTTAGAGGTGACAGTATGAGATTAGATAAATATTTAAAAGTTTCTCGCATTATTAAGCGTCGTCCTGTTGCAAAGGAAGTTGCAGATAAAGGGCGAATCAAAGTCAATGGAGTATTAGCCAAAAGTTCAACGGATTTGAAAGTGAATGATCAAATTGAAGTTCGTTTTGGAAATAAAGTATTGACGGTTAAAGTCTTGGAAATGTTGGATAGTACAAAAAAAGAAGATGCATCCAAAATGTACAAAATAATTAGTGAAACAAGGATAGAAGAAGATGCCTAAAAATATCGTTCAAATGAACAATAAATATATCAAAGACGAAAGTCAGCGAAAACGTTTTTTAGAAGAAGAAAGAAAAAAACGTAATCGTTTTCTGGGGCTTGTCTTGATATTGGTCATGTTATTATTTATTCTTCCAACTTATAATTTAGCCCAGAGCTATCAATCGCTACAAGATAAAAAAGAACAATACAAACAGTTGGAAAAAGAGTATAAAGAAACAAATGAACAAAAAGAATACCAACAAGATATCGCTAAAAAATTAAAAGATGATGATTATGCAACAAAATATGCACGCGCAAAGTATTCTTTTTCAAAAGATGGTGAATATGTTTATACCATCCCAGATTTACTCCCCCAATAACCGATGGAAAATATCTTACAAACAGTTAAACAATTTCTTGAATTTTCAGATGAAAAATTAGAGGAATTAAAAAAGAAAAACCAAATGATTAAACTTCAAAAGGATGAAAAGGAAAGGAACACAGGTGTCTAAACGATTTCTGCTCCTATTGTTAGTTCCAATTTTATTTATTGGGTCTCAAGCAGCGAGTATCGAGCAGTCTGAGTCTTCTCAGACAATGGCTCATCCATCAGAACTTTATTTTTCTTCAATTCCAGCGAACCCTAATGTCTATCGCAAAATTTCTGTTTTTTCTGATCCTCAGTTGAAAAAAGTAAAAGGAGAAATTCTCCCCAACACACCGTTTACAATCGAACAACTCTTTGTAAATAATGAAGGGAAAGCTGTATTTAAAATAGCAGATAAAGGATATGTATTAGCAGATTCTTCTGTCATTTTTTCTGATGTTGTACAAGAAACACAAGAAAAAAAACAAGACATGTGGCTAAAACCTGGTTTTAAAGTGTACGACCGACCCTTAATAAATGGTGCAAAGGAAAAAAATACATCTCTTTCTCCTTATACAAAAGTGACAGTCTTACGTACAGCTAAGACTTTACGAGATGAGTTTGTGGAGATTGAAGGTCAGGGCTGGGTGAACAAATCATTCGTTACTGAAAAAGATAATCGAATGGAAAAAGTTCAGGACTTGTTAAATAGTAAATACAATTCTCCTTCATATGGAATCTATGTAAAACAATTAGAGACTGGAAATACTGCTGGAATCAATCCGCAAAAAGAAATGTATTCTGCCAGTGTAACGAAATTACCATACTTGTACTACGTCCAAGAACAGCTCAATAAAAAAGCCATTTCTCCAACTACAACCTACAAATATATTCCAGAAGTCAATGATTTCAAAGGTGGCTATGAACCAGAAGGAAGTGGTAGCCTTTCAAAAACACCAGATGGAAAAGAATATAGTGTTCAAGAGTTGGTAGATAAAATTGCAAAAGAATCAGATAATGTTGGACATAATATCTTGAATTATTATGTCACTCATCAATCAGATCAAGACTTCCAAAAAACTTTGGATAAAATTGCAAAGAAACATTGGGATGTTGAAAAAAGAGAAGCATCCGCTGAAATGGCTGGCAATGTCATGGAGGCTGTCTATCAACAAAATGGCCCTATTATTGATGCACTCTCCTCTACAAAATATGATGATCAACGGATTGCGCGTGACCTTCCAGTAAAAGTTGCTCATAAAATTGGAGATGCCTATGATTTTAGACATGATGTTGCAATTGTATATACAAATTCACCCTATGTAATAGCCATTTTTACAGATCATTCGAATTATGATACGATTTCCAATATTTCAAAAGATATCTATGAGGTATTGAAATAATGGAAAAGCGATTTTTAGAGTTTTGTGAAAAACAAGATCTATTTACTCCCCATCGCCGTGTTTTAGTTGCCTTATCTGGTGGATTGGATTCAATGAATCTGTATGAACTTTTATATAAGAATAAAGAACGATTGAAAATCCATCTGGTACTCGCTCATGTCAATCATGGACAAAGACCAGAATCGGATTTAGAAGAAAGTGAACTTCGAACGCTAGCTGATAGGCGAGAGACACGTATCCATGTGGCTCACTATTCGGGTGATTTTACAGAAGCAAAAGCTCGTACCTTTCGTTATGATTTTTTTAAACAGATTATGGAGAAAGAGGATTGCACCGCTTTAGTAACAGGTCATCATGCAAACGATCAAGCCGAAACAACTTTCATGCGCTTAATACGAGGAACAAAATTACGCCATTTAAGTGGTATTCCTGTACGCCAACCATTTGGTAAGGGTGAGTTAATCCGTCCTTTGTTAACTTTTACCAAAGATGAGTTGATGAAAATCCCTCACTTTGAAGACAGTAGCAATGACTCACAGGACTATTTTCGAAATCGTGTACGCCATCAATACCTTCCAGAATTTGAAAAAGAAAATCCCCAAATGCAAGCAAGTCTTCGCTATTTAGCAGAGGAAGTGAATCATTGGCACCAAGCACTGAAAGAATTGACTAGCGAGTTAAGCATTCAAGATTTAGCTTCTTTTAGAACGTATTCTCATTCTGTACAATCATTCTTATTAGAAGAGTATTTGGCACAATTTCCAGATTTGCAACTTGGTAGGGCCCAGTTTCAAGAATTATTAGATTTACTGCGAAAAAAAAGAAATTGCATTCATTATTTAAAGTCGAATTATGAATTACATCAAGAATATGATTTCTTTGAAATACAAAAAATCAGTCAAAAGTCGGATGACCAACCCCTTCCATTTTTGTTAGAATTTGGGAATATCTTTGAAATTGCAAATTATAAACTATCTTTTGGACAACCATTAGTAGGGGAAAATGTAGAAATTCTTTCTGTTTCACGCGAAACTCCCATCTTAATTAGAGGGAGAAAGGAAGGAGATCACCTGCTTGTTAATGGCCACCATCAAAAATTAAGACGGTGGTTTATCAACCATAAAATTCCAATTTCGCTTCGGCAAAAAGCTCTCATTATAGAACAGAATCATAATATTCTTTCTGTAGTGGGATTGGTAACGAGTGATTTGAGTAAGCCCTCAAAAAGTGGTATAATGAAAGATAGTCTTTATATTCAAAAAATAGATAGGTAAAAACATGTTAGAAAAAGATATAAAAAAAGTATTGGTTTCACATGATGAAATTGTAGAAGCAGCAAAGAAATTGGGTGAAACCCTAACAAAAGAGTACCAAGGGAAAAATCCAATTTTTGTTGGAATTTTGAAAGGCTCTGTTCCATTTATGGCAGAGTTGATCAACCACGTGGATACACATATTGAATTGGATTTTATGCTGGTTTCAAGTTATCATGGTGGTACGGCAAGCTCAGGTATTATTAATATTATCAAGGATATCGACCAAGATATTACTGGTAGAGATATTTTATTTGTAGAAGATATTATCGATACAGGTAAAACCCTCAAGAGTCTAAAAGAACTCTTTGAAGAACGAAATGCAGCATCTGTGAAGATTGCTACCTTACTGGATAAACCTGAAGGACGTTTGGTTGAGATTGAAGCAGATTACACCTGCTTTACGATTCCAAATGAGTTTGTTGTAGGATATGGTTTAGACTATGATGAAAATTATCGTAACCTACCCTATGTTGGTGTATTAAAAGAGGAAGTGTACTCAAAATAGAGGAGACTAGATGAATAACAGAAAAAATAACGGTTTTGTCCGAAATCCATTTCTGTATTTGTTGATTATTGTAGCGGCTGTGACAGGATTCCAGTACTTTTTTGCGGGTAATGGGGTTGGTCAAAGTCAGCAAATCAACTACACAGAATTGGTCAAAGAAATTAAAAATGATAATGTAAAAACAATCAGTTACCAACCAAATGGTAGTGTGATTGAAATTGCAGGGACCTATAATAAAGCAAAAGAATCAAAAGAAGATACAGGAATTCAATTTTTTACCCCAAGTGTTCAAAAAGTATCTCGCTTTACTAGTGTCATCCTTCCATCTGATATCACTGTCAATGAATTACAAAAATTAGCAGCTGACCACAAAGCAGAAATCACCATTAAGCGTGAGAGCTCAAGTGGCATGTGGATAACAATTCTCACTTCAATTGTTCCATTTGTTATTGTCATGTTCTTCTTCTTCTCAATGATGAACCAAGGCGGTGGCGGAGGTGCCAGAGGTGCCATGAACTTTGGTCGTAATAAAGCCCGCGCTGCTAATAAAGAAGATATTAAAGTTCGTTTTTCAGATGTAGCAGGAGCTGAAGAAGAAAAACAAGAACTTGTTGAAGTTGTTGAATTTTTAAAAGATCCAAAACGCTTTACTAGATTGGGTGCAAGAATCCCAGCAGGTGTGCTTCTTGAAGGCCCTCCCGGAACTGGTAAAACCCTTTTAGCAAAAGCAGTAGCTGGTGAAGCTGGAGTGCCATTCTTCAGTATCTCTGGTTCTGACTTCGTTGAAATGTTTGTCGGAGTCGGTGCTAGCCGGGTTCGTTCACTTTTTGAAGATGCTAAAAAAGCAGCACCAGCCATTATCTTTATCGATGAAATTGATGCTGTTGGGCGTCAGCGTGGTGTAGGTCTTGGTGGTGGAAATGATGAACGTGAACAAACCCTTAACCAGCTCTTGATTGAGATGGATGGTTTTGAAGGCAACGAAGGAATCATTGTTATCGCAGCAACTAACCGTTCTGATGTCCTTGACCCTGCCCTTCTTCGTCCTGGCCGTTTTGACCGTAAAGTATTGGTTGGACGTCCAGATGTGAAAGGTCGTGAAGCGATTCTTCGTGTTCATGCTAAGAACAAACCACTCGCTCCAGATGTGGACTTGAAATTGGTTGCTCAACAAACACCAGGTTTTGTCGGTGCTGATCTTGAAAATGTCTTGAACGAAGCAGCCTTGGTTGCGGCTCGTCGAAATAAAAAAGTGATTGATGCTGCTGATATCGATGAAGCAGAAGATCGTGTAATTGCAGGTCCATCTAAGAAGGATCGGACGATTTCACAAAAAGAACGTGAAATGGTGGCTTATCACGAAGCTGGTCATACGATCGTTGGTCTGGTCTTATCAAATGCTCGTGTAGTTCATAAAGTTACGATTGTTCCACGTGGTCGTGCAGGCGGTTACATGATTGCCCTTCCTAAAGAAGATCAAATGTTACTTTCTAAAGAAGATATGAAAGAACAATTAGCTGGGCTCATGGGAGGACGTGTTGCCGAAGAAATTATTTTCAATTCGCAAACAACGGGTGCTTCAAATGACTTTGAACAAGCTACCCAAATGGCGCGTGCAATGGTAACAGAATATGGTATGAGTGAAAAACTTGGACCAGTCCAATATGAAGGAAATCATGCGATGTTTGGTGCTCAAAGCCCACAAAAAATGATTTCAGAACAAACTGCTTACGAAATTGATGAAGAAGTTCGTGGTCTGTTGAATGAAGCCCGTAATAAAGCGGCAGAAATTATTCAAGGAAATAGAGAAACGCATAAACTAATTGCGGAAGCTCTATTAAAATATGAAACCTTGGATAGTGTTCAAATTAAATCATTATATGAAACAGGAAAAATGCCTGAAAATTCAGAGCATGAATTAGAAGAAGAAGCAAAACCTCTATCATATGATGAAATTAAGTCAAAATTAGAAGAAAACAACTAATTCAAAAGAAGGAAAATATTTCCTTCTTTTTTTATTAAAAAAAGTGTTGACAGAGTAAAAATATTCTGTATAATAGAATATGTTGTAAAAATGGTCCGTTGGTCAAGGGGTTAAGACACCGCCTTTTCACGGCGGTAACACGGGTTCGAATCCCGTACGGACTATCGATAAACTGTCACCAAGTGGCAGTTTTTTTGTGTATTTGAACAAAATAGTCAAAAATAATAACCAAATAGTTAAAAAAACGTACAGAATAGAAAAAAAGTCCAATGGGCTTCTTTATTTTTATAAAATACAGATAAAAGTAAAGGAGAGCTTATGGAATTTAATAAAATGTATCAAAAAGTAAAATATATCGTAAGAAAATGTGAAAAAGAGTATTATATTCAATTATGGGAAAAGGATGATTGGGAACAAGAAGGACAGCTAACACTCTTTGAACTTTATCAAAAAAATCCTGAAATTGAAACAAATGAAGAATTACTTTATACATATTTCAAAACAAAATTTAGAAATCATATTAAAGATAAAATAAGACAACAGGAAAGTGATAAGAGAAAAATTAATAGACTTCCATATATTGAAATTGGAGAAATTAGTCACAGAATTTCATCAAGAAAAATATATTTAGATGAGCTGGTTGTTCTGAGAGATGCATTAAAAGGTTTTAAAGAAAAATTAACCGTAAAAGAAAAAGAACAATATGAAGCATTACTAGCAAACAGAAGATGTCTAGGAAAAACAAAAATGAAAAAGAAATTAGAGAACTATCTAAAGGATTTTAAAAATTCAATTTAAGAACTGAAAGTTGACAGTGTATAAATGAACTTTCAAAAAAATAAAAAATTTTTTAAAAAAGGTGTTGACAGTAAGAGAAGGTCATGATATACTAATATAGTTGTCGCGC
>NZ_KV812787.1:0-530 GCF_001813505.1 Streptococcus sp. HMSC061E03
ACTGCTGCCTCCCGTAGGAGTCTGGGCCGTGTCTCAGTCCCAGTGTGGCCGATCACCCTCTCAGGTCGGCTATGTATCGTCGCCTTGGTGAGCCGTTACCTCACCAACTAGCTAATACAACGCAGGTCCATCTCTTAGTGATGCAATTGCACCTTTCAAATCAATATCATGCGATATCGACTTTTATGCGGTATTAGCTATCGTTTCCAATAGTTATCCCCCGCTAAGAGGCAGGTTACCTACGCGTTACTCACCCGTTCGCAACTCATCCGCTCGGTGCAAGCACCAAGCTTCAGCGTTCTACTTGCATGTATTAGGCACGCCGCCAGCGTTCATCCTGAGCCAGGATCAAACTCTCATTAAAATAATTGTTTGTCTTAAACTCATTCTGTCACTGACAGATTTATTGTTTTTTTATTGTTCAGTTACTATAACCTTAGTTATAGCGCCCTGCACATTGGTTCGTCTTGTTCAGTTTTCAAAGGTCTTTGTCGCTCTCGCGCGACAACTATATTAGTATATCATGACCT
>NZ_KV812788.1:0-305 GCF_001813505.1 Streptococcus sp. HMSC061E03
TATGAGGTTGTACATTCACTTCGTGAATGTATTCAGGACAGAGATTATATTGAATTCAAGGAAACGATTGAAGCAGCTACACAATTAGACCTATCTCCTGGTTTAAAAAGAGTATTAAAGACTCTAATTACTTATCTGCCATATATTCAAAATACTTGTGAGCATCCAACTAGAACAAATGGCCCTATCGAAGGAATCAACAATAAAATAAAAGTACTTAAAAGAAATGCCTATGGCTTTAGAAACTATTACCATTTTAGAAACAGGATTATTTTAATAACAAAAATGTTTGGCCCAAAACAAAA
>NZ_KV812789.1:0-239 GCF_001813505.1 Streptococcus sp. HMSC061E03
GACAACATCCAATCAGTAGGAATCTCAGATGACTACGATGAAGCGAAGTTGGAACTTGATTCTACTAAGATCAAAGCTTACGATTCAGTAACAGGCGCAGAAGTAACAGATAAATTCGATATCGCTGTGAACAACGGTGTGATTACTGCAACCCTTAAAGATGGCTTCACTAAGTCACTTGGCGACGCAGAAAACACACAAGTCATTGACACAACTAAATTCGAATTCGGACGTTACTA
>NZ_KV812790.1:0-612 GCF_001813505.1 Streptococcus sp. HMSC061E03
AAACATGGTTTAGATGGTATAAAAATGGAGAAACTCATCGTTTCCACCAACAGGTGGGTAAACAATATTCTTATGAAAAAGGAATGGCTAAACTTTCTGAAATCGATCAATTAAAATTAGAATTACGAAGAAAAGAAGTTGAATTAGAAATATTAAAAAAATACAAGGAATTGGAAAGGAAGTGTCGCCTCAAGCAGTTGTAAAATTAGTAGAAGAATTGAAAGGTAAATATACAGTTCATTTAATCTGTTTTTGCCTTAATGTACCCATATCTACTTACTACCGATGGAAAAAGAAAGACTTTTCTCCAACCGTTATCGAGGAAACTATTGGTAAAATTTGTAAGAAAAACAAATTTATTTACGGGTACAGAAAGATTAAGCATTTGATTCAGAAGGAATTAAATCAGATTGTTAACCATAAGGTTGTGCAGCGGATTATGCAGAAAAATGGTTGGAATTGTGCCGTGAAAACGAAAAAAGCTATCAAAATAGGTAAACCTTTCTCAATTACTGGCAATACTCTGAATAGAGATTTTTCAGCGGATAAACCTATGCAAAAGTTGACTACTGATATCACATATTTACCTTTCGGCCCTAAACGATTATATTT
>NZ_KV812791.1:0-3261 GCF_001813505.1 Streptococcus sp. HMSC061E03
TTGCACGCAGGAGGTCAGCGGTTCGATCCCGCTAGGCTCCATTAACACTGTAAGGGTGTTAAGATTGAACATTGAAAATTGAATATCTATATCAAATAGTAACAAGAAAATAAACCGAAACGCTGTAAATATTTAAAGAGTTTAGGTCGCAAGACCAAAAATAAGGTTAAGTTAATAAGGGCGCACGGTGGATGCCTTGGCACTAGAAGCCGAAGAAGGACGTGACAAACGACGAAATGCTTTGGGGAGCTGTAAGTAAGCGACGATCCAGAGATGTCCGAATGGGGGAACCCACTAGCTAATGGCTAGTACTCCTATCTGTTAAGGATAGGTAGAGGAAGACGCAGTGAACTGAAACATCTAAGTAGCTGCAGGAAGAGAAAGCAAAAGCGATTGCCTGAGTAGCGGCGAGCGAAACGGCAGGAGGGCAAACCGAAGAGTTTACTCTTCGGGGTTGTAGGACTGCAATGTGGACTTAAAGATTATAGAAGAATGACATGGGAAGGTCAGCCAAAGAGAGTAAGAGCCTCGTATTCGAAATAGTCTTTATACCTAGCAGTATCCTGAGTACGGCGGGACACGAGAAATCCCGTCGGAATCTGGGAGGACCATCTCCCAACCCTAAATACTCTCTAGTGACCGATAGTGAACCAGTACCGTGAGGGAAAGGTGAAAAGCACCCCGGGAGGGGAGTGAAATAGAACCTGAAACCGTGTGCCTACAACAAGTTCGAGCCCGTTAATGGGTGAGAGCGTGCCTTTTGTAGAATGAACCGGCGAGTTACGATATGATGCGAGGTTAAGTTGAAGAGACGGAGCCGTAGGGAAACCGAGTCTGAATAGGGCGCATTAGTATTATGTCGTAGACCCGAAACCATGTGACCTACCCATGAGCAGGTTGAAGGTGAGGTAAAACTCACTGGAGGACCGAACCAGGGCACGTTGAAAAGTGCTTGGATGACTTGTGGGTAGCGGAGAAATTCCAAACGAACTTGGAGATAGCTGGTTCTCTCCGAAATAGCTTTAGGGCTAGCGTCGACATTAAGATTCTTGGAGGTAGAGCACTGTTTGGGTGAGGGGTCCATCCCGGATTACCAATCTCAGATAAACTCCGAATGCCAATGAATTATGGTCGGCAGTCAGACTGCGAGTGCTAAGATCCGTAGTCGAAAGGGAAACAGCCCAGACCACCAGCTAAGGTCCCAAAATAATTGTTAAGTGGAAAAGGATGTGGGGTTGCACAGACAACTAGGATGTTAGCTTAGAAGCAGCTATTCATTCAAAGAGTGCGTAATAGCTCACTAGTCGAGTGACCCTGCGCCGAAAATGTACCGGGGCTAAAACAATTTACCGAAGCTGTGGATACCTTTATAGGTATGGTAGGAGAGCGTTCTATGTGTGGAGAAGGTGTACCGTGAGGAGCGCTGGAACGCATAGAAGTGAGAATGCCGGTATGAGTAGCGAAAGACAGGTGAGAATCCTGTCCACCGTAAGACTAAGGTTTCCAGGGGAAGGCTCGTCCGCCCTGGGTTAGTCGGGACCTAAGGAGAGACCGAAAGGTGTATCCGATGGACAACAGGTTGATATTCCTGTACTAGAGTATGTAGTGAAGGAGGGACGCAGTAGGCTAACTAAAGCGTGCGACTGGAAGTGCACGTCTAAGCAGTGAGGTGTGAATTGAGTTAAATGCTTAATTCTATAACATTGAGCTGTGATGGGGAGCGAAGTTTAGTAGCGAAGTTAGTGACGTCACACTGCCAAGAAAAGCTTCTAGCGTTAATCATACTCTACCCGTACCGCAAACCGACACAGGTAGTCGAGGCGAGTAGCCTCAGGTGAGCGAGAGAACTCTCGTTAAGGAACTCGGCAAAATGACCCCGTAACTTCGGGAGAAGGGGTGCTGGCTTTCAGTCAGCCGCAGTGAATAGGCCCAAGCAACTGTTTATCAAAAACACAGCTCTCTGCTAAATCGTAAGATGATGTATAGGGGGTGACGCCTGCCCGGTGCTGGAAGGTTAAGAGGAGTGCTTAGCGGTAACGCGAAGGTATGAATTGAAGCCCCAGTAAACGGCGGCCGTAACTATAACGGTCCTAAGGTAGCGAAATTCCTTGTCGGGTAAGTTCCGACCCGCACGAAAGGCGTAATGATTTGGGCACTGTCTCAACGAGAGACTCGGTGAAATTTTAGTACCTGTGAAGATGCAGGTTACCCGCGACAGGACGGAAAGACCCCATGGAGCTTTACTGCAGTTTGATATTGAGTGTCTGTGCCACATGTACAGGATAGGTAGGAGCCATTGAGATCGGGACGCCAGTTTCGATGGAGGCGTTGTTGGGATACTACCCTTGTGTTATGGCCACTCTAACCCGGTAGGTTCATCATCTACGGAGACAGTGTCTGACGGGCAGTTTGACTGGGGCGGTCGCCTCCTAAAAGGTAACGGAGGCGCCCAAAGGTTCCCTCAGAATGGTTGGAAATCATTCGCAGAGTGTAAAGGTATAAGGGAGCTTGACTGCGAGAGCTACAACTCGAGCAGGGACGAAAGTCGGGCTTAGTGATCCGGTGGTTCCGTATGGAAGGGCCATCGCTCAACGGATAAAAGCTACCCTGGGGATAACAGGCTTATCTCCCCCAAGAGTTCACATCGACGGGGAGGTTTGGCACCTCGATGTCGGCTCGTCGCATCCTGGGGCTGTAGTCGGTCCCAAGGGTTGGGCTGTTCGCCCATTAAAGCGGCACGCGAGCTGGGTTCAGAACGTCGTGAGACAGTTCGGTCCCTATCCGTCGCGGGCGTAGGAAATTTGAGAGGATCTGCTCCTAGTACGAGAGGACCAGAGTGGACTTACCGCTGGTGTACCAGTTGTCTCGCCAGAGGCATCGCTGGGTAGCTATGTAGGGAAGGGATAAACGCTGAAAGCATCTAAGTGTGAAACCCACCTCAAGATGAGATTTCCCATGATTTTATATCAGTAAGAGCCCTGAGAGAAGATCAGGTAGATAGGTTAGGAGTGGAAGTTGTGTGAGCAATGGAGCGGACTAATACTAATAGCTCGAGGACTTATCCAAAGAGTCAGAAGATATTGACAATGTAAGGTTAACTTGTTAGAATATAGATGTTCAATTTTGAATGTTTAATCATTCAGAGTTAAGTGACGATAGCCTAGGAGATACACCTGTACCCATGCCGAACACAGCAGTTAAGCCCTAGAACGCCGGAAGTAGTTGGGGGTTGCCCCCTGTGAGATAAGGTAGTCGCTTAGC
>NZ_KV812792.1:0-18233 GCF_001813505.1 Streptococcus sp. HMSC061E03
ATCATGACCTTACCTTACTGTCAACACTTTTTTTCAAAATTTTTTATTTTTTTGAAAGTTTTTTTACTTTTTTGGTTTATATAAAAAAATCAGGAGCATAGATACTCCTGATTCCTCTATAATTTAATTGATGTTTTCAATCTCTTTTTGATCTTTATTCTTTTACTTCCAATAGACCGATGTCTCCATCTTCTCTACGGTAGATCACATTTGTTGTATTGTCTTCTGCATCACGATAAATGAAGAAGTCGTGTGCTAATAGATCCATTTGAAGGATTGCTTCATCTAAATCCATTGGTTCTAGATCAATTGTTTTTGAGCGAACAACTTTTTCTGTGGTTGCTGCTTCTTCTACAACTGCATCGGTAAACAATTTACCTGCACCAGATTTAATACGATTTTTCTTTTCGATTTTTGTTTTATTCTTACGAATTTGACGTTCAATTTTATCTACAACTAGATCAATTGAACCGTACATATCTTGAGAGACATCTTCTGCACGAAGTGTGATAGATCCAAGCGGAATGGTTACTTCTACTTTTGCGGTCTTTTCACGGTAAACTTTTAAGTTTACTCGAGCGTCTAGCTCTTGATCTGCCTGAAAATATTTTTCAATCTTTTCGAGTTTAGAAACGACATAGTCGCGAATGGCTTCTGTTACTTCTAGGTTTTCACCACGGATACTATATTTAATCATATTAGTACCTACTTTCTAAACGTTATGTTTTTATTTATATGTATATTATAACGCTTTCATAAACTTTTTGCAAATCTTTTTTTACCTTGCGATTGAAAATGTCTTTATTTCTTTCACACCTTTTTCAATTAGTAGGCGCTTCATTAATTCGATTGTTTTGCCCGTTGTGTAGATATCATCAAAGATAAGATATTTCTGCTTTTTTGAAACTTCTTCTTTTAATTGAAAGTGTTGAGTGGTTTTTAATCTTTCTTCTCTTGTTTTTTTTGATTGGGCTAAGCTGTCTTCTTTTTGCAAGAGACTGCTGTACTTTATTTCTGCAAAATCTAATATAGTCGAAACCTGATTAAATCCTCTCTCCTGCTTTTTTTCATGGCTGATTGGAGTCGGTATTATCGTATAGCTTTTATATTTTTTCAAGGCTTTTTTGATGTCACATGCAAATACCATTCCTAATAAACGATCTCCTTCAAATTTATATCGCTTGAAATAGTCCTTCATTGCTGCATTATATCTATATAATGCTTCATGTTCTACCATATTCCCCTTTTGTATCCAGTATTCGCAATCTTTACATACTTTCTCCTCCTTATCTTTATAACATCTAGGACAATGAATTTCGCCAATTTGTTCGAAGTCTTCTTTGCATTCTTTACAAATCCATTCTTCTTGTTGATTCATAAAAATAAGGTCTGTGAAATGTTCACCAGTTTTCAACTCTTTAGTACAAAGCAGACATTCTTTCAAAATCCAGCCTCCTGATTCATTTCCTTTATTTCTTTAATCGCTTTCTTCATTTCTCGTGTTATGCCATCTGATAGAAAAAGTAGTTTACCTGTTGGTCTTTCTTTACTTCGACCGACCCTTCCTGAAATTTGTACGAGAGCACTCTTAGTAAATAATTTGTGATTACTTTCTAAAACAAAGACATCTACAAACGGAAAAGTCACTCCTCTTTCTAAAATTGTTGTCGAGACTAGCATGGTTATGGCTCTGTTTCTAAACTCTTCTACCATTCGTAGACGGTTTGTTGTCTGTGAGGATACAAAACCTACAGTTTCTTTGGGAAAGTATTTTTTTAAGTTCTCAGTAAATTGTTGTCCTAATTCTATTTCAGATACAAAAATTAACAATGGGTAGTGAGTCTGTCTTTGTTTCTTGATCAGTTGCAATAGTTGGTAAGGGATTCTTCCTTTTTCTATTTTTTCTCTAATTTTCGGCACCCATTTTATTTCAGGGACCACTAGTGGGTTCCCATGAAATCTTCTTGGAAGACTATAACGAATGATTTCTTTTTTCTTGACCTTTTTATCTAACTCATCTGTAGAGGTTGCTGTTAAATATAGAGTGTTCCCCTCTTTTTTTATCGCATTCTGAGCTGCTTTATATAAGATTGGATTGTCCACATAGGGAAACGCATCTACTTCATCTATAATAAGGAGATCAAAGGCCTGATAAAACTTTAGCAATTGATGGGTTGTAGCGATCACCAAAGGTGTTCTAAAATAGGGCTCCGATTCTCCATGAAGTAAAGAAATGGGGCAGGAAAAATCTTCCTTCATCCTTCCGTACAGTTCGATACAGACATCGATTCTTGGGGTAGCAATACAGACTGCTTTTCCTGCCTTGATCGCTGTTGCTACAACCTGGTACATCATTTCCGTTTTCCCAGCGCCTGTCACAGCATGTACCAATGCATGTTTTCCTGCTTTAACTGCTTGGATAAGTCCTTCAGATACCTCTTGTTGATAAGAAGTCAAGACTCCTTTCCATTTTAGCACCTCTTGTCCTTCAAAGTCTTGCTGTCCAATAGCATAAAGTTTTTGATCACTCCGGATCCTTCCCAATTGGATACAGGCCCTACAATACAGCACCTCCTCACTCAACTTCCACAGTTTTTGATCAATCAAACTGCCACATCGAAAGCATTGGTACCTTCCATTCTGTTTTTCTATAGCGGGAAGTTCTTGGGCAATTTCTTTTAAATCATTTGTCATTTGACTCTCCGTTAAGAGTCTTCCATAAGATTCTTCTATCTTCATACTTATTAATTCGCAAAAGTTGGAGAAAATCATTCTTTTTTTGTAAAATAAGAATATGGAATATGTTACATTTAAAGAGAACGGCACTGTTCAAGAAGAAATCAAAAAATCAAAATTCATTTGTCATGTCAAGCGAGTCTCCTCTGAAGAGGAAGCTAGAGATTTTATCAATGCCATCAAAAAGGAACACTATAAGGCTACACATAACTGCTCTGCTTTCATCATTGGGGAACAAAGTGACATCAAACGGACCAGTGACGATGGAGAGCCTAGTGGAACCGCTGGGGTACCGATGTTAGGAGTTTTGGAGAATCATCGCATCACTAATAGTTGTGTCGTGGTTACCCGCTATTTCGGAGGTATTAAATTAGGCGCTGGCGGTCTGATTCGTGCTTATGCTGGAAGTGTTGCACAAGCAGTTCGAGAAATTGGACTGGTAGAAATCAAAGAGCAAGTGATTCTTGGGATCACACTTTCTTACTCCCAATACCAAGAATTTGCTAATTTCTTAAAAGACCATCAATTGGCGGAACAAGATCCGATGTTTACAGATCAGGTGATGACAACTATTTTTGTAGATAAAGAAAACACAAGTTCTATCACAGCAGCTTTAGTCGAATTTTACAATGGCAAAGTCATTATTGAGGACCAAGGAATTCGTGAGGTTGAAGTACCCCTACTTTCTGTAGAAAAATAATTAAAATACTATCGGCAACGATAGTTTTTTTTTATCACACCCATAAAATTTCTATATTTTACATTCTTCTCGCAAGAGACTATACTTGTTAGTATCAAGAAAACCTAGAACTGAGGTATATTATGGCTATTTATGAAAATATTACAGAATTGATTGGGAACACTCCGATTGTCAAATTGAACCGTCTTGTTCCTGAAGGAGCTGCAGATGTCTATGTCAAACTCGAAGCCTTCAATCCTGGATCATCTGTTAAAGACCGGATTGCTTTGAGCATGATTGAAAAAGCTGAAGCGGATGGCTTGATCAAACCAGGTGATACCATTGTCGAAGCAACTAGTGGGAACACAGGGATTGGCTTGTCATGGGTCGGCGCAGCTAAAGGCTACAAAGTTGTGATTGTCATGCCTGAAACCATGAGTGTGGAACGTCGTAAAATCATCCAAGCCTATGGAGCTGAACTCGTTTTGACTCCTGGAAGTGAAGGAATGAAAGGCGCTATCGCTAAAGCTGAAGCAATCGCTGCAGAAAGAAATGGCTTCCTTCCTCTTCAATTTGAAAACCCTGCTAACCCAGAGGTACATGAAAGAACAACAGGACAAGAAATCGTTTATGCCTTTGGAAAAGATGGTTTAGATGCTTTTGTCGCAGGTGTTGGTACTGGTGGTACTGTTTCTGGTATTTCTCATACTTTGAAAAAGAATAATCCTGCTGTCAAAGTCTACGCCGTTGAGGCCAATGAATCCGCAGTCCTTTCTGGCGAAAAACCTGGACCACATAAAATCCAAGGGATTTCAGCTGGTTTTATCCCAAATACTTTAGACACTAATGCATATGATGGTGTTCGTCGCGTATCTTCAGAAGAAGCTTTCGAACTTGCACGCGCTATCGGTGGAGCTGAAGGATTCTTAGTCGGTATCTCAAGCGCAGCTGCTATCTATGCTGCTATTGAAGTCGCAAAAGAATTGGGTAGCGGTAAAAAAGTTCTTGCTCTTGCACCAGATAATGGAGAACGTTATCTCTCTACTACCCTTTACGAATTTGAATAATTCTCTATATCAAAAAAACTTCGATAGGTTTCATCAACCTATCGAAGTTTTTATTTCTTTTCTTGTTTGCTAAAGAATACCTTTCCTTCTTTAACCCAGGTCGGCATCTGTTGAGCTAAGGGCGCAAAACCACTCTTGTAGCGGTCATTTGAAAAACGATGGTGTCGAATGCTTCGTTGTGGTGTTTCTTCTAGTGTTCTCAGAGAGAGGCTAGCTTTCTTAGAATATTCATCAACATCGATGACTTGGACAAAGACCTTCTCCCCAATCGACAGAATATCCTGAATATTACTTACATAACCACTTCTAATCTCTGAGATATGAATCAAGCCCGTCACACCCGACTCTA
The DNA here is from genome assembly GCF_001813505.1 of Streptococcus sp. HMSC061E03. Taxonomy (NCBI): domain Bacteria; kingdom Bacillati; phylum Bacillota; class Bacilli; order Lactobacillales; family Streptococcaceae; genus Streptococcus; species Streptococcus sp. HMSC061E03. Next base: position 4,832 of record NZ_KV812792.1, read on the forward strand.
GTTCGACAAAGGCGCCGTAAGGTTGAATTCCTGTGATGGTTCCTTCTAACTTATCTCCAATTTTCATATTAGTCCTCAATTTCGATGGTTTCAATCACGACATCTTCTACTGGCTTATCCATCATCCCTGTCTCAACAGCCGCGATCTCATCCAACACAGCAAAAGAAGCTTCATCCATCAATTGACCAAATACTGTATGACGTTGATCTAGGTGAGGAGTTCCCCCTTCTGTCGTATAGATTTCTGCAATTTTTTCAGGCCAGCCACCGCGGACCAATTCCTTTTTCGAATATGGAAGATGTTGATTTTGTACAATAAAGAATTGGCTACCATTTGTGTTTGGTCCAGCATTTGCCATCGAAAGGGCTCCACGAATATTGTACAATTCTTTTGAAAACTCGTCTTCGAAGCTCTCCCCATAGATGGATTCACCACCCATACCTGTGCCTGTTGGATCTCCCCCTTGGATCATAAAATCTTTAATAATCCGATGGAAAATGACACCATCATAATAGCCAGACTTAGCAAGAGCTACAAAGTTTGCAACTGTTTTTGGCGCTTGATCCGGGAACAATTGAATGTTCATCTCACCGTGATTGGTTTTGATCACAGCGACAGGACCGTCAACCGTAGCAAGTTCTAACTGTGGTAATGTCAATTCTTTTTCAACCATATTTAACTCCTCTAAGGCATAGAATATGCCATCTTCTTCTAAATTCTTAGTGATATAATCAGCTTTTTCTTGTAACTCTGGAGCAGATTTTCCCATTGCGATACTAATTCCAGCGTAATCAAACAGTTCTAGATCATTTAATCCATCCCCAAATACTAAAACATTCTCTGGCTTCAAGCCCAAATGATTTACAAGATGAGAAACTCCTGAAGCTTTTGAAGCTTCAAAGCGAACAACATCTGATGAATGGGGATGCCACGAAACTAGGCGCAAGTTCTCTTGCAAAGAAGGGGGCAACTCTAGCTCACTATCCTGTTCATCAAAGGTCCACATTTGGAAAATAGGTTCTTTCAAATGCAGATCTGGATCTACGGGTAAGTTGGGATAAATGATGTCAATAGCATCACTGATCAAGGGTGTCCGATTAGACAGGGCAGCTTGATGACTAGCCACTAACCCATAATCAATCTCGGATTCTTTGGCCCAATCTACAAAAGAAGAAACGATTGCTTCATTGATTGGTGATTGGTAGATCACAGTTCCTTTTGTATCTTCTATATAGGCACCGTTTAAGGTTACTAGAAAATCAGGCTTTAAGTCCATGATTTCAGGAACAACCCCAAAAATCCCTCTGCCGGTTGCAATCCCTGTTCGGATTCCTTTTTCTTTCAACTGATGGAAGACGTCTTTGACAGATTCTGGGATCAATCCTGTTTCTTTTGCACGTAATGTATCATCAATATCAAAAAAGACGATTTTAACTTTTTTGGCTTTATAACGTAATTTTGCGTCCACTTGTCTCCCCCTTATGATCACGCTCTATTATAGCATGTTTCCTTTTAAAAATCTTCTTGATTCACCAGATGGTGTCGAAAGGCATAGACGACTGCTTGCGTCCGATCACTGACTTCTAATTTCGATAAGATGTTGGAGACATGGGTCTTCACTGTTTTTAAAGAAATGAAGAGTTCATCTGCTATTCGTTGATTTTCATATCCTTTCGTCAATAAAGCCAGAATATCTCGTTCTCTAGCTGTCAAATCATCATGCAATTCAGCATGGTTCTTTCGTGACTCAACTTTTTGACTAACTTCTGTCTCAATTGCAAATTCTCCCTTTGCAACCTTTCTGACAGCCTGTAAGATCTCAGTTGCTGACGAGGTCTTTAAAATATACCCTTTTGCACCGGCATCTAAGACAGGGTAAATCTTTTCGTTATCTAAATAAGACGTCAAAATGACAATTTTAGCTTCCGGCCACTCTTTTAGGATGGCTAGAGTCGCATCGATTCCATTTAGCTCTGGCATCACAATATCCATGATGATGACGTCTGGTCTTTCTTTCAGCGCCAACTCCACCCCTTCATGCCCATTTTTCGCCTCTAAGACCTGCTCAATATCGGTTTGCATGGACAAAAAGCTTTTCAATCCCAATCGGACCATTTCATGATCATCTACTAATAATACTTTCATACAGTTTCCTTTTCATTTTTATCTTTTACAAGGAGGGGAACGCGAATATCTACAGCCACTCCCTTTTGAGGACTCGTTCTTATTTTAATGGTTCCCGCCATGTCTTCTACACGTTCTTGAATATTTTTCAACCCATAACTCAATCGTTCCAATTTTTCCTGCTCAAATCCGATTCCATCATCTACCATCCGTAAATGAAGTTGTTTTCCTTCCTGTTGCAAAAAGACATCCATTTGTTGAGCTCTAGCGTGTTTCAAGGTATTGCTGACAATTTCTTGGACGATCCGAAATAGATGTTCTTCCATTTCTTTTGGAATGCTCACGTCATTATGATGGAAGACAACTGCTAGGTTACTCTTTTCCTTCAATTCTCTAAAAATCATCTCCATCCCTTCTACCAAACTTTTTCCTTCCAATTCTGTAGGACGAAGATGTAGGAGCAAGACGCGTAAATCATTTTGGGCTGTACCTAGAATATCTGACACACCATTTAGTTGCTGCTGGATCTGACTTTTCTCTAACTCAAGAGCCCGTGCTGCCACTCCAGATAAAATCATATTGGCTGCAAACAATTCTTGACTAACCGTATCATGTAGATCACGCGCAATTCTCTTACGCTCGATTTCCACAATTTCTTCTTCATTTCGCATCACACGATTTTCACTCTTTTGTAAATTTTCTTCTAGTCGAAGTAATTTGCTGTCCAATAAATCTAACTGTTGATTCAATTCTTTGGGGGCAATTTCTTTTCGCTGTGAAGCAGTCAGGATAGATTCTACCTTTTGTTGTACTGCATGAACTGTTACAAATTGCGTGATTTTGATAATTAAGACAACCAAAGCCGTCAATGCAAGCGTCAGACTAAAAACCAAAAATAGGAATGACTGAAGCAAGGAAAGATCTGAGAGAAGTTTGCCCCACTGAAAACCAACAAAATGGAAAATGGTATGACAAATGACCGCAACCACCATTAGGGAATAGAAATACAATAGGAGATAGTCTAATTTCTTCATGCGCGAATCACCTCAACATCCCCAACAATACCAACTAACTCAATTTTTATAGAACGGTGCGATCTCCGATAGTGTGCCGTTTCAATGTCTATGGTTTCATTCCTCATTTTACGGACAGGAAGATCCAAAAACTTCAGATCTCCATACAGGGTGTTAATTTGTAAATGCAACTCCAAATCAATCGGTAAGATAATTTTTGTATTTCCAAAACCTTTCCGAATGATCACTACATTGTCCCAATTGCAAATGGCTACCTCCTCTAAATGGAGGGTGTCATTTCCAAAAACTCGGATTACATTCAGATCTCGATACCCTCGACTTTGCTTTGAAAAATGTTGTAAATCACCAATCCATCGAGTTTTTTCCTGACGAATTTTCGTATCCTCTTCAACATCAAACACAACGGCTTCATTTTCCTTATACATATAAGGGTAAGCAATCAATAAACCATAAACCACCGCAAATAAAATGGCTGCAATCACAAAAGGATTCAGCATCACGATAAAAAACAATAGCACACTCAGCGCGATTAATAGAAAATTCGCTTTTTGTTTGCCAAAATAGTAATACAAAAGGAGCAAAAAGAGAACCATCAAGACAACAAATCTGGAAAAATCGATTGATAAAATGGTGATCGCTGCCAATGTTAACAAAACGGCTTCAACGAAAATAAAAATTTGTATTTTCCACATAGTCTACCTCATCTTTTCCTATTTTATCAAATTTTTCCTCATTTGACTTCCGTCTGTGGTTGGATAATAAGAAGAGCAAAAAAACACCCAAAAGAAAGAAATCCTTTGGGTGTCCTTGGTATCGGAATGAATTGTTATTAAATAAGTTCTTTCCAATAACGGTTGTCTAGAGGCATTATTTATACATGAATGCCCAGTAATAGTTACCGTCGCCATTGATGACTGCTGCTACCGCACCTTCTGTGGCATTTGGATCGAGCATTAATTCTCTCAATCCACTGTTATACCATTTCGTTGCGACTGTTGTTGCATTGTCTTCACGGCGAGCTACAAAACCTGTGCTATCGTACTGACGTGAAATAGTATGGGCTTTTGGTAAGGCACGTGAGTTGTAGACATCATCTGACCAAGTCAATTCTTTTAAGCCTTGTGCTTTTCGCAATTCGTTAATCTTAGCAAATGCTTCTTTCGCTTTATCTAACTCGATATAGTTTGTATTGTCTGTTGCTTCTACACGATAAACGAATTTCACATAGCCAAACTCAACATCTTTGTAGTTCTTGTCATCTACTCCACTCTTCAAGTTAGCGATTAAAACATAGTCTTTAGCCCATGGGTTTTCTTTAGATTGCTCAAAGAGTTCTGGGTCCTCGATTTCCCATTCTACTTTGGCATCCCAGCCAGCATTGTCAATAAATTTAGGATTCATTTTCTTAATGACATAGTCCTTAAATTCATCCACATTCTTAAATGGAAGAGCTTGACCTGCTTTAGCTGTTTCTACAAGGTTTGTAGAGTAGAGCTTCACGCTTGAGTCTCGATCGCTATAGGCATATTCATCATCTTTGGCATCTTCGTGGAATTTTGGATCGATTTCAGGATCTTTCGGATCTGTCATTCCATAAAGTTTCCATTTATCTCCATTCCATTTCCAATAAGCAGAGTAACCAGTTGCTTCCGTATCAGAAGGAACGTAGTAATAGTGAGTCGACCCGTCAAAGTAGTAGTTCTTATCTCGACGCAAAGCTGCTGATCCAGGTTTGCCAGGAGGATAGACTATCTTTGGTGCTCGTCCATTTGGAGCCCATGGAAGATGTTCTAATCCTTCTGCAGGTGTCTCAACGTATGGAGGAATTTGGTTTTCACTAGGCTGATCTGTTGATACCAAACCATCATTTCCAGGCACTTCAGGTTGCACCGGTTCTTCTGGTTTTGGTTCACTTGGATTTTCTGGGGTTGGTGCGAAAGGATCAAACTCTCCATCTGCTCCTACAAATGGAGGATTTTCTGGGAAGATCAAGTTCCCGTGATCTTCTGGTGTAGATGGTTCTGATGGGTTGACTGGTTGATCGGGTTTATCGCTTGGATCTGGCTCGTCGGGTGTTGGAGTTGGATCCGGAGTCGGTGTTGGAGTTGGATCTGGAGTATCAGGATTTTCCGTCGAATTCTTCACAAATACCCATTTACCATTTTTATAGTAGTAATAATCCCCATTATCTAATACATAATAATGGTAGCCATTTTCATATACATAATGAGGGTCATTGGCAAGGTTATTAGTAGAGTTATTCCGATTAGTTAAAGGCTTCCACTCACCATTGCGGTAGATCCGGTAAGTCCCATCACTCATCCGATAATAATGATTGCCATTCCAATAAATGTAGTTTACATCATTTTCCAAGGAATAACCATAGTTCCAACCATTATAGCCATAATAATTATTCCAGCTAGGATAACCATAGTTATAGCCATAATAATAGTTCCAATTTGGATATCCATAGCCATAACTATAGGTCCATGAATTATAGCCATTATAACCGTTCCAATTATTGTAACCATAGTTATAATAGTTTGAACGATAAGGGGAGGTATTCCATCCTCTATTTTCTGCAGCTACTTTTGTTGCTATAAATGCCGGGACAATCATAGCTGTTGCTAAGATTGCTCGACTAACCACTCTATATTTTCTGTCCATTTAAATAATCTCCATTGGGAAAGTATAGGCGAAAGATACATCAACTATGTGCACATATTTCAAAAGTCATTCTACCTCCCTGTTTCTTAGTTCACGATATTTATCTCCACCAGTTGTCAAGGCCTATTCAACTAGTAGAAAAAAATCTATTCGTTTACCAATTTCCTATCAAAGCAGGTCTGAACGACATTTTTACTCTTTGATCTCCTTTCACGCAGATTATAGCATGTGGGCTAAAACAAAGGCAAATAATTTGATATTCAATCTATTTTCGACTTCAAATTGCCTTATGTTTAATTGACTATTTTATTTTACCGGACTTGAAACCCCTTGTTTGTTAAGGGATTCACATAATCTATTCATCTGTAGAAAAATAGTTTCTTGAAGCGACCTCAAAGTTTTTCCCTCTACAGGGAAATAAAAAAATCACGACATAGCAACAAAAAAATACAAAAAGACTCAGAAATTCATCTGAGTCTTAGACTGATTTATTAATCTCCACCAGTTGCACTACTGCTGGAGCTTTCTGTATCTGATCGTTCAGCAGAGGATGAACTAGATGCATCTGAACTTGATGAGGCTTTCGTACTTGAAGAAGCCGTCACTTTAGGCTCATATACAGTCAAAACAATTCGTGTTCGGTTAATATCCACCGTACTCGAAACTTCTGGAGTTTGACTGACAATTTGACCGGCAGAAACAACTACCCCATCAGGGAGATGTTCCGTTTTTCTTAATTCGATATTGGCTTCTTTAATACCATAGATCTCAATCAAATTACTTCTAGCAAAATCATAAGTTGATCCAACATAGTTTGGCATTTCAATTGAAGTCGTTTCTTTCGCTACTTTCAAAACAATCTTGGTTTTTGAATTCAGAGAATATTGCTCTCCTGGAGCTGGGGTTTGTTCAAGAACTGTCCCTGCAGCATAATCGAAGGTCTCAACTTCTTCAATCGTGATCATTTTGCTTGATACTTTATAAGTATTTTTCAGATCTTCCTCTGCTTTAGCTCGTGTTTCTCCTACATAGTTTGGCATTTCAAAACTATTTGGACCTTTTGAAACAATCAAATCAATGCGACTTTGTTCTTTCTTTTGAGCACCTGCATTTGGATTGGTCCGAATGACATAGCCTTCTGCAACCGAATCACTGTACTCTTCTTTCTCTTCACCGACTTGAAGGTCTTGTCCCTCAATAACCGCTCTAGCTTCGGCAATGGTTTTGCCGGAAACATCTGGAACTGTTTTATTGGCTGGGCTCATATACAACAAGAAAGTAAAGGCTGCAAGAACTAGTGCAATGGCAACAAACAATACCTTGTAGCGCGCCCGCAAGCGTCTTCTTTGCTTTTTACTTGGTGCCATTGTCTGCTGGTCAGATAATGGTCGATTAGGATCTACCGAACTGATTTCACTGCGTACCTCAGAGATTGGAACAGGAGCCGTCTTTGGAGTTGGACTCACTTTTGGAAGAGTCTTTGTATCAGCTTTCGATTGATCTTCAAAAATCAGTTTTTTCTCATTTCTTCTCTCGTAGGACAAGCAACTTGAAAGGTCCACATACATCTCTGCCACTGATTTATAGCGATCCGTCAGTTTTTTAGCTGTCGCTTTGATCACCACATTTTCTAAAGCTTGTGGAACATTCTTATTCTCTTCCCGAATAGATGGGAGTGGCTTTTGAAAATGCTGCAAAGCGATTGTAACTGCACTATCTCCATCATAAGGAATGTGTCCTGTCAACATCTCATAGAAAATGATCCCCATCGCGTAGATGTCACTTTGCACCGTAGCTTTTGAACCGCGCGCCTGCTCAGGGGACAAATAATGAACCGACCCCAACATCGAGTTGGTCTGAGTCAAACTAGTCTCTGCGAAGGCCACTGCAATCCCAAAGTCTGAAACTTTTGCTGTTCCATCTGGTGTCAAGAGAACATTCTGTGGTTTTAAATCTCTATGGATAATGCCACGCGTATGGGCAAGACGCATAGCTAGAAGGATCTGCCCCATCAAACGAACAGCTTCTTCATTTGATAAAGGAGCATTTTCTTTGATATAGCGTTTCAAGTCTAAACCTGCAACATATTCCATTGCAAGGTATTGTTGTCCTTCTTCTTCGCCAATGTCTGTAATCCGAACGATATTTGGATGGTCCAGCTCTGCCATCGCCTTTGCTTCACGCTGAAAACGCGCAACTGCAATGGGATCCGTCTGGTAATTCGTACGCAGTACCTTGACTGCAACTTCTTCCCCATCCAAAATCAAATCACGCGCAAGATAAACATCTGCCATCCCGCCGCGTCCAATTTGTTGGATGATTTTATATCGCCCGGCAAAAATTTTGCCGATTTGAATCATGCTGCGTCCTCCTCAGTAAAGTGGAGCAGTACAACGGTGATATTATCCAAGCCTCCAGCATTATTGGCAAAACGAATCAAGGTTTGAGCTTTTTCTTCCAGTGAAACATCACTCAAGACAATGTCTCTGATTTCATCTGGGCCAATCATATTGGTTAAACCGTCACTATTGATCAAAATATAATCATCTGCTTCAACCGTCACCAAACCATAATCCGGCTCTAACTCATCTTTTTGACCAATGGACTGAGTGATGATGTTACGTTGAGGATGATGGGCAGCTTCTTCCTCTGTAATTTGACCAGCTCGCAAAAGAGCATTTACAAGAGAATGGTCACTGGTCAACTGCTGGTATTCGCCCTGACGAATGAGGCCAATCCGTGAATCCCCAACGTGGGCATAAATCACTTGTCCTTCTACAAAAGCCAAGGCTTCTAGTGTCGTTCCCATTCCTTTGTGCTCATCATCTTGCCCAGCCAAATGAATCCGACGATTCACAGCTTCTAAATGTTCTGCAAACCATTCACGTACTTGATTAACCGTCTCGATCTCAGAAGAAACCCAAGCCGCACCTAGGTCTGTGACTGCCATTTCACTAGCAATATTTCCGGCACGGTGTCCTCCCATACCATCAGCAAGTAAAACCATAGATTTTCCTGCCTTGTTTTTATATTGATTTGCATAGTCTTGGTTATTTGTCCGTCTTTGACCTACATCGGTTAAGATCGTCATATCCATACTGTCAGTTTCCTCCTGATATTATGAGATTCTCTTAAAACGACTGATAAAGAAGCCGTCGCTTCCATATAATTCGGGTGTAATAAGGATACAATCATTTTTAAGAATATCTTTTCTTTCGTGATCCAATGGGACTTTTTCGAAATTTGGATGGTTTTTCAAAAATTGGTCCACCACTTCAAAATTCTCTTTACCCATAATTGTACACGTACTGTACACTATTATACCACCTTTACGCACACTTTGACAAACACTATCCAGAATGGCCAATTGGATAGCTTGTAAAGATACAAAATCTGCACTCTCTTTATTGTACTTGATATCAGGCTTTCTCCGTATCAAACCAATCCCTGAACAAGGCGCATCCACCAAAATTTTATCGAAAGCATCAGGTCCAAATGTTTCAAAAACTTTTGTCGCATCTAACTTCTTTGTCAAAATTTTGTCCGCAACATGGAGCCGATTAGCATTTTCTTGAATCAATTTGAGCTTATGGTCATAGAGATCCAAGGCTGTGACTTTCCCAGTTGTGAGATAAGAAGCCAGGTGGGTCGTCTTTCCACCTGGAGCCGCACAGGCATCTAAAACCCACTCATCTCCTTGCAAATCCAAAGCTGGTGCCACCAATTGGCTGGACTCGTCTTGAATAGTAATGCGCCCTTCTTTAAACAAGGAATGCGCCGCAAAATGTCCCTGCTCTTTCACGAGAGCGGACGAAGCAAGTAGAGAGGAGGTTGCTTCGAGTAGCTGAGCCAACTCTTCTTTTTCGTCCAGATCAATCACACGAATACTGGATTTATTACGCTGATAGAGACTCTTAAAAATAGCGCAAGCACGTTCTTCACCGTATTCTTCGATCAATGCTTTGACCAACCATACAGGTAGGGAATACTCTACCGAATAACGTTTGTTCTTTCGCTTGATTGTATCAATAGCTGGTAGTCCTTCGCGGATTAGCTTTCTAAGAATAGCATTGACAAACTTCTCACTGCCTTCTTTACGACGTTTTGCTATCCGGACAGCTTCATTGACGATGGCATGATCGGGAATGCGGTCTAAATAGACAAGTTGATACAAACTCATCATCAAAAGATAATAGAGCCAAGGATCTAATTTCGTCCGGTCTTCAATTACGTGGGCGAGATACCACTCGAGTGTTATCTTCCGTGCTACAGTACCGTATACAACTTCCGTAACAAAGCTTCTATCTTTATCTGAAAGTTGAGAGTGTTCTAGCGCTTGATTTAGGGCAATATTAGAATAAGCTCCCTGTTCAAAAACCTCTTCTAACACTCGAACGATCTGTTCCCGCGCATTCATTTGTTTAACTTCCAAAGTGATCTCCTACTTTCAATTGACGGCCGGCGCCATTCAAAAAGTCTGTGATGGACATTTTTGGTTTTCCTGCCGGCTGCACAACTTTGAGGGACAATGCGCCTTCTCCTGCAGCGACTAGCAACTCTTTTTTGGTCAAAGCAATCACTTCTCCTGGATTTCCATTTCCTTCGCATAGCTCTGCTTCATAAACTTTAAAGCGTTGTCCATTTAATAACGTATGAGCGACCGGCCAAGGATTCATCCCTCGGATCTGATTAAAGACTTGGCGATTGGTTTTGGTCCAGTCCAAAACCTCTTCTTCCGGTAAAATATTCGGTGAAAATGTGACCAAACTTGGATCTTGTGGACTTGGCTTGATCTCCCCTGCTAGGTAAGCTGGCAAAGTATCTAGGAGTAAGTCACGTCCAAGGACTGCCAATTTTTCAAACAAAGTTCCCACATTGTCCTCATCTAAAATTGGGAGAGAACGAGCTGCAATCATGTCTCCGGCATCCATTTCCTTGACCATTTCCATAATTGTAACCCCAGCTTCTTCGTCACCATTGATCAGGGCATAGTGAATGGGAGCTCCACCTCTATATTTAGGTAATAAAGACGCGTGGACATTCACCGCGAATTGGAAGTTCTCCAACAATTTTGTCGGTAAAAATTGTCCAAAAGCAGCGGTCACAATTCCATCTGCATCTAGTGATAAGAGCGTTTCCATTTCTGGACTACCCGATAATTTCTCCGGCTGAAGAACTGGTAGTCGATGTTCTAAAGCTACCTGCTTCACCGGGGTCATTCGAATCTCTTTTTTGCGACCTACTTTGCGGTCTGGTTGCGTCACAACTGCCAAAATTTCATAGCGCGAATCTGCTAACAATCCCTTTAAAACCGTCGCTGAAAAATCAGGCGTTCCCATAAAAATTAATTTTGTCATTTCTTTCTTCCTTACATAAAGCTTTGAGGTTCATTATCAATACTGACACGTAGATCTTGGTTGCCTCTTTCTTGTGTAAATTCTAGGATTTGATTCAAGACCTGTGTCATGCCTTCTTCGAAACGATATTTCACAATGATTTGATAATGATACAAATTATGTGTGCGTGCAATTGGTTTAGGTGTTGGTCCTAAGATTTGGACCTGATCAGATAAGCCAGATCGGAGAATTTCCATGACCTGATGTGACTTCTCCATCACAATTTCCTCACTCTTATGGGATAGGGTTAACCCAACTGTGAAGTAATAAGGCGTATAGCCTAACTGCCGGCGAATCTGCATTTCATAGGCAAAAAAGCCTTCATAATCTTGGTTTTTGGCAAATCGAATCGCATAATGATTGGGGTTGTAGCTCTGAATGATAACCTCTCCTTCTTTCTCTGCTCGTCCGGCCCTTCCTGCCACCTGAGTCAAGAGTTGAAAGGTTCGCTCTGAGGATCGATAATCCGGTAAATTTAAAGAAGTATCCGCATTCAAGACACCCACTAACGTCACATTTGGAAAATCCAAGCCCTTCGCAATCATTTGCGTCCCTAATAAAATATCCGCTTCTCCATTCCCGAAAGCATCTAATATTGCTGCGTGGCTCCCTTTTTTTCGGGTAGTATCCACATCCATACGCAAAATTTTAGCCTCAGGAAAGATCTCTTGTAATTCATCATAGGCTTTTTGTGTTCCTGTCCCGTAATAACGAATGGAAGGACTTTGGCAATTTGGACAGTGTCGAGGAATCGCTTTGCTATAGCCACAATAATGACAGTTCATGGTTTTAGTATCCATGTGGAGGGTCAGTGAGATATCACAATTGGGACAAGTATCCACAGTTCCACACTCGCGACACATGACAAAGCTGGAATAACCACGGCGGTTCAACATCAAGACGACCTGCTCTTTTTTCTGCAAGCGATCAGCAATAGCTTCCACTAGAACCGGAGTGAAGTTACCAGCTTCATTTTGGCCAATATAATCACGGAAATCAACGACTTTAACTTCTGGAATTTTGGCTGCCGGATTGGCCCGCTGGGTTAGACGAATTAATTCATAAACCCCTTTTGTTGCACGAGCCCTCGATTCTAAACTTGGTGTAGCAGATCCAAGAAGCAAGACTGCTTGATTGTACTGAGCCCTTAGGACTGCGACTTCCCTTGCGTGGTAGCGTGGATTACTATCTTGTTTGTAGGAAGCCTCATGCTCCTCATCAATGATGATGGCTCCGATGTTTTTTAAAGGGGCAAAGATGGCTGAGCGCGCTCCAACGACTACCTTGGCCTCCCCACGTTCAACTTTTCGCCATTGATCATACTTCTCACCGTTTGATAAGCCCGAGTGCAGAATAGCTACTTCCTGGCCAAAACGAGAGATAAAACGGTCTGTCATCTGTGGTGTCAGGGAAATCTCAGGAACCAACATAATAGCTGTTTTCCTCTTATTTAGAACTTCCTGAATAATCTGCAGATAAACTTCTGTTTTCCCGCTTCCAGTCACACCTTCTAATAAAAAAGGCTTTGATGCTTTTCCAATTTGAGAAACTACTGTTTCTACAGCTTTTGCTTGCTCTGAATTTAAAAGCAGGGCCTGGGTCTGCTCTTTTCCTTCATAATATGCAGCCGCCCGATTCACTTCTCGTTCTGTAATTTCTAACACACCCTGATCAATAAAATAAGCCACTACTTCTCGTGAAAAATCCTGATACAATCCTGCTAAGGGTTGCTCCCCTTGCTCTAGTAACAGGCGCTCTTTCAATGCTAGCCTTTTTTTAGCTCTCGCTGATGGTTGAAGTTCTTTTAATCCTTCCTGGTTAACGCGATACCATTTTTCTGTTTTAATTTGTTTCTTATCCTTGGCCTTGTATTCAAGTACCAAATCTCCTTTTCTGACCAACCGCATCACTTGGGCTTGATCGGCTGCATCTAGAGAAGAAAAAGAAACTTCATTTTTTTCACCAAAAAGTTTTACTTTGAGAGTGGGATCTAAAGAAGGTTGAGGATACAAAATCTTATCATAACTCGAATTGAGGAGAGAAGGAAGCATGGTTTTTAAAATCGTGATCTTATAAGAAAAAACACTTTTTCGTAATTGATCTGCCAACCAGAACTGCTCTTGATTTAAGACCGGAGTGTAATCCAAGACCTCCACAATCGCTTTTAATTCCTCGCTTGT
>NZ_KV812792.1:18333-70316 GCF_001813505.1 Streptococcus sp. HMSC061E03
GCTTGTGTCTGCCTCTTCTAAAACATCTACCACAATCCCTTGAATGAGGCGATTCCCTTTACCAAAGGGGACATGAACTCGCATACCTGCCTCCACCATATCCTCAAATTCTAATGGAATCTGATACGAATAGGGTTTATCTGTCTGCATCAATGGGACATCTACGATGACTTTTGCTATCACTTTTTCACCTCCAGCCTCTATTATATGAGCTTTACTTTATCACGGAACCCTTTAAATAGCAAAAAATAAGATTGAGAAGCCCCCAACCTTAAATTTTTTCACCATCTTCTTTTTCTTTGGCAATTTGTTCCTTAATTTTGCGCTCTTCTTCTTCTTTGCGAATCCGCTCTGCTTCAATCCGACGACGAAGCGCTTCACGTTTTGCTTCCGGATCCGGGTGAACAACTACGTTTCCAGACTCGATTTCTTCAAGCGCTTGTAATGTTGATTTAACTGATTGGAATTCTTGAGTTGGTACTGCACCACTTTCCAATTCGTGGGCCCGTTTTGCCAAAAGAATAACCAATGAATATTTTGATGGTACTTTGTCAAGCAATGTATCAATAGAAGGTTTTAACATCATATTCCTATACCTAATTTCTAATTATTTATCTCTTCACAATAGTTTGTGTTTTCGGCAACATATCCAGATAATGGCCAATGACACGGTCTACACGGAAATGCTCTGCTTCGATCACACGTTTGACACGCTCAGCAGCGAGAGGAACCTCGTCGTTCACAATGGCATAGTCATATTCACGCATCATGGCGATTTCTTCTTTTGCTTTTTCAATCCGTTGCGCAATGACTTCTGCACTATCTGTCCCGCGACCCACTAATCGATCTTGCAATTCATCCAAATCAGGCGGAGTTAGGAAAATAAAAACTGCATCTGGAACTTTCTTCTTTACTTGAAGTGCACCCTGAACTTCAATTTCAAGGAATACATCGATTCCCTTGTCCAAGGTTTCATTCACATAGGTTAAAGGAGTCCCATAGTAATTTCCAACGTACTCAGCGTACTCCAACATTTGCCCTTGACGGATCAAATCTTCAAATTCTTCACGTGTACGGAAAAAATAGTCGACACCATCCACTTCACCTGGACGTTGTGCACGCGTCGTCATCGATACAGAATACTGAAACTGATTGTCCGAGTTTTCAAAAATTTCTCGTCTAACCGTTCCTTTTCCAACCCCCGAAGGGCCAGAAAATACGATTAATAAGCCACGATCCGCCATGATTTCTCCTTCAATGTCTTTCTATCTAGTGTAACAAAAATCGGCCTAATTTTCAACTGATTTTTTCATTCAAAAAGCTTGAGATGCTAGATCTCAAGCTTTTTGTTTATTTTGCGTAATCGACTGCACGCAATTCTCGAATAACGGTAACCTTAATGTTTCCAGGATATTCCAGATTGGACTCGATCTTCTCACGAATATCATGAGCCAAGATCGTCACTTTATCATCCTTGATTGCCTCAGGGCTAACCATAATACGGATTTCACGACCCGCTTGAAGGGCGAAACTTGTTTTAACTCCTTCAAAACTATTTGCAATCTCTTCAAGATCTTGCAAGCGTTTGATGTAGCTTTCAAGTGACTCACTTCGTGCTCCAGGTCGAGCTGCACTCAAGGCATCCGCTGCAGCGACAATGACTGCAATGACACTTTCTGGTTCCACGTCACCATGGTGACTGGCAATAGTATTGACCACCACTGGGTGTTCCTTGTACTTCCGTGCCAATTCAGTTCCAATCTCGACGTGACTTCCTTCCACTTCACGGTCAATCGCTTTACCGATATCATGTAAGAATCCTGCACGTCGTGCCAAAGTAGCATTTTCACCCAACTCGCTAGCAATAATACCAGAAAGTTTGGCAACTTCAATGGAGTGACGCAAAACGTTTTGACCATAAGAAGTACGGAATTGCAACCGTCCCATGATTTTCATCAAATCTGGATGGAGGTTTGGCGCACCAATTTCATAGGCAGCCGCTTCACCGTATTCACGAATCCGGTTGTCAATTTCCTGACGGTTCTTCTCAACCAGCTCTTCGATACGGGCTGGATGGATCCGACCATCTTTGAGAAGGCTCTCCATTGTCATACGGGCGATTTCACGACGAATCGGATCAAACCCTGACAAGGTCACCACTTCAGGCGTATCATCAATAATCACATCGACACCTGTCAAGCTCTCAAAGGTACGAATATTGCGACCTTCACGACCGATAATCCGACCTTTCATACTATCGTCCGGCAAATGAACGGTTGAATTTGTTTGCTCAGCAACAAAATCAACCGCCATCCGTTGCATGGCTTGGACGAGAATGTCTTTTGCGATTTTATCAGAACGTTCTTTCACTTCCAATTCAGCATCACGAATCCGTGAGGCAATTTCTTTTGAAAGTTGCTCTTCCGTCTGACTCAAAATAATGTCACGCGCTTCTCCTTGACTTAGAGCAGCGACACGTTCCAGTTCTTCTACTTTCTTGTGTTCAAGCTCTTCCAGCTGTTGTTCACGCGTATCAATGTGTTTAGTTCTATCTGTAAGACTTTGCTCTTTGTGTTCAAGAGACTGTTCTTTGCTTGTTAAAATGTCGTCTTTGCGATCAAGATTGCTAGCACGTTCTGCCAAACGGCTTTCTAATTGCTTCAATTCTTGTCGTTCTGACTTAAACTCAGCATCGACCTCTTCACGATATTTTCTGGCTTCTTCCTTTGCCTCCAAAAGTGCTTCTTTTTTAAGTGAACTTGACTCATGCTTCGCCTCTTTTAAAATCAAATCGGCTTCGCGTTCAGCCTGTCCACGTAAATTCGTTGCTTCTTGTTCAGCATTCAAAAGGGTGAGTTCCGCAGCTTCTTTTGAAGCTTTCATTTTAAGAGCAGTTCCCACATATCCAATGACTAAACCAATGACCGCGGCAAAAACACCTGTAATAACAAAATTCATGCTTTTACCCCAAATCTATTTAATTAGTTGAATTAAAAATTCTTTTACATTTTACCATAAATTACTAAAATTAACAATCTAAAAAAACAGGAAAAACCTTTTATATTTTTGCTTAACACTTGTTCTTTTATCGACTTTTCTTTCATGGAACCTCTGTGAGACATTCATTTATTTCCACTTTGTTGAATCTACTTTTTTATGCTATAATCAAGAAAAACAAAGAAGGATTTGAGTATGACAAAAGAAGTAATTGTTGAAAGTTTTGAATTGGACCACACGGCTGTGAAGGCTCCCTATGTACGCTTGATTGGGGAAGAAACTGGACCCAAAGGAGATATCATCTCTAACTTCGATATTCGTCTGGTGCAACCCAATGAAAATGCGATTCCAACGGCAGGGCTCCACACCATCGAGCATCTTCTTGCAATGCTTATTCGCAAACGCATCGATGGTATGATTGATTGTTCCCCATTTGGATGTCGCACCGGTTTTCATATGATCATGTGGGGACAGCATTCAAGTACGGAAATTGCTAAAGTAATCAAAGATTCTTTAGAAGAAATTGCATCTGTCAGCACTTGGGAGGATGTCCCAGGCACAACCATTGAGTCTTGTGGAAATTACAAGGATCACAGCCTCTTCTCAGCCAAAGAATGGTGTCGCCTGATTCTAGATCAAGGAATTTCGGACGATCCGTTTGAACGTCATCTTGTTTAATACGAAAAAGAGGCTGGGACAAAAGTCCTAGTCTCTCAATTATTTTTGGATTGTCAAGCAAGACGCAGTTGTTGAGTGGGCTCTAATACGCTGATTTCATCAGCTTATACAGGCCTACTCAACTGTGCGAAGGTGGGACGACGAAATCGAATTCTAACGAATGACCGATTTCTGTCCCACTCTCTTTTTTATTGTCATTTTTCCCAGAAAAGGGATGTCTGATCAAGCATTAATAATCCAGAGCATCTGAATGACCTTTTCCGTTTCCTACGAAATAACCAGTTTTGGCATTGATACTAAAGAGATAGGTTCCATCTGGTTTGAAGAGGTTGTAATAGCCATTACCGTTAATGATATTGACACGCTCTAAAATGTATTGATTGCCAGTGATATGTCCACGTTTACGAGCAATATTCAATACTTTTTCAAGGATCCCATCACCAAATACCCAAGCTGGGTTATTGACATCATTGATAGCTGCTTGGTTATATGGCACACGGCTCAGGTTCCGCTGAAGTGGGACACCATCGCTTGGAAGACCGTACCCTGAATAGCCTGGACTTGCCGTTCCTGCACCACCTGTAGCAGCATTGACAGTTGGGGCCGTAGGCGTTGCTGCTTGAGCTGGGGCTGGAGTTGCATTAGAAGTATCTGTACCACCTGTTCCAGTCACTGGTGCCGGTGTCGCAACTTGTTGTGAACGTCCTTGCGCAACCGCTTCATTCAATAAGCTATCTAATTTTTCATTGCCTGTCTTTGTTTCTGCAAAGGTCGCATCACTTTTCGCTTTGGCAGTTGCATCAAGAACTCCATCTTTGATGACTGGAGAACTAAATTGAGAATTCACTTTTTGAATAGCAGAAACTTGCTTCACAAGGTCTTCATATTTTGTTTTAGCCGCATTATAATCACTGCTTCCTTCTAATTTGTCCAGCAGTTTCTTCAGATTTTCCAAGTCTCCGAATTTATCATTTTTAAGAGCACTTTTTGATTCATCTACAAAAAAGGCATCGTAGGCTTTGGTAAACTCTTCCAATTTTTGAGCCTGTGTTTCACTGCTACTTGATTTAGAAGTAGAATATGACTTGCTAGATGAAGACGATACAACAGTTGTACCACCAGATTTTCCACGACTGTGCATCCAGTTATAGGTCACAAAAATGGCCGACCCGACAATCGCTAGACCTAATGCAGAGTATAGAACTGCTTTGATTCGTTTACCCGCATTGCTTGGTGTTTCCTCAGGAAGGTCCTCTGCTTCTACAACTGGTTCAGTTGGTGTGGGTCCAAATTTAATCTTAGCAGGTAATTCTGTTGAGATAGCATCCATTTCAGGTCTTTGTTCCAAGACCGTTTCCGTTACTTCCGGTGCCTCCACTGCTTCAGATACTTCAGCAACTGTTTCTGTAGCTGCCAACTCTTCAGCTTTAGCCAATTCTTCTTTGGCCAAAATTTTTGTATCGTATTTTTCAGCTTCAATTTCAGCTCGGTGTTGTTTGATGTATTTGTCTAAGACATTATCACCTTCCGTTACACCTGCTTCGATTTCTTCTGCCTTTCGATTGGCTTGCCCAATCGTCATCTCTTTAGCATCTTCAAACTCTAAAATTGATTCTGTTTCTTGCTCTAATGGCTTATTATCCTTCTCTGTCATAAAAATCCTTTCTATGCCTTTATCTGCCGTTTTACTCGTTCCCCAAAATATTGGTAGAGATCAACTTTTAGGGTTCCGTTATAAAGTTTTCGTTTTTTATCTGCTTTACTACCGAATTTAGATTCAAAACCTTCATCACTGGTTAAGATAAATTTACTCCAGGTTTTGAGAGGTGCAAATACGTGCCCCATTTCAGTATACAATTTCGTCACACCCTCATCATCGGATAAGCGTTCTCCATATGGAGGGTTGGAGATAATCACCCCGTTGATCTTATCTGAGTGAAGATCTTGGACTCGCATTTGTTTGAAAGTAATGTCACTGCTAACGCCCGCTTTCTGGGCATTTTCTTTGGCAATCTCAACCATCCGTGCATCGATATCGGTTCCCATAATATCCAATTCGATCTCGCGATTGATTTTTCTGCTTGCTTCTTGACGGACTTCATGAATCAAGCGATCATCCATCCAGTTCCATTCTTCAAAAGAAAAGGTCCGACGTAAACCAGGTGCCATATTTCTCGCAATCATCGCTGCCTCAATACAAAACGTTCCAGAACCACATGTCGGGTCAATCAAGGGCTTATCTGGATACCAGTTTGACAGCAGAAGAATTGCCGCTGCCATATTTTCCTTAATAGGGGCTCCCCCTTTTTCAGTCCGATAACCACGTTTGAAGAGGCTACTACCAGTGGTGTCAATCAAGACAGTGGCTTGGTCTTTAAGGATCGATACTTCGATCTTGAACTCTGCCCCATTTTCCATGAGAGGAACACCTTCTGGTCGGGCATAGTGTTTTTGTAACTTTTTAACCACTGCTTTTTTCGAAATGGCCTGAACGCTAGGTTCATTATGGAGTTTTGATTTGACACATTTAGCCTTAGAAATAGGAAAACGTGCTCCTAAAGGCAAATAGTTTTCCCAATCCAAAGCAAAGACACCTTGAAAGAGTTCTTCAAAGGTTTTGGCTGGAAAAGTCCCAACCACAATTTTCACTCGATCAGCCGCGCGCAACCAGAGATTGGTCTCTATGATTGCTCGACGGTCTCCTTGAAATCGAACCCGTCCATTTTCAACCTGGCAATCGTAGCCGAGATCGCGTAGTTCTCGACCAACAACAGCCTCTATACCAGCAGCGGCCGTTGCAATCAATTCAAATTGTTTTTTCATCTTATTCCTATCACTTTAAAAAAGGAGGTTGAGATCTCTCTCCACCTCATCAACCTATATGCAATTTTCTATAAGCCATGTTTTGTTCCAGAAATGACTAGGTACCATTTCTTTCGATAATCATCTGTCTACTGTTTCCAGTCAGAATGCTATGTTCGTTTCCACGCATTCCATGCCCCGACCAAAGTTTGGGTTGCTAGCTTGAGGGGTTTACCGCGTTCCACTTTTTAGGTTTCCCTAAAAACTACGTCACTGTGGCACTTTCAGAGTTACTAGAGCTTATCCTTAGACTTAGCTCCTTCACTCGCCGTAACTTGAATACCAAGTCCCTAGGCTTATGGATTCACCTAGCACAAACACTACAGGCATCACAGCCTGTGCTAGCATGGACTTTCCTCATGAGAGTATTTTCTCACGCGATTATCCAAAAATTGCACAATCTATGGGATTAATAATCGCGATCTACGATCTGTTTCCCAAAAACTTCTTTTTCCAAACGATTGAGACGTTTGAGAATATCAAAGTTCGTCGCTGTTGTCACTTGCGGGTATTCTTGCGTAGCAGTGCTAGCAATCGGAGATGTTTGTGGTGTTTCCTGTGCTTTTTGGGCAAGTTCTTCACGAAGGCGTGCGTTTTCTTCACGCAATTCCTTCACCAAAGCAGCATAGGTTTCATAGTCTTTTATGACATCATCCAAAAATTCATTTACTTCATCTTTATTATAACCACGAACTTCTCGTTTGAAATCTTGATCAAAAATATCTTTCGCAGTAAAAATAATACTCGCCATTACTCTCTCCAATCTAGTTCATCATCTCAATTATATAAAAAAATGGTAAGAAAAATCAAGGTATAACACTTAGTTTTCGTAAAAATTTTCAGCAAGTTCATTTAAGTCATCAAAACTTAATTGTTTGACATAAAATGGTTCTTTTTCTACCATCATTTTGTAAAGATATTTTAAATTGGTTTCATTTTCTGGATCATAAAAAACATAAGCTCCATCCGCGTTATCTATCAAAAACTGATTGTATTCTTTTAGTTGACCCGGATTGCTATAGTGTGGATAGGCATATTTCACGAAATCCACCTGTTTGAAGCGTGCTAATAATTCCTGATTGCTTTCATTCCAATTTTCGCCAACATTCTCAAATAGGAAGATCGTCGCCATTTGAAAATCGTAATCTTTTTTTAATGCAAAGGCGACCTCTAGTACCCAAGCCTCAAATCCCAAATTACCAGAAAAGACCAGCCATTTCACTCCTTCTTCAAATAGACGACGAAGATCTCTTTCAATGGCTTTTTTGATAATGGTCAGTCGAGGGTCTTTATTGGAAAAGACTCCCACATCAAAACTCTTATAACCTGCAACAAGTATGGTATTCATTTTTTCCTCATTATTCTAATTTATGATATAATAGAGTGATGTAATTGTACCAATAAGGAGAACTATGGTCAACTATCCACATAAAGTAGCCAAAAAAACCTTGGTCTCTACACAAAGGAAACATCCAGTCGACTTTGCGAATCGTGGGATGACATTTGAAAAAATGATCAATGAAAGCAATCAATACTATCTTTCTCGAGGTCTAGCAGTCATCCATAAAAAACCAACACCGATTCAAATCGTGAAAGTGGATTATCCACGTCGCAGTCGGGCAAAGATTGTTGAAGCCTATTTCAGGCAAGCCTCAACGACGGACTATTCTGGAGTATACAAGGGACGCTATATCGATTTTGAAGCGAAGGAAACACAGCAAAAGCAATCCATGCCGATGAAAAATTTTCATCAACATCAAATCGATCATATGGAGGCAGTTGTTCAGCAAGGCGGTATCTGTTTCGTTCTCTTGCATTTTGCAAAGTTGAGTGAAACCTACTTACTTCCTGCTCCTGCATTAATTCACTATTACAACATCGATCATGGTAGTAAATCCATGCCCCTCTCCTATATTCAGGAGCACGGCTTTCTAGTAGATAAGAATCGTCTTCCAAGCGTTCCTTATCTTGATATTATCGAACAGAAACTTCTAGGCGGTATTTAAATGAATAAACAAACAGTCATTCAATGGTTGAAATATGTTGCCATCGCAGCCATTTCATTTTTCTTACTTTTATTTGTCCTCGGTGGACTGATATTTAGTTACTATGCTATGAAAGCACCAACCTTGTCTGAAAAAGATTTGGTTGCAACAACATCTAGTAAGATCTATGACAACCAAAATAACTTGATCGCGGATTTGGGAGCTGAGAAACGAATCAATGTCACAGCCAATGAAATCCCTACTGATTTGGTCAATGCTATCGTTGCGATTGAAGACCACCGTTTCTTCAATCACCGTGGGGTCGACATCATTCGGATCGGCGGTTCCTTCCTTCACAACTTACGAGGAGGAAGTCAAGGTGGGTCAACCTTGACGCAACAATTGATCAAGTTAACCTATTTCTCCACTTCAGCCTCTGACCGTACCCTCTCTCGTAAGATCCAAGAAGCTTGGTTAGCAACCCAACTAGAAAAGAAAGCAACCAAACAAGAAATCTTGACCTATTACGTCAATAAAGTATTTATGGCGAATGGGAACTACGGAATGCAGACAGCTGCGAAAAGTTATTACGGAAAAGATCTAAAAGATCTTTCGCTCCCTCAATTGGCACTCCTTGCGGGGATGCCCCAAGCACCAAACCAATACGATCCATACTCCCATCCTGAAGCAGCGCAACAGCGCCGAAACTTAGTATTAAAAGAAATGCTCGATATGAAGACCATTTCTAACAAACAATACGAAGCAGCGGTCAATACACCTGTTACAGATGGTCTGCAAAGTCTCAGTTCTTCAAGCAGTTACCCAGCCTATATGGATAATTACCTAAAAGAAGTGATCGAGCAAGTCGAAGAAGAAACGGGCTACAATTTGTTGACAACCGGAATGGATGTCTATACAAACGTGGATACAGAAGCTCAAAAGAAACTATGGGATATCTACAATACAGATGAATATGTCAATTACCCGGATGATGAAATGCAAGTAGCTTCTACCGTTATTGATGTCAATACTGGTAAAGTCATTGCTCAGCTGGGTTCTCGTCACCAATCCAGCAATGTTTCCTTTGGTACAAACCAAGCGGTTGAAACGAACCGTGACTGGGGTTCAACAATGAAACCAATCACAGATTACGCACCAGCTCTTGAACATGAGGAATATACCTCTACAGCAGCTACTACAACAGATGCGCCATACAACTTCCCTCATTCATCAACGCCTGTCTACAACTGGGACCGTTCATACTATGGTAGCATGTCCATTACCTACGCAATTCAACAATCTCGTAACGTGCCTGCGGTGAAGGCCCTGGAAAAAGTTGGTCTTAAACAAGCTAAGAAATTCCTCAATGGATTAGGGATCGATTACCCAGAAATGGTTTACGCCAACGCTATCTCGAGTAACACTAGCGATTCTAGCAACAAATACGGAGCCAGCAGTGAGAAAATGGCAGCTGCCTATGCTGCTTTTGCCAATGGCGGTACCTATTACAAACCATCCTATGTTAGTCGGGTTGTCTTTAGTGATGGCACAACCAAGGAATTTGAGTCCGAAGGAACTCGTGCAATGAAAGCAACAACTGCCTACATGATGACAGATATGATGAAGACAGTTCTCTTGTCTGGTACCGGTACAAATGCTGCCATTTCGGGAATCTACCAAGCTGGTAAGACAGGTACATCAAACTATGCTGATAACGAAATCGGTAAATTGACAAAAAATGCTTATTCAAATATTGTAACACCGGATGAATTGTTTGTAGGCTACACTCCTGAATATGCCATGGCAGTATGGACAGGTTATTCCAATCGCTTTACACCAGTATTGGATAATGGAATACAGGTCGCAACGGATGTCTACCGTCAAATGATGCTCTATCTTGCTAATAATAATAACTCTGGTCATACGGATTGGACGCAACCAAGTGGACTGTATCGAAGTGGTTCTTATCTCTACTTAAACAATGGTAAGAACAACTACAATAACTACTACTATGAGCCAAGTTATTCCACTGATCAGTATTCGTATGAAGAACCATCGTCTAGCTCTTCGAACGAAGAAAATCAATCTAAACCATCTGAGCCTTCTTCGCAAGACTCTAACAATCATAACGAATAATAGAATGGAGAAGTCGGGCTTTTGCCCGGCTTTTTTTAAAACAATGGTTAAAAAACCAGAACGAATAAAATCTGATTTATTTAGTTAGACTTCCCAGCTTTTTTATTTTTGAGTATATAAAAAAAAGAGCCTTTCGGCTCTTATTAGAATGTAGACAAACTATTTTAAAGCAAAATAAGTTAAGTGATTCTGCAAAAAACAAAATTGAGTTCCAATATTTAAATCGATTTAAGAAAATACTGAAACTTTCCGCTGTGAGAAAAGTGCTTGAAACGTTATTGTTTCAGGCACTCGGAATTATTGAGACCTTAGACTCAATAATTAGTCATGGAACTTTAAAGAAGTTCGCTGACGTCCGTACTCACCTAAGGAAAGTTTTTAAGATATTTTGTCTTCAATCTGAAAAGAGCCTTTCGGCTCTTTTCTATATCATTATTTTGCTAAAGCTCCCATTGGATCCCACGGTGCTAGGACAATTGGTTCTGCTTCATAGGCTGCTAATTCGTCTGCTGTTAGGAATTCTTTACGAACCACGATTTGATAGGTATATTCATCCATCCAAGCATCAGAAGCCACAAAGTAACCATCTGTACCGACCTTGTCTCCCCATGAATTTTCAACCTTCCATTTACGAGGCTGACCTGCTTCGTCTAAATCAACCCCTGTCAAGACCATAGCGTGTGTCATGAGACTTTCTGCATAGTCCAAGCGACCCGCCTTGTCTTGTGTCAAATGAATGTCCATGCCTGCTTCAAAATCGTAGACATCTGTTGCCAGGATTCCGGCTTTACGGTTGCTGACTTGGCCTACATCTGAACCAAACCAGACAGTTTCTCCTGCTTTCATTTGAGCAATAGCTAATTCTTTCAATCGATCCATTGGAACATTTAGGTAGCGGACTGGACGGCTACCAACCACATTGCCCAGCATATCTACGGTGTAAGATTTTCCATATGGCTTATCTGTAGTTGGGGCATTGATAATGGAGACGTAATCGTCTAATTGAAGGTCTACATATTTTTTGTAGAAGCTTTGTGGAGTTAAGCCACTTTCGGTATGGAATTGGTTGTCCTTATCACGGTATGAAAAGTCAAATTCACGCGGAGGCAATCCTAAAGACATAGCCAAGAAGTTAAAGATTTCTTGCAACAACGCTTGTTTCTTGCTCGCAACTGCCTCACTATCTGCGCCTGAGTGAATCAAGTCACGCAAGATTTGCGCATCTTGACGCAAGAGTTTATTGAGGTAGGTGTTCAATTCCCGGCTATTACTTGAAGAAATCGATTCCGGATAAACTGATTTTGGAACCACTCCGTATTTCTCAAAGAGGGATACCACCATATCCCATTGACCACCATCTTGTTGTGGGGTTTGTAGGAGAAAAGCCACCTTACGGCTGGTCAATTCTTGATCTGCTGTAGCAATCACTTGCTCCAAAAACCAGTTTGATTTTTCATACTTATCCCAAAAGAAAGTATGTGCTTGAGACAATTCAAAATCCTCCAATTGGAAGCTTGAAATCATCTTGTGACGGAAGGTATTTAAAGCCGCAAACATCCAACAACGTCCAGATGCTTTTTGGTTTGTCACCTTATCCTTGGTCAAATCAAGTGAAAAAACTGGTGTATTTTCTACTGCACTCTTGCGCGTTTCAAGCGATGCATGGATCCCATTGTGGGTAACAGCATTTTCAAGAGCCGCATATTTCACATTTGCTTCATAATTAGCATAGAGCTGGTCTGTAAATTCTTTCGTTAATTCTGACATAGCAATCTCCTTTTTTCATTATTTACTATTATAATCCTTTGAGCAGAATCTTCAAGTAAAAATCACCCTATAGAGAGGGATTCTGTTTAGAATAGATGATTTTATCCCCGCAATATCCTTTGCGTTGAATGGCATGAGGGATGGTTTCTACATACTGCATTCCTGCCTTTTCCATGACTTTCCCTGAAGCAGGATTTAAACTGACATAAGTGGCTTTGATTTCTTTAAATCCGACTTTGTTCAATAAGAAATCCAAAACAGCTATGACGGCTTCTGTCATGAATCCCCGCCCCCAGAATTTCTTGCCAAGGATATAACCTAGCTCGCATGATTGACTTTCCTGGTCTTGAGAAACCACACTAATATCTCCAATTACCTGATCCAGTGATGTTTTCAAACAAAGCGCCCATTTATAAGTATCTGGTTTACGATACTGTTCGATCCATCTTTTGATCGATTCTCTGGTTCTCTCAGTAGATGCATGGGCATCCCAAGTGACATATTTCAGGGTTTCAGGATCCGAAGCCCAATTTTCAAACATCGCTGGTGCATCTTCCAAAACGAAAGGCCTCAAGTATAAATGCTCTGTCTCTATGACAAGACTTCCAAGATGATTCATAGATTGTCTCCCTTCATTTTTTCATGCAACTTGAACGTTGCAAGTTGGTTACTTTAATCTAGAAGAAAAGGACGGATGAAATCGCCCTTCTTTTTGATGCTTTTCACAATATTGTATGGTGAGACTACGAAATCGAACTCTGCGAGTTACCGATTTCTGTCTCGTTTTCCTATTTTAAGACTCGGGCTAAAAAGGTCCAGTGGACCTTTTTACTCCCAGAAATGATCAAATACTGTGATTGGCAGGTGGCGTTTGTGTTGGCCTTTGTACCACCATTTTTCAATAGTGGCTTGAGCTTCTGGGCTCACTTGTTTGCCTTCTAGGTAATCATCGATTTCATTATAGGTGACACCCAGCGCTACTTCGTCTGCTATTCCTGGTTTTTCTTCTTCCAAATCTGCAGTTGGGATTTTCTCATAGAGAGCAGGATCAGCTCCCAAGGCTTTAAGCAATTGTTTTCCTTGGCGCTTGTTCAAACGGAAAAGGGGTAAAATATCTGCACCACCATCTCCAAATTTTGTGAAGAAACCTGTAATATTTTCCGCTGCATGGTCCGTCCCAATAACGGCTCCACTCCGCGCACCTGCTAAAGCATACTGAGCAATCATGCGACTGCGAGCCTTGATATTGCCCTTGTTGAAGTCGGAGATATCCGTTCCTGTTGCTTCGACAGCGCGTTCCATGGCATCAACTGATTCCTTGATGTTAACGACTAGGCTGACATCTGGCTGGATAAAGGTCAAAGCTTTTTGAGCATCTTCTTCATCTGTCTGTACCCCATAAGGAAGGCGAACAGCAATAAATTGATAGGAGGCATCTCCTGTCTCTGAGCGCATTTCTTCCATGGCTAATTGAGCTAATCGCCCAGCAAGAGTCGAATCTTGTCCTCCTGAGATCCCTAATACAAATGTTTTCAAGAAGGGATGTTTTTTTAGATATCTTTTTAAGAAATCAACCGAGCGGCGAATCTCTTCCTGAGGATCAATGCTAGGCTTGACACCCAATTGTTGGATAATCTCTTCTTGCAAACTCATTTTGCTTCTCCTTCTCCATTGGCCTTGTTACGCATTTCCTCGATTAGATCCATCTTATCCTGCCAAATATCTTTTGCCAAGTCAACTGGGTAATGCTGTGGATTAAGGACACGCTTGTATTCATCCCACAATTGATCGTAATTTTTACGAGCATATTCTTGAATTTCTGATAATGGTGGTAGTTGATAAACCAATTGCCCCTCTTTAAAAATATCCACTAAAAGAGGAATAGCCTCAAAGTTTCGGACCGTTTTATTGATGTAGGTATAAGTCGGATGGAACATTTTAAGTTCTGTCAGTTGAGAAACATCTACTCCATCATAAGTAATGTAGTCCCCTTCTGACTTACCTTTTTCACGACTGGTAATCCGCCAGATTTGCTTTTTACCTGGAGTAGAAACTTTCTCTGCATTATTAGAAAGCTTGATGGTATTGATCATCTCTCCTGCTTCGTTTTCAACAGAAACAATTTTGTATACCGCCCCAAGTGCTGGTTGATCGTAAGCCGTAATTAGTTTGGTTCCCACACCCCATACATCAATTTTTGCTTTTTGCATTTTTAAGTTGAGGATGGTATTTTCATCCAAGTCGTTAGAAGCGTAGATTTTAGCATTTGTAAACCCAGCCTCATCTAATTGCTGGCGAACTTTTTTAGAAATATAGGCAATATCTCCTGAATCAATCCGAACGCCTAAGAAATTGATCTTCTCTCCCATTTCACGCGCTACCTGAATAGCTGCTGGTACCCCAATACGAAGGGTATCATAGGTATCGACGAGGAAGACACAATCTTTATGGGTTTCCGCATAGGCCTTAAAGGCTTGGTAGTCATTTCCATATACCTGTACAAGAGAATGGGCATGGGTTCCTAAAACAGGGATTCCAAAGAGTTTTCCTGCCCGAACATTACTAGTCCCATTAGCACCTCCGATGACTGCCGCACGAGTTCCCCAAATCGCAGCATCCATTTCTTGCGCGCGACGTGTCCCAAATTCCATCAAAGGCTCATCTTCAATGACCGAACGAATGCGTGCAGCCTTTGTGGCTATCAAGGTTTGAAAGTTGACTATATTTAAGAGGGCTGTTTCCACCAATTGACACTGAGCCAGAGGACCTTCGACCTGGACAATTGGTTCATTGGCAAAAACTAAGTCACCTTCTTGAGCCGAGCGTACCGTCAATTCCAACTTGAGATCACGGAGATATTCCAAGAAGGCTCCATGATAACCAAGTGACTCTAAATAGGCAATATCGCTCTCAGAAAAACTCAAGTTTTCCAAATATTTCACAATTCGCTCTAAGCCAGCAAATACAGCATAGCCGTTTTTAAAAGGCTGTTGACGAAAATACACTTCAAATACAGCATGTTTATTGTGGATACCTTGATCAAAATAGACCTGCATCATGTTGATTTGGTATAAATCAGTATGCAACGTTAAACTGTCATCTGGATACATATGAATACCTCTTTTTTTAGATTTGTTCTATGAATTCCTACCATAAAATTAGTACCATTATAGCACATTTCAGCCCCATTGAATACTGAAAGGAAAGCACAAAAAAAATCTGAGACACAAACCTCAGATTTTTAAAAGATTAAAAGTTTTCTGTGATATATTTATAAACTTCTTGGCCAGCAATCGCACCGTCTCCGACGGCTGTCGTCACTTGACGTAGGTCTTTTTGACGAACATCGCCAACTGCAAAAATACCTGGGACTGTGGTTCTCATATGATCATCCGTGACCACCCAGCCATTTTCATCTAAAATACCAAGTTCTGTCGCAAATTCACTGACAGGATCTAAACCGACATAGATAAAGACACCACCGAAGGCTTGCTCTCTAACCTCTCCTGTCTTCACATCTTTTAAAAGGACAGACGTTACTTTTGGTTCCCCCTTAATTTCTTCAACAACCGTATTCCAAGCAAAATGAATTTTATCATTGGCAAAGGCACGATCTTGAAGAACTTTTTGGGCACGCAACTGATCACGACGATGGGCAATGGTCACTGTTTTTGCAAACTGAGTCAAAAAGACAGCTTCTTCTACCGCAGAATCACCTCCACCAACGACCAAGAGATCCTCGTCTCTAAAGAAAGCTCCATCACAAACAGCACAGTAGGAAACCCCTCTACTATTCAGCTCCTCTTCGCCAGGGACATTCAATGGACGGTGGTTAGACCCTGTTGCAATCACCACGGTTTTAGCTTCAAATTCCCCATCATCTGTGACAATCTTTTTGGTTGCTCCGTGGTCTTCGATGCGCTCTACCTGTCCAAACAAATGTTCCACACCAAGATTTTCTAAAGGCTCAAACATTTTTTCAGCCAAGTCTGGGCCACTAATATTCGCATAGCCAGGATAGTTTTCAATGTCAGACGTATTGTTCATTTGACCGCCTGGAATTCCTCTCTCAATCAATGCGACCTTTAAATTGCTTCGTGCTGCATAAAGGGCAGCAGTCATCCCTGCAGGACCCGCTCCAATAATCACTGTATCAAACATACTCAACCTCTTTCTGTTTTGTTGTAACCATTATAATTCTAACACGGTCTTTTTGCAATTATCGTGCTTGAAAGATAAACAAAATCCCTATGACCGCAAAGGTTAAAATAGGAATCGTCATGATATCAATTAAGAGGATATCATACAAATGGGCTTGTCGTTGCTTGGCTGTTTTATCTTTCTTCTTAAGGGCACGGTAGCCAATCCAAATACAAGAAGCGATCCCAACTAAAATCGTTGTCGTCACTAAACTTTGTAAATATAAGGACAATAATTTATTTAACATCACGACTCCAAATATTTTTACATTTTCAGAAAACAAACCCAGCTAGCATCGCCAGCTGAGTCTTACCTCTTCTCTATTATATCAAACATAGGTCCGTTTGTAACTAGCAAAGAATTCTTTTGTCCGTTCTTCTTTTGGATGTTGCATGATTTCCTCTGGTGTTCCAGATTCAATAATCCGTCCTTTATCCAAAAATAGGACCTTATCTGCTACTTGCGCTACAAAAGACATATCATGGCTGACCAGTACCATGGTTTGTCCCGATTTTGCCGCATTGGCAATGGATTTTTCAACTTCTCCAACCAATTCTGGATCCAAGGCTGAAGTCGGTTCATCCAGCAAAAGAACCTCTGGTTTCATGGCCAAGGCACGAGCCAAAGCAACCCGTTGTTTTTGTCCACCTGAGAGGTGACGAGGATAGTGATTTTCACGATCCGATAAGCCGACTTTTGCCAGTTCTTCTCGAGCAATTTTCGTTGCTTCTTGATCGGATAAGCCCTTCACAACAATGAGCCCTTCTTTCACATTTTCAAGGGCTGTTTTTCTACCAAATAAATTAAACTGTTGGAACACCATGGCCAATTTTCTTCTTAAGGTTAAGATTTGATCTTGGGTAATGTGCTCAAAATCAACTTCGAAATCATCAATCTTAATTCTACCGCTATCTGGTGCTTCCAAATAGTTTAAACTGCGTAAGAAGGTTGATTTACCAGCTCCCGAAGACCCGATTAGGGCCACGACTTCCCCTTTTTGAATTTCCAAACTGAGATTATTTAAAACCTTTTGACCTGAAAATGTCTTTGATAATTCTGAAATATAAATCATTAGATACGGACCTCCTGATCTGGTAAATCAATTGCTACGGGAGTCTCAATATCCAGTCGACGTTCAATGTGACGGCCTAGTATTTCAATGAGAATGTTCACAATCCAGTAAACAATCGATACCGTGATAAAGCGTTCAAAGTACTTCAAATCGCTCCCACCAATAATCCGTGCTTGGGCAAAAATTTCAACCACACTGGCACTAAAGGCTAGCGAAGTCCCCTTGGTCAATCCGATGAGAGAGTTGATTAAAGTAGGAGTTGCAACGACTGCTGCATTGGGAATAATAATCCGGCGATAAACTTGACGGTTGGTCATCCCAAGACTACGCGCTGCCTCAATTTCACCAGGATCCACTGATAAAATGGCTGCCCGGATGGTCTCACTCGCATAAGCCGCCTCATTAAAGGCAAGAGCAACAATTGCAAACAGCTCAGCCGGAATGGCATTAATATTAAAAGCTGTTCCATAAGACTGATTGATCGCTTTTAAAATAAGAGGAATCCCATAATAGGTCAACATCAACTGAACCAACAAAGGAGTCCCCCGTAAAAAACTGACAAAAACAGCTTGAATCGGGTAAAGAATTCGTACACGATTAATTTTGACCAGAGCAAAAATCATGGCAAAAATAATCCCAAAAAATGCGCCTCCTAGGGCTAATAAAATCGTCACAGGCAATTTTCCTATGACAGCCGGAAATGCATCCAATACAGCTCTCAAACTAAACAGCTTGCTATCTGGAACGTGTTTTAAAAAGTCAGCATACCAGTTGGCAGTTAAAAGATTAGTTGTAAACATTTTTGTTACTTCCTTTCTCGAACATAAACATTCTATCACATTCACTATCGGAATTCCAAAAATTGCTACAGAAATAGAAAAATGATAGACTACTCAAATTTAGTCTATCATAATTTTAGACAAGTTCCTAATAGTTTTTCTTTATGGAGTTCATAAAGAAAATCTATGTTTTCTTCTGAACATTTGAAAGAAGGGGTTAGAAAGTTTGACGTTTGGCCTTTCGTTCGGCCCGACCACGCGCACGGTTTTCAGCTCGCTTAGCTTTTCTCCGCTTTTCATCAACTGCCCATTTAATTTTTTTCTTGTAGCCTGGTTTGATTTTTTTCTTTTTCTTCTTCACCAGACCAATCATTTCGATGTCGAGTTTCTCTTGCTTTTTCTCACGATTGGCCCGTCTATCCCGATCATAAGTATCTTCAATAACCCCATTTTTCAACACTTTCGGTACGAAACGAATGCCCATTTTTTCTAGTTCACGGATATCTGAATCATCACTCGGTTGATAAAGAGTAATAGCGACACCTGGTAGACCATTGCGTCCTGTCCGGCCAACACGGTGAACAAAGAAGGAAAGATCTTGTGGAATGGCATCGTTGATGACATGACTCACCCCTTCGATATCAATTCCACGCGCCGCCAAATCTGTGGCCACAATATACTCAAAATCAAGATTTTTAACCTGATTCATGATCCGTTTCCGTTCACGTGGTGGGATATCTCCGTGAATCTTCGCCACTTTTAATCCTTGAGCCACTAAATAGGCATGGAGATCATCTGCTCTCGTTTTGGTATTAACGAAAATCATAGCCAAATAAGGTTGCAAGGTCTTGGTCAATTGGTAAATTTGCTCATTTTTATCCCGACCCTTGGTCGAAACCAGCCAATTATCGATGGTATCTGAAATCACCGTCTTGGTCTTAATCTGCTCCATGACTGGGTTTGAGAGATATTTTTTCAAGAAAGGTTGTAATTTCTGCGGAATGGTGGCTGAAAAAACTAAAAATTGCAGTTGTTGCGGAAGTCTTGAAGCAATCTTATCCACGGTTGACAAGAATCCCATGTCCAGTGTCATATCCGCCTCATCTACCACAAAAGTATGGGCCTTATGAATAGCCAGATCACCAGATGCAACTAGATCGTAGATCCGGCCTGGAGTTCCAATCACGATATGTGGTTGTTTGACCTGCAGTTTTTCAATCTGACGGCTTTTATCCGTTCCTCCAACATAATTCACAATCCGAATCTCTTTTTCAGAATGACTAGCGATTTGACGAGCAGCTTGGTAAATTTGCGTCGCCAACTCCCGACTAGGAGCCGTGATGACCGCTTCAACTTGTTGGCTGTCTTCGTTTAACGTTTGAAAAATCGGCAAGAGGAACGTATGGGTTTTCCCAGAACCAGTCTTTGACTCTCCTACCAAATCATTTCCAGCTAGGACAATCGGAATTAGTTTTTCCTGTACTTCGGTTGCTTCTCTAAAATTGATTTCTTTCAGTGCCTCTTGAATATAGGGCTTAAAATTAAACTCTGTAAATTTCATTTTCTCAGTTCCTTTCATGATCTCTATTATTATATCAGAAAAGCTGTCTTCTTGCTTCTCTTATGAGTCATTTTTCCTAACCAGCGAAGTCTCTCTCAGTCAGCAAAAAACGATGGGCAAGCCCACCGTCGTTTTATAGGTAGAGAAGGACTAGAGTCACGACACTTGTTACAAAGGCAATGGTCCACATAAAGGCATCCACTTTCCATTCTGACCAGTTTTGCCCATTACCAGAAAGGCCGCCCAGTTCTAAATGATGGTGGAAAGGAGTCATTCGGAAAATCCGACGTCCTTCCCCGTAACGTTTCTTGGTCCATTTGAAATAGGTCACTTGTAGCATCACTGAACCTGTTTCAATGACATAGACCAGACCAATCAAGAGCAGCGTCCACTCGACATGCAAAGCCATTGACAAGGCTGCAAGCATCCCTCCAAGAGCTAGACTACCGACATCTCCCATAAAGATTTTAGCCGGCTTGTGGTTGAAGACAAAGAATCCTAGCAAGGCCCCAATCATACTCAAGGTGACAAAGAGAATGTCCCATTTTCCTTGCATATAGGCAATAAAGGAATAGGCACTCAGGCTAATGGCAACGGAAATGCTGGCTAATCCATCAATCCCATCTGTCAAATTGACGGCATTTGAAAAACCAACCAACCAAAACAAAGCAAAGAGAATGTAGAAATGGCCCAAGTAAAGATCGTAACCAAAGACATTCAAAAGGCTTCCTGCACCGTGGCGTTCAGAAAAAATATAGAAGATGATTCCACCAACGAGTTGAAGAGCTAATTTTTGCTTTGGATTGAGCCCTTCATTAATCTTACGAAAAACCTTTAAAAAGTCATCCAAAAATCCAACAATTCCATATAGAATCAAGATAAATAGAGTAAGTTGAACAGGTCGCGTGAAATTTCCAGTCAATACGGTAACGACAAAACTGACTAGAACTGCTGTAATGAGAAACACCACTCCACCCATTGTTGGAGTGCCAGCTTTCGCTTTGTGTTGTTTCACATCTTCATGCATTTGTTGCCCAGAAATATGAGCACGATGGTAAAATCGAATAAAGGCTGGAATAGCAGCCACTGTTAATAGAAACGATACAAGGATCGTAGCAATATACATCTTAGTCTCCTAATGTTAACGTAATCTTTTTGGTTTTATTGAGTGAGGTGTTCATTTTGACACTTTGTTTGGTTACTTTCTTTCCACTACCTTTATAGGTAATTTCAATTCCAGTCCATTCTCCAAAGATGTCTGCATTTTTCTTAGTCCAACCATACATATCTGGAACCGCATCAAAGTCTTCTGTCAATAACAATACTTGTTGATTGGCTTTGACTTTAGAGCCTACATCCACAGACATTTTGCGGATATTTTTCCCGGTTCCTAGGACAATTGGTTGCACCAAATTGCGACGCAATTCCTCTGAATAAGCACCTGGGCTTAGATTTTGCTTCAGATTCAACTCTTTAGAGAGAGTTTCCACTGAAGGGATTTTGTAGGTCGTTTCTTTGGTCACATCATCCAAAGTTGGTGCCTCTGATGTTAAGTGCAATTCGTCTTTTAAAGCAACTGCATCTTCCAAAATAGGATTGACCAGTTCTTCCCAGCTGGTGGCTGAGAATTTCACTTCTGGTTGTTGGACCGTCACATACATGATGAATTCAGGATCTTCTGCAGGTGTCATGGCTACAACCGAGTTGATATAATCATTTTCTCCTTGCAAGTATCCTTGATCTGTCGCCATTTGGGCAGTCCCTGATTTCACCGCAACGATTTGACCGGGTACCTGAATGATGGGTCCATCACTGTACAAGGTTCCATACTCTGGATCTGTTCCGACGGTGATCATATAGTTCCGTGTCTGTTGCGCAGCTGATCCTGAAACTGGTTTTCCAACAACTTCTTTTTTTGATTTGCGGGCTGTGTCTGATTTTTTATCGTAAATAGCACTAATAAATTTCGGCTCCAACATTTCCCCATCATTTGCAATGGCAGAGAATGCTCGCAACATCTGCGTTTGGGTGACAGATAGCCCTTGTCCAAAGGCAGACATAGCTTGAGTAACATAGTTATCACCCGGAAGGCTTCCAAAACCCTCATCGCCCATGCCAAAACGGGTAGGGAGACCAAATTTGAAGCGGTGGAGGTAATTCATCCAGACGTTATTTCCCATCTTCTGCTCTAGCTTGGTCATCCCAATATTACTAGAATAGGCAAAGCCCTGCGCGATATTCATATAGCGACCTTCAGCCAGTCCCATATTGACATCCCAGTCACGGATGGTCGCATCTTTTACTTGTAGTTCGTTACTGTAGTATACCTCATTATAAGCTGGGAAGGTTCCATGATCAATCGCCGAAGCTAATAACATGACCTTCATCGTTGAACCCGGTTCATATTGATCTTGATAAAGGATGGTATTCCAGGTTTTCAAGTTTTTCAGATCCAGCCCTTGTTTGGTATCCGCATTATAAGATGGACGTTGCGTTGTCGCAAGGATTTCTCCTGTTTTTGCACTCACAAGAGTCGCACTAACATACTTTCCTTTTACTTTTTCTTGGAAAACATCCATACGTGTCTCAAGGTAGGTCTGCAATTCTGCCGAAATGGTCGTATAAACATCTTTTCCATCTTCTGTTTTGACAGAAACCTTATCTGAACCAGGAACGATATTGCCGTTTCGGTCTTTGTCATAGGTGATGACTCCATTTTGACCAGCGAGAATACGATCGAGGGATTTCTCCATCCCTGATTGCCCCTTCAAGGTTTTATTCCCCTCTTTATCTTCTTGAAGAGAGGCCTGCCCTATAAATTGAGAGGCAAAAACTCCATTTTTATAGCTTCGATTTGGACTAGTTGTAAAGGCAACCCCTTCAATCTTCGCTGCTTCCATGGCCTCACGGATAGCCGTCATATTACTATAAGTAATGCCGTTTCCGTTCGATCCAAAAGAAACTTGTTTCAATTTCTTTTGCGACAACTGTTGAATGACGTAATCCTCATCCATCCCTAAGTACTGCTTAAAGATTTCTGCTACTTTTTTAAATTGGCTCTCTTCTACATAGAGGATTTTTCCGGTTGCTGATTTGTACTTTTTATCAATAACAGCATAAACGTTATAGGTCGTAGCATCTTCAGCAATTACTGCTCCATTTCGGTCATAGATCGTTCCACGTTTTGCAGGAACAATAACCGTCTCCTCATGGACTTTTTTTGCTTGATCCGATAAGGTCACACCGAATTTTTTGTCAGTCCCAATAATCATTGCAAAATTAATCAGAAAGAGAAAAAAGAGGAAAATCGCCAGTACACTGAGATTTTTCCCAACTTGTTTTCGATTCTGATCCGGCAAGCGACGTTTCTTTATCGAATACCCGATTAAAAATTTTTTAAATTTATTCATCACTACTTGCACTCACTGTTTTTCGATTTTCTTTTTGCAGCTTCATTCCTTGGGAGCTAGCCAACTGTGATAAGCGGTCATAACGTGTTAATTCATTGACCTCTTGACGAACATCTGCCAATTCCGTCTTTTTGGCTTCTAGTTCCGTATTCAAATCAGTCAACTCACTCTGTACTTGTAAAATTCGTGTCTGCATAAAGACGATACTAATGGCTAAAATAACAGCTGTTAGGACAATCGACCCATAAAAAGCCTTTTCTACTCTAGAGAAACGGCGAAAGTGGTCTTGCAATACCTGTGTTCTTGTTCTCTCATCTCTTGCTGCCATATCAATTCCTCTTACTTGTGTATTTTTCGAGCAACCCGTAATTTTGCTGAATGGGATCGATTATTGCCCTCAAGCTCCTCTTCACTTGGCAAAATAGGTTTCCGGTTGACCAACTCCATCTTTGGTTTCAAATCATCTGGAATAAAGGGAAGTCCTTTTGGAACCTCAACCGTCGAAGCTTCTTTAAACAATTGTTTGGTCAATCGATCCTCTAACGAATGAAAGGTAATCACAGAAATACGACCATCGAGGGCCAACAAATCCATGGCTTGCTGAATCGATTCATCTGCAGCTCCCAATTCATCATTGACTTCGATACGAATGGCTTGGAAAATCTGTTTAGCAGGATGGCCCTTTTTCTTGAGCTCCTTAGCTGGTTTAGCAGATTTAATAATCTCTGCTAATTCAGTCGTCGTTTCAATCGGTTTAATTGCTCGTGCTTGCTCAATTTTCCGCGCAATTTGCTTGGAAAATTTGTCCTCTCCATATTTAAAAAAAATACGGACTAGATCATGGTAATCGTAGCTATTAACGACCTCATAGGCTGTCAAGGAAGCTTCTTGATTCATCCGCATGTCCAGAGGCGCATCTTTCTTATAAGAAAATCCGCGTTCCCGTTCATCTAACTGAGGACTAGAGACACCTAGGTCATAACAGATTCCATCAATTTCAGTCACACCCAATTCGTTTAGACGTTCCTTCAAATGACGAAAGTTATCCTTAATGAAGGTCACCATGCCTTTCTCGATGAAAGGTGCCAAACGAATCTTAGCATTCTCAATCGCATGCTGATCTTGGTCGAAGGCATAAAGATGGCCCGATTCATTTAATTTTGTTAACAAATATTCGCTGTGGCCTGCCCCACCCAATGTGGCGTCTACATAGATCCCATCTGGCTTAACATCCAGCATATCGATCGTTTCATGAAGCAAAACCGTTACATGATGAAATTCTTTACTCATATCTTTACTATTTTACCACAAATGGGACCAAGATGCACTCCTGAAAGAAAATTCACTAACTAATCCTATCGGACCTTTTCGGATCCTACAAAATACCTAGAAAGGCTTGATTTCACTTGTTTCCTCTAGGATTTATGATACAATATTCTTATGAAAATAAGAAAACAGATTCTCATCCCACTTTTATTGGTCGATGCTATCGCTCTCTACTTTTTTCTAACCACTATTGAGGCTTGGATTTTTTGGCTTGCTGCCCTGATCCTAGTCGGCTCACTTTGGTGGTTCAAAAAAGCCATTCAAGGACAAAAAACAGAGATGGAAGAAAAATAATTTCTTCCATCTCTGTTTTTCTTTTATTCCCTCCAAGAAATTTCTTAAAAAAAGCAAACTAGCTCTGAAATAAAAAAGAGGCTGGGACAAAAGTCCTAGCCTCTCTATTGTTTTTGGATTGTCGAGCAAGACGCAGTTGTTGAGTGGGCTCTAATACGCTGATTTCATCAGCTTATACAGGCCTACTCAACTGTGCGAAGGTGGGACGACGAAATCGAATTCTAACGAATGACCGATTTCTGTCCCACTCTCTTTCGGTTTATTGATTATGTTTCCAATTGCTGTAAATCCCAAAAAGAATGATCCAGATGGTTGCTCCAATCGCTCCAATGTATGTTGATTCTTGCAAGAAGAGACAAACGAATACAAAGAGGAAGAAAACAATGGTCAATGGATTCAACACTTTATAGGCTGGCATGACAAAACCATCTGGCATAAATTCTTTCGATTTACGGTACTTAAGATGGGCAAGCATAGTCAAAATGTAAATAGCAATGTAGACACCAGAAGAAGATGCCGTAATCAAGGCAAAGGCATCTGAGACACCTGGCAAGACATTGATAAAGGCTGAAACAGCAACCACAATCGCAGAAAAAATAATCGCCCGACTTGGAATTCCCATACGAGATAAGCTATTCAGTTTCAAACGATTCATCACTTTACTGTTTGGTGTTTCTTTTGCAATCTGGTACAAGTGACGCCCTGTTGAATAGAGAGTAGAATTCAAGGAAGATGCCGCAGCTGTCAGTACAACAAAATTAATCAATCCTGCTGCCCACTTGATTCCTACCATCTGAAAGACTGTTACAAACGGTGACTTATTGACAGGAAGCTGTTGCCAAGGGAAAATAGCCATAATCGCCAACAAAGCTCCTACATAAAAGATCACAATCCGGATTGGAATTTCTTTAATAGCTTTTGGCAATACTTGTCGGGGATTAGCTGTTTCAGAAGTAGTAATTCCGACAAACTCGATCGCTTGGTAAGCAAAGAAGACCATTTGGAAGGCCATGACGAACTTGACCCAACCATTTGGAAACATTTGAAAACCATTGGTAATGTTACTTAAGCTAGCGTGTCCAGCTGGTGTTTCAAAATTCGTCGTCACCATAAAGATTCCTGTTGCGATCAAGGCTAAAATAGTGACAATCTTGATCATTCCAAACCAGAATTCAACCTCTCCAAAAACCTTCACAGCGATCAAGTTTACACAACTTAAGAGCGCTAAAAAGATAATTTGAATCTGCCAGGCTGGCCAATTTGGAAACCAAAGCTGGACATAGTTGGAAACAGCGGTGATCTCTGCCATTCCCAAAAATACCAAGGAGACCCAATAGGACCATCCTGAAAAATAACCCCAACCTTTTCCTAGATACTTGGTGATAAAGTTGATAAAGGTGTGTTGATCAGGATCCATATAGAGCATTTCTCCGATCGCCCGCATCATCAAGTACATGAAGGTGCCAGTCAGCATATAGACTAAAATAATAGAGGGACCTGTCAAAGAAAGGGAACGACCAGCTCCAAGAAAGAGCCCTGTCCCGATGGTTCCTGCAATAGCGATCAGCTGAACATGCCGATTTTGCAGACCACGAACCATCCCATTTTCGGTTTCTTCACCAGGATGATGTTTTTTTGACATATGATTACTCCAATTCTTTTTCTGTACATTTTCAGAAAAGTATACTTCAAATTTTCACACAATCTACTATACCATGTTTTTAAAAATTGGTCAATCTAGTCCAGAATATTCTGAATTTTATAGATTAAAAAGAGTTCTGGAGTCTCTTCCAGCACTCTTTTGCTTATGAATTAGGGTCATCGAGGCTACGGCCATGCAAACCTTTTTCCCGTTGCACTTGGCGTAGTTTCTCAGGTGTTACATCGTTACCTTCTTCATCCACAATTTTGATCCCTTCAATGTGGTGACGAACCGAACGACGATAACCTTCAATGTATTCTTCACGAAGTTTTGCTTGCTCCACTGTTTCTTCTGGCGTCAAACCTTCTGTTTTTTTCTTTTTAGCAAGCTCATTGATTCGAGCGATTTTTTCAGGTGTCATAATAAAACCTACTTTCTACCCGTCATCAGGTACTTATTTTGTGTTCAATTGGTTGAAGGCTGCAACAGCATTAGCTTTCGCTACAAGGCCTGCAAGAAGGGCCAAACGGTTGTTTTTAACCGCCTCATCTTCTGCCATTACCATAGTATTGTCAAAGAAAGCATCAATGACTGGGCTAAGAGCAAAGAGTTGAGCCAATTTGTCACTTGCTGAACCAGTCAATTCAAGCTCTTCAATCGCTTTAGAAAGGGCTTTTTCTTGATCATTTTCAAAGAGACTAGCGTCGACTTCTACTGAAGCATCTGCTTTTTCTGCCAAGTTGAAAGCACGAGAGAGTGACTCAACAGCTGCCTTGTAACCATCCGTCTTAGCAGCTTCTGAGAGAGCATCTGCTGCTTCCAGCATATCCGCAACCACGAAATTTGAACCAGCAAGTACAGCTTCTTTGATATCTTTTGGTGTACGTCCCATCATCTTGTCCACACGCGCCTTGATGAAGTTGAGCACTTCTGCTTGATTGTCATAAGAAAGACTAGCAAATGAAAGTCCGTAAAGGCTGTCGATCAACTCATCCATAGGGATGTGCCAACCAAAGGCATCCAAGATACGAACAATTCCTTGTGTTGCACGACGAAGCGCATAAGGGTCATTAGAACCTGATGGAATCAAGCCAACTGAGAAGAAGGAAAGGAGGATATCCAATTTATCTGCAAGCGCAAGGATGGCACCAACCTTAGTCTCTGGAAGAGCTCCGTCTGCTGAATCAGGAAGGTAGTGCTCACGGATAGCTGTCGCAACCGCAGCATCCTCACCAGCAAGGAGGGCGTATTTTTCACCCATGATTCCTTGCAATTCATCGAACTCTCCGACCATACCCGTCAAGAGGTCAAATTTGTAGATTTCAGCTGCACGAGCGACAGCTGCCGTTTCTTCAGCAGTCAAACCAGCTTGCTCAGCCAATGACGCTGCAATAACACCCGCACGGGCCATGTGTTCTGAAAGAGAACCGATTTTTTCATGGAAGGTTACATTCGCCAATTTAGCAACCAGATCTTCAATCTTGAGTTTTTGGTCTTCACGCCAGAAGAATTCACCGTCTTCAAGACGTGCCACCAATACTTTTTCATTTCCTCGAACGACATTTTCCAAGTGCTCAGCGTTCCCATTACGAACTGAGATGAAGTTTGGTTTAAGCTTACCATCCAGGTCACGTACAACAAAGTAACGTTGGTGCGTTTCCATTGAGGTCACCAAAACTTCTTCTGGAACATCCAAATACTTAGTATCAAAACTTCCCATAAAGGCAGTTGGGTATTCGACCAAGTTCAAGACTTCATTCAAAAGGCCTTCTTCGATTTGAACTTGAACACCTTGTTCTGCTTCGATGGCTTTGATTTGCTCACGAATCATGTTTTCACGTTCTTTACTATCCGCAATCACGTAAACGGTACGAAGGTCTTCTTCATAAGAATCCGCATTGGTAATTTCCACTTCATGTCCAAGAAAACGGTGTCCACGGCTCACACGACCTGAGTGGATATCCAAGAAGTCAAGGTCGAGCGCTTCGTCGCCCAAAAGAACGATCAAGGTGTGAACTGGGCGAATGTATTCAAAGGTGTTGTTAGCCCAGTGCATGCTAACAGGGAAGGTCAATGAAGCAAGCACCTCTGGAACGCCAGCCAAGACTTCTTTAGCTGGTTTTCCAGCTTCGTGCTTCGTAACATAAACGTACTCTTCGCCTTTGACTTCACGGAATTCGATATCATCAACCGTCAAGCCTTTTCCACGGACGAATCCTTGAGCCGCTTTTGAGAAGTTTCCATCTGCATCCAAGGCGATTTTCTTAGAAGGTCCTTTAAAATCTTCGGTCAAATCAGATTGTTGATCCGCTAAACCAATCACACGGACGGCCAAACGGCGTGGTGTTGAGAAGGTTTGAATGCTTTCGTATGAAAGACGGTTGTCATCCAAGAAGGCTGCCATTTTCTCACCGAGTTGTTTTTCACTTGGTGTGACAACGTAGGCTGGCAACTCTTCAAGTCCAAGTTCTACTAATAAGTTTTTTGTCATGTTTTTTCTCCGAAAAATATCTTTTTTTCCAGTTTGCCTTATGTGATTGGCACGCAGCAACCGACTTCGTCGTTTCATTGCTAAAATTGGAGCCTAATGTCTCCA
Source organism: Streptococcus sp. HMSC061E03 (assembly GCF_001813505.1). Lineage (NCBI taxonomy): Bacteria > Bacillati > Bacillota > Bacilli > Lactobacillales > Streptococcaceae > Streptococcus > Streptococcus sp. HMSC061E03. The sequence continues at coordinate 47,639 of NZ_KV812792.1, forward strand.
ATTTTGCCTGGTATCGTTAGTTTCTCTAACGATACCTTTATCACTGCGGCAACTGGTTCTGTAGGATTGCTCGATCAGCCAATCCCATCTAATACGCTCTCTTTATTCTTCCTCTTCTGCTAGGAATTTTGCGCGTGTGGCTTCGTCGAGAAGTGGGTAACCAAGTTTCTTACGTTCTGCGACGAAAGTTTTGGCTACGACACGGGCCAAGTTACGGATGCGGGCAATATAGCCGGCACGTTCTGTAACGGATACTGCTCCACGAGCATCTAGCAAATTGAAGGTATGTGAACATTTCAAAACGTAGTCATAGGCTGGGTGAACAAGGCCCAATTCCAAAGCACGTCCTGCTTCTTTTTCAAATTTTTCGAAGTTTTCAAGAAGCATATCTTGGTCAGAAACTTCAAAGCTGTATTTTGAGTGTTCATATTCTGGTTGAAGGAAGATTTCTCCGTATTTAACGCCTGGAGCCCACTCAATATCGTAAACAGAATCGACTTCTTGGATGTAAGAAGCCAAACGTTCCAATCCGTAAGTGACCTCAGAAGTTACCGGACCAGTTGCCAATCCACCAACTTGTTGGAAGTAGGTGAACTGAGTGATTTCCATACCGTCAAGCCAAACTTCCCAACCTAGACCAGCTGAACCAGTTGATGGGTTTTCCCAGTTATCTTCAACGAAACGGATATCGTGTTCCAAAGGATTGATCCCCAATTTTTCCAATGATTCAAGGTAGAGCTCTTGGATGTTTGATGGTGATGGTTTCATGACCACTTGGAATTGGTGGTGTTGGTAAAGACGGTTTGGGTTTTCTCCGTAACGACCGTCCGCTGGACGACGTGATGGCTCTACATAAGCCGCATTCCATGGCTCAGGACCAATGGCACGAAGGAAGGTGTAAGGACTCATGGTTCCCGCACCTTTTTCATTATCATAAGCCTGCATGAGCATACAACCCTGGTCATTCCAGTATTGTTGCAAAGTCAAAATAATTTCTTGAAAGGTTAATTTCTTAGACATTAAATACTCCTTGATTTAAATGATTTCTTGCGACACGAGTCTGCCTCGTCGATTACACGAGGCAAGACGAGTTAGTACTGCGTCTAGCTCAGGCACCCTAGTGCTGAGCGTGTGGCAGTCCGACTGTAAGGAGATCTCTGCCACTGACGCAGTGGAAAGTCAATTTTTTAGACATGTTTTACTCCTTATTCATAAAATTTCTTGTGACTCAGGATACAAAAAGAACCGTGTCTCTACTCCTAAGTCTGTGACCTAGGGGCGTCAGAAACGCGGTTCCACCCTAATTTATTACTTCATTTTATTTTACTTTACTCAGCTTTTTACTGAGAGAAAGCGCCACTTGCTTACTTTGCTCTACTTGGCTCTCACTATCCCAAGCTCGCTAGAAAAACGCCGTAAGCCCTTCTTTCTTGACTAGTATTATAGCAGATTTTTAGTGACTTGTAAATTAAAACCCGCATGAAACAATCGTTTCATACGGATTTTAGGCTAACAAACAATGTTGTTTTTCTTATGGACGTCTTGCAGCTTTTGGTTTTTTACCATGAAGTTTTTTCTTGGCATTCTTCAAGGCTGTCAAAGCATCTTTCACATCTTGTTGGCTTGCTCCTGGATTTGAAAGGATAGTTTGTGCATCCTTGAAGGCTGCTAGGTAAGCTTCTTTTTCTTCATTTCCAGCATAGATGAATTTAGCATTCTTTTCTTGGAACTTCAATTCTTCCTTGATGTATTTTTCAAGGCTTGAAAAATCAGTTGCTTTCCCGTTTAATTTTCCTTCCGCACGGCTAAGCTCAGCAAGTGCTTGATTGATTTGTTCTTGTTTCACAGTTGGATCAACTGCAAGCAAGGCCACTGTTTGGAAAGCACGATCGTAGTCGCGACGTACTTTTTCTTTGGCATTGGCATAATGACCAGTTTTAGTTGTAGCATCGTAAGCTTGCATCGCTTCTTTCAAGGCCGCAACGTTTGAATCTTTCCCATCTAAAGCTTGGCTAGCAGCTTCAAGACTAGCTAGAGCTTGGTTGACTTGCTCTTGACTGACCTTGTTGGTCAAGGCTGCTTGGGCCGCTTGCAAGGCTTGGTCATAGGCTTCCTTCTTATCCGCACTGGCATTGAAGTACTGCGCTGTCTTTGTAACATCTGCTTGGTTGTTCAAAGCAGCCAAGAGATCTACTTTTGAGATCACTCCGATACGATAATTGTTGTTGCGCCCTGCGACAACTGAGATCACAGGTGCTTCCTCAGCTAGTTCATAACCTGTAGGAAGAGTTGCAACCAAGGTATATTGACCAGTTGCTACAGATTTACCAAAGCCATTTTTACCATATTTTTCAGCAGGCAAGACAAAGTTTTCACCATCTGCCCCTTTTAATACGATCGTAGCTGCTTTTGAAACCGGTTGATCAAAGCTGATGCTAACTGGTGCATATTCTAAAGTATTGGCAAGAAAAGCAATCGTTTGGAAACTATTATCCTCTGTCAAATCAAATTCTTGCGTCAAGCTGCTGACAAATTTCACTTCTGTACGATCATACGTAAATATTTCAGCAGTATAATGACCAAAGTTCAAGAAGTTAATATCTTTTGTCTTATCAACTGACACGTATTTGCCGTTGCTATCTTTGATTCGGTAAACATACATAGTATCCAAATCTTTGTTCGTTTTAGCGTCACGAACTGCAATTTGAACCCGACCACTATTTTGATCCCGAACTAAATCAGCTAGTGAAACATAATCTACGTTCCCCGCAAAGTCTTCTACATAGTAGTAGATATTCTTCTTATCGATGTTTTCAGGAAGATCGAAGCTACCATCTGCATTGGCCTTGATCACATGGTAATTTTCAAGCGCACGTGTACCATTCTTATCTTCACTGGTTTGGACCATTGTCCCCTGATCATCAAATGGAGTCACATAGACGAGTTTTTCAGTTAAGATACCACCATCGCCAACATCTTTGGCTTTACGTGCTACAAACTGTTGAGCCCCATCTTTGAAACGGATATATCCAGATGTGATCACTGGTTTTTGAGTATCGACTTGAACCTTGAAGGTTGTTGATTGCTCCTCAGCTCCAGGAACCATTGGTGTGTAACGAATGACATAATCATATACACCATCTGCTACTGCTTTCCCATTTGCATCGGTACCGTTCCAAGCAGTGTTATCTAGTGTGTAACTGCGTGGGTTCTTTTGGTCACCGTTGAAGAAGTTCTTACGATGGTCAGATGGAGTTCCTTCCCACAATGGATTTTTATGTTCCGTATCGCTTGCTGCGTAGACCGTTGCATGAAGGTTTTCAATATTTCGAAGAGCGACTGTCTTGTATTCAACAAGGTCTTTATTCCCATCTTCATTTGGCGAAATAGCGATGCGAACATTTCCATTTTCATCTAATTGAAGAGAATGTGTACCTTCCGCATTTTCTTCAATACCAAGAACTGTCATCCGACGACCATCTCGTTTTCCTTGTGTGAGGAGAAGATCATTTTGAAGGGTAACAAGCGCAGAAACATTGGCACTAGAGGAGATATTCAAATCTTTTGGAACATGATAGTAGAAGCCATCTTTTCCTTCGCGAACCAAATCATAGATTGGTTTTTCAACAGCTGGAAGGTTTTGGAATTCTCCCTTGAATCCCATAAACGGCAAGCTGACCACATCCCCATCATCAGCCGGATCTACAAAGCGAACAAATCCTTCAAGGAAATAGCCGTTCGGCATTTCTTTGCTCAACTCTTCTGTGAATTTACTTGTATCGACTTTCACTGTAACCGTTTCAGAGCTATGAGCTTTCACAGTTACTTCAGGCCAAGCTGTTTCAGTCAATTTACGTGGACGGAGGGTAAATTTACCATCCTTCACTTCATCTGTATCAGTATTCACCAACATTTTCAAGGTACGATCGGTATCTGAAATATTGTGGACAGTGACATCAAAGGTAAAGCTATCTCCAACATTTCCAAGAGTGACACTTGGGTAGTTGTTTTCACCAGTGACATACAAGTCTGTTGAAACGGCTGCAGCTGCCGTATCAACCACCCCTGCTCCCTGTTGACGAGGAGAAGTATAAGCACCTGTTTCTTTGTTAACGTGTGGTTTAGCCGTAGACATGATCAAGGCTTTCACTGTTTCAGAAACTTGTTCAGGAGTCAATTCTGGATGGTTCTTCACAAGGTATTCTTTAACCAAGGCTGCAACACCTGCTACGTGAGGTGAGGCCATACTAGTACCACTCATATCCCCGTAGGTATTGTCATTCAAAGAAGAGAAGATATTCCCACCAGGTGCTGTGACATCTGGTTTCAATTGACCATCGGTTGTCACTCCCCAGCTTGAGAAATCAGACAATTGGTCTGCTTCTGGAGATGGACGGTTGGCCATGGTATTGTTAAAGACAACTTTGTAAGATCCAGCTTTCAGAGCTTCCCCATAGCGTTTTGAAATGAAGACAGATGGAATTTTCTTAGCATCTCCATCAATTGCCATTCCAAGATTCGATCCTTCTACATTATTGTAAACCAAGGCCCCTACTGCACCATGGTGGAGGGCATTGGCAATTTTTTCTGAGAATGGAATTTCTCCACGTTGGATAAGCGCCAATTTACCAGTAAGATCTAGATCTTTGAAATCATCTTCTTTCCCAAGACCAACTGATACATACTCATATTCTTTGCCTTTTTCAAAGTCTGTATCTGTTGCAGATTTACTGTAGTCAAACTTCCCGTTATCTAATTCCGCATTGCCTTCAAGGCCTTTGACTTCAAACACTTCTGTCGTAATAACATTATTATTGATAGAAGCAACAGAGATGGAGTCCTCTACTGTTGAAGGATTTCCGACCAAACCATAATCTGGATTTTCAGCAGAAGGTCTTGAGTAACCATTTCCAAAGCTATTGCTATTTCCTGCAGAAATTAAGACAGATACGCCTTTAGCGCGCGCTCGTTTAATGGCATCTACAATATCTGAATCCGCATTGACCGTAGAACCAGTCGTAGAGCCAAGACTCATGTTGATAGTATCTGCACCAAGAGCTACAGCATCATCAATTGCTTTTACATAAAGAGCAGATCCTGTTGTTTTTTGACGATCTGAAAAGACACGCATAAACATAACTTGCGCTTCTGGTGCTACACCATAGATCTTTTCACCGTTTCCTGCTTCTTTATCAGGATTCCCTGTTGCAATCCCAGTAACGTGCATCCCATGAGAATCTCTTTCGGCCTCTTTGATATTGTCGGTACCATCAAAGTAGTCATAGGCATATACAACTTTGTCATTGTACCATTTACCATAATCAATTCCTGCTGCTTTCTTAGCAGCTTCGATTTCTCCTTGGTTTTTAAACTTAGCTTTTGAAGGATCGGTAATCCGAAGAACCTCGTGGTTCACATCCAAGCCAGAGTCGATAACGGCAACAACCATCCCTTCCCCTTTATAGCCTTGCTTCCAGGTTTGGGGAACAGTAATAATTTCGTCACTTTCGATGCTTTGAGGTTTTTCAGCTGCCTCATGGCGATTCGTTGTTTCTGAACTTGTCGCAGAAGCCACTTCTGTTGCTTTTTCTACAGGTTTTTCTGCTACTTCCGGTTTTGTTTCTGGAACAGCAGCTGCTTCTTTCGGAGCTTCTGTTTTTTCAATAAGAGCTGCTTCTGTTGTATTCGTTGTCTTTTCAGCAACTGTTACTTCTTTTGCAACTTCTACTTTCTCACTAGCAACTGCTGTACTTGCTTCTGTTGCTTGTGAATGCTCTTCTTCAGCAGGTGCCTGTTGAGTAGTGGCTACAAGCTGTGTTCCAGCACTCGTTTGGCTGGCCGCTTGTTCTTCTGCACTCGCTTGTGCAGATCCAAATACCAAAACAGCCCCTAATAAAACTGAGGCTACACCAAATTTGTATTTTCTTAATGAAAAACGTTCTTGTCTATTCATAGAAACTCCCCTTTTATTTTAATAGTAACTATTATAACGCAAAATTATCTGAAAATTCATTCAAAAAACAAATTGTAACACAAATGTAACATTCACGAATATTACTAGCTATTAATTTATTTTCGTTCGGAAAATTGTAAATTAGAATGGGAAAGTATTATAGAACATCTGTTTTTGTTGGAGTTTTAAAATTATTTAATCATTGAAAGGTTTTTAAAAACCGAGAACGAAACTGTCCTCGGTTTTCATTAATGAATAGAAATTCTCTTTTAAAAATCTTTGGTGTCCGGATCTGGTGCACCTGCTTCAACCGGAAGATGGCGCAGGAGTTCCACATCATCTGCCGCCAATTCAAAATCAAAGCAATTTAGATTACTCGCAATCCGCTCAGGCGTAACCGATTTTGGCAATGGAAGGAAGCCTTCTTGTAAACTCCAAGCCAAGGCTAGTTGAGCAACGGTCTTTCCATATTTGGCAGCCATTTCTTTTACTTGTTCATTTTGGAACAACTCCCCTTGGCCAAAAGGTCCCCAAGCCTCTAGTAAGATACCATGCTTGCGACTTACAGCAATGGCTTCGCTTTGGTAAACCCCAGGTGCTAGACGAATTTGGTTCACAGCTGGGATGACCCGAGCTGTTTCAAGGAGCGCTTCCAAATGATGAGGAAGAAAATTGCTAATGCCAATAGCCCGAACCTTGCCAGCAGCTAGCATATCTTCCATTGCCCGCCAAACCTCAGCATTTCGTTGTTTCCAAGCATCATTTTCTCGAAGAGGTTTTGGATTTGGCCAATGAATCAAATAAAGATCTACATAGTCCAAGCCTAGTTTCTCAAGAGACTCTTCCAAAGCAGCTTGAGCGTCTTCATAGGTGTGATGAGTATTCCAAAGTTTGGTGGTAATAAACAGGTCTTCGCGCGCAAGACCACTGTCTTTAATGGCCCGACCCACACTCTCTTCATTCTGATAAATCGCAGCTGTATCGATATGGCGGTAACCTGCTTTTAAAGCAGCTAAGACAGCTTGATAGGCTTCTTCTCCATCTGCTGCTTTCCAGGTTCCAAATCCTAATACAGGAATCTCCACCCCATTATTTAAACGATAATTGTTCATTTTTTCTTTCCTTTCTTCGATTTCGGTTTCTTAGGCCCTCGAAGCTTGAGCTCTGGCTTAAAAATATTCTTCTTGGTTGGCTCCATCTTCTTGCTATAAAAACTATAGAGTAAAAATGCCCCACCAACAATCACAATAAAGATATTTTTTCTTACAATCCCATAGAGCAAGAAAAAAATTCCCATCAATAAAAAACGTATATCAATTGCCTTCATAAGCTACCTCACATTTCAATTCCCATTATAGCATGAAAAGACAGCATTCACAAAATTGCACTACCATCGGTAAACAAAAACCTCTCTAGGTATGACTTAGAGAGGAAGTATTCTATCTTCGATTCTTGAATCTAATTGGTAGCTTGGTAACGTTTGACCCCATCGAGATAGGTCGCAACCAGATCCAAATTTTGATCAAGCACGATGAAGTCCGCGTCATATCCTTCTCGAATTTGACCACAAACATCATCAATATGGACTGATTTTGCCGGATTGAGGCTGGCCATCATCACTGCTTCGTAAGGGTTAGCAATCCCCCACTCTACAACATTTTTTAATCCATCTTTCAATTTCAAGATTGAGCCAGCTAGATTACCAGTTGATTTCAAGCGAGCAGTCCCTTCAGCAACCACGACTGGGAATTCCCCAAGCATATAATCCCCGTCTTCTAATCCCCCAGCTGTCATACAGTCAGTAATCAAGGCAACATTTTCTTTTCCTTTTTGTTTCATCAGGATATCACATGCTAGCGGATCAACGTGATGGCCATCACAGATCAACTCTGCTGTGGTATGAGGCAACTCATACATGGCACCAACCATACCGAGTTCACGGTGCGTCAAACCACGCATACCATTGTAGGCATGCACCCAGACACTCGCACCTGCATCAACCGCTTTTTTAGCTTCTTCAAAAGTAGCATTGGAGTGTCCCAAAGCGACTGTCACCCCTTCTCCTGTAATGGTCCGAACAAATTCTTCCACCCCTTCACGCTCGGGAGCAAGGGCAATCTTATTCAACAGACCATTGGCAGCTTTTTGCCAAGCCCGGAATTCTTCCATACTTGGATCCTTCATATAAGATGGGTTTTGAGCTCCCTTGTATTTTTCTGTAAAATAAGGTCCTTCAAAATAAATCCCGCGAATCTTAGCTCCTGTTGCTTCTTTGTATCGTGCACCGATATTTTCAGTTACTGCCAAAAGTTGTTCGTAAGAGGAAGTAAGGGTCGTAGGCAAAAAGCTCGTAACCCCTGTACTCAAGAGCCCTTCACTCATGGTATGGAGAGTGCCTTCGATATTATTATCCATCACATCTACCCCACCAAATCCGTGAATATGGGTATCTACGAGGCCAGGCGCAATGCTGTAACCAGAATAATCCAGCACATCCGCACCTTCTGGTAAGCTTTCCACATGTTTTCCAAACTTGCCATCAACAAGCTCCAAATAGCCTCCGCGGCGAACCCCATGTGGATAATAAAATTGATCTGCTTTAATATATGTAGACATAAAATCGTCCTTTCCATTGTAGGAACTGTGTTCCATTTATATTCATACATATTATAACGCTTTCACTTCCATTTGTAAATGGTCTAGACCTATTTTTGAATAGAATCCAACAAAAAACAGAGTAAGCTTCCTACTTACTCTGTTTGACGTTCCTTAAATTTGCTCGATTTGTACTTTTTCAGCGAGATTCATGGCATGGTCTGCAACACGTGTATAGTGAGAAATGATATCAATAAAGTTTACTCCGGCTTGAGGTGTACATTCGCCTTGGTTCAAACGACGAATATGGGTTTTCCGAAGTCTTTTCTCCAACTTTTCAATTGCCTCGTGACGTGCTACCAATTGGTTTGCAAGACTCACATCATTGTTCTCAACAGCTTTTAAGGCATCCTCTACAAATTGATGGGTTTGGTTGTAAATATCTTCCAATTCAGCCAAGGCCGCTTCTGAAAAGACCACTTTCTTACGAATTAAATAATCGGTCAGATTGATCAAGGCTTCCGCGTGATCTCCAATCCGCTCCAAATCCCGTGAAGAATCCAAGATATTGGTGAGAACTTCACTTTCTCTCGGACTCAAGGCTTCACTTGACAAACGAATCAGGTAGCGAGTCAAATCATCATCAATGGTATTGATGGCTTCTTCTGTCTTATGACCCTTTTCAGCTGTTTTCTCATTTTGATGAACAATATAATCATAAGAAAGATTAAAAGCTTTGTCTGCATATCCACCTAAATGAAGCAACTCTTTTTTCGCATTTCCAAGAGCAATCGAAGGCGCTTGGGTGATCAAGTTTTCATCCAAGTAGAGCGGTTCATATTTGACAACCTCATCCTCACCAGGAATCAGCTTGGTCACAAAGTATGCCAAAGCTCCAATGAATGGGAACTGGATGATGGTATTGGTTATATTAAAGGTTCCGTGAGCAAAGGCTATGGTCATTTCTGGGGATAAATGAAGAGTCGTTTCAAACCATTGAATCAAAGAGGTAAACGGAACAAGGAAGACAAGACAGATAATGGTTCCGATAACATTAAAGGCTACATGGGCACCTGCCACACGTTTGGCCGCAATATTAGCTCCCAAGGAAGCAATGATAGCTGTAATGGTCGTTCCGATATTATCACCAAAGAGAACTGGGAGGGCTCCTTTCAGGTCAATCAAATGACTAGCATAGAGATTTTGCAAGATACCAATGGTTGCAGAAGAGGCCTGAATCAAAAGTGTTAAGCCTGATCCAACAAAGACACCCAAGATAGGACTTTTACTTAACTGCACCATATAGTCACGAAAGACTTGCAAATCTTTAAGAGGTTCCATAGCCCCACTCATCAAGTTGAGGGCAAAGAAGATACCACCGACACCAAAAACGATTCGTCCAACATTATTAACCAAACGATTTTTGGTAAAGAAGAGACAAACCGCTCCGATAAAGAGCATGGGAAGAGCGTAGTCTCCTAATTTAAAACCAATGATAAAGGAGGTAATAGTCGTTCCAATATTGGCCCCCATAACAATACCAATAGCTTGACGGAGGGTTAGAAGTCCTGCACTCACCAGACCGACCGTAATCACTGTAACCCCTGAACTCGACTGAATCAAGGCAGTCATCCCAATCCCTACTAGAACCCCTAGAAAGGGATTACTCGTATATTTATCAATATAGTATCGAAGTCGATCTCCTGCAGCCTGTTGCAAGCCTTCTCCCATGGTTTTAATACTATAGAGAAAGAGCCCCAGGCCTCCCAAAAAGTTAAATACAATTTCCTGCCAGTTAATCGACATGTTCATTCCTCCAAATTTGAGATCAGAAATAAAACTCCTCTCCTATTGTAAAGGATAATTTCCAATCACACAAGAGATTTCTGTAAATTTCTATTATTTTTTGAAACCGTTTTTCCTTCTGTTTTATTTTCCTCGTTTTAAGAGCCAAAAAAAGAGGGTGGAAAATTTCCAACCCGAGACTGTAGACAAACTATTCTTTTTTATAAATCTAATAAATTCTATAAAAAGAAATGTTACTCGTTAGAGTGATTCAATCATCTACTGAAACTTTTCGTCGTGAGAAAAGTACCTGAAACTTAATAGTTTCAGGTACTCGGAATTATTGAGACCTTAGGCTCAATAATTAGTCATGGAACTTCGAAGAAGTTCGCTGACGTCCGTACTCACCTAAGGAAAGTTTCTAAGAAGACTTTGTCTTTCAATCTGGGCGTGGAAAATTTCCAACCTCTCTAGTCTTTGTTCAAATTGCGTAACATCTCATCGATCTTGTTACCGTATTCGATAGACTCGTCTTTGACAAAAGTAAGATCCGGAATCTTGTACAGTTTCAAATTCCGACCTAATTCACGCTTGATGGTTCCTGTTGCTTTTTCAAGGCCTGTCTGAGCCTTTTGATTGTCTGAAGCCAAATCACTCATAATTGAATAATACACTTTGGCCATAGACAAATCACCTAGCATTTGAACATCCGTAATAGTAACGCCTTGAACACGCGGGTCACGGACTTTCTTTTGTAAAATCTCATTGACTTCACGCTTGATTTCCATCCCTACTCGATCTGTCCGAAAATGACTTGCCATAGGAACTCCTTTCTGCTTTGTGTTTAAAAACTAGGAAATCAGAGAAAATTCCTCTTTTTTCCTAGTCAGCCTCTTATTTTTTAATTTCTTCCATGATGTAGGCTTCAATGGTATCGTCTGTCTTGATATCATTGTAGCCTTCAATCATCAATCCACCTTCACGACCATTTGTCACTTCTTTGACATCATCTTTGAAGTGTTTCAAGCTTGCAAGAGCACCGTCATATATCACGACACCGTCACGAATGACACGAACCTTGGAATCACGAGTGACCTTACCACTGAGGACCATAAATCCACCGATGGTACCCACTTTAGAGACCTTAAAGGTTTCACGAATAACTGCTTCCCCGATGACTTTCTCTTCGAACTCAGGATCCAACATACCCTTCATGGCATCTTCCATTTCTTCAATCACTTTGTAGATAATTGAGTGAAGACGGATTTCTACCTCATCAGCTTCAGCTTGTTGACGTGCTTGTGGCGTAGGGCGGACGTTAAATCCGATGATGAAGGCATTTGAAGCTTCTGCAAGGGTCACGTCTGATTCGTTGATGGCACCAACTGCTGAGTGAACGATGGTCACTTTCACACCTTCTACTTCAATCTTTTGAAGGGAAGCAGCAAGGGCTTCAACCGAACCTTGTACATCGGCTTTAATGATGACATTAACAGATTTCACTTCCCCAGCCTTCAAGGTATCAAAGAGATTTTCAAGGCTGACGCGGTTGGTTGCTTGACGTTGTTTCATCAGAGCACGTTTGGCACGTTCTTCACCCGCCGCACGCGCAGATTTTTCATCTTCGTAAACCGCGAAGTGGTCACCCGCCATTGGCGCTTCGTTCAAACCAGTGATAGAAACCGGAGTAGATGGTCCTGCAACCTTCACACGACGTCCAAGGTCATTGGTCATGGCACGGACACGTCCAAAGGTATTTCCGACAACGATTGGGTCTTGGACATTCAAGGTACCTTGTTGAACAAGGAGGGTTGCCACCGCACCTTTTCCTTTATCCAAACGTGCTTCGATAACAGTACCGATGGCACGAACAGTTGGATCTGCTTTGAGTTCTTGGATTTCAGCCACAAGAAGGACCGTTTCCAAGAGTTCATCGATATTTTGGTTGAACTTAGCTGAGATTTCTACAAACTCAGAATCACCACCCCAAGCTGTTGACATAACTCCATGCTCTGCCAATTCACCGATGACACGCTCTGGATTAGCTCCTGGTTTATCGATCTTGTTGATGGCCACAATGATTGGAACATTGGCAGCTTTTGAGTGGTTGATGGCTTCGATGGTCTGTGGCATCACCCCGTCATCTGCTGCTACAACCAAGATGGTAATATCGGTAACAGATGCACCACGCGCCCGCATAGAAGTAAAGGCCGCGTGTCCAGGTGTATCCAAGAAGGTAATCTTCTTGCCATTTTCCACGATTTGATAAGCCCCGATGTGCTGAGTGATTCCTCCCGCTTCACCTGTTGCTACACGTGAATTACGAAGGGTATCCAAAAGGGTAGTCTTCCCGTGGTCAACGTGTCCCATGATGGTGACAACTGGTGGACGCTCTACCAACTCATCTGGATTCAAATAACCATCTTCAACGAAGAAGCGTTCGATATCGGCATTGTCCACTTCAACCTTTTTCTTGGCTTCAATTCCATAATCCACCATCAAGAGTTCAATCGTATCTCCATCCAGCGATTGATTTTGAGTCGCCATGACTCCCATCATAAAGAGTTTCTTGACGATTTCAGCCGGTTCACGCTTGATGCGTTTTGCGATTTCGGCAACCGTCATTCCATCCGTATACTCAAATTCACTTGGTAATTCATGGAATTTACGCTCTGTTACTGGTTTTGGAGCATCATTACGGTTGTTCTTTCCTTTTTTATTTTTCTTATTGTTATTCCAGTTACTATTTCTCTGATTTCTCACTTGATTTTGACTATTTCGATTCCTTTGTTGTTTTCTTGGACCATCTTCTTCACGATCAAAATCATCGCGTTTCTTATCTGGTCGCGCTTGTTTCTTCCGACGTGTATCGACTTGAGCTGGAGCAGCAGCAACAGCTGGTTTTGTATGGTTCTCAACAGCTGGCTCCTGTACAGGTGCTTTCACTTCTGGTGCTTCTACCCGTTTCCGGCGCTGTTGACGTTCTTGTTCTGCTTTTGCAGCTTGTTGTTTGTAGCGATCTTCACTTCCACGTGCGTACTCAGCATTTTGTTCAGCTTTCAGTGCTGCTGCACGCGCTTTGAAATCAACTTTTGGTGCCACTTGGGGCTGTGCACCACGTCTTTGATCTGGTCGGTTATTGCGACGCTCAGAACCTTGATTTCGTTGTTCATTTCTCTCTTGTGGTCGTTGATTTCGGTTGTCACCATGACGCTGATTATCTTTGCGATCACGTTTTGGACGATTGTCTTGTTGTTTCCTACGTTCAGCCTGTTCTTTTGCACGCGCTTCTCGTTCCGCTTTAAAGTTACGACTCTTTGGTTTAGCAGCTGGCGTTACTGATTTTGTCTCAGTTGCTCCTTCTTTTTTGACAGGCGCTGCTTCTTTTTTCTCTGCGACAGCCGTTGTCTTGGCAGCCACTTCTGCTACTTTCTTTTCGACTGTTTCTTTTTTCGCTGCAAAGCTCTTGATCAACTTTTCAGCAACATCAGTATCGACACTAGATGCATGACTCTTGACGTCAAAACCTAATTCTTTCGCACGAGTGACGACTTCTTTACTTTCCTTGCCCAATTCTTTGGCAATTTCGTATAATCTTTTCTTAGACAATTGCTGTCCTCCTCTTCTATTCCATAAGAGACCTCATTTTCTTTGAAAATCCAGCATCTACAACAGCGACGACCTTACGAGAACGTCCAATTGCAGTGCTTAATTCTAGTGTTGAAAACACGGTAGATACTTGAACCTCATAATAGTGACCCTTATCTGTCACCTTTTTTGTCAGGTTACTAGCTGCATCATTTGCCAGAAAAACTAATTTTGCTTTTTCTTCCTGGATTGCTTTGATCACGAGTTCTTCTCCAGAAATGAGTTTTCCTGCTCTTTGCGCCAAACCCAACAAATTACTTATCTTTTGCTTATTCAAGGCCTAACTCTCTTCTCTTCACCTTATGATCTACATAAGCGATCAATTCATCATAGAAAGCTTCTTCCACTTCCATATTAAAGCTACGATTAAAAACTTTCTTTTTCTTAGCAAGTGCCGCTTCTTCATTGTCTAGCTTGATGTAAGCACCTCGACCATTGGCTTTGCCAGTTGGATCGATAAAGACTTGTCCTTCTTTATTTTTGACAATGCGGAGCAAATCGCGCTTATCAATAATTTCATTTGAAACGACAGATTTTCTTAAAGGGATTTTTCTTGTTTTTACCATTTTCCCTCCCTCTCTTAATCGACTTGCTCTTCGTCACTTTCTACTTGGTCTTCAAAAGTTTCCTGAGCTGCTTCCATTTCTTCGAACTCACTAGCAGATTTGATATCGATGCGGTAACCAGTCAAATGAGCTGCTAAACGAACGTTTTGACCACGACGACCAATGGCAAGAGATAATTTGTTGTCTGGGACCACAACGAGAGCATGTTTGCTATCTTCATCATCAAAAATAACTTGGTCCACTTCTGCAGGAGCGATCGCATTGTAGATAAATTCAGCTGGATCTGGAACCCATTCGATGACATCGATATTTTCTTCTGTCGGAACCATACGGTCTAATTTTTGATCGTATCGAGCTGGGTGGAACTTGCTGGTAATCTTTTTAATATTCGATCCACCACGACCAACGATAGTCCCAATCGCATCTACGTTTGGGTTATGGCTACGAACCGCAACTTTTGTACGATCTCCAGCTTCACGCGCTACACTCATAATCTCAACAGTTCCATCATAGACTTCAGGAATTTCCTGTTCCATCAAACGTTTGATCATTTCAGGGTGGCTTCGACTAACAAAGACATTGACACCACGTGGATTATCTTCTACCTTGTAGACAAATACTTCAATTCGATCATGAGATTGGAACACTTCTCCTGGAATTTGGTCTTGCTTAGACAATTGTGCTTCGATTGAACCAAGATTGACATAGATAAATCGATTGTCAAAGCGCTCCACCGTTCCACTCATGATTTCATTTTCATGTTCTTTATAAGTATTATAGGTGATGGTGCGCGTTTGCTTCCGCATTTTTTCCATGATGGTTTGTTTGGCAGATTGAGCTGCTACACGACCAAATTCAGCTGGTGCTTCTTCAAATTTGATCTTGTCACCCAACTCATAAGCAGAGCTAATGGCTAAGGCATCCTTCAAGCTGATTTCTAAACGGCTATCAAAGACTTCATCCACCACTTCACGAACCGTATAAACACGGAAATCTCCAGTTTTTTCATTGAATTCAATCGCTGCACTTTCTGATTGTCCATAACGACGGCGATAGGCTGAACGCAATGATTCTGTGACTGCTTCGATGATATCTTCTTTTTTGATCCCTTTGTCTTCTTCCAAAATGCGGAAGGCTTCTAGCATTTCTTTACTCATGTTTTTCTTGCCTCTTCTATAAAGGCATCCTTTCTTTCATTCTGTTACAATTTTACAGCCAACCTTGCTTTGGACACAAGGTTATAAGGAATATCCACTGTTTTCTTTCGTGTTTTATCCATATATTCAATGGTCAAAACATCCTCTTCAAAACCTACCAGGTTCCCCTCAAAGACCTTTTGCTTTTCAACAGCCTTGTACAAGCTGATATTGACGTACTTACCAACAGCTCCCTCGAGTGCTTCCTTGGTTTTCAAAGGTCTCTCCAAGCCAGGACTGGTGACTTCTAAAAAGTACTGTTCTGGAAATGGGTCTGGTTTGATTTGATCCAATAGCGGACTGATGATTTCTGTCAAATCCGCTGTATCATTCAGTGTGATTCCTTCTGGTTTGTCTACGAAAATGCTTAAGACGTAGTCACCACCCATTTTGCCATATTCAACATCAACCAATTCAAATGGTTCCTTTATAGCTGGCTGAATCACTTCTGTTACTAAGTCAACAATCGTTGCGATGGTTGCCACCTCCTCATAGATAAGAGGCGAAGATATTTCCCCGCCTCTCCTTTTCTATTCATTTAATGTATTATAGCACGATTTCCCAATGATTGCAAGGAATATGCTAAAACTGTGCTTCTACACGGTAAATGACCTGGCCTTTACTTGAGAACTTCTTCTCATATTCCGTCATGACATTGCCCTCAAAGTCACTAGCATGAAGGTCTAACCAGACTCCCTTCAAAGTCATTCCATATTGCGAAAAACTCACCAAACTGTATTCAAACAAACCTCGGTTGTCTGTTTTAAAGTGAATCTCCCCATGTTCTGGAAGAATTTGCTTGAAGGTGTCTAGGAAGGTCTTGTAAGTCAAGCGACGCTTCTCATGACGTTTCTTTGGCCATGGATCTGAAAAATTCAGATAGAGCTGATCAATTTCTCCATCTTCAAAATAGTTAGTCAAGCTATCCCCATCTACCCAAAGTAATTTAATATTAGGAACATCAGCTTCTAAGACCTTATCTAAAGCATAACTTAAGACTGATTTTTGAATATCAATTCCGATGTAGTTGATCTCTGGATTGGCCTTGGCCATCCCAGTAATAAAGGCCCCTTTTCCGCTACCCACTTCGATATGAATAGGATGGTCATTTCCAAAAATCTCATGCCACTTTCCCTTGGCATCTTCTGGATTTAGGACCACATATTGCGGGTTCGCTTCTAATAATTCAGTCGCTCCCTTGCGATTTCTAACTCTCATATTTCCTTTCCATATTTCAACCGGAAATTGCGCAGAGCATAGATCTCGCGATTGACATTTTCTAAATCATTGTTTTCATAGTATTTAGCAATTTGGCACAAGAAAGAATATTGACCAAACCAATAGAGTTTGTCAAAGACCTTTTGATTGTACTTGTAGCCATAATAACCTAACCAATCGCGCCAATTAGAATCTGGGATATAGTGACTCAAGATATGCGCCACATCCAACATCCTGTCAGTTAAACGAACGGAATCCCAATCGACTAGATATATCAAGCCGCTCTCTGTCTCAATCCAGTTACTATGCCGGACATCCCCGTGAACGATCGTCGCATAATCCTCCCGAAAGGCAGGCACTGTCTTACGTAAATTCTTTACGACTGATTGGATATAGTGGTTCTGACGTAGGGCAATTGGCAACCGGTTGCTCCAAGAATTGAGCAATTCTAATGGAGATTCCACAGGATAGCCAAGTTTTTTCAATTGGGTCATCAAAGGTCTAGAACGGTGCAATCTCGTTAAAATATTGACCACTTGTTTTTTTGACATCCCATTTGGCGTGAGAATTTCCCCATTCAACCATTCTTGGGCACTCATCACATTTCCATCTGGCAATCGTCGACTCCATAATAATTGAGGAGCAATCTGTTCTTTTGCTAGACCCGCAAGGATTGGGGTCGTATTCATTTTTACAAAAACGCGCCCACCATCTGGGTAGGTCCCCATGTAGGCCTTCCCACTCTTCCCAGGAATTGGGGTGAGGCTTAGCTCTTTTTCATTCGAGTCCATCTTTTCCTCCGTAAAAAGTTTCCAATCTATTTTACTAATTTTAACGATTTTCGTCAACCAAGCGCGCCATCTTAAATGGAAGATAGAGTAGGATTAAAGCAACTGTATAAGCGAATAAGCCTAACAACAGGACTTTATCTGAAATAAAGACCAGGCCAATTCCCCCTTCTATCACCGTTATCATCCCCATGACCAGCTGAATCGTTTTGTTCAACCCTGCCTTTTTACTGCCCTTTTTCATCGGAAAAAGGAGGGTCAAGGGTTGGTAATCAAAAGCACTGTAAAGCCCCAGTAATTGAAAAATAATTAAGTAATTTAGCAAGGCTACAAGCGCAATCACTACGAGAGGCTGGGGAATAAAGATGATAGCGAGAATGGAAAGAGCCAAGAGTCGTAGAGTCATAGAGAAAAGATCTCCATTCCGTAGGAAGGAGCGCATATATAAGTGCAGCCACGTATTGCCATGTGTCTTGGGAAGAAGCCCTAAGAAACCATCCAAGTAAGCTCTTCTTTTGACACTGTTGGAAATACCTTTTACCGTTGTAAACAAGGCAAAGAAACGAAGAATCAATTGTTTCCTTGCATTCTCACGAGCAATGGCCAAGTTCCAATTCAAATTTCCATCCTGGTAGAAGCGCGCTTCCTTCCAGCTAAAAACAGCCCCTTTAGCCACTCCTAAGACAAGGATATAAGCTACAATAGCAAGTTTATCCAGCCCCGTTGCCAGAAGAAGAGGCACAAATAATAGAAGGACAAAACTTTGAATCAAAAACCAAAACACAAAAGACTTCTTGGCCTGCCCTTTGATATAACGTTTCACTTCCTCTTCCTTTACCAAAAGGAATAAAGCATCGGGCTTCTCTAAGTAGGTCGCAATAGAGCCTATCGGAACCAAGAGGAGCAAACCAATCATGAGACTCCAGCGGATCAGGCTTGTATCTTTGGGGAGATCTTGTAAGAATTGGCTGTATTGAACCGCCAAAAATCCTATGAAAATCAGCATAAAGAGGACGAAATGATCATTGAGAACATAGCGGCTATATTTTACACATTGAGTTCGAAACGTTTCTTGCCGTTTTTTCATCAACTCTTTCATGCTGTTTCCTCTTCTGTCAAGGTCATGTAGATATCATTTAGACTTGCTTTCTCATCCCCAAAAGTTGAACGCAGCTCGTCCAAGGTCCCTTTTGCTCGGATCTGCCCTTTATGGAGGATCACAAAACCATCACACATCTTTTCAGCCGAATCCAGTACGTGGGTACTCATCAAAATCGATTTTCCTTTTGCTTTCTCATCGGCCAATAACTGAATCAAATCTGCAATTGCAACAGGATCCAATCCCAAAAAGGGTTCATCGACAATATAAAGACTTGGATCCACTGCATAGGCGCAAATAATCATGACCTTTTGCTTCATCCCTTTTGAAAACTGGGTCGGGAACCAATCTAATTTTTCAGCCAAACGAAATCGTTCCAACAAAGGCTGGACGCGCACCATGACCTGCTCCATGTCTAAATCATAGGCCATAGCTACGGTCTCGATATGCTCTCTCAAGGTTAATTCTTCATATAGACTAGGGGTTTCTGGAATATAACCAATTTTCTTGCGGTATTCCGTTGGAGCTTCTGGCAGACTCAAGCCGTCAATCCGTACTTCACCAGCATAAGGATGCAGGAGACCAATAATTTCATTAATCGTGGTTGACTTCCCAGCTCCATTAAGTCCAATCAAACCAATCAGTTGGCCATCCGGAACTGAAAAACTCACCTCTTTCAGGACAGGGATGTTGACATAGCCCCCTGTCAACTTGTTGATTTCTAACATATTTTCTCCGATTTCTGGTATAATGTTCTTATATTATAACAAAATTTAGTCTAAATGAGGTGTATTTATGGTTGACGATTGTATTTTTTGTAAGATTATAGCTGGCGACATTCCTTCCTCCAAAGTCTATGAGGACGAGGAAGTCCTCGCATTTTTGGACATCTCTCAGGTTACACCAGGTCATACGTTAGTGGTTCCAAAAAAACACGCTCGCAACCTCTTAGAGATGGACGAAACCGCCACAGCTCAACTATTTGCACGTGTTTCTAAAGTTGCTAAAAAAGTAGAAGCTGCTACCCAAGCTAAGGGAATGAATATCATCAGCAACATGGAAGAAGTTTCTGGACAAACCGTATTTCACACACATGTCCACATTATCCCTCGCTATTCCGATCAAGATGAGCTTGCCATTTCATTTACTGAACACGAGCCTAATTTTGAACAACTAGCAGTTCTCGCAGAAACCATCAAAAACAGTTAAAAAGGAGGCCATATGAAACTCAAAAATCTCTTTTGGTTTGCAACAGGAGCTAGCATTAGCTACCACCTAGTAAAAAACCGCAAAGAAATTAAAACAGAGGTGACTGAATCCAGCCAATTGGTCAAGGGAATTCAAGATAACCTAGCAAAAATCCAACGCAATCTGGATATTATCCAAGACCAAAAGACCAATCTTCAAGAATTGGTAACGGATTTCCAATACAAGACCAAACTATTTAGTCAACAAGCAACAGCCTCTCTAAAAGAAATTCAAGACATCTGGCAACCAAATAAAAACGATTGAGAAAACTCAATCGTTTTTTTCTTATTCTGAAGGTACCGTAGGTGTCACACTGCTCGACTCTGTAGCTGCAGGAGCAACTGGTGTCACTGGTGCAACAGAACTTTGAGGCGTCACCACTCCCGTATCCTGGGTTGATGGTACAACTGGTAATTGATTAAACTCTTGGTAAACAGGTGCTTCCCCAGATGCTGGAGCTGGATTTTCAGTTTGAGAAGAAGTATTCTTCAACTCTTCATCTCCATCTAATAGGTAAGCATTGGTTTTCAATGTTTTAATTTCTTTCATCCCCAAAGCTTTGCGGATGATATTTTGAATTTTCAAGAGATGTTTTGAAGTGACAATCTGATAACTTCCGCCATCTGCTAAGGTGGCATCTTCTCCTTTCAGCTGGTACTGATGAATCGTTGAAAGGGCATCTTTATATCCTAACAATTGAAGAAGACTATTACTGTCAAGCGCTATGTTGGTTTGCATATTGTCACTAACAGACTCAATGATTCCTTTGTAGTGACTCAAACTATTGAGGCTTAAAACTTTCTCAACAATCTTTTTGATCACTTCACGTTGGCGTTTTTGACGTCCGTAGTCTCCTTCTGGGTCTTGGTAGCGCATGCGTGAATAAACGAGAGCTTGGTCCCCATTAATCTCCTGACGTCCTGGTGCGATCTTAGCCGTATATTCTGGCTCATTTTCCTCGATCGAGATATCGAAGTCAAATGGATTGTTGACTGTGATGCCACCAACCTTATCCACTAATTGAACCAGCCCCTTCATATTGATCATGACATAGCGGTCAATATGGATATTCAAAAGATCTTGAATGGTCTTAATGGCTAACTTGGCACCACCTTGAGCATAAGCCGAATTCAATTTTGCTTGGACCGTTTCGCCATCTGAAGTAATATTGGTTAGGATATCTCTTTCCAAGCTAGTCATGGTTGTTTCTTTTGTTTGAGGATTAACAGTCACCAAAATCATAGTATCACTATTTCCGGCCCAAGGATCTTCCCGAGAACCGCTACCTGTATCAACCCCCATCAAAAGGATGGTCATCGGCTTGTTTTCTGCAATGACATTGGTCTCATTTCCAAAGCCTTTATAGGTCTTACTGAGAGTCCCAGTCGTTTGGTTTAGGATGGTAAGGCCATAAGCCCCAATCCCAATCACTGTTACCGTCAATAAGCTCAAAAACATTAAAATAATTTTTTTAACCATATAGAATCTCTCTCTAATCTATCAGTTTCCCCATAAGGTAAACATCTAAGAATTCTCCTTCAGCTGAACAAGCTCCACGAGCTTGGCAACCTTCGATCTCAAAACCTAACTTTTTATACAGGTGAACCGCCCGTTCATTGCGCACTTGGACATTCAAGACTAGTTTGCGAAGAACACCGGTCGAGTGCGCCCACTCGATCCCTTCTTCCAACAAGATCTGTCCAAGTCCTTGATTCCAATAAGCTTTTTGAACCACAATAAAGACATCACCAATATGCTGAATGGACCGTTGAGAAGCTGCAGTGATATTTAACAAAGCTGCCAGTTCCTGATCTAGAAATAGCAAGAGGCAAATCCTGTTTTCCGCCATCTCTTGCACCATCAGAAATTGCTCCATGTCTGCTGGAGACATGCCAATTCCAGCTTCATCTAGCGTCATGTAATCTGACTCTTTCCCAACTTGATTTAAGAAATCAACGACAAGAGCCGCGTCTGCACTGTCAGCTTGCCGAATTTCTACTGTCACTTCCTTTTCCTTAGTCATCGGTTTTTTCCACCTGCTCAAAGGATGCTAGTAAAGCTTCTGCACGCGCTCCATGAGCTTGAAAAGCTAACTCTCGCCCATCTTCTAATTTTCGGATAAAAATTTTTAGATAAGCATCCGAAAGACTCGGCTCAATCAGCTCTCCCCATTCAATAATGGTAGCACCATCTCCAAATAGAAAATCATCTAAATCAATAGAATCTGGATCATTCCCAATCCGGTAAACATCCAAATGGTATAAAGGCAAGCGACCTTCGTATTCACGAACAATGGTATAGGTCGGGCTTTTAATCATCTGATCAATCCCTAACCCCTTTGCAATTCCTTTGGTAAAGGTCGTTTTTCCTGCTCCTAGATCACCTGATAAAATGATCACGTCTTGCTTTTCTAAGAGTTTTCCTAGCTGTTTTCCTAGAGCGATCAGCTCCGTTTCATTGTGACTAATCATTTCTCTATTATACCAAACTTTTTAAAAATCTGCTCTTTCTTTTAGAAATTGTTCGACTCAGGTTTGCTTTTTAGATAGATAGACAAACTATTTTAAAGTAAAATAAGTTAA
>NZ_KV812792.1:70416-91887 GCF_001813505.1 Streptococcus sp. HMSC061E03
AGACAAACTATTTTAAAGTAAAATAAGTTAAGTGATTCCGCAAAAAAAAATAAATTTGAGTTCCAATTTTTAAATCGATTTAAGAAAACACTGAAACTTTCCGCTGTGAGAAAAGTGCCTGAAACAATAACGTTTCAGGCACTCAGAATTATTGAGACCTTAGGCTCAATAATTAGTCATGGAACTTCGAAGAAGTTCGCTGACGTCCGTACTCACCTAAGGAATGTTTTTGGTATAACTTTGTCTTCAATCTGAAAGGAATGGGAGACAACTCCCATTCCTTTTTGGCACTTTTCTGATACTTAATTCAAGGCCATGCTAACGTAGTTTAAAATAAAGAGAACATCTAGGATCCAAATCATGCTGTGCACTTCTTTGGCTTCTCCTTTAACCACTTTCACTAAGCTATAGGTGATAAATCCAGCAGCGATCCCTTGTGTAATCGAGTAGCTGAAGCCCATAAAGATAGAGGTAAAGAAAGCAGGAACTGCTTCTGACATATCTTCCCAATGGATATTTTTCAAGCCACTCAACATCATGATCCCAACAACAATCAAAATTGGGGCTGTGGCAGCGGTCGGTACAATCGCCAACAACGGACTAAAGAGACTTGAAATAGCAAAACAGATCGCTACAACCAAGGCTGTCAAACCAGTGCGTCCACCAGCTCCAATACCAGCTGCAGATTCAACATACGTCGTTACGTTTGAAGTTCCTGCAATAGCTCCGACTGAAGTCGCTACAAGGTCTGAATAGAGGGCCTTATCTAATTTCGCTGATTGATGGTTTTCCCCATTTGTCGCAACAATCCCAACTTTTTCACCCGTACCGATTAGAGTTCCAATTGTATCAAAAATATCCGTCAAGGAGAAGGCTAAGATGGCCATTAAGGTCTCAGGCAAACGAGACGTATTGGAAATCAAAGAACCCAATCCTTTCGATCCTAAAGCTTGACCAAAGATCGTGCCTAAATCATTAAAGGCAGCTCCTAGATGGTTACTTGCAAAGTCAATTTTAGTGATATCAACAACATGGATGAGAATTCCAAGAACAGTCGTTGCTAAGATGGAAAGGATAATCCCACCTTTAATCCCTTTGACAACAAAGAAAATAGTAATCGCAAGACCAACAAGAGCCAAGAGGACAGCTGGATTGTTAAAATCAACCAATCCAGGAACAGCAGATGCATTGGCTGAGATCGTTGCATTCGCCTTATCTGCTCCTTCTCCGACCACTGTATAGGTATGAGGGTCAATCGTGAATTTCAAAAATCCTGCATTCTTAATTCCAACATAGGCCAAGAAAATCCCGATCCCCGCTGAAATAGCAGAGCGAAGAGCTGTCGGAATCGATTCGATGATCATCTTCCGAACATTTGTCAATGTGATAATCAATGAAATCACTCCACAAATGAAGACCATCCCCAAAGCTTCCTGCCATGAGTAGCCCATACCAAATACAACGGTAAAGGTAAAGAAGGCATTCAAGCCCATCCCAGGTGCTTGTGCATAAGGTAAATTGGCATAAAAAGCCATCATCAAGGTCCCGACAACGGATCCAATAATCGTTGCAAGGAAGACTCCTTGAGCTGGCATACCTGTTTGTGACAACATTTGAGGGTTTACGAAGAGGATATAACTCATCGCAAAAAAGGTTGTCAAACCAGCAAGAACCTCTGTTCGAACAGTGGTTCCATGTTCTGAAAGTTTAAAAAACTTATCCATTTCAGAATAAACTCCTTTTTCATCATTCTCGCTCCCAATCAATTTGCGAACGTTATTTCTATTTTACCAAAAGATCTTTCGCCTTTCAAGAAATCCTACTTCTCTTCTCGATTTTTGAGCGCTTTTCCGATTTTTCTGATATAATGGTCTCATTCTTCTCGAAAGGAACTGAAATATGCATAAAAAGATGATCGCTCTAGATCTAGACGGTACCCTCTTAAATTCCGAAAGCAAATTGAGCGACTTTACCATTGAGACCATTAAAAAAATTAGTGCTCTTGGTCATAAAGTCATTATTACAACAGGCCGCCCCTACCGTATGGCACATACCTATTACAAACAACTAGAGCTAGATACTCCGATGATCAATTTTAACGGCTCCCTTACGCATCTACCTGAGAAAAAATGGTCGGATGAACAATGCTTGACTTTAGATAAAAAATACCTGCTAGATATGGTCGCTAACCGAGACACTATCCAAGCGGACTTTATAGCAGGCGAATACCGCAATAAATTCTTTATTACCGATCCAAATGAGCACGTTGCAGACCCTAAATTATTCGGTATTGAATCTTTCCAACCAGAAAATCAATTCAATCCCGAGCGGGTAACGAGCGACCCAAACTGTATCCTCTTTCAAACGAAAGCGGAAGACAAATATGCTCTGGCAGATGAAATGAATCGTCATTATGACTACAATCTGTCTATCAATACTTGGGGTGGTCCCTTAAATATTCTGGAATGCAATCCCAAAAATGTGACCAAAGCATCTGCTCTTACCTACCTTCTAGATAAACTCAATATGGATCAGAAGGATTTGATTGCCTTTGGAGACGAGCACAACGATACCGACATGCTAGCTCTCGCTGGTCATGGATACGCCATGAAAAATGCCAGCTCCGTCCTTCTCCCTTATGCAGACTCCGTCACAGATTTCACGAATAACGAAGATGGTGTCGCGCGTCAACTCATTCAATTATTCTTATAAAACTAACAGACATGAGTTATCCCCTCATGTCTTTTTCTGCGCCAAATCCTTAATCGGTTAATCAATACCTTCCTATTTTTACATTTTTTTCATTGCCTTGCCATCTGGTTTGTGATATTATTAACATAGTTATTAAAGAAGCGCTTTCAAAAAACTAAATCGCTTCTCGTTCACTTAAGGAGGAACAAAATGAAAGCTGTTGTTGTAAATCCAGAAGGTACTGGTGTTGAAATCGTTGCAAACAAAGACGTACGTCCACTTGAAACAGGGGAAGCTCTTGTTCAAATCGAATACTGTGGTGTCTGCCACACTGACTTGCACGTTGCTCACGGAGACTTCGGTAAAGTTCCAGGCCGTGTTCTTGGACACGAAGGAATCGGTATTGTTAAAGAAGTTGCTCCAGATGTTAAGAGCCTAAAAGTTGGGGATCGTGTCAGTGTTGCATGGTTCTTCGAAGGATGTGGAACTTGCGAATACTGTACAACTGGTCGTGAAACCCTTTGCCGTACTGTAAAAAATGCTGGCTACTCTGTTGATGGAGGAATGGCTGAACAATGTATCGTTACTGCAGATTACGCAGTGAAAGTACCGGAAGGATTAGATCCAGCCCAAGCTTCTTCTATTACGTGTGCAGGTGTTACCACTTACAAAGCCATCAAAGAAGCCAAAGCTGAACCAGGACAATGGATCGTTATCTATGGAGCTGGTGGACTAGGAAACTTGGCTGTTCAATATGCTAAGAAAGTCTTCAACGCACATGTCATCGCTGTCGATATCAACAATGATAAACTAGAATTGGCAAAAGAAGTTGGTGCAGACTTTGTCATCAACGGTCGCGAAGTTGAAGATGTCCCAGGATTAATCAAAGAAAAAACAAATGGTGGAGCTCACTCTGCTGTCGTAACAGCTGTTTCTAAAGTAGCTTTCAACCAAGCAGTAGATTCTGTTCGTGCAGGTGGCCGCGTGATCGCAGTTGGTCTTCCTTCTGAAATGATGGACCTCAGCATTGTGAAAACGGTATTAGATGGTATCCAAGTCATTGGTTCTCTTGTAGGAACTCGTAAAGACTTGGAAGAAGCTTTCCAATTTGGGGCAGAAGGCTTGGTAGTCCCTGTCGTTCAAAAACGTCCAGTGGAAGATGCTGTCAAAGTCTTTGACGAAATGGAAGCCGGAACCATTCAAGGACGTATGGTACTTGACTTTACAAACTAAACAACTGAACCTACAGGACTAGCCCAACTGGGCTAGTCTTTTTGAGTGCTCTCAATCACTCTATTTTACAATTTATTATATATTTATTTTTATTTTCGAGAATATCGTTTGATTGTCGGAATCTTTTCATTAAGAACAAAATCCTATAAAACATGTCTATTATTGTTTTTTTAAGCATCAACAAGTAATAAACAAAATGCATTCAAGAGCATTCTTTTTCTATCTAACGATAATTTAATATAATAAATTAATGTTTTTACATCGAGATTTTGATAGAAAAATTGACTTAAGTGTGGAAACGATTTATAATAAAGTAGCTTAAAGTTTTCTTAAACTGAAAGTCAAACAAATTTTATAAGGAGGAATGTCAATAATGAGTATTGGTATCATTATTGCTAGCCACGGTGAATTTGCAGCTGGAATCCACCAATCCGGCTCGATGATCTTTGGGGATCAAGAGAAAGTTCAAGTGGTTACGTTCATGCCAAGTGAAGGCCCGGATGATCTCTATGCTAAATTCAATGCAGCTGTTGCCGCATTTGATGCAGAAGATGAAGTCTTGGTTTTGGCTGACCTTTGGAGTGGTTCTCCATTTAACCAAGCAAGTCGCGTCATGGGAGAAAATCCAGATCGTAAATTTGCGATCATCACAGGATTGAACCTTCCGATGTTGATTCAAGCTTATACAGAACGTTTGATGGATGCAAATGCCGGCGTTGATCAAGTCGCTGCAAACATCATCAAGGAAGCAAAAGACGGTGTCAAAGCCCTTCCAGAAGAATTGAATCCTGTTGAAGAAGCTAGTACAGCCGCTGCTGCTCCTGTAGCCCAAGCTGCTATTCCAGAAGGAACGGTTATCGGAGATGGAAAACTCAAGATTAACCTTGCCCGCTTAGATACACGTCTTCTTCATGGACAAGTCGCAACTGCTTGGACACCTGATTCAAAAGCCGATCGGATCATTGTTGCTTCAGATTCTGTTGCCAAAGATGAACTCCGTAAGGAATTGATCAAACAAGCGGCACCAAATGGTGTGAAAGCAAACGTTGTCCCAATTCAAAAATTGATCGACGTTGCAAAAGATCCACGTTTTGGAAATACCCATGCTTTGATCTTATTTGAAACACCTCAAGATGCTCTTCGCGCCATCGAAGGTGGTGTTCCGATTAAAACCTTGAACGTTGGTTCAATGGCCCACTCAACTGGTAAAACCATGGTGAACAATGTGTTATCAATGGATAAAGATGATGTGGCTACATTTGAAAAAATGCGTGATCTTGGAGTTGAATTTGACGTCCGTAAAGTGCCAAATGACTCTAAGAAAGATTTGTTTGACTTAATTAACAAAGCTAACGTTCAATAATCGATTACTTACGAAAGGATTTTAAACATGTCTATTATTTCTATGGTATTAGTGGTCGTTGTTGCCTTCTTAGCAGGTCTTGAAGGTATCCTTGACCAATTCCAATTCCACCAACCCCTTGTTGCTTGTACCTTAATCGGTTTGGTAACAGGTAACTTGACTGCTGGCATTATGCTTGGTGGTTCACTTCAATTTATTGCACTTGGCTGGGCAAACATTGGTGCCGCAGTTGCACCCGATGCTGCCCTTGCATCTGTCGCTGCTGCCATCATCATGGTACTTGGGGGAGACTTCAGTACAAAAGGAATCGCTGTTGCTCAAGGTGTCGCTATTCCACTTGCAGTTGCTGGTCTTTTCTTGACCATGATCGTCCGTACCCTTTCCGTTGGTTTGGTTCACACTGCCGACGCTGCTGCTAGAAAAGGGGATATCAAAGGTGTAGAACGCGCTCACTTTGTGGCCCTTCTTCTTCAAGGTCTTCGTATCGCCATTCCTGCAGCCCTCTTGTTGATGATTCCTGCTGAAACTGTTAAAACTGCTCTTGAACAAATGCCAAAATGGCTCTCTGATGGAATGCAAATCGGTGGTGGTATGGTTGTAGCCGTTGGTTATGCCATGGTTATCAACATGATGGCAAGCCGTGAAGTTTGGCCATTCTTTGCCATTGGTTTTGCTCTTGCAGCCGTTAGCCAATTAACTTTGATCGCTCTTGGAGCAATTGGTGTTGCCCTTGCCTTGATCTACCTTACTCTTTCTAAGAAAGGTGGCAATGGAGGTGGCGGAGCCGCTACTTCTAACGATCCAATCGGCGACATTCTCGAAGACTATTAAGAAAGGTGTGACACTATCATGACTGAAAAATTACAATTATCTAAATCAGATCGTCAAAAAGTTTGGTGGCGTTCAACCTTCTTGCAAGGTTCTTGGAACTATGAACGGATGCAAAACTTGGGTTGGGCTTACTCATTGATCCCAGCTATCAAAAAACTCTACACGAAGAAAGAAGACCAAGCGGCTGCTCTTGAACGTCACATGGAATTCTTCAACACTCACCCATACGTTGCCGCTCCTATCATCGGGGTAACACTTGCTCTTGAAGAAGAAAGAGCAAACGGTGCTGCGATTGACGATGCTGCCATCCAAGGGGTTAAAATTGGTATGATGGGTCCTTTGGCGGGTATCGGAGATCCAGTCTTCTGGTTTACAGTACGTCCTATCCTTGGTGCCCTTGGTGCATCACTTGCTGCGTCTGGTAACATCCTTGGCCCACTCATCTTCTTTATCGCATGGAATGCGATTCGTATGGCCTTCTTGTGGTACACGCAAGAACTTGGATACAAAGCAGGTTCTGAAATTACCAAAGATATGTCTGGTGGGATCTTGCAAGACATCACCAAAGGAGCTTCTATCCTCGGGATGTTCATCCTTGCTGTCTTGGTAGAACGTTGGGTATCTATTAAATTCATCTTTAATGTTTCTTCTGTCAAATTAGACGACAAAGCTTATATCCACTGGGATAAACTTCCTGAAGGATACAAGGGTATCCAAGAAGCCTTCGCTCAAGTTGGCTCAGGTCTCTCTCAAACACCTGAAAAGGTTACAACTTTCCAACAAAACTTGGATTCATTGATTCCTGGTTTGATGGGATTACTTCTTACTTTTGCTTGTATGTGGTTGTTGAAGAAAAAAGTATCTCCAATCACTATCATCATCGCTCTCTTTGTAATCGGTGTATTAGCACACGTTGCTGGCTTGATGTAAGCAAAGATCAACTAAAAAGAAGGTTTCGGCCTTCTTTTTATTATGATATAATGGAGTGAACAGCAATACAGGAGGATCTCATGGCTCAATCATTGAATAAAACCGTTGAATTCCATACTACAGGGGTTTCTTACCTTGGAGTGGGGGGAAAGGTTGGAAAAATCCTAGTAGGGAATGCCGCTTTTGAATTTTATGCGGATGCAAATGTAGAAGACTACATCCAAATTCCCTGGCAAGAAATCGAGCGAATCGGAGCCAATGTATCCGGACGTAAAATTAGCCGCCATTTTGAAATCTATACCAGAGAATCAAAATTTCTCTTTGCTTCAAAAGACTCTGGAAAAATTTTAAAAATTGCTCGGGAACATCTAGGAAATGATAAAATTGTCAAACTTCCTACGTTGATCCAAATCATCACGGCTAAAATTAAAAATCTATTTGCAAAATAGGATCTTTTCTTGTATAATAGACGCAAACGGATAAGTAAGTTAAGAGTCTCTTTCAGAAAGTCTGCGGTTGTTGCGAGCAGATAGAAATCTTAATTGAAATTCTACCGTTTCTTTAAAATACAATATTGAATCAAGTGCACACCTGTGAAGTTGGATGGAACCGTGGCTCTGCCACTCCAACACTTTAACAGGTGTGTTTTTTGTTAAAGGAGAAGCTATGTTAGATATTAAACGAATTCGTACAGACTTTGATGCGGTTGCTAAAAAGTTGGCAACACGTGGCGTAGATGCAGCTATTTTGAATGAAATGAAAGAAATCGATGCTAAACGTCGAGATATCTTAGTCAAAGTAGAAAATCTCAAAGCAGAGCGTAACACTGTATCTGCTGAAATCGCACAAGCTAAACGCAACAAGGAAAATGCAGATGATAAGATTGCTGCCATGCAAACCCTCTCTGCAGAAGTCAAAGCATTGGATACAGAATTGGCTGAAATCGATGCCAAATTAACTGAATTCACTACTACCCTTCCAAATATCCCAGCTGATAGTGTCCCTGTTGGAGCAGATGAGGATGACAACGTTGAGGTTCGTCGTTGGGGAACACCGCGCGAATTTGGATTCGAACCAAAAGCTCACTGGGATTTAGGAGAAGACCTTGATATCCTTGACTGGGAACGCGGGGCTAAAGTCACTGGTGCTCGTTTCCTCTTCTACAAAGGACTTGGAGCTCGCTTAGAACGCGCTATCTACAACTTCATGTTGGATGAACATGGCAAGGAAGGCTACACTGAAGTCATCCCTCCTTACATGGTCAACCATGATTCTATGTTTGGTACTGGTCAGTATCCAAAATTCAAGGAAGATACTTTTGAACTTAGCGATACCAATTATGTCCTCATTCCAACAGCTGAAGTTCCTTTGACAAACTACTACCGCGATGAAATTCTTGATGGGAAAGACCTTCCAATCTACTTCACCGCTATGAGTCCATCTTTCCGTTCAGAAGCTGGTTCAGCCGGTCGTGATACCCGTGGCTTGATCCGTTTGCACCAATTCCATAAGGTTGAAATGGTGAAGTTTGCTAAACCAGAAGAATCATATGATGAATTGGAAAAAATGGTTGTCAATGCTGAAAATATCCTTCAAAAACTGAATCTTCCATACCGTGTAGTAGCTCTCTCAACGGGAGACATGGGCTTCTCAGCTGCCAAGACTTATGACTTGGAAGTATGGATTCCAGCGCAAAACACCTACCGTGAAATCTCAAGCTGTTCCAATACAGAAGATTTCCAAGCTCGCCGTGCGCAAATCCGCTACCGTGATGAAGCAGATGGCAAGGTAAAACTCCTTCACACTTTGAACGGTTCTGGATTGGCAGTCGGACGTACCGTCGCTGCTATTCTTGAAAACTACCAAAACGAAGACGGTTCTGTGACCATTCCAGAAGTCCTTCGCCCATACATGGGTGGTGCAGAAGTCATCGCACCAAAATAAAGTTTAAAAAAACTGAGACTTGCAAATTGCAAGCTCAGTTTTTTAATATTTACGAAAACGTTGGTAGCGTTGCTCCAGAAGCTCTTCGAGAGGTAAGGCTTGTAAAACCTTTAACTCTTCCTGTAATTCCTTCTTCACTTGAGCCAGTAGTTCTCCATTTGAAAATCCATGCTCGGGAATCACCTTATCGACAATTTCCATATTTAACAATTCGTGAGAAGTAATCTTCATCAACTCTGCTGCTTCCATGGCACGACTTCCATCTTTCCAAAGAATAGAGGCAAAACCTTCTGGACTCAAGACTGCATAGATGGAGTTCTCAAGCATCCAGACCTTATCTGCTACAGCAAGAGCCAAGGCACCACCAGAACCACCTTCTCCGATGATAATCGCAATAATTGGAACTTTTAAATCACTCATTTCCATGAGGTTGCGGGCAATGGCTTCACCTTGTCCTCGTTCTTCAGCACCAACACCAGGATAAGCACCCGCTGTATTGATAAAGGTCACAACTGGACGGCCAAATTTCTCTGCTTGCTTCATGAGGCGCAGAGCTTTTCGATAGCCTTCTGGATGGGGTTGCCCAAAATTACGTTTTAGATTATCCTGAAGATTTTTTCCTTTTTGGATTCCAACGACTGTAACCGTTTGATCGCCTAAGCGTCCAATCCCACCAATCACCGCACCATCATCACGGAAGTTTCGATCTCCATGTAATTCGATAAAATCATCAAAAATTCCTTGAGCGAAATCAAGAGCAGTCAATCTTCCTTGGTCACGTGCCTCTTTAATAATCTGTGTTATTTTACTCATGTTTACCTCCATGAAGGGCCAATAATTGTCCAACTGTTGCTCGGATTTGGCTTCTCTCCACGATCAAGTCTACAAATCCATGTTCTTGTAGAAATTCTGCTTTTTGGAAATCATCTGGCAATTTTTCACGTACAGTTGATTCGATCACGCGTCGACCAGCAAACCCGACCAAGGCTTGACTCTCTGCCATGATAATATCACCTTCCATAGCAAATGAGGCTGTCACCCCACCAGTTGTCGGATCTGTCAATACCGTCAAATAGAATAATTTTTCTTTAGAATGACGTTGAACAGCCGCAGAAATTTTTGCCATTTGCATCAAACTCACGATTCCTTCTTGCATCCGAGCGCCACCGGAAGCGGTAAAGAGAACAACTGGCAATTTTTCTTTTGTCGCAAATTCAAATAAACGAGTAATTTTTTCACCTACTACAGAACCCATTGAA
Source organism: Streptococcus sp. HMSC061E03 (assembly GCF_001813505.1). Taxonomy (NCBI): domain Bacteria; kingdom Bacillati; phylum Bacillota; class Bacilli; order Lactobacillales; family Streptococcaceae; genus Streptococcus; species Streptococcus sp. HMSC061E03. Next base: position 80,668 of record NZ_KV812792.1, read on the forward strand.
GCCATGATAAAGTTGGAATCCATGATCCCAAGCGCAACTTTTTGTCCTTTAATCAAGGCAGTTCCAGTCAGAACAGCTTCATCCAGTCCTGTCATTTCCCGCACTGCTGCTAGTTTCTTCTTATAATTTGGGAAATTCAAAGGATCTGTTGTTTCGATTCCTGTAAACATTTCTTCAAAGCTAGCCGGATCCACTGTCAGCGCCAAGCGTTCTTTAGCAGAAATACGGAAGGTATAGCCACAATTCGGGCAGACACGCTCACTACCTAAATCCTTTTGGTAAATGGTATGTTTACAACCTGGGCATTGTGAAAATAGTTCATCAGGAACTTCAGGTTTTGGCTGAGGCTCCTTCCAGGCTGACCTATTCGGATTGATCCGAATATATTTATCTTTTTTAGAAAATAATGCCATTACTTACTCCTTATAATATGCTACAGTATCTGCAGCATTACTATAAAAGCCTGAAACTGTGAAGATGATGTTCATACTTCCCTCACAAGTCCAGGCTTTTTCATCATTCCTTATTATAATTTGGAAGGAATTGTTCCATCAAAAATGCAGTGTCGTAATCACCAGCGATCACATGTGAATCTGAAATCAAATCCAACTGGAAACTGCTATTGGTTGTGACACCATCGATTTCCAACTCATAAAGAGCACGCTGCATTTTCATCAGTGCATCAAAGCGATTTTCCCCATGGACAATGATCTTGGCAATCATACTATCATAGTATGGTGGAATCGTATACCCAGGATACACAGCAGAATCCACACGCAAGCCAACCCCACCACTTGGAAGATAGAGATTAGTGATCTTACCTGGGCTTGGTGCAAAGTTGAAGGAAGGATTTTCCGCATTGATCCGGCATTCAATCGCATGGCCTTTAATGACAATATCCTCTTGAGTAACGGATAATTCTTGGCCAGCTGCGATTTTAATCTGTTCCTTAACGATATCAACTCCTGTTACAAATTCTGTGACAGGATGCTCCACTTGCACACGGGTATTCATTTCCATAAAGTAGAACTCACCTTTGCCTTCATCATACAAGAATTCAATCGTTCCAGCATTCTCATACCCAACTGATTCAGCAGCCCGAACAGCAGCAGAACCAATTTGATTACGAAGAGTTTTTCCGATAGCAATTGAAGGGGATTCTTCTAGAACTTTTTGATTGTTCCGTTGAAGAGAGCAATCGCGTTCACCTAAGTGAATGACATGTCCATGCTGGTCCGCTAAAATTTGTACTTCAATGTGGCGTGCCGGATAAATCACCCGCTCCATATACATGGCACCATTCCCAAAAGCAGCTTGAGCCTCTGAGGAAGCTGATTCAAAAGCAGCAACCAGATCTTCTGGTTTTTCAACCTTCCGAATTCCTTTACCACCACCTCCTGCAGATGCTTTCAACATCACAGGGTAACCAATACGCTCTGCAATCTCGAGGGCTTCTTCAGCCGTATACACTTCACCATCTGATCCAGGAATAACGGGTACTCCTGCTTTGATCATCTGTTTACGAGCATTAATCTTATCCCCCATCATATCCATGACTTTAGCAGAAGGACCGATAAATTTAATACCCACTTCCTCACACATAGTCGCAAATTTTGAGTTTTCACTTAAAAATCCAAAACCAGGGTGGATAGCTTCTGCACCTGTTAGAACAGCTGCAGACAAGACAGCACTCATATTCAAATAAGATTCTGTTGATTTAGCAGGTCCAATACAGACTGCTTCATCCGCTAGTAAGGTATGCAAGGCTTCTTTATCAGCAGTAGAATACACCGCAACCGTCTCGATGCCAAGTTCACGAGCCGCACGAATAATGCGAACTGCAATCTCACCACGATTGGCGATTAAGATCTTACGAAACATAAATAGGCCTTTCTTAATTTCCAATTGCAAAAGTAAGTGTTCCTGAAGCTGCAAGCTTACCGTCTACCTCTGCTTTCGCTTCAACAACAGCAATGGTTCCACGACGTTTGACAAAAGTAGCCGTCATTACCAGTTGATCTCCTGGAACGACTTGTTTTTTAAACTTCACCTTGTCCATCCCTGCATAAAAGACTAATTTCCCTTTATTTTCAGGTTTTGACAACTCTAGTACACCTGCTGTTTGTGCCAAAGCTTCCATGATGAGAACACCTGGCATAACAGGATATTGTGGAAAATGTCCATTAAAAAATGGTTCATTAATTGTCACGTTTTTAATGGCAACAATCGTATCTTCGCTTGTTTCTAAAACGCGATCCACCAAAAGCATTGGGTAACGATGCGGCAAAGCCTCACGAATAGCATTAATATCAATTGTCATTTGATTCGAACCAATCCTTTTCCAAATTCAACCATTTCTTCATTCGTTACCAAAATTTCAGTGACTACCCCATCTTTTGGTGCTGGGACTTCATTCATCACTTTCATAGCTTCGATAATCAAGAGTGTTTGACCCTTAGTGACCTTATCTCCTACAGATACAAAGGATGGTTTATCCGGAGCTGGCGACAAGTAAGCCACCCCAACCAATGGACTTTCAACCACATCACCTTCTGCAGCCTGAGCTGGAGCAGCAACCGGTTCAGCCGCTACAGCTGGAGTTGCTGGTGCTTCAACAACAGGGGCTACTACAGGAGTTTGAGGAGCTGCTACCACTTCAACTGCAGGAGCAACCGGTGTAGCCGCAACTGAACTCGTTTGGTTTTTACTCAAATTCAATTCTTCGCCATTATTTTTATATGAGAATTCACGCAAAGTTGACGCATCAAATTGAGCCAACAAATCTTTGATTTCAGAAATATTCATGAATTAACCCTCCCAACGTTTAAAGGCCAGAACAGCATTGTGTCCTCCAAAACCAAAGGTATTTGAGATAGCGTACTGAATATCCGCTTCTTGACCTTCACCATAAACAACGTTTGCTTCGATATAGTCAGACAATTCTTTGGTACCAGCAGTTTTTGGTACAAAGCTGTGACGAATCGCTTCGATAGTAGCAATCGCTTCAACTGCACCAGCAGCACCAAGCAAGTGCCCTGTAAATGATTTCGTAGATGATACTGGAACTTCTTTACCAAGTACAGAAACAATGGCACCACTTTCACCTTTTTCATTGGCAGGTGTTGATGTCCCGTGAGCATTAACATAATCAACATCTTCAGGTTTGATACCAGCTTCATTAATAGCCAATTTAATTGCTTTAGCAGCACCTGAACCATCTGGTGTTGGTGTTGTCATATGGTAAGCATCACAGTTTGAACCGTAACCAACAATTTCAGCCAAAATATTAGCACCACGTTTTTGGGCATGTTCCAAACTTTCGATGACAAGAACCCCTGCACCTTCACCCATCACAAAACCATTGCGGTCTTTATCAAATGGAATAGATGAACGTTCTGGATCTTCCGTTGTTGAAAGGGCCGTAAGGGCATTGAAACCACCGATACCAATCTTAGTAATCGAAGCTTCAGCACCACCTGCCAAAACAACATCATGCATACCAAATTTAATTTCACGGAAAGCTTCACCAATGGCATCGTTGGCAGAAGCACAAGCTGTTGTCACGGATTTACATACCCCTTGAGCCCCAATCTTAAGTGCGATGTTTCCAGCCCCCATGTTTGAAAGAGCTTTTGGAATAAACATTGGTTGGATTCTCTTCATCCCACGTTCATGCATCCGGATAATTTGATCTTCCAATTCTTGCAAACCACCGATACCAGATGATACAATCACACCAACACGATCGCGATCTTCTTCTTCCATGTTCAAGCCTGAATTTTCAATAGCTTCCATTGCAGCATAGATTGCATACAATGAGTAAGTATCCATACGATTTTGATCTTTTTTCACGAAATATTTATCGAATGGGAAATCTTGAATTTCACCAGCATTAAAGACTGGAATTTCAGAAGCATCAAATTTCGTAATAGGCTTGATTCCAATTTTTCCTTCATGAAGGCTATTCCAGAACTCCTCTGGTGTATTTCCGATTGGTGAGGTTACACCGTAACCTGTAACAACAACACGATTTGTAGACATATATATTCTCCTTTTGTCGGATGGATATTTAAGTAAGTAATTTTCGATCAGTGAGCATTCATTATTGCATAGTCATGCCGCCATCAATGGCAATTGTTTGACCAGTTAAATATTCTTGACCTGCTAAGAAAGCCGCAACTTCTGCCACTTCTTCAGCTTGACCAATTCGTTTCATTGGCACTTGAGCTAGCATGGCATCTTTCATTTTCTCTGGAATAGCATCAGTCATATCTGATTCAATGAAACCAGGTGCAATGGCATTCACACGAACGCCACGAGCCGCAACTTCACGCGCTACTGATTTAGTGAAACCAATCAAACCAGCTTTTGAAGCCGCATAGTTAGCTTGACCGATATTCCCCATTAGACCAACAACAGAGGACATGTTGATAATGGCCCCTTGACGAGCTTTAGACATCGGTTTTAAGACAGCTTGAGTCATATTAAAGGCACCTGTCAAGTTGATTTTCAAGACCCGTTCAAAATCTTCTTCAGTCATTTTCAACATCAACTTGTCGTTTGTGATGCCAGCGTTATTGACCAAAACATCAACACTTCCAAGCTTTTCAATTGCTTCAGCCACCATACGTTGCGCATCTTCGCCATTAGAAATATCCCCAGAAATACCAACAACAGTCACACCATAGTCAGCAAACTGTGCAAGTAAGTCCTCAGAAATTTCAGAACGTCCATTTAGGACAACATTGGCACCGAGACTCGCAAATTTATGAGCCACAGCCAATCCAATTCCGCGTGTTGAACCTGTTACAAAAACATTTTTATTTTTAAGTTCCATCTTTACCTCGTTTTAAGCATTCAGAAGTGCATCTAGACTAGCCTGATCTTCGACGTTATGAGTTGGAAGAGTTTTATCAATTTTCTTCAAGAATCCTGACAAGACTTTTCCAGGTCCGATCTCGATGACTTCATCTACACCAAAGTCTTGAATCGTAGCAATTGAATCATAGAAACGAACCGGTTCTTTTACTTGACGTGCCAAAAGTGCTTTCACATCTTCTGACTTCATGATTGTAGCTTCTGTATTCCCAACTAAAGGAAGATCAAAATCATTAAATGATACTTTTTCTAGTTCAGCCGCCAATTTTTGACTAGCAGATTCCAGTAAGGCTGTGTGGAATGGACCTGACACATTCAAAGGGATCAAGCGTTTGGCACCTGCTTCCTTCAATAGTTCCACAGCATAGTCCACAGCCGCAACCTCACCACCAATCACAATTTGTGCTGGTGTATTGTAGTTAGCTGGTGTCACTACACCCTTTTCAGATGCTTGTTGACAAATCTCTTCGATCAAACTTGGATCTGTATTCATAACAGCAACCATTTTCCCACTTCCAGCGGGAGCTGCCGTTTCCATGAATTCACCTCGTTTCGCAACCAAAGCTACTGCATCTTCAAACGAAAGAGCTCCAGCCGCAACCAGGGCAGAATATTCCCCCAAAGAGAGGCCGGCAACAATATCAGGAGTGATACCATTTTCTACTAAGAGACGATAAATGGCTACTGACGTTGTCAAAATAGCTGGTTGAGTATAGCGTGTCTGATTCAGTTTTTCTTCGTTAGAATCAATCAATTCACGCAAATCATAACCTAGAATACGACTAGCCGTATCAAATGTCTCTTTAACAACGGGATAAGCCGCATACAAATCGCTCGCCATGCCCAATTTCTGAGCCCCTTGACCAGCAAATAAGAACGCACGTTTTGTCACTATCCTAATCCTTTCGACGTTTTTAGACGTTTACATCTGCCCAACGAGCAGCCTCTCTTTGAATCACCTTGGCTGCACCATAATAGATATCTTCTAGAATTTCCGCACAGGTTTCTTCCTTGCTCACAAGACCAGCAATTTGACCTGCCATTACAGATCCATTGTCAACATCTCCATCAACAACGGCATTGCGAAGGGCACCTGCCCCTAATTCTTCAATTTCTTCTTGAGTCTTCTTACCTGCCAAGAAATCTTTTTCAGCTTGGTTATAGGCAGAAGCCAATTTATTCTTGATCGCACGAACAGGGTGTCCAACAACTGATGCTGAAACTACCGTATCAATATCTTTCGCTTTCAAGATTTTATTCTTAAAGTTTTGGTGAGCATTAGATTCTTTAGCAACCACGAAACGAGTTCCCATCTGAACAGCTTCGGCACCTAACATAAAGACAGCTGCAGCACCGGCACCATCAGCGACACCTCCAGCACCAATTACTGGAATAGAAACAGCTTCAACCACTTGACGAACCAAGGTCATAGTCGTCAATTTACCAATGTGACCTCCAGCTTCCATTCCTTCTGCAATCACTGCATCGGCACCCAATTTTTCCATCCGTTTTGCAAGGGCAACAGATGGAACAACAGGAATGACAGTGATCCCTGCTTCATGGAAACGATCCATGTATTTCCCAGGATTTCCAGCTCCAGTTGTAACAACTTTTACACCTTCTTCAATCACCAGGTCAACAATGTCATCCGCAAATGGGGACAAAAGCATGATATTTACACCAAAAGGTTTATCTGTAATAGACTTCACTTTATCAATGTTAGCCTTTACAACTTCTTTTGGAGCGTTACCGCCACCAATGATTCCAAGACCACCGGCGTTTGATACTGCTCCAGCCAAGTCACCATCAGCGACCCATGCCATCCCACCTTGGAAGATTGGATATTTAATATTCAATAGTTCAGTAATTCGTGTTTGCATGATACCTACCTCTTTTTTCGCTTAAGTAATAGTTTGAGTTTAAAAGATTGTTTCTTTGAGCCTCAAACTATTACCTAAACAAGAGAGAATATCTTTCGATACTCTCATCTATCATTATTTTGTTTTTTCTTCTACGTAAGCGACAAGGTCACCAACTGTAGACAATCCTTCTTCAGTTTCGATTTGGATGTCAAAAGCATCTTCAATTTCAGAGATAACTTGGAACAAATCCAATGAATCTGCTTCTAAATCTTCGAATGTAGATTCAAGAGTTACTTCTGATGGTTCTTTACCAAGTTCTTCAACGATAATTTCTTGTACTTTTTCAAATACTGCCATGATAGGCCTCCTTAAAAAATAATATATAAATTTTTAAAATGTGTTTCCACATGTTTAACTAGATTGTAACAAGAAGTGTGCCCCATGTCAAACCTCCACCGAATCCTGTCAGAAGAATTTTTTGACTTCCATCCATCTTGATTCGATGATTCTCGACACACTCCGATAATAGAATGGGGATACTAGCAGCACTAGTGTTCCCATATTCCATCATATTTGCTGGGATTTTCTCTCTAGAGACACCCAGTTTTTTTGACATCTTATCTAACATTCGGTCATTCGCCTGGTGTAACAGAAAATAGTCAATCTCTTCTGCTTCCATAGAGGCGTCTGCTATAATTTTTTGAATACTTTTCGTGACATCACGAATGGCAAAATCAAAAACTGCCCGTCCGTCCATTGTCAGATATCTTCGATCAGAAACGTCATCTGAATAAGGGGAAGACAGACCCAAATAGCAAGACTCAAGACTAGCACCTCGGCTACCATCCGTAAAAAGATTCTCAGCCAAAAACGAATTTTGATCGCTCGCTTCAAGCAAGACACCACCAGCTCCATCTCCAAAAAGGACTGAAGTGGAACGGTCTGACCAGTCTAATACTTTTGAAAGCGTCTCACTACCGATCACAATTCCTCTCCGGTACATCCCTGAAGAAATGTATTTTTCAGCAGTGGCTAATGCAAATACAAATCCGCTACATGCTGCAGTCAGATCAAAGGCAAAAGCTCGAGAAGCTCCAATATTAGCTTGTACCCGGGCTGCAGTTGATGGCATTAAGCTGTCTGGAGTAATCGTAGCAACAACGATGAAATCAATTTCCTCAGCATCTAAGTTTGCTTTTGCTAATAATCTTTGTGCAACAATTGTTGCTAGATCACTTGTCGTCTCATCTTTTGAAATGTGACGCCGAAGGATACCTGTCCGACTACTGATCCATTCATCACTTGTATCCATGATCTCAGCCAAATCATCATTTGATACGACTTGGTCAGGTGCATAATGAGCAACTTGACTAATTTTAGCAAAGACCATTATTTAATTTCCTCCAAGAAACGATACAGATTTTGCAATCCTTTTTGCATCACTTTCTTCTCTTCGGGACTCATATCTCCAATAATCTGGTTGACCATCCGTTTATGGAATTGCTGATGAAGACGATAAAGTAGACGACCGTTCTTTGTTAAACTCAAGTGTACAACCCGGCGATCAACTTCCGATCTTCTTCTTTCGATATACCCTTTGCGCTCAAGATTATTCAAACTTGTCGTGACAGTCCCCAAAGTCACCATCAACTCCCGTGAAATATCACTCGGGGTTGCATTCGGTGTCGAACCAATCACATCGATCGTATGCATTTCTTTAATAGAAACATCTTTGAATCGACTTGCTCTTAGGCTCGACTCCTCAATAACCAAAACATTATTAAAGATGGATGTTAAATAGTCGTTAACTAATTGGTAATTCAAAACTCCACCTCCTAATTTTACTTTGATAGTCAAATTTTATCAAAAATGAAAATAATTTGCAAGCATTTTTTCATAAAACATAGAAAAATTACAAATTTATTTTCCTTTAAATTGTGGCCGACGTTTCTCAGAGTAGGCAATAACCCCTTCCTTGAAATCTTCTGTAAATGCTAGTTTCTTTTGCAAATCCAATTCAAGACCCGCATATTGGTCCCATTCTTTCAAGAATGCTTCCCAAACCATTTCTTTCATGGCATCATAAGAATTTGAAGATCCTCTTCTTAATTTTTTAAGCAATTGCTCAACCGTTTTATCGAGTCTTTCAGATTCACAAACACGATAAGCTAGGCCATAATCAAATGCCTTTTCAGCAGTCAAGGCTTCACCCGTCATTACTAAATGAGTAGCCCGAGACATGCCAATGGCTTTTCCTAACAAGAATAACCCACCCGCATCCGGTGCTAAACCAACCCCAACAAAGGCTTGGATAAATTTAGTACGATCACTAATAATACAAAAATCAACAGCTACCGCAATGTTAGCAGCTGCTCCAGCAACCGCTCCATCTGCCACCATAATAACCGGTTTTGGCAATTGCTTGATTTTCTTTGAAATCGTATTAACTAATTCAGCAATTAAAACAAGAGACTCGATATCATCCGCATCGACTGCGCGTTTCATTTCGCTTAAATCTCCACCAACTGAAAAGATTTTCCCTTCTGCTGATAGAATAATGAATTTTACTTCCTCATTTTTTTCTGCATCTTCTAGGGCAGCTAAAATTTCCTGACACATTGGAATGTTAAAACCATTGGATACTTCAGGACGATTTAAAGAGATTGTCGCGAGGTCGTTTTCGACAGAATACAAAATTGTTTCAAACATCACAGACTCCTTTTATTTAAATATAAAATATTTTGATATTAAAACTTTTGAATTATAACATATCATACCACAAAAAAGTAAAATAGTAAAATATATCTATAAGATGTAACAAAATTGTAAAATTTGAATAATTACAATTTCTCTCCTCTACAGAATCAATTATTTTATGCCCTATCTGTAAATACATTGTATCAATAACTGAACTTTGGTATAATGTATTAATGAAACTATTAAGGAGAAAATATGAAAGTAACTAAATTCGGTGGAAGTTCTCTAGCATCAGCTTCTCAATTAAAAAAAGTACTTGATATCATTAAAGATGATCCAGAAAGAAGATTTGTAGTTGTATCAGCTCCAGGCAAACGCAACGCTGAAGATACAAAAGTAACAGACGCTCTGATCCGGTATTATAAAGAATTTACTTCAGATAAGGATGTCACACAAACACAACAGTGGATTATTGAACGTTATCGTGTCATTACAGAAGAATTGGGTCTCAAAGATTCCATTATTCAAGAAATTGCTGAAGATATCTATGATTTAACAAATTTACCTAAAAAAGGAAATCCATTTACATACGATGCATTCCTAGCAGCTGGTGAAAATAACAATGCTAAACTCATTGCTGCTTATTTCAATCAAAATGGATTAGAAGCAAGATATATCCATCCAAAAGAAGCAGGAATTACGGTCACTGCTGAACCTTCCAACGCTCGTATTTTACCATCTAGTTACGATAAAATTGAAGAACTAAAAGATTCAAGTGAAGTGATTGTCATCCCAGGTTTCTTTGGTGTTACTCAAGATGGCGACATTTGTACATTTTCTCGTGGTGGATCTGACATTACAGGATCGATCATTGCAGCAGGTGTAAAAGCAGACTTATACGAAAACTTTACAGACGTAAATGGTATCTTTGCAGCACATCCAGGTATTATTAAACACCCACATTCTATTCCCGAATTAACCTACAAAGAAATGCGTGAATTAGCCTATGCTGGTTTTTCAGTCTTGCATGATGAAGCTCTTGTACCAGCCTACAGAGGAAAAATTCCATTAGTCATTAAAAATACAAATAATCCAGACCACCCAGGAACCCGAATTGTTTTGGAACATTCAAATGATCATGTAACTGTCGTAGGAATCGCTGGAGATTCAGGGTTTGTAAGTATCAATATGACCAAATACCTCATGAACCGCGAAGTTGGGTTTGGTCGAAAAGTTTTACAAGTACTAGAAGATCTTAATATTAGTTGGGAACATATGCCAACAGGAATTGATGATTTATCCATCATTTTGCGTTCACGTGAACTGACTCCAATCAAAGAACAAGAGATTCTGAAACAATTAACACAAAAGCTAGAAGTTGACACAGCCGAAATTGAACATGATCTTTCTATCATTATGATTGTTGGTGAGAAAATGAAGAGTCAGGTAGGGGTTACTGCCACTGCAGCCAAAGCACTATCAGAAAATAAAGTGAATATTCAAATGATCTCGCAAGGTTCTAGTGAAGTTTCCATTATGTTCGTTGTAAGTAAAGATCAAGAAGAAAAAGCAATTAAAGCCTTATATCAAGCATTTTTCCCAAATAACTAAATAGAGAAAAGCTCCGTTAACTAAACGGAGCTTTAATTAAGATTAAAATGAAAAGTAAAAAAAAGAGATCAATTACTTGATCTCTTTTATTCTATACTCCGCCAGTAGGACTCGAACCTACGACATCATGATTAACAGTCATGCGCTACTACCAACTGAGCTATGGCGGAAT
>NZ_KV812793.1:0-469 GCF_001813505.1 Streptococcus sp. HMSC061E03
GTATCTAATCCTGTTTGCTCCCCACGCTTTCGAGCCTCAGCGTCAGTTACAGACCAGAGAGCCGCTTTCGCCACCGGTGTTCCTCCATATATCTACGCATTTCACCGCTACACATGGAATTCCACTCTCCCCTTCTGCACTCAAGTTAAACAGTTTCCAAAGCGTACTATGGTTAAGCCACAGCCTTTAACTTCAGACTTATCTAACCGCCTGCGCTCGCTTTACGCCCAATAAATCCGGATAACGCTCGGGACCTACGTATTACCGCGGCTGCTGGCACGTAGTTAGCCGTCCCTTTCTGGTAAGTTACCGTCACAGTGTGAACTTTCCACTCTCACACTCGTTCTTCTCTTACAACAGAGCTTTACGATCCGAAAACCTTCTTCACTCACGCGGCGTTGCTCGGTCAGGGTTGCCCCCATTGCCGAAGATTCCCTACTGCTGCCTCCCGTAGGAGTCTGGGCCGTGT
>NZ_KV812794.1:0-376 GCF_001813505.1 Streptococcus sp. HMSC061E03
TATGAGGTTGTACATTCACTTCGTGAATGTATACAGGATAGAGATTATATAGAATTCAAGGAAACGATTGAAGCAGCTACGCAATTAGACCTATCTCCTGGTTTAAAAAGAGTATTAAAGACTCTTATAACTTACTTGCCATATATTCAAAATACTTGTGAGTATCCAACTAGAACAAATGGCCCTATCGAAGGAATAAACAATAAAATAAAAGTGCTTAAAAGAAATGCCTACGGTTTTAAAAACTATTACCATTTTAGAAACAGGATTATCTTAATAACAAAAATGTTTGGCCCAAAACAAAAAGGAATTAAGCAACAATTAGTTGCTTAATCCCTTCCTAAAATTCTTCATCAACACTATTTGACAAAGAGCC
>NZ_KV812795.1:0-260 GCF_001813505.1 Streptococcus sp. HMSC061E03
AGTCAATCCGACTCACAATCAAAAGCAGCATCAGCATCTAAGAGTGAGTCTGAAAAAGCCTCGAAATCTGTTTCGTTGAGTCAGTCGGTATCCTTATCTAATTTAGCATCTAGATCAATTTCTGTGTCTCAATCGCAGTCAACATCGGCGGTTGGATCGGAGGAAGTGGTTTCTCAACTGATTTCCTTGTCACAATCTATTTCGATGAGCAAAAAGCTGTCAGAATCCGTTTCAGCCAGCCAGTCTGAGTCGTTGATTCA
>NZ_KV812796.1:0-2651 GCF_001813505.1 Streptococcus sp. HMSC061E03
ATGACGTCAAAGGTACCTGTATCCTTGTTGTTGTTTTGGATTAAGATTGTACCAGAACGGCGGGCTTGACGCACCTCTGTCGTAGTTTCTGTGATGTAATTCCGTTGATTAGTTTGATCTACATAATAAACATGGACATTGTACTTACCATCCTCATTTTTATGATCTGAGGCTTTGATGGTCGCACGGTAGCTGCCATCACTTTGACGCACTGCTTTATGCCAGACTAGATCATCAGGCCCGTTTGAATCTGACCATGTTGGGATCAGAACTTCTTTCAAACCAGTTGGAGCAACAACATTACGAATAACGGCATCAAATGTGCCTGTTACAGTATTGTTGTTCTCAATTGTGACAGTGCCACTTGGTTTAACTTCACGTACTTCTGTCGTTGTCTTTGTGATGTAGGCTTTTTGATTATTTTGATCTACGTAGTAGACATGAACGTTGTACTTACCGTCATCATTTTTATGATCTGAAGTTTTGATGGTAGCTCGGTAGCTGCCATCACTTTGACGGACTGCCTTATGCCAAATCAAATCGTCCTGACCATTTTTGTTAGACCAAGTAGGGACTAAGACCTCCTTCAAACCATTCGGCGCCACCACATTACGAATAACTGCATCAAAGGTAGTGGAATCATGATTGTGCTCAATCGATAGCGTCCCACTTGGTTTGAGTTGACGAACTTCTACTACTTTTTCAGTCAAATAGAATCGATTGTTGGATTCATCTATAAGATAAGCATCAGCACGATATTTCCCTGTAGAGTTCTTATGATCTGTTGCCTTAATCGTCACTCGGTAAGAACCATCGGCTTGACGAGTTGCCTTATGCCAGATAAGGTCGTCTTGACCACCAGCTAAACTCCATGAAGGAACAAGAACTTCTTTTAAACCTGTAGGAGCAACAATGTTACGAACAACTGCATCAAAAGTACCTGCTGCAGTATTGTTGTTTTCAATCGTAAGGACACCACTTGGTCGAGCATAATCAACAGCCACTACTTTTTCAGCAATGTAGTGACGATTATTCGAGTTATCAACAATATAAGCGTCTGCTCGGTAGTTTCCTTTGTTTCCTTTATGTTCGCTCGCTTTAATAGTGACACGATAGCTACCATCAGTTTGCTTAGTCGCCTTATGCCAGATAAGGTCATCTTGACCATTCTCTAAACTCCATGATGGAACTAAAACTTCTTTTAAACCGGTTGGAGCAACAATGTCACGAACAACAGCATCAAAGGTGCCCGATACTGGATTATTATTTTCAATTGAGAGAGTACCGCTCAGCCTCTTTACTTCTTCAACCGGCAAGCTGTTGTTTAATGTCTCTGTTTCACGTGCACTATCTATATTTGAAGTGTGATTAGCTACTACAGACGATGCCGGAAGAGCTGTTTCGATCTTTTCTTCAGTAACATATTCCGCAAATTGATTATTACTTGACGCAGATCTAGGATTAGGTGTTGTTACAACAGGTTTTTCTGTCTGAACTGCTTGATCAGTTTTCACCCCATCGGTTGCAATATTCTGAGCTTCTGATTCCCTTGTTGTTTTCAAAACGACAGCTGAAGTATTTTCTGAGGTTTGATCAGATGCGCCTTGTTCATCGGCCTTGACCTGTTGTGTCGAAAAAGCTAACAAAACGGCTGTCCCAGCATAAAAAATAAGATCTTTCTTTTTCATATATCTTCCCTTACATTGTTTTATACGGATTATACCCACATAGTAGTATTATAGCACAAACTGTCAGATCAAGAAACAACTTCATTAGAATATTTCATACTTAATCAGAAGAAAAAAAGAAGGCCAAATCGGCCTTCTATATGCTTATGCAAAAATAGAGAAGAAAGGTGCTCCGAGCTTGTTATCCATTGGGTCTTTACTCTTAATGGAGTGAAGATAATTGATGGAGTACCAGCCGTTGTTGCCGCTATTATATGGATCGCGTACATAGGTTCTACCATTATCATAGCCATGCAAGACCAACTCATGGGTATAAGGATCGCTAGTAAATTGGCTATTGCCTACCGCAGCAAGTACATGCTTGCCAGCCATGAGGGCTTCTGCAATGCCTCCAGCTCCGTTAACCAATTGACTCTTCAAGCCCCAGTTACGAGTGGCAGCTACAATCCCATCAGAATCTGTTCCTGCTTCACCTTTGTTAAATGAATCAGTATTGTTGTAGAGATAATCAGCTACTGTTGTTGGCAAAATCGTTCTGCCAAGGATATCTGTGAAGGTCATGGCAAGAGAGGTTGGCACACAACCTGACTGATCGACATTGCTCACACCATACCATTTCCCAGCCCAACGAGGATCACGTTGAGAATAATAGGTTGTTTGTGGATTCACCTTTTGATTTCGTGGAGACAAAGCCGTCTGACCTAGGTTAAAACCTTCAACTCCCCCATCTTTGTAGTCTACATAGACGTGAGTGGTATAGTTGCCCGCTTCATTACCGTGATTATTGGCAGAAACTGTGATCTCTGTGTGCATACCTGTTGGGGTTGCGGAATACCAGTAAAGATTTTCTTGATGAGCTTTAGACCAAGCTGCGACACGAATATTCTTAATCTGACGACCTTGAGGCGCTTGATCCACCGTTACTGTAAAGGTTCCAGCACCAGAATTGACATTCTTGATAGA
>NZ_KV812797.1:0-5121 GCF_001813505.1 Streptococcus sp. HMSC061E03
TGGAACTTCTTCGAAGTTCGCTGACGTCCGTATTCACCTAAGGAAAGTTTCTAAGATGCTTTTCTATTATCTCAATGCTTTTACCAAATAACCATATCCTTCTTGCTCCATCTCTTCTTTTGGAATAAAGCGCAGAGAGGCCGAATTGATACAATAGCGAAGGCCACCTTGGTCTTTTGGTCCATCGGTGAAGACATGGCCGAGGTGGGCATTGCCTGAGCGGGAACGAACTTCGATCCGCTCCATCCCGTGGCTATGGTCCTGGTAATAGTGGACGACATCTTTGGCAATGGGACGGGAGAAACTTGGCCATCCACAGCCAGACGCAAACTTATCCTTGGCAAAGAAGAGTGGCTCCCCCGTCGTAATATCCACATAGATGCCCTCTTCGAAGGTCTGATCATAGGCATTGTGGAAAGGACGTTCCGTCGCACTTTCTTGGGTGACTTGGTACTGTTCTGCTGTCAGTTTCGCCTTTAGGATTTCTTGATCTGGCTTCTGATAGGCTGCTGGATCAATCAAGGGTTGGGCTGCATCTGTCACATCGATATGGCAATAGCCTCCAGGATTCTTCTTAAGGTAGTCTTGGTGGTAGTCCTCAGCCAAGATATAGTGGCGCAAGGGTTCCAACTCAACCGCGATTTTGTGGCCCAGTTGCTTCTCTTCTTCCGCAAACAGGTGGGCAATCACCTCACGATCTGCCTCGTCTGTATAATAGACACCGGTTCGATATTGTCGGCCTCGATCATTTCCCTGCTTGTTAATGGACAAGGGATCGATCACCCGGAAATAGTAGAGCAGAATCGCTCGTAGTGTGATTTTATTTGGATCGTAGATGACCTGAACGGTCTCTGCATGATCCGTTCCCTTGATCAGTTGGTAATTGGTCGTTTCTACCTGGCCATTGGCATAGCCCACCGTCGTCTGTTCTACACCGGGGATCCGTGAAAAATATTCCTCTAAGCCCCAAAAACAGCCACCTGCTAGATAAATCTCTGCCATCTTTTTTCCTCGCTTCCTGCATTCCCCACAAGGAACGCTTCTTACTATTAGCTCCATCATAATCCAAGAGCCTCAGATTTTCAAGGATTCTGCATCAAAAATCCCTTCTACTATATGTAAAAGGGATTCAATCCTTCTTATTTTTCAAATAAGAAAAAGAGCGAGTAATAGAAATTCCAAAACGATAGGGTTAACTGATGTAGAAAATCATGAAGGACTACCATGACCAACACCTCCTCTGAATATCTGTGGACAAACTCAAGGCACGTCAACTACAAAAGCACCGTCGGTCCGTAGACCTGTAAGTGAGGCTTCACAACCTCGTAATGCCAGTGATCATAAGTTCGCCAAGCTTGAAAGGCCTCTTCGTTCAAAGCTAACCCACCCAGACCAATCAATAGACTGGCGGTCTGATAAAACTTTTCTAACTCAATCAACAGACGATTGTCTACCCGCCTAGCCTTTCGTAAACCTTTCAACATCTGATCTAGATTTTCTTGAAATTGAAGGGTATCTGGACTAGGGGTGAATCCCTTAGAAAAGGCTGTTTGAAGAAGGGTGATCGTCGTTCTTGCCTCTTGAATCACATCCCTTTCTCCCATAGAAATCACCTTCCTTTTCACCTCCATTGTACACCTTTTTCTTTCTATAAAAATGGAAAATTCCTAAAACTAGGAACAGAATGAGGTTGGGACAAAAGTCCTAGCCTCTCAATTATTTTTGGATTGTCGAGCAAGACGCAGTTGTTGAGTGGGCTCTAATACGCTGATTTCATCAGCTTATACAGGCCTACTCAACTGTGCGGAGGTGGAACGACGAAATCGAATTCTAACGAATGACCGATTTCTGTACCACTCTCATAAAAAACTTCCCCAAGTTTCCACTCGAGGAAGTTCTTTTCAAAAAATTAGTCAATGTAGTGCAGTTTCCCACGGAAATCTTCCAGGCTTTGGTAGCCTTTTTCTTCCATGATGGCTTTGAGTTCCGCAGTGATGCGGTCAAAAGCTCCTACTCCTTCTTTATGCAGCGTCGTTCCGATTTGCACCATACTAGCCCCACAGAGGATATGTTCAAAGGCATCGCGACCAGTCAAGACGCCCCCAGTCCCCACAATCTGAATTTCTGGATTCAGACGTTGGTAAAAGGCATGGACATTGGCGAGAGCCGTTGGCTTGATGTATTCTCCACCAATCCCACCAAATCCGTTTTTCGGACGGATCACCACGGATTCATCCTCAATGTAGAGGCCATTTCCGATCGAATTGACACAATTGACAAACTTGAGCGGGTATTTGTTAAAGATCGCTGCTGCTTGATCAAAATGAACGATATCAAAATAAGGTGGCAACTTGATCCCTAGAGGTTTGGTGAAATAGGCAAAGACCTCAGACAAGATCCGATCTGTCGTATCAAAATCATAGGCGATCTGAGGTTTCCCAGGGACATTGGGACAAGATAGGTTCAACTCTGTCAAGCCTTTAAAGTCACTGTCTTGCACCTTTTTCAAGATGGTATGAGTTTCTTCAGGAGACATGCCGACGAGAGATAAGAAGAAGGTCCGGTCAGGATCCGTTTCTTGCAACTCCAATAAGTAATTCAAATAATAATCCAACCCTTGGTTAGGTAGCCCCATCGAATTGATCGAACCAAGCGGCACATCTTGGTAGCGTGGCTCTGGATTACCAGCACGGAATTCTAAGGTCGCTGTCTTGGTTACAAAGGTCCCAGCAGCTGAGTTTTTCACTTCTTCTAATTCCTCAGTGGTCATACAGGCTACACCTGCCGCATTCATCAAGCAGTTGTCAAATTCAAAACCAGCAATTTGCGTTTTTGTCGATACCATCTTGTACTCCTTTTTTGAAACACCACCAACAGAATCGTTCGGGATGCTCTCTATTTTCTTCTTTCATTATACCATCACTTAGAAGCTTCCGGACAATCAAAGCTAAAAATTCTTCCAAACATTCGGACTTTCCTAGTCGCGATAAAATTTTCAGAAAATTCAACTTTTTTCTTTACAAGCCAAAAAAAGTCTGCTATAATGATCCATGTAATAAAACATGACATTGTTTGTCAACTGTCTCAAAGCCACTCCCCTAGCGGGTTTGCTGGTTTTCGTTTCATTCACAAAGGAGAATTAACATGACAACTGCTAAAGAATATATCCAAAGCACTTTCGAAACTGTAAAAGCTCGTAACGGCCACGAAGCTGAATTCCTTCAAGCTGTTGAAGAGTTCCTCAGCACTTTGGAACCTGTTTTTGAAAAACATCCTGAATACATCGAAGAAAACATCTTGGCTCGTATTACAGAACCTGAGCGCGTAATTTCTTTCCGTGTTCCTTGGGTTGACCGTGAAGGAAACATCCAAGTAAACCGTGGTTACCGTGTTCAATTCAACTCTGCTGTAGGTCCTTACAAAGGTGGTCTTCGTTTCCACCCAACTGTTAACCAAGGGATCTTGAAATTCCTCGGTTTTGAACAAATCTTCAAAAACGTCTTGACTGGTCTTCCTATCGGTGGTGGTAAAGGTGGATCTGACTTCGATCCTAAAGGAAAAACAGACGCTGAAGTGATGCGTTTCTGCCAAAGCTTCATGACTGAATTGCAAAAACACATCGGTCCTTCTCTTGATGTTCCAGCTGGTGATATCGGGGTTGGTGGACGTGAAATCGGATACCTTTATGGTCAATACAAACGCCTTCGCCAATTTGATGCTGGTGTCTTGACTGGTAAACCTCTTGGTTTCGGTGGTAGCTTGATCCGTCCAGAAGCAACTGGTTACGGTTTGGTTTACTACACTGAAGAAATGCTCAAGGCCAACGGCGACAGCTTTGCTGGTAAGAAAGTCGTGATCTCAGGTTCTGGTAACGTTGCTCAATACGCTCTTCAAAAAGCAACTGAACTTGGTGCAACTGTTATCTCTGTATCTGACTCAAACGGTTACGTGATCGACGAAAACGGTATTGACTTCGACCTTCTTACAGACGTCAAAGAAAAACGTCGTGCACGTTTGACTGAATACGCTGCTGAAAAACCAACTGCTACTTACTACGAAGGTTCTGTATGGACTTATGCTGGTAACTATGACATCGCTCTTCCATGTGCAACTCAAAACGAAATCGATGGCGATGCTGCAAAACGTTTGGTCGCTCAAGGTGTGAAAGTTGTCTCTGAAGGAGCAAACATGCCAAGTAACATCGATGCCATCAACGTATACAAAGAAAATGGTATCCTTTACGGACCTGCTAAAGCAGCTAATGCTGGTGGGGTTGCTGTATCTGCTCTTGAAATGAGCCAAAACAGCCAACGTCTTTCATGGACACGCGAAGAAGTGGACGGACGTTTGAAAGACATCATGACCAACATCTTCAACACTGCTAAAACAACTGCAGAAACTTACGGTCTTGGTAAAGATTACCTTGCAGGTGCCAACATCGCTGCCTTCGAAAATGTCGCAAACGCGATGATTGCACAAGGTCTTGTATAATCAATCGATATTTTTCTTTGAAACCTTCGGGTCAAAGCCTCTCAACTCCTGAAACCAGTATGTTTCAGGAGTTTTTTTGTAGCTACAGACCTCTGTCAAGTCAACCCGACCAAGGGAGGAAAGCCATTTTTAAGACAAGGGGCTCAACTGTCTTTAGTGGGGAGATGTGAGCCCTCTCTTTTTCTGTATCTTTTTCTAAAAAAATTTTATTTTTTTTACTTTACCCTCTTGCATTTTTAATAAATTAGTATTAAACTATAGCAAAAGGAGGTGTGCTTATGTTTCTTTTAGCTCAAGAAAAATCAGATACGATCGAATTCCTTAAGTCTGAATTGGTCCAATTACTCTACAATATGCGACAAGAAATCGCAGCTAGCCGTCAATCACAGACCGGTGCAGCTTGTCATCATATTGAATATTGCATGGACAAGATCCAAAGGGCAAAAAGTTCCGTAGCCATTGCCCTCCCCATCGAATCCTTAAATCTCGAAATCACGACTATGTTGCGCCAGCAACTCATCGTCTTGCCACCAGAGGCTCGAAAAAATTGGGACCAAATTAAAAAGCTGGATTTCAAATACTGCCACTTAAAATAGACCAAAAAAGAGAGTGGGACAGAAATCGGTAATT
>NZ_KV812797.1:5221-40291 GCF_001813505.1 Streptococcus sp. HMSC061E03
AGGACTTTTGTCCCAGCCTCTTTTTTCTGTTAAAAAATATAAAAAATTGGTTCATAAATTAATTTATTCGATAGAATGATTCAATCGTCTACTTAAACTTTCCGCTGTGAGAAAAGTGCCTGAAACAATAACGTTTCAGGCACTCAGGAGTTTTGAGAGTAAAACAGTTCGGGGAACTGTTTTAGCCTGAGCCTAAAAATTAAAAAGCGAAGGGGTTCAAAACGAATTGAACACGGGCTGCGGATTGTGTCAAAAAGATAAGTCCTCCTAGAATCGAAAGATTCTGCGTCAAACTTCCTATTTTGACTTTATCCGCAGACGCCCTTTGTATCTTGATTTAGTCATGGAACTTCATCGAAGTTCGCTGACGTCCGTTCTCACCTAAGGAAAGTTTCTAAGAGGACCTTGTCTACATTCTAATTTCTGAGCTTTTCTTATTACATGATCCCGTTCTTTCCTGTCGGTAGGCTAATCCCTGCTTCCATCAAGGCATCATGGTAGAGTTTATAGTAGGTATGATAGACAGTCGTCTGGGTTCCATTTTGCGCAGTCATCGCAATGCGGAAGGAATAACGGCCATTTTTTTCAATCTGTGGGCCTAAAATCGTAGGACCTGTCAACACCTCTGGGTGTTTATCTTGTTCAGACTGATTGACCTGAGCAATCACCTGATAAATCTTGTCGAGATCGGTATTTGCATCTAGTGGAATATCGATTAGCACGCGCATATCGCCACGTGAGAGATTGCTGACGACGGTAATATTGCGATTCGGAACAAAGTGGAGAGTTCCATCAAAATCCCGCACCTGGGTCGTGCGAATCCCGACACTACTGACGATTCCGGCAATATTAATAGACCCATTCGTGAGACGAACATTGTCTCCCACGTCCAGCTGGCGTTCTAAAAGGATGAAGAAACCATTGACCAAATCGGAAAGAAAACCCTGGGCTCCCATCCCAATCGCCACCCCAGCAATCCCAGCACCAGCCAAGAGACTAGAGACTGGAAGACCCAGAATCGACAAAATCCAGTAGATCAAGATGAAATACAAACAATAGTTTAAGAGGCTCTCAACCAAACGGAGAATCGTATTTTTACGGGCTTCATCCTGCACCGTATACTTAAAGGAAGGGGTTAATATCCGCTTAACCAGGCTATGGATGACCTTTTTAGCGATAAAAAATAAGAGAAAGACAAAAATCAGAGAGATACATTTTGAGATCAGATCATCAAAAATCTTCGTCCAGTCTATTTTACTGAAATAACGTTGGAAAGCTTGACTCATTTATTCGGGCCTTTCTACCAAAGAATAGTATGATTATATCAAATATTCGGAAATAAGGCTATTTTTTAAAAATTTCATTACTTTTCCCCCCTCACTATCGTATGATATTCCTTAATTATTTTTTAAGGAGGTCCTACATGATTCATCGACTGATTACCACTTGGAATAAAACCAACCTTATGAAAAGGATCGCAATCGGGATTGTACTTGGAGTCATCCTAGCACTTCTCTTTCCGAAAGCAACTGGCATTGGACTCTTAGGAGAGTTCTTTGTTGGGGGGCTCCGTGCGATCGCACCCCTTCTGGTCTTTGCGCTCGTCGCAAATGCCCTCTCCCAACACCAAAAAGGGACAGAGACTAATATGAAAAAAGTCATCGTCCTCTATCTTCTAGGAACCTTTGCTGCTGCCTTTGTTGCTGTTTTGGTCAATTACATCTTCCCGATCACCATTACCCTGACTGGAAAGGCCGCTGAAGGATCCTCTCCAAACGGGATTGGCGAAGTGATTAGTAACCTCTTGCTCAAGATCGTCGACAACCCGGTCAATGCCTTGCAGCAAGCCAACTACATTGGAATCCTTTCTTGGGCAACTGTCTTTGGGATTGCCATGAGAGAGGCGAGTGAACATAGTAAAGACCTCCTCCAAACTCTAGCAGACATCACTTCAAAAATTGTTGAGTGGATTATCAACCTAGCTCCATTTGGGATCTTAGGCTTGGTCTTCACGACCATCGCTGGCCAAGGACTCAGTGCCCTTAGTAACTACGGGATTCTCTTACTTGTTTTGGTTGGTACCATGGCATTTGTAGCCCTGGTCATCAATCCATTGATCGTCTTTTTCATGATCCGCAAGAACCCTTATCCCCTTGTTTTTAAATGCCTCCGTGTCAGTGGGGTAACAGCCTTCTTCACCAGAAGTTCTGCAGCCAATATCCCTGTCAATATGCGTCTCTGTGAAGAGTTGGGGCTGAATCCAGACACCTATTCTGTCTCCATTCCACTTGGTTCAACTGTAAACATGGCAGGCGCAGCCGTGACGATCAATATTTTGACGCTAGCTGCTGCCAATACCTTACACATTCAGGTTGACTTTGGAACGGCGCTCATCCTGAGTGTCGTAGCGGCTATCTCTGCTTGTGGAGCATCTGGAGTTGCAGGAGGTTCTCTCCTTCTCATCCCTGTTGCTTGTAGCCTCTTTGGTATCACCAATGATTTGGCCATGCAAGTCGTCAGCGTCGGCTTTATCATCGGGGTCATCCAAGACTCTTGCGAAACAGCCCTCAACTCTTCGACAGATGTGCTCTTCACTGCCATCGCCGAAATGAGCAACTGGCCAAAAGAAAAACGCTATTAAATGATCCTATCTCACATAGACAAGAAAACCCAGACCTCGCGATCTGGGTTTTCTTATTTCTTAAAGTATTGTTTGCTTTCTTTGATGATGACAGGGGAAAGGACTAAGAGGGCGATCAGGTTGGGCAAAGCCATCAGCCCATTCACAATATCCGCGATCACCCAGACCAGGTCCAGCTTAAGGAAGCCTCCCAGTCCAACCATAAAGACAAAGAAGGTCCGATAGAGGTTTATATGTTTGACACCAAAAAGGAATTCGAAACACCGCTCTCCGTAATAAGACCATCCAAGAATAGTCGTGGTCGCAAAAAGCACCAAGCATAGCGTTAGAATGATGCCTCCGACTGGGCCAAAGACGCCTGTAAACGTATCCTGAGTCAGGGTGCTAGTGCTGCCCCTAGCCATCCACTCACCTGAAACCAAGAGCGAAAGTCCTGTCAAACTACAGATGATAATGGTATCAATAAAGGTTCCCGTCATGGAGATCAACCCTTGCTCGACGGGCTCATTGGTCTTCGCCGCCGCTGCTGCAATGGGTGCAGATCCGAGACCAGATTCATTGGAGAAAACTCCACGCGCTACCCCTTTTTGGATAGCCATTTTAACCGTTGCTCCTGCAAAACCTCCCATGGCTGCAGTCCCTGTAAAAGCACCCGAAAAGACTGCTTTTAAGGCTGGAAGCAATTGGTCCAGATGCAAGGCAATAATCGTGATGGTCGCAAAGATATAGGCAGCCGCCATAAAAGGAACCACTTTTTCAGAGACTTTGGAAATCCAGTGAATCCCTCCAAAGATGATGGTTGAAACCACCAGAGCAATTACTACACTAGCCACTTCTGGAGCTGTTCCAAAACTGGCTTGAAGGAATCCCGTAATGGAATTAACCTGGGTCATGGTTCCGATCCCAAAGAGGGCTACCAGCACTCCTGCAACCGCAAAGAAAATAGCCAGTGGTCGCCACTTCTCTCCCATCCCGTGAAGAATGTAGTACATCGGACCACCCGAGATATGACCATTGTCATCCTTGGTCCGATAACGAATGGCTAAGAGCCCTTCTGCATACTTGGTCGCCATTCCAAAGAAGGCTGCCATCCACATCCAAAAGAGGGCCCCTGAGCCACCTGTCTGAATCGCTGTAGCCACCCCTACAATATTCCCCGTCCCTACAGTAGCCGCTAGGGCTGTCGCAAGGGCTCCGAAGCTCGAGATATCCCCGTGTCCCTCATCTTCTGTAAAGATCAGGCGAAAAGCTTTTGGAAGGTAGCGGATCTGAAGTAAACCCAAGCGAAGGGTCAGGTAGATCCCTGTTCCTACCAAGAGCACCAACAGCGGGGCGCCCCACACTAGATTATCGAGTTGTTGAAAAAACTGCAATACATGATCCATTTTCTGTCTCCTTTTTCATCGACCGCTCGACAGAAAAGAGAAAAAGAAAGAGCACATGTCAAACATGTACTCTGGTCCTGCTTAAAATAGGGGACTTCCCCTATCTTTCGCTCTGTCCTTTTACCTGAGAGTTTGAGTAGATGCATCCTCTACCTTGCCCCTTCGGTGCCATTTCTGGTCTCTCCAGAGTTCCGTCCATTCACAGTCACTCACGCTCCTGCAAACTTCATTCGGTCGTATGTAATTTTCTCTATTTTAATCGATTTTCAAAAGTTTGTCAATCATTTCTGAAAATATCTTGTAAACTACCTGAAAATGTACGCTTTTTAATCACTCAAGGAGAAGTGATTGGTCATGAGGTTGCTAGCATCGAGCAAAATCTTGTCCAAGAGTTGATCTGTTGCTTCCTGGATTTGATCACTCATAGCTTGGTTTTCCGCCTCAAAATCAACAGTGTCACCTGCTGCAAGTGCACGATCGACTTTATTGATGCGCGCATGTCCCCAGGCCATTGTCGTCTCTTGGTAATCGTCCAAATCACCAACATGGTGAGCATAGTGAGGATCTGCTAGTCCTGCAATAATCCGGTTGGCCCAGTAGAAGGAATCCGTTGTTACCTTAGCCGTCGTATTGGCAAAGTAGTCTGGCGTTGTATCCACTTGGGTAAAGAAAGGAACGGCTGTATTGTAAGGCATGGAGCCATAAGAAATCCATTGGATGCCTGTCGTTTCTTGTGGTTTATTGGGACGCAATTGC
Source organism: Streptococcus sp. HMSC061E03 (assembly GCF_001813505.1). NCBI lineage: Bacteria > Bacillati > Bacillota > Bacilli > Lactobacillales > Streptococcaceae > Streptococcus > Streptococcus sp. HMSC061E03. The sequence continues at coordinate 10,004 of NZ_KV812797.1, forward strand.
AGAATCGCTGTCTGGCTGGTCCGGTTAATCCCGATCGTCCGAAAGGTCCGTTGACTCACGTGATCTCCTTCAGGACCATAAGGATCGTAGATGGTGTCTTGGTAATGGTTGCTCAAGACATATTTGACATCTTCAATCGTTACCTTGCGATAAGGTTTTTGACACCAAGGAATCTCAAAGCTCCGTGGATCCTGCTTGATTTCAGGATTGAGGAAACGCTGGATGGCCCAAGCCCGCGGTGTATTGTAGTGACGGTCCTTGTCTTTTTGGCTACCAAAGGCATAGCGTGGATTAAAACCTTTCCCTTCTTGATCCAGAATCAAATGGTGCTCTGTGACAAAACGTTCAAGATCCGGGTCACAAAGAAACTCATCTGGATTTCCAAATTCAAAATAATCGCTTCCCAGTTGGTTGGGGTTGGTCACATAGGCATCATCAGGGACACGGCGCGCCATCCAGTGGTGACCTCCGATGGTCTCCAACCACCAGATTTCATTCACATCTGAAATCGCAATCCCGTTAGACTCATAAGTTCCATACTCTTCCAAGATCTTTCCGAGACGCAAGACCCCTTCGCGGGCTGTCTTGACATAAGGCAAGACCAAGGTCAGCATATCTTCCTCACCGATACCACTCTCTACAAGAGGATCTGCCCCTAACACACGGCTATTGGTCGTAATGGTCTCTGTCTCACTCATGGCTACATTATAGACATTGATCCCAGCTTCTCCCCAGATCCCGTCTTTAGGAATCGCATCTGGAACCGCTGTATAGCGAACTGGATTATCTGGCAAGTCGATTTCAAAAGTTGATAAAACAGACTTGTAATGACGCGGTTGATCTTCTGGTTTGACCACGATCAATTTCTTGGGCGTAAAAACGCCATTTTGAGAATCCTCTGTTCGTGCTACAATGGTCGAACCATCATAACTAGCATTTTTTCCGACTAGAATCGTTGTACACGAATCTGCACTTTCACGTATACGCATGCGTATCCTCCCAAATCATTCATTGCCTCTATTATATCACTTTTAAAAGGGAGGACCTATTGAAAATCAGATTTAAAAGCGAATCCTTTTCAACAACTTTCAAATATTTTCATTTTATAAAATTTTAAAAACCCTAGCTGATAAACAGCTAGGTTTCGATTAGCCTTTAAACGTAACAATAGTCGCGCCACTTCCACCTGCATTTTGGGGGGCATATTCAAAACTCTTGACGTGTTTGTTGCGGCGGAGGTACTTGGTCACCCCTTCACGGATAACTCCCGTCCCGATTCCGTGGATGATATCGACTTGAGCCATGTTGTTGAGCAGGGCCTGATCGATAAAGCCATCTAGCTCTTGCATGGCCTCTTCATAGCGTTTCCCACGGAGGTCCAGACGCGCTCTCGGGCCACTCGTGTTCGAGCGTTTGACGACATTCACCTGGCGTTTCTTAGGTTGAGCCGCTTCTTTTTCAGCCTTGATGAGGTTGAATTCTTTTTCTTCCAAGGTCATCTTGATCAAGCCGACTTGCGCCTCCCAGCGGCCATCTTTGAGTTGCTTGACCAGGGTTCCGCGTTGGCCATAGCTGATAACCAAGATTTCATCTCCCACCTTAGGAGCACGCGCCTTTTTGGCTTTTTTCAAGACCTTGTTTTTAGAAAGGTCGACGGTTTCAGGAGCGAGTTTTTTCAACTGAGCCTTGGCTTCAATGATCTCATGTGGTTTCAACTGGGATTTGGCGTGAAGGCCTTGAAGGATACGGTCACTCTCTGAGAGGGCCATGTCCACAATTTCCTTGGCTTCTTCTCTCGCCTTATTGAGCTCTGTTTCTCTCTCTCGGGTCAGTTCGTTATAGAGTTTTCGAAGAGCACGATTGAATTTGAGATTTTCTTGCTCGACCTCTTGAATGGTATCCAAGCGCTTGCGACTTTCTAAGGTCTGTGCCTCCAATTTTTCAATAATCTGATTGACATCGTTATCCGTATTGGTCATCTTCATGGCATCCTGGATAATGGTCTCAGACAAGCCCAATCGGCGAGCGATCTCAAAGGCATTGGAGCGTCCAGGCACCCCTTGCATGAAGCGATAAGTCGGACGCAGACTCGCTGTATCAAATTCCATGCTGGCATTTTGCACTCCTGCAGTCTCAATCCCGTAGGCCTTGAGCTCTGGATAGTGGGTTGTCGCCATGGTCTTAATCCCGCGTAAGTGCAGGTCTTCTAGGATAGCAATAGCAAGGCCAGCCCCCTCTTGAGGATCGGTTCCAGCCCCCAACTCATCCAGAAGGATCAAGGAGGCGGTATCCACTTGATTTAAGATAGATACGATATTGGTCATATGACTGGAGAAGGTCGACAAGCTCTGCTCGATCGATTGTTCATCTCCAATATCCGCAAAGACCTGTGAGAAGATGCCCACACGACTACCTGGATCCGCTAGGATGGGAAGACCAGACTGGGCCATAATTTGCGCTAGTCCCAGCGTTTTGAGCATGATGGTTTTCCCCCCTGTATTGGGACCGGTAATCACGATTTCTGTCAAGTCCTCGGTAAAATGCAGGTCATTCGCGACGGCATTTTCAATCAAGGGATGACGTAGTTGCAAGAGCTGAATAGAGCGATTGCTACTAACCTCTGGTACCACTGCCTTACAATCGCGCATAAAGCGATACTTGGCTTTGATCAAGTCCAAGTGACCGATAATCCAAGCGTTATTTGCAATCTCTGCTGCATGAGGGCGCAGGGTGTCAGACAATTCCTCCAGAATCTGAATGATTTCATACCGTTCATCGGCTCGATGATTGGCAATTTCTTCATTAAGATTGACCACTGCTCGAGGCTCGATATAAACGGTATTCCCGCTGGCTGAGATATCGTGGACCACCCCTGCAATCCGGTTGCGATAGGTGTTTTTTACGGGTAGAACATTGCGGCCATTCCGACTAGCAATCACAGCATCCGCCAACATATCGGCCTTGCTTTTCAGCAGGTCTTGGAGAATCTCTCTGACCTGGTGTTCATTTTCCTGGATTCGACGGCGGATTTTGGCCAATTTTTCGCTGGCAAAAGACTCGACAAAGCCTCCTTCGTTGATAGCTTGAAGCCCACCTTGTAGGCGAGGAAGATCCACCAAGTTGTCAAAGAGGCGATTGAGCCTTTCCAGACGGACATTTTCCAAGTTGTCGTAGAAATCCTTGAGTTCATGTGTCACCCGAAGGACGGCTTTTAGCGCTAGTAATTCATCGATATTGAGGGATGCCTCCATCTCCAAACGCTTGGCGACTGGACGGACATCTTGAATGGTCGACACGGCAAAGCGAGGCTCTTCCAAGAGGATCTGCTCCATATCTTCTAGCTCCATAAAGGCCGTTTCGATGCTTTCTTTTTTATCAGTTGGAGTAAGGGCTGCTAGCTCCATCTCCCCTTGTTCTGTCTGTAGATAGGGTTCAAAGAGTTGCTTGACCTTGTCAAACTCCAGAATATCTAAGATTTTTTTGTTCATATTTCTCCTACAAAAAAAGTGAGCGTCCTTCTTTGAATCGGACTTGTCTCACTCCTTTCTTCATTTTTGCTCCTTAAGCTCCGATAATCGCAGTCACCCACAAGTTGTGGAACAAACTGGAACTAATCGGGGTATGAAGGATGATAAAGCGGATCAATCCACTTGCATTGAGTCTATTTTGGATGGAAGCCATGGGAACTGTTGAGAGGACAGTCAAGCCCATCTGGATGACCAAGAGAGTTATCACGACGGCGATCACTCCCGCTCCAATTTGATACTTGCGATCCTCCAATTTTTCTGGCTGAGGTACCAAGTGCATAAAGATCCCAATCACACGACCAATCAGGTAGACCATCGCAAAAATCAATACATATGCTAATCCTGCATAAAAGATGTCATCTAATTGAAATAGGTAGCGGTTGGCATAAAAATAATTCACCGATTGCTGGGTGGGACTCGAAAAAGGAACCCATAGAGACAACACCTTGGCCAGTCCCTTATAGCTGCCACCTGCAATCAAGAGGGCCACTAAGGTCACTAGAAAGTAATAGGACTGGAGGATAATCCCTCTTGCATAGCCAATATAAAAGCTCCATGCCAAAATCAATAAGATTAAGAAAGTTAACATGTATCTCCTCTTATTTGGATGATTTATCCTTTAAGTCGTCTAAAGCCTTGCGACGAAAAGCATCTAATTCTTTTTCTTTGTCATCAAACTCAATCTCGCGATTCAGTTGCATGGACAAACTATTTACTGCCAATAAGATCGCGATGGTTTCATCATCTGCCTCTGGCATTTGTTCCTTAATTGCTTGGTATTTTTCTTTCGCAACACGTTCGACTTCTTCCATAAACAAATTATCATGGTTGGTTGTTAAAGTGAGCGCTTTGTTTCCAAATGTAAATTTATATCTATTTAAGCTCGCCATAAAAATCACCTCACGGTATTATACCAAAAAAGGCTAGCTTTGTCAGTAGCAAAGCCCCTCTTCACAGGGATTTTCCAGTGGATTCTTTCTTTCTTTTTGCTCCCTCTCTCCCTGAATTTGTGGTACAATAGTGGTTATGGAAAGTATGACACTCACTCCAACACAGGAGCAAATCCTTGATTTTGTCCATACCTATCGCAACTCTCTCTCTCAAAGCAAGAATCCTCATATGGATTATTTCTTTCGACTAGAGGGAGCGACCGTTTCGATCTACAAGTCTGGAAAAGTCTTGCTTCAAGGCAATGACCTTACTCCTTACCTGGCCTTTTTCGGGCAAGATGCTGGGAACCCTAAAGGTTCTACTACTTCATCTGCAGGACAAGATCTAGCCATGATCGGAACCGACGAGGTCGGAAACGGCTCTTATTTTGGTGGACTCACCGTCGTTGCATCCTTTGTCACACCTGACCAGCACGACTGGCTCAAAAAGCTCGGTGTTGGGGATTCAAAGACCTTGGATGATCGAAAAATTCAGCAATTGGCTCCTCTCCTTGAGGAAAACATCCAGCACCAAGCACTCTTATTGTCTCCAAAGAAGTACAATGAAGTCATTGCTTCTGGCTATAATGCTGTTTCGGTCAAAGTGGCCCTGCACAACCAGGCCATCTATCTTCTATTAAATAAAGGAGTCCAAGCAGAGCGAATTGTGATCGATGCCTTTACGACGGCTAAAAACTACCAAAAATATGTGAAAGCTGAAAAAAATCAGGTCACCCAAGCCATTGAGTTGGAAGAAAAAGCAGAAGGTAAGTATTTAGCTGTTGCAGTTAGTTCCATCATCGCCCGCAATCTCTTCCTTCAAAATCTGGAAGATCTGGGCAAGGAACTGGGCTTTAATCTCCCTAGTGGAGCAGGGACGAAGTCTGACCAAGTCGCTGCTAAATTGCTCCAGACCTACGGGATGAAAGCTCTGGATTATTGTGCCAAACTCCATTTTAAAAACACAGAAAAAGCAAAGAAATTACTAGAAAGATAAGTTATGTCAAAAAGAAGTTCAAAACAGTCATCTAGCTCACCAGTGGTGAGATTCCTTAAAGAATGGGGCCTCTTCAGCATCATCGTTGGTCTCATCATTGCCTCTCGCATTTACCTCTGGGCTCCGGTCAAGGTGGATGGCCATTCGATGGATCCGACCCTGGCTGATAGCGAGTACCTCCTTGTGGTCAACCACCTCTCGATTGATCGTTTCGACATTGTCGTTGCCAGTGAAAAAGACGATGACGGCAAAACCAAGGACATCGTCAAGCGGGTCATCGGTCTTCCTGGAGATACTATCCAATACGACAACGACACCCTTTACATCAATGGGAAAAAGACCAATGAGCCTTATTTGAAAGACTACATCGCTCGTTTCAAAAAAGATAAATTGCAATCGACCTACACTGGAAAAGGGTTCGAAGAAAACGGAGAACTCTTCCGTCAATTGGCCAATACAGCCCAAGCTTTTACAGTAGACAAGGATGGCAATCCTAAATTTACCTTGAAGTTACTCGACGATGAATACCTCCTACTTGGAGATGACCGGATCGTTTCAAAAGATAGCCGTCAGGTCGGAGCTTTCAAGAAAGAACAAATCAAAGGGCAAGCCGTCTTTAGACTATGGCCGATCTACCCTTTCAAAACTTATTAGTATAGATTAACAAACTGAGGCTGAGACAAGTATGTCCCAGCCTTGCTTTATAAAAAGGAAAGAAATGATGGAATATTATTTTTCTGGTACTATTGAGCGCATTATTTTTGAAAACCCTAGCAGTTTTTTTCGAATCCTCTTGCTCGACATCAGCGATACCGATGCCGAAGACTTTGATGATTTTGAGATTATTGTGACAGGAACCATGGCAGATATCATGGAAGGCGAAGACTACACCTTCTGGGGGGAGCTGGTCCATCATCCTAAATACGGAGAGCAGCTCAAAATCAGTCGCTATGAACGTGCCAAACCCTCTAGCAAGGGCTTGGTGAAATATTTTTCCAGCGATCACTTTAAAGGAATTGGTCTCAAAACAGCCCAAAAAATCGTGGACCTCTATGGGGACGATACCATTGACAAAATTTTGGAGGCCCCTGAAAAATTAGAAGAAATCACAGGTCTCTCCAAGAAAAATCGCCTGGCTTTTGTGGAAAAACTCCGTCAGAATTACGGAACGGAGCGCATTCTCGCCCAACTAGCCAACTATGGCATTCCCAATAAATTGGCCTTTCAGATCCAAGATTTTTATAATGAAGAAACCCTCCAGATCGTGGAGCAACAGCCCTATCGATTGGTGGAAGATATCCAAGGCATGGGCTTTAAAATCGCGGACCAACTAGCCGAAGAATTGGGGATTGCAAGTGACGCCCCTGAGCGTTTCCGCGCGGGCCTGATCCACAGCCTTTTTAGCTACTCTATCGAGACTGGAAATACCTACATCGAAGCCAAGGACCTCCTGCGCTATACCATTGACCTGTTAGAATCCGCTCGTCCAATAGAATTGGATCCTTCCACTGTCGCCCAAGAATTAGGACGCCTCATCGAGGAAGACAAGGTCCAAAACGTGGACACCAAGATCTTTGACAACAGCCTCTTCTTTGCGGAGGAAGGGATTCGTAGTCATATCGGTCGATTATTGGAAAAAGGAAAGTCGACTTCATTTGACCCTGAGAAAATCAACCAGGCGATTGAGGCGGTTGAAAAAGATTTGGGGATTCGCTACGATGCCATTCAAAAAGAGGCCATTCACCAAGCTATCCAAAATAAGGTCTTTATCCTCACCGGGGGACCGGGGACAGGAAAGACTACCGTTATCAATGGGATGATCAGCGTCTATGCCCAACTCCACCAGCTGGACCTTCGGAAAAAACAAGACCTGCCAATCCTCTTGGCTGCCCCAACAGGACGGGCAGCTAGACGCATGAATGAGCTGACAGGACTTCCGAGCGCCACCATCCACCGCCATTTGGGGATGACAGGAGATGATGACACCAGCCACTTAGAGGACTATCTGGATGCAGACTTCATCATTGTGGACGAATTTTCCATGGTTGATACCTGGCTGGCTAATCAATTACTCAGCAACATCGCAACAGATACCAAACTCTTGATTGTGGGAGATGCCGACCAATTACCTTCCGTCAGCCCTGGTCAGGTCTTGGCTGATCTCTTGCAGATCCCAAGCATCCCTCAGACCAAACTCGAACATATTTTCCGTCAGAGTGAGGACTCGACCATTGTCTCACTAGCAGGAGACATTCGCCAAGGCAAGCTTCCTCAAGATTTCACAGAACGAAAAGCTGACCGCTCTTATTTCGAAGCCGGAAGCGAACACATCCCTAAGATGATCGAACAAATCACTTCTGCTGCCCTTCGTAGTCAGATCCCTGCTCGAGATATCCAAGTCTTGGCACCCATGTACAAGGGCCAGGCCGGCATTGACAATATCAATACGCTCATGCAAGACCTTCTCAATCCAGCTGTCAAAGATCAGGTCGTTTTTGACACGCCAGACTGCCAATACCGTGACGGAGATAAGGTCATCCATCTGGTCAATGATGCAGAAAGCAATGTCTTTAACGGAGATATCGGCTACATCACCGATCTTCTCCCAGGAAAATATACGGAATCCAAGCAAGATGAATTGACCATCCAATTTGATGGCAATGAAATCGTCTACCCGCGCAATGAATGGTACAAGATTCGCTTAGCCTATGCGATGAGTATTCACAAATCGCAAGGAAGCGAGTTTCCTGTAGTGATTCTACCCATTACCAATCAAAGCCACCGGATGTTGCAGCGTAATTTGATCTATACTGCCATCACGCGCTCTAAGAGCAAACTGATCCTCTTAGGGGAATACAGCGCCTTTGATTACGCCACTAAAAATACCGGTACTGCGCGCAAGACCTACTTGGTGGAGCGTTTCAAGAACCTGGATGGAAGCGAGGTCACCAAAGACTCTTCTTCAGCCGTTACCACGTCTTCTGCTACAGTCGAGTCTACACGAATCAAGGAAGAAACTGTTGAAAGGAAGGCTGAGTCTGATGAACCGACTGTCTATCGACTGACAGAAGACAATCTCCACACCATCTCTCCTATGATCGGACTGACTGAAGAAGAAATTGCAGCCTTTTTTGACATCAAAAAATACGACTAGTGAACAAACTAGTCGTTTTCTTTTTCTTCCACCAAAGGCAACTCGGTATGATCCACGAAATTGGTCATGGTGACACCCAAGAGGCGGATTCCAGTATTTGTCGATTCGATTTCTTGAAAAATTTGGCGAGCAGAACGATTGATCCGCTCAGCATCTCGTGTTGGCTCTGTTAATGTCATTCGCTTGGTCAGGGTGGTGAAATCTCCATAGCGCACTTTTAAGACCAAGGTCTTGCCTTGCTTGCCATGTTTTTCCAGCGATTGGGCCACCTTACTGGACAGATTTGCAATTTCTTCTACAATATCATCTTCAGCATAGAGGAGCTTGCGGTAGGTCCGCTCTTTTCCGATCGACTTGCGGATCCGATGGCTCTTGACAGGGCTATTGTGAATCCCTCGCGCCTTACGAAAGAGATCATAGCCAAAGCGTCCAAACCGATCGATCAAGGTCATCTCCGGGATGGCTAAAAGATCCGCACCAGTATAGACCCCCATCTCATGCAGCCGCTCCACTGTCTTCTTTCCTACCCCGTGAAATTTGGCAATGTCCATCTGGCTCAGGAAATCCTCAGCATCCTCCGGCAAGACCACCGTTAGGCCACGGGGTTTTTGGTAGTCACTTGCCATCTTGGCCAAAAACTTATTATAAGAGACACCCGCTGAAGCTGTGAGATGGAGCTCTTCCCAGATCGCATGCTGAATCAAGCGAGCGATTTTGACAGCTGATTTGCTCTGGATTTTATTTTCCGTCACATCTAGATAGGCTTCATCAATACTCACGGGCTCGATGAGATCCGTATACCGCCTAAAAATCTCACGAACCTGCTCACCCACTTCTCGGTATTTTTCATAATTCCCAGAAATAAAGATCGCTTTTGGGCAGAGCTCCAACGCTTCTTTGGAGCTCATAGCCGAGTGGATCCCGTATTTTCGAGCCTCATAGTTGCAGGTCGAGACCACCCCTCTTCCCCCTGACTGTCGAGGGTCCTGGCCAATGACAAGCGGTTGTCCTTTCAAACTAGGATTGTCTCTTTCTTCGACAGCAGCAAAAAATGCATCCATATCAATATGAATGATCTTACGACTTGTATCGTTCACTAATGGAAATATCAGCATTTTTCACCCTCCTTTTTCTATTATAAAAATAAAATTTTGGAATTGCAAAAATCGGCCCTTCCTAAAAACATGAAAATTGATGGAAATTCGTGTTCATTTTCAAAAATGTAGTACAGTATCACAGAAGAATTGAAACTGTATTATAAAAGAATCTGCTATTTTTCGCAATTTGTCTTTGTGTAACCGATTTCTGTATGGTATACTACTATTGTAAGTGCAACAGATATAGTTGCTAGAAAGACAATAGAGGAAAATAAAAATGGTTGTTAAAACAGTCGTTGAAGCACAAGATATTTTTGACAAAGCCTGGGAAGGCTTCAAAGGTGAAGATTGGAAAGAAAAAGCAAGCGTTTCTCGCTTCGTTCAAGCTAACTACACACCTTATGATGGAGATGAAAGCTTCCTAGCTGGTCCAACTGAACGTTCTCTTCACATCAAGAAGATTGTTGAAGAAACAAAAGCTCATTACGAAGAAACTCGTTTCCCATACGATAACCGTCCAACATCTATCGCTGATATCGCAGCTGGATATATCGACAAAGAAAACGAAGTCATCTTCGGTATCCAAAATGATGAATTGTTCAAATTGAACTTCATGCCTCGTGGTGGTATTCGTATGGCGGAAACTACTTTGAAAGAAAATGGATACGAACCAGATCCAGCAGTTCATGAAATCTTCACAAAATACGTTACAACTGTAAACGATGGTATCTTCCGCGCTTACACTTCTAACATCCGTCGTGCTCGTCACGCTCACACAGTAACTGGTCTTCCAGATGCATACTCACGTGGACGTATCATCGGGGTTTATGCTCGTTTGGCCCTTTATGGAGCTGACTACTTGATGGCTGAAAAAGCAAACGACTGGAACGCGATTACTGAAATCGATGAAGAAACAATCCGTCTTCGTGAAGAAGTAAACCTTCAATACCAAGCGCTTCAAGAAGTTGTTAAATTGGGTGACCTTTATGGTGTAGACGTACGTCGTCCTGCCTTCGATACAAAAGAAGCAATCCAATGGACAAACATCGCCTTCATGGCTGTCTGCCGTGTGATCAACGGTGCTGCTACTTCTCTTGGACGTGTGCCAATCGTTTTGGATATCTACGCTGAACGTGACTTGGCTCGTGGTACTTACACTGAATCTGAAATCCAAGAATTCGTTGACGATTTCGTTATGAAATTGCGTACTGTTAAATTTGCTCGTACAAAAGCTTACGACCAATTGTACTCAGGTGACCCAACCTTCATCACAACTTCTATGGCTGGTATGGGTAACGACGGACGTCACCGTGTTACTAAGATGGACTTCCGTTTCTTGAACACTTTGGACAACATCGGTAACTCTCCAGAACCAAACTTGACAGTTCTTTGGACTGACAAATTGCCATACAGCTTCCGTCGCTACTGTATGCACATGAGCCACAAACACTCTTCTATCCAATACGAAGGTGTAACTACTATGGCTAAAGACGGATACGGTGAAATGAGCTGTATCTCATGTTGTGTATCTCCACTTGACCCAGAAAATGAAGAACAACGCCACAACATTCAGTACTTCGGTGCTCGTGTAAACGTGCTTAAAGCTCTTCTTACTGGTTTGAACGGTGGTTACGACGACGTTCATAAAGACTACAAAGTATTTGACATCGATCCTATCCGTGACGAAGTTCTTGAATTCGAATCTGTTAAAGCAAACTTCGAAAAATCTCTTGACTGGTTGACAGACACTTACGTAGATGCTTTGAACATCATCCACTACATGACTGATAAGTACAACTACGAAGCTGTTCAAATGGCCTTCTTGCCAACTCACCAACGCGCTAACATGGGATTCGGTATCTGTGGATTCGCTAACACTGTTGATACTTTGTCAGCAATCAAATACGCTACTGTTAAACCAATCCGTGACGAAGATGGCTACATCTACGATTACGAAACAATCGGTGAATACCCACGTTGGGGTGAAGATGACCCACGTTCTAACGAATTGGCAGAATGGTTGATCGAAGCTTACACTACTCGTCTTCGCAGCCACAAACTTTACAAGAACGCTGAAGCAACTGTTTCACTTCTTACCATCACTTCTAACGTTGCATACTCTAAACAAACTGGTAACTCACCAGTCCACAAAGGTGTATACCTCAACGAAGATGGTTCTGTGAACTTGTCTAAACTTGAATTCTTCTCACCAGGTGCTAACCCATCTAACAAAGCTAAAGGTGGATGGTTGCAAAACTTGAACTCACTTGCTAGCCTTGACTTTGGTTATGCAGCTGATGGTATCTCATTGACAACTCAAGTATCACCTCGCGCTCTTGGTAAAACTCGTGACGAACAAGTTGATAACTTGGTAACAATCCTTGATGGTTACTTCGAAAACGGTGGACAACACGTTAACTTGAACGTTATGGACTTGAACGATGTTTACGAAAAGATCATGTCAGGTGAAGACGTAATCGTACGTATCTCTGGATACTGTGTAAACACTAAATACCTCACTCCAGAACAAAAAACTGAATTGACACAACGTGTCTTCCACGAAGTTCTTTCAATGGATGATGCATTGAGCTAAGATTCAAATAGGTCTTAAAAACCAGTCGGAAACGGCTGGTTTTTTCATCCCCATCGCAAGAGTATTCTGAATTTTGAAAGAGTTTAAGAGCCTACCATATAGGGTTTGACAGCGCTTTCTCCAAGTGTTATAGTAGAGCTGTAAATAAGTTAGAAGGGGTGATCCTATGTTTTTAACATTTATTTTCGCTATTATTTGGCTCTTTATCCTGATTGCACTGATCTTTTTAGCAACCCTTCTCGTCCAGGATAGCACCGTGCAGCACCACCACCCGAGTTAACGAATGATAAACCTAAACAATAGCTATTCTAAACGAATTCAGAAAGGATAAGAAACAAACTAGAATTGTCAGATTTTAGTTCTTTATTTCTTAAAACATTTATTAGAGTACATTAAGAGTCTGTAACCCTTGATTTAATAATGTTTTTCGATTTTTAAAGGCTCATTTAATATCCTTAGACTTCCATTCATACTCCATAAATCACTGAACAAAAAAAACGACCCTCAAGGGGTCAATCATTTATGAGTTCAGCAGGCAAGATCTAGCACCCTCACAAGGTGCTTTTTTTATCTTGAAAAATGGTAGGCGTCCGCGTACCAATGGGTACTCGAAGGCCTACCACCTACTTGAATTATATCATATTTTATACACTTTTCACATTTTAAAAGTCTTTAAAAGAATTTTTAACACAAAAAGGCGCGTGCTTTTGATATACCATATCAAAAAATGGTAGACAACCGCGCACCAATGGGTGCTCGACCGCCTACCACATAGTTAAATTATAGCATATCTTGACCGTTTTTTCATGTCTATATAAATTAGACCATATCACCCCCCTGCTTTATTATTCGTAAAAGAAAAGAAAAAGCACTCAGATTTCTCTAGGTGCTTAATATTCATAGCCGATTTCTTTTTTTATTTTGTCAAATTCTTGCTTCACTTTCGTGTCGGATATATAGCTTTCAGCAAGTGGACCATAACCAACTCCTTGAGGGTTAGCTAAAATACTTTTTACATTATCAACATCTTCCTCAATGTAGTTATCCGAAAAGCTCAACCACTTATAAAAAGAATCTAAAAGGATTTCAACAACAAAACATTTTCTCTCTTTATCAACTAGAGCGCAACGGCCGTCTGTTAGTGTAACTAGAATGTTGTTACGACTGTCGTCTATACCTATGATTTTATTTAACTCGAACAATTTGTAACCTTCTTTCACAACAAGATAAATAGAAGAGGTAATGGTGTTTCACAGTGTAATTATATCATTTTTGATAGATTTTTGTTTCTCCAAAAAGGGAATTTTTCGTACAAAATAGGGCGCGTCCTCTTTCTGAATGAAGTATAGCCCCGTTATTTAACAACAGGGGCTAAAATAGCCTCTAAATTACGAATTGCGCTACTTTTAACACGGCTGATAGTGCTCGCTGAACGGTCTAGCGTTCGTGCTGTTCTTTCCCTTGAATAACCATGAATATAGAAATACCTTAATACAAGTTTCTCTAGTGGATCTCTCAGCCTCTCAATCGCTTCTACTGTTTCTGTTCGCTCATCTAGTAACTGCTCAAGTTTTTGATAGATCTGATCCGATTTATCGATTATACTGACATTTAATTCTTCCGTTTTATTCCCTCTCTTTGTCCTTATTGGATCATGGGAAAGAACTTGTCCTTTTAGAACTGATGACTTTAACGCTATCAATTTATTATTTAACGTTTCTACGTCTGTCTCATAGTTTTTTCAAGCGATTTAATCGCTGTTTTGCATTCATGTTTCATCTCCTATCTCAACCAATTCTCGTGGTTCGCTCGTGGTTCAAACCTAGACTACTAAAACAAGCTATTAAATTTTAGCTATCCCAGATAACCAGAGACTATCACCTTTTCTAGCGTATTTTATAAACTTTCGATAGCGTCTATGATACTTGCTTTGTCTCATAGAATCAGTTTTTAATACCCTTTGTTTATTTCAAGTTCTAGAGCTTCTATACGTGTTTTAAGATCTTCTATCTCCATGCCCTTGTATGCCATCTCCAGAATCGTTTTACAAGCCTGTACCCTTGCGTATGGGCTTGCTTTTGTATTATCTGCTACTTCATACAAAACCTCTACAGCCCTCCCGCTCGCTTGTAATAGCATACTTGTAGAACGTTTGAGCATTTCCTGTCTTAATCGTGAGTATTCTGCAGAAAAATCTTTATTCTTCAAATACCTATAAGCGGTTTTCTTTGTTATTCCTGCTCTTTCTATCGCCTTATCCATAGTAGGCTCACTCACAAGTGCTATCAAGAACAACTCTTGTTTTGGTTTCAAGTTTGTAATATTTAACACCTCCTATCAATTCAAAATTTAGATTATTCTTCGCCTGTTACTTTTATAACGTCATTTGAGTTTATCCATTCTTTAAATTCATTCTCATTTTTAAAAACTATTGTCTTATCATGCGATCTTAAACTTTTTGGATATTCATTTTCTTTTTCGTCCCACTCTCCCAGCCATACCTCAATAGTTGTATGCTTGTTTTTATCTCGCTGTATGGTTTCCAGTCGTTTCAATCTCTTTGATAGATCCATTTTCTGCACCTCTTTTTTACAAACTAAGGCGATCACCAAAGATCTAAAGATCTAAGAGACCGCCTATTGTTTATATTCCTATTTTACGGTGTCATTTATACCCAGTTTGTAGTATTTCTTGCTATTCTTCATTTTTGGGATAAGCTCGATTTATTAACTCCTGCTTTGACTGCTTTTAGAAGTTGCGTTTCATTCTCTTATCTTTAATGCCTGTCATTTTGAATACATTTCCCTCTGACTGTTTACCTATTCGACTGACTAGCTTTTTATTATATATCCTCGCCAACTCTTGCCCGTTATGGTTAGTATTGATGATTGTTGTTTCTCGTTTGTCAAAGACTTTGAAAAGGAAAGTTTGAATCCAGTTATTTGCTTCGATCTTCTGACTGTTCATTGTGCTTTCTGTTCCTAAATCATCAATGAAAAGGAAGTCAACCTCTGTTAATAGCTTTACAGCGTCATGCTCTGTAAAATCGCTATTTTTATATTGCCAACCAGATTGAATACGAGTGACTATCTCTGATATGCTGACAAATAACACGCTCTTAGGCTCTCCCTTGGCCTTATAACCCTCGTTTAAAGCTCTGGCCATGGAATAAGTCAAATGACTTTTCCCCGTCCCAGAATCGCCCATAAACAGCGTATTTCCTTTCATACCGTCTAGGTATTGTTTAGCTTGATTGATAGCGAACTCCTTGGCCTCGTGTTCCTCTTTTGTCTCTACTTTGAAAGTGCTAAAAGAGGCCTCTCTCAGCTCATTTGACACCGTACTTTCACGCGCTAGCACATCATAGGTTGAATAGTCCAGATTATGCCCTAAGGCTTTTTCTATGCCCTCTATCTCTGTCTTTTTAATATCCTCCCTAGTACATTCCATGCAGTAGGGAGATGTATAACCATCTGGCTTTTTAAATTGTACAAGGTTAATCTGATGAGTTGGACAGAACTCATCAGTGACCTTTATTTTTTCATTGAGCTGGTCTGCATTCAGTAATTTCATTCCTTCCCCTCTCTGTCAGTAGGTAAACGGATCTTGAATATCATCGTCAGACTGACCTTGTTTCTTTTTCTGAAACTGTCTCTGTTCGTCTTCGACTTGTACCATGGTTCTAATACCGTTATTTCTCCAGTTCTTGAGTATTGAATTGATATAGCTAAAAGATCGCTTGCTGTTATCTGCCGCCTTATCTATGGCAGTCTTGACAACCTCTAGCTCCATACCGTCAAGAGTGAGATAGTCGATCAATATCTGGTACTGTTGTCCGTCTATAATCCCTATGCGATTTTGGTAGTAACTAGAAATTTCAGTAGCAGAGGTTTTTTTATCTATCTCTTCTTCTAACTCTATCTCTTTCTCTATCTCTTTCTCTATCTCTATTGGACGCGAGTTGGATTTTTTCCTTTTATTTTGGACAGTGTCCAATTTAGCTTGTTTTCTCTGTTCTCTTTTATAACCCGCCCAGTTTGTTTCACTTTCTATCATTGCTTTGGCTTGGAGTAGTTCAGCGTTTTTATCTCCATCTACTTGGATCAGACCGCATTTTGTAAAATAGGCCATAGTCATTTGGATATCATCTTCGGACACATCTAACTTTAAAGCCAATTCTTCAGTCAGTTCATTAAAGTACCCCTCATAGTACAGAATACAGTCACTTTCTAAACTTTCCAGCATTAAGCGGATATATATCACTGTCATAGTATAACCGCCTGGCGTGTTTTTAAGCCGTTTGATAAAAATATTGTCAAAAAACTTTTTATCAACTTTTAGCCAAAAATAGATTTTAGTCTTTGCCATTTTCCACCCCCAAAAACTTACAAATGTCAGAAACTCTATAATAGATCTTCCTAGTATCTTCTAGTGGGGGCTGGTAGCGTCTTAGCCCTGCACTCTCCCACCTTTGGAGTGTCTTATATTTTATATCCAATTCTTCCATAGCTACCTGAGCTGAGATCAAACCCGTTAAACGTGGTTTGATTGTATCACGCGCCCCCAAGTAATTCTCAACAAGATCTAAAACGCCATGAGCTAGCTCTTGCTCGCTCTCTTTACTGAGACTAAACATATTCATTATCTCCTTTCAGTAATGGCTTATAGCTCTTTAAATCAGCATTTAAAAGGACAGTTAGACGCTTCTGCTCCTCTTGTACTTGGTTATAGAAGGCCTTTGCACCGTCCAATAGCTCTTCCTGATTGGCTGGGATAAAATACCCTCTAAAAGCTCCATTACGTACACCAACGATAGGAATGCTATAGCGCGTGATCAGACGGCTGATAATATCCTGTACTGTTCTTTCTGATAACTTGGTAATTAGGCTGATTTCTGCCCCTGTAATTGAGTTCTCAGACCCTACTTTTATTAATTTTAATACTCGCTTGTCATTTACGGTTAGACTCATTCATTTTCCCCCTTACCAGCTTTATTTACAAAGGTTATTTGCCCACTCATTACGCCATAAAGTATAGTTTCTTGATTTTCTATGATTGTATCTATAGTGCTTTGGATAATATCCTTTGCCTGATGATCTATCTGTGTAAAAGATAATAAGCCTCCGGTTACTGCTAATTTTTTTACATCACTCAAACACATATTTAGAAAAATCTCTTTAGTAAAATATGGATTGTCTGGCATTTTTTCAGGGTTAGGATACAATTTCAGGACACTGCTTGAACCTTGTTCATTCATGTTATTTAACTCCTTTACTGTCATAGCCTTAACCTCATTTCTTATCTCTTGTGAGTTGCAATGCTACTGATAACTGCTACAAATTGCCCAATATATCGTTCACGTTTTTCTTGACGGTTTGAATTAGGCAAATTTTGATTAGTATCTTTCATGATTTCTTTGAAAGTTTTTGTTGATTCTAAATATAGATTTTCTGTATAAGCAACATATTTCTGTTGCTCTTCTTCGGTCTTAAAGAATGTTTGTGCTTGTCTTTTGAAAAACGCTTGTCGCATTGCGTCCATTTCAAAAATACCCGCGTGGAAAACCATTCCTGTAGTGCTTTTAGAAATGTTCTCAATTTTTTTGCTATCGTTTAGTTCTGGCAATTCTAACCAAAGTAACCTTGCTAGATCTTCCTTTAGGTCACCTAATTGACCTGATAAAAGTGATAATCTATGTAAATTATTCTCTTTCCCAATTTGACATAGTTCTTTACCGATATTGTTCATTTTATTGCTTAAAATTTCGTAAGTTGTTTTTGTCATAATAGTTTTCTCCTCTTTTGTACCCTCTGTACATCTCTTTACGTCTTATACCCCAATATGCTATAATCTAGGTATAAATCTTTACTAAAACCTCTTTAATAATAGCTTGCCTGCTTTTTTGTTAATTTCGTTTTAGTGATAGTGTGAAAGGCTCTGCGGTGTGGTTATTGCTAAGCCTTTTTTGTTGCGATCACGCGCCTTTTGGGCGTGTTTTTTTATTTCTGAATACCATAGCCTTGATTTCCTGATAACTCATATTTAAGCTAATCATAGCTATCGCCATATCTTCAAAAGCTTGGTACTGTTCCAACTCCTCTCTGGTCAAGCTATCAATACCATTGTAACCCCCACGTTCTTCTACTAATTGCTTAGCGTTCCTGTCGGTCACTGCCTTTAATAGCAAGTTATTCATGGTGCTGTGCGCGTGCTTTGGGGCCTGTTCCCAGTTCTCAATGCTGTCATGCAGTGTTTTTCTTTTTGGCTTTTCTAGCGCCCTCTGCATACGAAACTTAGAAAGTTCCTCACGCATTTCAAAGAATGCTTTGACTAGGTTCTTTTTGAACTCTTTGACGGGTTCGGTGTTTCGTAAATAAGTGATAAGCAATGTTGCTTGTTGCTCATTCAAAATATAGTCCCGTACATTTTGCCCACTCTCTGAAGGTGAAATTTTAAATTGCACCTTTCCAAAGCTCTCAAAGTCCTCTCGGTGTTTATTCAGCGAAACTTTCAAATGTCTATGCTTAATTTCTGCGCATTCTGCCACGATACTACTCAGTGTATACGGCTCTTTTTTACCGTCCATATAGACCAGTTCCATTGGTTCCTCCTTTCTAATGCGGTACTATTTTTTTCGTACTTTTGCCTAAAAAAATAAAATCCATCGGCACATTATAAAGCGTGGTCAACTCCTGTAATAAATCTAGCGGAATTTTAGTGCTATCTTTTTCGTACTTCGCTATAGTCTGAAAACTTCTGTTAATTTTTTCGCCTACCTCACGAAGTGTGAATCCTGCTGATATACGTGCACCTCTCAAGGTTATTTGTTTCATAAAAAACATTTCCTCCTAATCTTTATTACCTTGATTGTACTATTTTTTTCGTACTTTGTCAACAAAATTCAAAAAAAGTTTTATTTTTTTCGTACTTTGTGTCTCTGTTTGTGTTATAATCTATGTATAACCTAGAGTTAAGGAGTTAGAAAAGATGGCTAAAAACAGTCCTCAAGATATTAAAAATAGAGAGTATTTCTCTAGTAGGTTAAACCTACTTTTGGAACAAAAAGGGATTAGACAAATTGACCTCCATAACTCTCTAAATATTCCAAAAAGCACAATCACTGGATATGTTAAAGGAAAATCATTACCTACTGCTGGAAATTTACAAAAAATAGCGGACTTTTTTAATGTCAAAAAGTCTTTTTTGGATCTTAGATTTATCGATACTATATCTACCAGCTCCTTAAGTGAATTACTAGATAACGATAAAGAATCTGAAGTATTTGAAATGATCTTCAATAAGATTGATGAAATACTCAATTTTGACAATGACCAGATGGATATTGAATATATTGAAGGGAAGTTAGCATTTAATCAAAGTGTTTTTGGTCGTGTTCTCGAGTCATCGATTATAAACCCTGGAATTGTTGAAATTTTCAAAGATCTCGATCTTTCTGACAGTTCAGAAAAGAATGAAATGCTATTGACAACAAAACAACGAGAAGCAAGAGAATACGCTTATAAAAACGTACTATCTTTAATCACACACGAGTATATATCTCGCTTAAAAAATGTTATTTTTCGTGAAAAAGCATTGAATACCTCGTATATTCATTCAGAAATCTCTAACCTCATTAATAGCCTTAATAATAAAATTGATAGTTACGGTAATGTCATTCTTGAGGTGAATGACATAATTGAAAAAATAGGTACAAAAGATCGCAATATCTTGGGGTATAGTTTACGAAAAAAAATCGCTTCTGCTCAATCTGAAATTAATCACCTTATTTACAATCATGATCAAGGTAGCACAGGCATCTCTAAAAATCATATATATATTGAAAAAAATGATATTATCGATACTATTGAATATGATTATTATAAGGATATTCAAAATCACTTAAATGATCTAAGAAAAAATATTGAAGAACACTTTAGCAACTAACCCACGCGCCACAATATAGAAAATCTTGTAAGAAAGGAAACGTATGGAAGATTTAAGTAAAAGATTAGTTAATAAAAGTATCGAAGCTTTTATTATGGGGCTTGAAATATATAACAAACCTACAATTAAGTATAGAATTGAGGGGTTTAGTTTTTTTATCTGTAACGCCTGGGAATTAATGCTAAAGGCTTATATCATTAATAATAATGGTGAAGAATCAATATATTTTAAGGATAGTAAGGATAGAACGATATCATTAGAAAATGCAGTTGAGACAGTATTTCCAGATAAACATGGATCATTACGAAAAAATCTAATTCGAATTATAGAACTTAGGAATACTAGTACCCACTTCATAACAGAAGATTATGAACACATCTATGCCCCATTATTTCAGGCATGTGTTTCTAATTATATTTCTAAAATGCAAGAATTTCACAATGAGGATATCACAAAACAAATTGCACAAAATTTCTTGACTTTATCAGTCCGCATCGACCAACTTAATCAAGAAGAAATTCGAGCCAAGTACTCTCCTAAAATGGCAGAACGTATACTCGCCGAGCAAGATAAAATTGAAAATGAAATATCTACTAATAATTCTGACTATGCTGTACCTGTTGAAACTCGATTTTATATCACTAAGCGAAAACAAGATGCTGATTTATTTGTTAAACTTGATAATACTGCGGAAACGAGTATAGGTATAGTTAGAGAAATTAAAGATCCAAATGCTATCTATCCATTAACTACTAGGGAAGTTATTAAAATTGTTAATAGACATCTTAAATCAAAAGGGATTCTATTAACAAAAATAGTCGGTGGAGAAAAACAAAAAAAGACGTTTACAACAAACGACTTACAACTTTTTAATACATTTTATGATATCAAGACAAATCAACGTTATTGCTACCATTATAAAATTGGTAATCGATACGGCTACTCTCAAATCCTCTGCGATTTTATAATTGAGGAAATCGAACGAAATCCTGAAACGTTCGTAGAAAACTTGAAAAAAAGACAAAAAAAATAAGATAACCCCAGGCATATGTGAATTCTCGTCCATCGACTTACTCCCCTTTGGGAACACAACGTTAATCCTTCGCAAGTTATCTTGTTAATTCTATTATACCACGCGCGTGGGAAATGTAAAGTGTTTTGTTAGCTAACTGGTAAACTAACTTTAGAAAAAAACTCTCAAAAAACACTGTAAAATAAGTGTTTTTACCACTTAACAATTAAGCATATAATTTACCTATCTAACTCTTTAAAATCGAATACAGAGCAATCTGTGAAGCCCTAGCATGATTTAAACCACACACTAAAACCTTTTTAATAATAGCTTGCCTGCTGATGAATTAGAAAGGTTTTCGATCATGAGAATTACAGAACACAAAAAGAAAGACGGTACAACTGTGTACCGTGCTAACATTTACTTAGGGATTGACCGAGTAACGGGAAAAGATGTAAAAACTAGTATTACAGCTAGAACTAAAAAAGAGGTCAAGCTGAAAGCCAAAGAAGCTGAAATAGACTTCATTCAAAATGGTTCTACTAGATTCAAAGAAACGACAATTAAAACTTATAAAGAACTCACTGAATTATGGTGGGAAAGCTATAAGCATACAGTAAAACCAAATACTGAATATAGTGTTAGAAAATTATTAAATAATCATATTTTACCTCTATTTGGTTCTTATAAACTCGACAAGCTAACTACCCCACTTATCCAAAATATAGTCAATAAACTTGCTGAAAAGACCAATAAAGGGGATTCAGAGGCTTACTTACACTATGATAGGATTCACGCGCTTAATAAGCGTATCTTACAGTATGGTGTTACTATGCAGGCGATACCGTCCAATCCTGCGCGTGATGTTGTTTTACCTCGTAACACTCAGAAAGCAAAGCGTCAAAAGATCAAACACTTTGAAAAAATTGAGTTAAAAACGTTTTTAGATTATCTAGACAACTTGGATAGCAACAGATACCGCTATTTTTACGAGGTCACTCTTTACAAGTTCCTGCTTGCTACTGGTTGCCGTATCAATGAAGCGTTGGCGCTGGAATGGTCTGATATTGATCTAGATAATGCTGTTGTCCACGTTACAAAGACACTAAATTATAAAATGGAAACCAATAGTCCTAAATCAAAATCTAGTTACCGTGATATCGATATTGACCCCAAAACGGTTACAATGTTAAAACAGTACAAACGTAGACAAACCCAAGAGGCTTGGAAGATAGGACAAACTGAAATAATAGTCTTTTCAGATTTTATTAATGGTTACGCTAAAAACGGTAGCCTTTTTACAAGATTAAAAACACATTTTAAACGTGCTAAAGTGCCTAATATTGGTTTCCATGGTTTTCGCCACACTCACGCTAGTTTGTTATTAAATGCTGGAATACCATATAAAGAACTCCAACATAGACTAGGACACGCTAAGTTATCCATGACAATGGATACATACAGTCACCTCTCAAATGAGAGTGCAAAAAAAGCCATTTCATTCTATGAAACAGCTCTAGGGAGTTTGTAACTGAACAAATGACTGAACAAAATCAGAATAGAACGTATTACGACAAGAAAGAAAGCCTATTGCTATAGGCTTTCTGGTACCTTAATCTTCAACTTACGAGATTTTAGTTCTGTCTCTCGTCCTTTTTTGCTATAATAGAAACAGATTATTTAGTAAGAAGGATATTATGGAAGAGTCAAAACAGATCAACCAAGTGATCGACGTCCTGATGTTAGCCGGAACCCTCCTGATAGAGAGCGGTTCTGAGATTCACCGGGTCGAAGATACCATGATCCGGATCGCCCACTCACAGGGAATCGTCGATTGTAATGTTTTAGCGATGCCAGTCGCTATTTTCTTTTCAATTGAGAATGCCAATGTCACGCGCATGAAACGGATCTTGCGGACCAATTACAATATCGAAAAGGTCTGTGATGTCAATCAGATCTCTCGTCAACTCGTCTCTGGAGAGATCGATCTCGAGCAAGCCTACCAAGCCCTGAGCGAGTTGAAAATGAAGCGAGTTCCTTATACCAATCTTCAGTTGACCATTGCGGCAACCCTCAGTGCGCCTTTCTTCTCCATCATGTTTGGAGGAAATTTCTATGATGCGATTGGAGCGGGTATTGCGACTGTCTTTGCCTTTGCTTTTTCTCTTGTCGTTGAGAAATACGTTCGCATTCCTTTTGCCACTGCCTTTGCGGCCGCCTTTGTCTTTGGTTTTTTAGCCCATATCTGGACGCGCTATAGTGGTTTTCCTTCCAATACCGATCTCATTATCGCAGGCTGTGTCATGCCCTTCGTTCCTGGAATCGCTATGACCAATGCCGTCCGAGATCTCATGAATTACCACCTCAACTCTGGGATGAGCAAACTCTTTGAGACTCTCCTCATTACTCTTGCCCTTGGTGCCGGTACAACCGTTGCCCTTGTCCTTATGAAATAAAATCATGAACCTAACTGAATTTTTAATCCAAGCGGTGGCCAGTTTGATTGCCATCATCACCTTTTTAATCGTCCTAAATGTGCAGCGCTCCATGCTGATTCCTGGAGGAATCTTAGGGATGGGCATCTGGCTACTATACTATATTCTAAAAGGTCCTACCAATGTTATCGTAGCAACCTTTATCGCCGCTATTGTGGGATCCTGCATTAGTCAGATTTTAAGTATCGTTCTCAAGACGCCTGTCGTGGTCTTTATGCTGTCCATTCTCGCCCCTTTGGTTCCTGGATATATTTCCTATCGGACCACTTCCTTCTTTGTCAGTGGCCAATATCGACAGGCAGTAACCAGCGTGACACTGGTTGTTATCCTGGCCTTGGTCATCTCCATCGGGATGGCTAGCGGATCTGTCGTCTTGAAACTTTACCATTCCTACCAACGCTATCAAAAAAGAAAAATGACCAATGCCAACTAGCATTGGTTTTTCAAATAGTATCTATGTAATCGCTTGTATTTTCGCTTAAAAGGAGTGCAATAATAGTGAAAAAAACAATTCCTTTAAAGGATGCGAGGTGCTGTATGATGATAAACAAGTATATCAAGTATCTTCCTTATATGATTCTAGGAGCCCTCTCCTCCTATCTATTAGCGACTGATTATGCCCGCAATTCATTTGACTTGTTCTATCTGACCTTGAACTTTATGATTGTGAACATCGCTATACTCGTCTTCTACGAAAAAGTTCTAAAAGATAAATGCAAAGAACTCTTCACACGGGTCATGAGTAACCCTAAAAAAGATAGCTAAGCATCAGAGTTGAAAAGTCATCTGAGGATGGCTTTTTCTGATAGATTCTTTATTTTTTCTTTGAAACATTGCAAAATCGGTCCCGAGAATGATTTCCTTGCTGATCTAGTTTTTTCAAGGGAGTTTTACCCTTAAATATGGTAAAATAGTAACGAAATATACTAGTAGATATCAAATAAAAAAGAGGTTAAGAATGACAATTGGGATTGATAAGATTGGTTTTGCGACGAGCCCTTATGTCTTGCGTTTAGAAGATTTGGCTGCTGCTCGTGATACTGATCCTGAAAAACTGAGCAAGGGTCTTCTCTTAAAAGAACAAAGTGTTGCACCGATCACAGAAGACATCGTCACATTGGCTGCAACTGCAGCAGATGATATTTTAACAGACGAAGATAAAGAAGCGATCGACATGGTGATTCTTGCGACAGAATCTGGAATTGACCAGAGTAAGGCCGCTGCTGTGTTTGTCCATGGCTTACTAGATATCCAGCCTTTCGCCCGCTCTTTTGAGATGAAAGAAGCCTGCTATGCTGCAACTGCTGCCTTGGATTATGCTAAACTCCATGTTGAAAAATTCCCACAGAGTAAGGTTTTGGTCATTGCGAGTGACATTGCTAAATACGGAATTGGAACTCCTGGAGAACCAACACAGGGGGCCGGAGCGGTTGCCATGCTAATCAGCCAAAATCCTCGTATTCTATCTTTTAACGATGATAATGTTGCCCAAACACGCGATGTCATGGATTTTTGGCGTCCAAATTACGCGACAACTCCCTTCGTGAATGGAATTTATTCAACACAACAATATCTAGATTCTCTGAAAACAACCTGGGCGGAATACCAGAAACGGACTGGCCTTACCTTGACAGACTTTGCGGCCGTCTGCTTCCATTTACCTTATCCAAAATTAGCTCTCAAGGGCTTGAAAAAAATCTTGGATAAGTCATTATCAGAAGAGAAAAAAGATCAATTACAATACAACTTTGATCAATCGATTCTATACAGCCAACGCGTGGGAAATATCTACACTGGATCTCTTTTCCTAGGCTTGCTGTCACTACTAGAAAATGACCCCCAACTCAAAGCTGGGGACCGAATCGCCCTCTTTAGCTATGGAAGTGGAGCGGTTTCTGAGATCTTTAGTGCCAATCTCGTTCCTGGTTTTGAGCGACTCTTAGATCACAAACGCATGGAAAAACTGGACCAACGTACGGTTCTTAGTGTTGCTGACTACGAACGACTCTTTTATGAGGAAGTAGATCTAGATCCTAGTGGCAATCAAGTGTTTGAGCCTGCTACGCATCAAACTTTTGCGTTGACAGAGATCAAGGAACACCAACGCACTTACCAGAAAGTAGAAAAATAATGGCACGATTACCAGGTTTTGCAAAACTTTCTCCCACAGAACGCATAGAGGCCTTACTGAAGGAAGGCCTCTTAACTTGGGATGAAGCACAGATCTTAAAAGAACAAAAGGGACTCCCCCTTTCTATTGCAGATCAATTGACGGAAAATGTCTTGTCGACTTTTGACTTGCCTTTTAGCCTCGCTCCTTATTTCCTGATCAATGGTCGTGATTATGTCCTTCCCATGGTCACAGAAGAACCATCCGTGGTCGCGGCTGCCAGCTTTGCGGCCAAGCTCATCCAACGTTCAGGCGGCTTCACCACCCAGGTGCACCAGCGCCAAATGATTGGCGAGATTGCTCTGACGGATGTTGAAGACGTAGAAGTTGCTAGCAAGCGTATCCTAGAAGACAAGGAAACCCTTCTTCAGCTGGCTAATAAAGCCTATCCTTCTATCGTTAAGCGTGGAGGTGGAGCGAGAGATCTTTGGGTCGAAAACAAGGGAGACTTTCTTATTGTTTACTTGGCCGTCGATCCCAAAGAAGCCATGGGAGCCAATATGCTCAACACGATGCTGGAAGCTCTGACCGATCGCATCCAGGAACTCTCTGGCGGTCAGGCCTTGATGGCAATTCTATCCAACTTGGCCATTCGCTCTTTGGTGAGTGCAAGGTGTGCCATCGATTTTAAAGCACTGAGTCGAAATCCTGAGGAAGCTATCGAGATTGCCCACCGGATGGAGCTAGCTAGCCAACTGGCTCAAGTGGATCCTTACCGTGCAGCCACTCATAACAAGGGAATTTTTAACGGGATTGATGCCCTGGTCCTTGCAACAGGCAATGACTGGCGGGCCATCGAAGCAGGAGCCCATGCCTATGCTGCACAAAGTGGTTCATACAAGGGCTTGAGCCACTGGACAAGTCAGCCAGAAGAGAAAAAACTCTATGGAGAGATCACCCTGCCAATGCCAGTTGCGACAAAAGGAGGCTCAATTGGCCTCAATCCAACGGTTCAAGTCAGCCACCGTTTGCTAGGAGAGCCTTCTGCTATTGAATTAGCAGGTATCATCGCTTCGCTCGGTTTGGCGCAGAATTTCGCAGCCCTCAAAGCCCTTGTCACCACAGGCATCCAGGCAGGACATATGAAACTCCAAGCACGTTCCCTAGCTCTTCTAGCAGGAGCTAAGGAAGAGGAAGTTCCCCGATTGGTCAGCCAACTCCTTGAAAACAAACCCTTTAATTTAGAGAAGGCACAAACACTCTTACAAGAATTGAGAAAATAAAAGAACTAAGACAAACTAATTCTTTAGTAAATTAGGTCAAGTGATTCTGCAAAGAAATAAAAATGAGTTCTAATTTTTTAAATGAATCGAGAATATAATGAAACTTTCCGCCGTGAAAAAAGTGCTAGAAACACTTTTGTTTCTAGCACTCGGAATTATTGAGACCTTAGGCTCAATAATTAGTCATGGAACTTCTTCGAAGTTCGCTGACGTCCGTCTTCACCTAAGGAAAGTTTCTAAGATGATTTTATCTTCACTTTGAGAACTAAGACCCACGTCTTAGTTCTTTTGTGTTTGAAAAAATTTTCTTATTGTTTTAAAAATGGCAGATCGGGCTTTTTCTTGGTATAGAGCACCACTTCGATAAAGGTCCCTACTTGGACGGCAAAGAGCAGTCCGACGAGAAGATTAATCCGATGGTCTGTTTCATAAAACGGAGAGTTCCATAAGAAGTGATTGGCTACTGTCGAGACAACACACCAGAGTCCAAAGAGTTTTTCCTTTTGCTGGGTCACTTGAGACAACAAGAGGAAGACACCGACCGATACAACCGCTGTATAGAGGGCGTGGGAAGCTAATCCACCAGAGATCCGGTTAATGGCCTCAGTGACAGCAGCTAATTGACTCGTTTTTGTTTGGCGGGCAACGTACCCTAAATCCTCAATGATTTGAAAACCAAAGCCAGAGCCCAAGCCGGCAATTAGAATCGCTTTTAGATCTTTTTTGCCAACCATCAAGACAACCCAAAAGGCAACCAGAGCCTTAAAGAATTCCTCAGAGAAGGGGGCTGTCAAGGCATCGGTCCACTTGTTAAAGACAGTGGCATCCTTGATCACATGGCTATTCATAATATCGATCAAGCTATTACCTGAAAAGCTCAACCAGCCTGCTACGAAGGCTCCTCCAAACATGGCAATCCATAAGAGATAGGTTGGGACAGTCAACTGCTTGGCCAATCGTTTTGAAAAGAGATAGAGCGGGATAATAATAGCAGCTAAAACAGACAAGTTTAAAACCAAGTCTCTGCCTGCAGACTGGCTAAATTCTTGTTGAGAAAGATGACCGAGTTCAAACTCCAAGCCAATTCCTGCAAACAGTAGAAAAAGATAGATAGAGGCTCTTTGAATTTTAGTCATCTTGTTTTCCTCCCTTTTGTTTCTTTGAGCGAATCAGGTAGATCACAATCGCTAGAAGGGTTGCCCCGAACAAGCCTGCTGCTAGAATGTAATCATAGTCAAAATCAACGAGATCAATCTTTTCTTCATAAGCAGCATCTTCTTCGTCATCTAGATCTTGCAGGGCACTTTTTCCGTGTTCATCTGCTACCTTTTGTTCTGCTTCTTTTCTGATTTCTTGCAAGCGTTCGAAGGTTTTCTCAGCTCTTGCCAAGCTTTCCTCTGTTGCCTTCTCACTCGCTTCTTCAGGCTGAGAAGCAAGGGCAATTTGCTCCTTATCACTCAGATCTTGTTCGACCATCCACTGAGACTCCAATCGTTCCATTTCAGTACGAATCGCCCCATCTTCGAATAAATCTGGATATTTGGCCACAAGGTCATTGATTCTTGAAATGGTCCAATACCAGGAGCGATCATTGTAATGATCCCCTAATTCTTGGTAGGCTTGATAGGTGTTGAGAATATTGCCATAGTAGGGTAGGTATGGAGCATTTCGTGGACTACCCATCGACAGCCACATGGTGCCTCCACCTGCACTCGCTGGGACCTCATCTTTCAGTTGGAAAATATGGGCCTCCATGACATTTGGATTGGAAATAGGGTATTTATAAACCGCATCAAACTCCCCTTTTTTCGGAATACCTTTTCCATCCAGCTCCATTTGATCCTGTGGTTTATATTTGGTTCCTTCCAAACGATTGCGTTGGAGATTCATGGCATCGCGGAGGGTTAATTTTCGATCGGTTGTATGAAGAAGGTCAAAGGACGCATCGTCATATTTAACAGGAGAGCTTGGGTCTAGCGATTTGATTCCCGACCAAACCCGAGAGCGATCTGCTTCTTGCAAAGGCGGATTATAGGATTGAGAAACGTGGAATTTTCCGTCCACTTCCTTATAGCTATTGGCTTCTTTGGCGACTTTTTCAAGATCTTTCGAGGCGATCGTGCGTTCGGTATCTGATAGATCTACATGCCCTAAGAAGAAGGTATTTGGAAAGACAGCAAATCGATCCTCTGGGAAGAGAATGGCCGCATATTGATGGCCAGATAGGATTTCCATATACCAGACGCCTTCTTTATCGGCAATGGTCACAATATTTCCTTCTGCAGCGCCTTTTTCTTCGACGATTTTAGCAATGAGTTCAACCCCTTCTCTTGCGGTTTTCACACTAGGGAGAACAATACTGGTCAAGCCCGATTCTGCGAGGCCATCCTTGACATAGGGATCCACTTTTTGGATCTTGTCATTTGCTGAAGCAGATACAGTGGCAGAAATGGAAACCCCATATTCGTTGAATCCTGCTTCGTCAAAAATTCCCTGATCAGGGGTGACATCTGGAACCGCTGTATACTTATAGCTAATCTCTGGCAAAGGGTATTGAAAACCGTTGGCAGCATCTTCAAAGATGGCTCCTTTTTTATTGTAGACACGCTCTCTGACCACAAAATTTTTATTATGGTTGGGTTCTAAATCTTCGGTACGCCCTACCAAGGTCGAACCGTCGGCAGTCAGTTTCTTCCCGATGATGAACCCTGTACAAGCCTCAACAGGTTGAGCAATCAACAAAAGCGGAAGCAAGGCTGCTACAGCTGATCGAAAATAGTGCTTCTTCATCCTAAACTCCTTTTTAAAAATGTTTTTCCTTATTTAGTATACTCTTTTACAAGCCTATTTTGCAAGCGATTCCAGCAACCGTAAACGATTCGTAAACTATCAGAATTTTTGAGGAAAAATACTTTTTCAAAAAAGAAAGGATTGGCTTATTTTGCCAATCCTAAACGAATAGGAACTAATTTTTAAGTAAAATAAGTTAAGTGATTCTTCAAAAAACTATAAAAGAGTTCTAATTTTCAAAATGAATCATAATATACGAAAACTTTCCGCCGTGAGAAAAGTGCCTGAAACGTTTTTGTTTCAGGCACTCGGGAGTTTTGAAACCTTAGGTTCAAAACTAAGTCATGGAACTTCGTA
>NZ_KV812797.1:40391-99170 GCF_001813505.1 Streptococcus sp. HMSC061E03
GACGTCCGTACTCACCTAAGGAAAGTTTCTAAAATGATTTTTCTTCATTTTTTCTGTTGATTCGCTTGCCATAATTTTCCATAGAGGAGATAGTCAACTTCGCGGAGCTCTTTCAGGTTCTGACAACCGAGCGCACATAGGAGCAATCTGAGATCTTCTTTCCAGCCTTGGACAAGGGCGATTGCTTCTTCAATGCTCTTAGTCTCTACCATCTCAAGAAAAACGCGGGAAAGTCCTACGCCACGCGCTCCGAGGACCAAGGCCTTGACCATATCAAGAGGATGACGGATACCCCCACTTGCGAGGATCTCAACCTGATCTATCTGATCCTGTAACTGTAAGAGACACTGCGCAGTTGACTGTCCCCAGTCATCCAGATAAGCACGATTGCCACCACGACGATTCTCAATATAGGCAAAACTAGTACCACCACGACCAGAAATATCGACGGTTTTGATCCCAGCATCTAGCGCTGCCTGAACTGTTTTGGGATCCATACCAAAGCCAACTTCCTTCAGGACTACCGGCACAGGAAAGCCCTGCCCATAACTCTTGAGATGGTCTTTCCAAGTGTGGAAAATCCGCTCCCCTTCAGGCATGAGCAACTCTTGCATCAGATTCACATGGACTTGAAGAAAGAGGGGGTGTAGCTCTTCCACTGTTCGCAAGCCCAAATCTGGCTCTTTATCGATGCCAATGTTGGTTGCTAAAAGAAGATGAGGATGGTCTTTTTTGACCGCATACGATTGATCATTTGGATCCTTCAGCCCAGCGCTGTAAGAGCCCGTCACAAAGAGAATCCCACAGGCTTCGGCTACTGCTGCCAACTTTTGATTGATCTCTTTAGCCCGTTTACTCCCGCCTGTCATGGCATTGATATAAAAAGGGACCTCCCAATCACGCCCTGCGAAATGGGTTGTCAAATCAATCTCCGCTAGATCCACAAGGGGGAGGGATCGGTGAATCAGCTCGATCTCATCAAAGCTATTATAGGAGGAGCTTTGCTCCAAGGCATAGCGAATATGCTGGTCTTTTCGATTTTCGCTCACGAATCTCCCATCCTTTCTTGGTAAATGACTTCAATATTCTTTTCCTTCCAGCGCTCTATCAAGGTCTGAGTCTCAACTGGGTCAAAACTAAGGGCGATTCCACAGTCGCCTCCTCCAGCACCACTGGATTTGGCACAGACAGAAAGGCCCTCTGTCGCTTCTTGCAGCTCTTTTAGAGCTGGGGTATAGATCAAAGGGTTCAAAGACTTTAGGTTCTTATCGGCACGTTTGATACTGACCTCAATTTCCTTTTGGTTCCCTTCACGGAGACCTTTTTCAAGATTCTTCACTGCACTCTGGCTTTCCTGAAGAAAATCTTCCTTAATCGCTCCCTTGACCTGACGGATCAAATCACTTGAAATCGCTGGTTCCTTGGTCCAACCAACCAGAAAATCATAAGCGATGGCTGGCTGGATCGAGCAGATCTGGTAGTCCCAATCCAGGTCTAAAACTTGTGACAGGGGCTGAGAAGTCAAGACTTCATGCAACCAAGCCCGATCAAAGGATTGGTAATAAATCAAGTCCTCGTAGGCAATACAAGCCAAATCGCCCATGGAACCATTGTCCCCTCTTTGCACCAAGACCACTGCTGCTAGTCGAAAGAGCAGGTCCGGATGTAGGTCTAGTTCATACAGAGCGGCCACGGCCTTGATCACGAGCAAGACCACACTTCCGCTGGAACCAATCCCATACTTTTTCCTCTCTTCGCCCAACGTCCCTCTTAGGTGAAGATCAAACGGTTTAGGGGCTATCCCCTGATCTTTCAGCCACTTTTCCATGAGCTGAATGGTCTCTTGAATCAAGGCGTAGTCCTTATTTGGGGTCAAATCCACCTGGTAACCAAAGAGATCTGAGACTAGCTGATAGCTTCTAGATTCTTGGATAGTAGCTGACAGATAAATGGGAATAAACTGAATCACGGCTCCATAGCCAGGCGTTAGCACTGCGTATTCTCCAGCTAGATAGAGCTTGCCTCCAGTCTGTACCTGATACTTAGTCTTCATCTTGAGGGTCCTTTGTCTTAGATACGATGGTCCGATAGCGGGCATCAAATAAAGGTACCAGCTGATCCAAGTCTTCTTCTAAACAGAGAACCTTAACATTCGGCCCTGCATCCATAGTAAAGTAACAAGCATGGCCTGCAGCGCGAAGCTCACGGACAAAGTCCATAGCTTTATGGCTTTCTTCTGTCAAGTAGCTAAAAGCTGGAGTGGCTGTTCTAGTCGTCGCATGCATAGCAAGGGCATTGCGCTCTGTCAGATGACCGACCCGTTCAAAATCATTGGCAACTAGATAGCCCAGCATGTCCTTATAATCTTGTCGAGACTCTTCGATCCATTCTTTGAAATTAGTCGAAGTCTCCATGCAGCGTTTCATCCCTTCGCGGCTGGAAACAGGCTTTTGCTTGTCATTGAGGACCAGCATGATCATCGCGAGTTTTAGGTCTGTTTGGACCTTATAAATTTCTCCACTTTCTTTGTCCCAGGCTGCTAAAGGGCCAAAGAAAGACCGCGAAGAAGAGCCCGAAGCAAACTTGGCTTTTTGAGCTAATTCCTCCTGGGTCAAGCCCAAATCATAGTACCGATTACAAGCCTTGACGAGAGCAGAGAGCCCGCTCGAGCTAGAGGACAAGCCTGCGGCGGTTGGCATGTTGTTGCTGGTATCCACCCGAACAAATCCTGCTTCATCTGCTGGCTTCAAGCCATCAATCACAGCTCCAATTTTGGCTTGCTCAGCTGGATTTTGGAATTCCCCATCGATGTAAAATTCATGCGCAGTCGCATCTGCTGGCAAGGGAGAGAGACTGGTCTCTGTATACATATTCTCTAAGGTCAACGAAATCGAACTGGTCGAAGGGACCATCTGTTTGGCATCTTCTTTTCCCCAGTATTTGATAATCGCGATATTGGCATAGGACTTAGCCTTTACAGGTTTTCGATCCATGTATGGTGCGCTCCTTCTTTTTCTAATGCATGGGCAATGGTTTCTGCTTCACGAGAATCCTTGACGAGGGCAATCACACAGCCTCCAAGACCGCCCCCACTCATTTTAGCCCCTAAGGCCCCATTTTCAAGGGCAACGGCGACCAGGTGATCTGCTTCTTTACAGCTGACACCAACGGCTCTCAAGTGGTCATGACAAGCTGTAAGAGCCTGCCCAAGGCCAATGAGATCTTTTTCTTTCAGAGCCGCTTCTACCTGCTGGGTCAACTGACCAATCTCATGGAAATGGGACAAAACTTCCTGCCCTTTAGCTTCAACCTTTTGAATCGCCTCACGGGTATTGCCGTGAATCCCCGTATCCGCAATCACCAAACTCGCTTTTATACCCAGCTCCAGCGGGTAAAAGCCGACATTCCGGATGAATTTAATGGCTTGATCGCTCAGACAAGTCTTGGCATCCAGACCGCTTGGATTCATATGGGCAATGGTTTCTGCTCGATTGACCAGGATTTCTAAGGTCTCATCGTCCAGCTCCTCTTGATAATAGTCAAAAACTGCACGAATAGCTGCGATACTGACCGCCGCAGAGGACCCCATCCCCCGTTTTTCCGGTACCATAGACTGAATCCGACAGCGAATCCGGGCCTCACGAATCCCGAGGTGCTCAAGAGACGCAAAAACCGCCATGGACAATGTGTCATCTTCAAACAAAATCCATGGACTGTCTGCCGGGATGATCTGGCAGATCACTTCGATATGATGGAGTGGCAGGGCAATAGCCGGATAACCATAAACCACCGCATGCTCTCCAATTAAGATAATTTTACTATGCGCCTTTCCGACGCCTATCTCTTTATGCATATTCATCTCGCTCTACTAAGGTCATTACTATTTTAATATAAATCAGCCAAAAAAGCGATGCTTTTGAAGGAAATCCAACCTAAGACGGAGTCCAAAAATGAATCACCCAGAAGAGCTCCTTCTTATGGACAGACAAGAAAAGGCCGGGATCCGTCATCCCAGCCATCCATTTCTATTTTTCACATTCTTGTTTGATCAAGTCCATCAAAGAGTTGCGGTCTAAGATCCATTGGGCCCGTTCGTCCTTCTCATAGGTCCGGTTAGACAAAAAGATCACAGCTTCCTGCCTCTTTCGATTGTACATGATGAAGGTTCCAGTATAGCCCGTATGATCCAACCAGTCACCCTCTAGATTCCATCCGAGAGCGCGGGTCTTGCCCTCTTCACGCGCAAAATTCTGAGACAAGTCACGCGCAAAATCATCCTTCAGATAATGCTCTAAGAAGCGCTCTAGATCAGCAACAGTTGAAAAAAGTCCAGCACTTCCCGCATGACAGCCCAATACTCTCGCTTTGGGATCATGAACACTTCCAGAAGCAAGGCCACGGACCGTTGGCACCGCCTTTTCGACCGGTCCAAACCGTGTCTCTGTCATCTTCCAAGGTGTAAAGATCAGCTCTTCAAATAAACGATCCAAGGGCTGGTGAAACCTGTCTTCTAACCAAAAGCCCAGCAGAAGAAAATTGACGTCGGTGTAATGAAAACTCTTGTCTTCTTTCAACTGCAAATTTTCAAGAGCTGTTTTCAACTGTCTCGCATCCAATTGATCCCGGTTGGGGATAAAAGGATCCAGCCCAGAAGTATGGGTCAAGAGTTCCCGGATGGTCGTCTTCTCATGAGCAAAACGCGGGTAAAACTCTTTAAAGGGACGATCGAGCGGAAGCTCCCCTTTCGCATACAAAAAAGCACAGATGGTAGCGACTCCGACGACCTTACTGACACTGGCCAAATCATAGACCAGGTCAGCCACTACTGACTCTCCTTTTTCAGGATCCGCTAGTCCCAGATAGTGCTCACTCCACTGACCCTTGCGGTAAAGCGCAAGAGAGGCACCTGGATAGATGCCTTCTTGGATTTGTTCGGTAATTTTTTCGATGATTGCATTCACGCTCATCACTCCATTCTTATTCTTCATAAGAAATATGGACCTGATCTTGATTGGCTTCAAACCAGAGTTCAATCTGGCTTGGATCCTTGGCAATCAAGAAAGTTCCCTTACGGTGCACAAAATCGACAGTTTCTCCCAAGCGTTCTTTCACGACTTCCACATCAAAAGATGCCAATTCGACCTTGATCATGCTCAAATCCCAAGTCACCTTGTTCTCCACTTGGAGATCTTCTCCTTGAGCTTCCTGCAAATGGATAAAGTGGGCCAAAGCTGGCAAGTTGCTATAGAACTTCTCAGCCTCAGCAAAATCGGCCACATTGACCTCAAGAAAGTCCACATCAAAGCTGGTCAAACCTTTGAAATCTTCTGGCACGTCAACAAGAGGCGCTTTCTCCAACGGTTCTAGGCTTTCAAGATTTTCTTCAGCATGCACGAAAATGGTATCTCCTTGAGGAGACACAACTTCAAAGGCGCGACCATTAGCTCCTTGGTAAAGGGCGCTTGTTTCTGGCTGGCGGGCCAACAAATAATCAATTTCTTGAGCTTGTGCCACTTTCACCACGATGCGACCCAATTTCTTTGGACCTTCGACCTTACGCGAACGCATACTCGGTGACTCTTCTAAGACAATTTTCTCTACTTTTGAGGCATCTCCTAAAGATAGGAGAGCTCCTTCTTCCACTAATACTTTCATTCCCAATGTCTCTTCATAAAAGCGTTGATTGACATTTCGGTTATTCACTTTCAAGACTGGGATCACTCTTACGATCTGATTTGCTGTCATACTTTCCTCCAAGCACTTTTTATTGTAAAAGATTTTCTGGCTTTTTACAAGAAATCTTGTGCAAAAAAGACAGATTTTTCAAAAATAAAAATCTGTCTTTCTTTTTTTAGTATACTGTTCGTGTATGGACCCGCCCGTTTGGAGCTTCAAATTCGTATTCTAAGTAATCCTGATAGGTCCCTGGTGCAATCACTCCACGCACATCTAATACAGCCGTTCCTGCCTGTCCCACAATGGAATCTGCTAACAGGCAGCAATTAGTAGACAGAACAAAGTAAGATTTAAAACGCGAAGAAGTAAATTTATATAGCTCAGCCCCTAAATCATATTTCAATTTGTAAGCGTAGGTCGGCTGACCGTCTTCCAGTAACCTCCTAGGTGGATCCCAAGGTTCTAACAACTGATCAATTTCAGCTAGACGCTTCTCTACTGCCTGATTCTCTTCTTCGGTAAGGGATAGGCTGTAGCCAAACAGCGTCTTTTGACTCTCTTTTTTACATAGTTCGATGTATGGTTCCTTATCCACTTTAAACAGTACGCCATCCCCAATCGTCCCAAATAGACGCTCTGAAAAGGGATCGTAACTTCCGTAAGAAATGACCTTCCCCTGATAACAAATATCTACATGCCCAATCGCTCCAAATAAGTTGCTGTCAGAAGTATGAACCAAAATTTCTAATTCCCTTGCCTCTTCTTCTTTTTTCACCAATCGATAAGGGCCTGTGTGTCCCGCCGAGCTCCCTTTTTGAAGAAACTGGTTAAACCGTTTTAACTCCTTAGCAGGGATAAAGGCTGCAAAGATAACCGGTAGGCTAATACGAAAGCGACGTTTTAACTCTTGGCCTTGTTGGTCTTTGTCAAATAAAATACCATCTCGAATATTAGAAATCCCCAACAAGACCAGATAAGCCCCCAAGAGGATAAATTGGAAGTGCCCATCTGAACCAGGTTCCAAGACAGTTGCTAGACCAAGCCCACCGTTTAAAAGCGCATCCCATAAATAGAGCCAGCCTCCTTTTACCCGATTGGCCTTATAAAGCCAAAATGTGATCCCATAGACAATGGCACTCCCCAACTGATATGCCCCTAAACAAATCACAACTAAGTTTACGGGCAGACTACTCAGTCGATTCAACCAGATCAACGCAAGTGAAAGAAAAATAAACCAAATAGAGTGGCTATAGGAAATAGACTTGCTACGTAACAAAAAGCGAAGAAGAAAGCTTCCTAGTCCATCAACTAAAAAGTAAATGGCTAATAGATCCAAGGAAAATTTGGTGAAACCAACGCCGTTTCGAAAAATGAGAATCCCAAAAATGACGGCAAGAACCCCAAACAATAAGGTCCGTCTTCTTGCAACTTGTTCAAAAGATATTTTTTTCAATATTCCTTCTCCTTATAGACGAAAGGTCTTTAGACAAATACTATTTTATCAAGTATAATATAAGAAGTAAAGAAAAAAGAAACTGATAAAAGGAGCAGTCTATGAAATACAATCAATATAGCTATCTATCTGTTGACCAAAAAGACATTCTTAAGGAACTAAAAGAAATTGGGTTTGACCTTCCCACCCACCTCCCAGAAAAAGAACTGTTTGAATGGTTTGTCCGCAAGGTTTACTTCACCTATAAAGATACAGATTATCCCCTCTCTAACCTAGTGGTGGATTCTAAAACAGACTTTTTAACGTATATCCAATCTGACTGCGAATGGTCTCCGAACATTTTTTACACAGTAGCCCTCCAATTACTCGGTTTCCGCTATTTTATTGATTTTGAAGATACGGATAGCTTCTTGAAAGAAGTCCAATTTCCGATTGAGTATGGAAACTTGGTAGAAAACCTCTATCACCTTCTCAATACTCGAACAGTAAAAGGAAATTTACTCATCGATCAGTTGGTCAGCGATGGCTTGATTCCTGAAGATAACCAGTATCACTATTTTAACGGCAAGAGCCTCGCAACCTTTACGAGCCATGATGCCATCCGCGAGGTCGTCTATGTGGAAAGTCGGGTCGATACCGACAAAGATGGTCTGCCAGACTTGGTCAAGGTCAGCATTATCCGTCCTCGCTATGAAGGCAAGATTCCAGCTGTTATGACCGCAAGTCCTTATCACCAAGGGACCAACGATAAGGCCAGCGACAAGGCCCTCTACAATATGAATGTCGACCTCGAGGTCAAAGAACCTCATACCATTCAAGTAGAAGTACCTCAATTAGAATTGGTGGATCCTGTCGGTTCAGCTGAGCTAGTCGATGAAGCTGAAGAAACTCTCACCCATATCAATTCCAGCTATACCCTCAACGACTACCTCCTTCCACGCGGCTACGCTAATCTCTACGTATCTGGAGTGGGGACAAAAGATTCGCAAGGCTTGATGACCAATGGAAATTACCAACAAATCGAAGCCTACAAGAACGTTATCGACTGGCTCAATGGCCGTTGCCGGGCCTTTACAGATCACACACGCAAACGCCAAGTCAAAGCTGATTGGTCTAATGGAAAGGTCGCAACCACCGGGATCTCTTACCTTGGAACCATGTCTAACGGCCTTGCGACCACAGGTGTGGACGGTCTTGAAGTCATCATTGCAGAGGCTGGGATCTCTTCTTGGTACAACTACTACCGCGAAAACGGCCTCGTGACAAGTCCTGGTGGCTATCCAGGTGAAGATTTCGATTCCCTTGCCGAATTGACCTACTCGCGCAACCTTCTAGGTGGAGACTATTTGCACCATAATGCAGCCCACCAAGCCGATCTAGACATCGTGAAAAAAGAGCTGGACCGCGCTTCTGGAGACTACAATCAATTCTGGCACGACCGCAATTATCTCTTACATGCTGATCAGGTGAAGGCTGAGGTGGTCTTCACTCATGGTTCGCAAGACTGGAACGTCAAACCGCTTCACGTCTTTAATATGTTCCAGGCTCTTCCAACAAGCATCAAGAAACACCTCTTCTATCACAATGGTGCCCATGTCTATCTCAACAACTGGCAATCCATTGACTTCCGCGAAAGCATGAACGCCCTCCTCTCTAAAAAATTGCTGGGCTACGATTCAAGCTATGAATTGCCTACTGTCATCTGGCAGGACAATACAGGAGAACAAAGTTGGACTTCCTTGGATGATTTTGGCAACCAAACAAATCAGCGGACCTTCTCCCTGGGAGACGACGAAAAAGTCATCCAAAACCGCTACGAGACAAAAGATTACGAGCGCTATGGCAAGGCTTATCCGACCTTCTTAACGGACCTCTACCAGGATAAGGCGCAACAGGTGACCATTGATCTTCCAATCGAAGAAGACCTACACCTCAATGGGAAAGCTCGCCTTCACCTGCGACTTTACTCCAGCACCAATAAAGGCCTGCTTTCAGCCCAACTCTTAGAGCTTGGAAGCAAGAAATACCTCCAACCCTATCCTGCTGTCTTGTCGGTCCGTACGCTGGATAACGGTCGCTATCATATGCTAGACAATTTGACTGAGTTGCCTTTCAAAGAAGCTGGCCAACGAGTCATTTCTAAAGGTTATCTCAACCTCCAAAATCGTCATGACCTCTTAGAGGTTGAGGCTGTGACGCCAGGCGAGTGGATGGAATTTGACTTTGATCTTCAACCAACCATCTACAAGCTCGAAAAAGGAGCGACCCTTCGCCTGGTCCTTTACACAACGGACTTTGAAATCACTGTGCGCGATCAAACCGATTACCAACTGACCATTGATTTAGCACAATCCAGCCTCCATCTTCCTGAAATGACAGAGACCCGCTAATCGTGGTCTCAAGGCTTGCCCTTACTCGGCTTCATTTGACAGCTTAGCCTACTTATGTTACTATCTAATAGAGTATTTCATAGAAAAAGATATTAGAGGAAGTTATGGCGATTGAAAAAACTGTCAGCGAAATTGCTGAAATTTTAGGAGTCAGCCGCCAGGCGGTCAATAACCGTGTCAAAGCGCTGGCTCCAGAAGATACACAAAAGAACGAAAAAGGGGTTACCGTTGTAACCCGTAGTGGCTTGATCAAGCTCGAAGAAATCTACAAAAAAACTATTTTTGAAGATGAGCCCGTCAGCGATGATGTGAAACAACGCGAATTGATGGAAATTTTGGTGGATGAAAAAAATGCTGAAATCGTCCGTCTCTACGAGCAACTCAAAGCTAAAGACGAGCAACTTGCTAAGAAAGATGAACAGTTGCGCGTAAAAGACGTTCAAATTGCTGAAAAAGACAAGCAATTGGACCAACAACAACAATTGACTTTACAAGCAATGAATGACCGCGATACCTTGAAACTTGAACTCGAACAAGCCAACGAAAAAGTTCAAGAGCAAGAAAGCAAAGGTTTCTGGGCACGCGTTTTCCGTCGATAATCCGGGGCTGGATCCTACCAGTCCCTTTTCTTTTCTACCACAGGAGATTTCCCATGAAAGCATTAGAAGATTATATCGCCTTTGATCTCGAATTTAACCAATACGAAGGGGCCTATCAGATCATCCAGGTATCTGCCGTACGTTTTACGAACGGTAAAGAAGTCGATCACTACGACTCCTACGTTTACACCGATAAGCCCCTAAAAAGCTTTATTAACGGCCTGTCTGGCATTACCCAGGACAAGATCCAAAATGCCCCTCAACTCGAGCAGGTCCTCAGCGAATTCAAGGCCTTTGTAGGAGACCGGCCCTTGATCGGATACAATGCCAAAAAGAGCGACCTACCCATCCTACTTGAAAATGACTTGGATCTAGAAGACCAGTACGCTGTCGATGTCTTTGACGAGGCTTTCGAACGTCGTCCATCTGACCTCCACGGCATTAAAAATCTCCAACTCCACACCGTTGCAGAATTTTTGGGAGTCGCAGGAAAATCACACGATAGCTTAGAGGACGCCCGCATGACAGCTCTTGTCTACGAACAATTCCTCGAATTTGATCAAGGCCGCACCCTCCTTGAAGAGCAAGAGAGCTTCTCCACCAACCCCTTCGGAGGCTTGGACTTATCTGGATTTTTTGATGAATAAAAAGAGAGTGGGACAGAAATCGGTCATTCGTTAGAATTCGATTTTGTCGTCCCACCTCCGCACAGTTGAGTAGGGCTGTATAAGCTGATGAAATCAGCGTATTAGAGCCCACTCAACCACTGCGTCTTGCTCTACAATCCAAAAACAATTAAGGGGCTAGGACTTCTGTCCCAGCCTCTTTTGAGTTAATGAAAACTTCCTTAGCTTAAAATGGTAATTTCCCTGCGAAAGCACCGAGTTTTTTCTTGGTTGCCGCATCAATTTCTTCAATGGCAGCATTGATGGCTTGCACCGTCATATCAGAAAGAGTTTCTGTATCTTCTGGATCGACCACTGCAGCATTGAAATCGATGGAAACAACCTTCTTATCACCTGTAAGAGTTGCAACAACCAAGTCTTGAGCAGATCTCCCTACAAATTGAGTTGCGGCTAATTCTGCTTGGCTTTGCTCCATTTGCTTTTGCAATTTTTGAGCTTGCTTCATCATATTTTGCATATTCATCATAAAATTTTCTAGATTCCTTTCGTATCAAGGGTTTAGACCCTGTTGCTTAATTTTTACTGCCCACTTCTGCCCATTTTTTTAAAAATCGTCAAATGCGTTAGCGACTTCTTTTTGTTGTGATGGGAACAAATGTGAGTAGATATTTATTGTTGTATTGATAGAACTATGTCCTAGTCGTTTCATCAGAGTGAAAAAGATATAATCCTTTCCTTCTCCTCTCCTCAATCCCTGATTTATCAAAAAAGCTACATGTGAATGCCTAAAATCATGGTTTCGAATCAATTTGAAGTCTTCTGGCAATCGTTTCTTGAATGCTGCTCTAAAGTTAGAGACATTCGGAGCAGTCATAGGCTCCCCTGAAAATTGGAAAATCTGCAAATCATCTGTTGAATCAGTTAGCTTAGACAGTCTCTGACTTTGTACTGACTTCCAGGTTTTCAACTCATCCACAAAAGCTTTATGGATATAGATTTCTCTATTTGATTGAGTCGTCTTTACAGATCCAATATGTATTTTCCCATTGCGATAATAGGCTGACTTACGGATCTTAATATATCCCTCGTCAAGAAAAACATCTCTCCAAGTTAAGGCAAGTGCCTCCCCCATACGAATTCCCGTAAACATGAGTACACGATACAGAAGTTTAAAAGGATACTCACTTTCTTCAAAATAAGATTTAAACTCCTTGAATTGTTCAGGAGTATAATAAGACATTTCTTTATGCTTTTCTGGAAGTTTCCGAATGGCATCACATGGATTATCCTGTCTATATCCTTTCGAAATAGCAATATCAAACAACTTATGAACAAAAATCATTTGTTGGTTAATATGCATTGGTGTAAGTGTCCCACCTTTTACACTTGGCTGTTCAATTAGCCAATCTCGATATTTTTTTACATCTTGAATGGTAACTGAAGACATATCAGCGTATTCAAAGAATCGCGATACATATTGGGTATAGTATGAGTTCTGGGTATCTACTGTACCTTTTTTATTTCCACGAAGCTCATCTTCTTCTTTTAACATTACATAAAGAGAGGAAATGGTAAGTTTTTGTGTATTCTGTATCTGATTTAACTTATGGATACGGTAATAAGCCGCATATTCCTCTGCTTCTTTTTTTGTTAAAAAATTAGATTTACGATGTCGTGTACGTTTGCCAGTTAAGGAACTTTTACCATCACTAATATCAACTAGCCACAGTCCATCATCCTGTTTAATTACCGCCATGCTATTTTTCTCCTTCAGTCATGACAGCGTTTTGAAGGTTCCCCTCAATTATATCATTTTTTAATTGTATTTGAAAACCAAGAATGGATTCAACTGTGATAATTGGTACACGTCCAATGCGTTTGTTCTTATACCATTCAAATCCTTCTTGTACAAGCTGGCTCTTAGCTTTTCGTATTAATTTACTAGCTTGAGTTTCAGAATATCCAATCAATTCCATTAAATCATTTTTATCTACAACTTGAATCATCTATATCTATTCCTTTCTAATGTCCAATGACATAGGTAAATTGTTTGGCAGTTTCCGCATCAAATGTCCGGTAACTAATGATCCCCAATCCTTTAACATTACACTCTGAGACAAGAATTGAACCATCTGATTTGACCTGTTCCACAAATGAAACATGTCCGTATATTGGATCAGCTCCAGCTTGGCCAGGGCTAAATGATAGTGCAGAGTGTTCTGTTGGTGTATGGGTTGTTATGAATCCTGGCTTATTCATCCATTGTCCGCCATTTCCCATAAATGGATCAAAGTTGACTCCGACTTGTTTTCCACGGTTGAAGACATACCAGGTACATTGTCCCCAAGGATAGGTACTAGTGATATATCCTGTGGTGTCAATAGCTGTTGTCAGACTATAACCCACCGGTATATCATTTGAAGTGACTCCTCCACCATCTCTAGTTTTTCCTGTAGTTTGTTCAGGAGCTTTTGGTGTTCCTCCATGTTCATCAATGAAGGCATCCAGTTTTTGCATGGTTTCTGCACGTCTTTTTCCCGATCCTGTAGTATCTGTAAAATAGACTCCACCATCAGTTGCTGGATTGAGTGTTCCATTCGCAAACTTTTTAGCCTTGTCATCTTGAATTTTGAAGGTTTGGTTTTTATTTCCAATGATGGTTTGTTGGGTTAATCCGACAACAGCAAGCTCATCATTAAAGTTATTGGCATATTCTGGATTGGAGTCATAGGCCCCAAAACCAAACATATTGGCTCCAGGATTAGTGGCTACTCCAGCAGTTCCAAGGGAACTTTCATTCAGTGCGATCGCAACAATTCCACGGACATCAAGATTAGATTT
Organism: Streptococcus sp. HMSC061E03; assembly: GCF_001813505.1. Classification (NCBI taxonomy): domain Bacteria; kingdom Bacillati; phylum Bacillota; class Bacilli; order Lactobacillales; family Streptococcaceae; genus Streptococcus; species Streptococcus sp. HMSC061E03. The sequence continues at coordinate 53,977 of NZ_KV812797.1, forward strand.
AGCTTCCCATTCGAGAAGCTTTTTTCCATTAATTCGGTTCTTATCATAGGAGATTCCTAACGTATCTAAAAAGCCGTCTAATTGCTCTGCCGTGATACCGAAGCGATGAACAAGTAAGTTGTGAGTATAGGGATCTCCATCAGACCAGTGATCCGCATAAGTCACTCCATTTTGGGATTGTGGTGAGCCATTTGTTCCTCCACCTCCGACAGCCCCCATAAGAATAATGATAATGAGGACTGGTAGAAAGAGAGGAATGAGACCAGCTAATAGAAACCATTTTAGTTTTTTCATCGAATCTCCTTTCTAGTTAATGTCTTATATAAGCAGTGAATAGGACAGTCCCAAAACGCCATTTTGCATCTAGAACGACTGAATAGGACTTAGTTTGTAGGATGATTTGGTCTCTTTCTTGTTCCGAGACTGGAAACAAAAGAAGAAAATCGACTGAGCGTTTTCCTTCTTGGTAGGCTTGATAAAGAGTTTCTTCAAGAATTCTTGAAAAAGCAGTTCTTGAGCGTATCTTGGTATTCATATCATTCTCCTCTAAGTTGTTTTAAGCGTTCTGTTAATCGGTCTCTTCGTTCTATATTGGCTCTTAATTTATCATCTCGTGTCATGGTTTTTCTATAAGCACGAGTGAAAGCATTCGATCCTTGAGCTTTGTACATGGCTTGAGGATCTTTATATTCCTCTAATTTGTGCTCAATACTATTAATGCGGAGCTGTTTAAATGGAGAAATCCATTCTTCTTTAAGAGTTTGGAATTCCTCGTTTGAACTTGGTGTTGGCTCCGCTGTGATTGGGGATTCCATTGAAGGAGTTGGTGTTTTTTCTTCAACTGGTTTAATCCCTTCTAGCGTTGGCTTTGTTTTCGGAATGTTTGGTTCAGGAGCATCTGGACTTACTGGCGTCTCAAGTGTTTCTGTTGGGAGGACTTCATCAGGTTGGTGCTCTGATTCCTTATTAGTAAAGAAAGAACCAACATTTTGGAAGTGACTCTTGGCGTTCATCATCATCCCAGCTCCAAAACCAGCACCTGCTAAGGCAAAGTTTCCAAGGTGTTGAGCAGATGAAAGGCTTCTCGATGGTACTTGCGAAGCCACCTCTCTGGTCTTTGTGACCCCTTTTTCAACTTTATTTCCAATATCATTCGCAACCATTCGTGCTTTAGAGCCAAGAATGAATTGAATCAGTTCAGCTTTGTATTTCCATAGAAGGAAGTATACGAGTCCTTTTGATACAACTGAAATGAGTAGTTTAAAGACAAGGCCGAAGATAATCAAGGATGGAAGTGTTTTAAGGATGCCATCAAAGCCTGTAATAACGATATTTTCAATCATTTTCTCAATGTAGAAGACTAATAGAGTTAATAGACTTGTGATAGCTGGAAAAAGCAGCCCACCAAACATGACTTTCAAGACTCCAAAAATCAGATCCTGCATTCTTGGTACAAAGGACATCAATAGCACAATCGGAAAGAGCAGGATCATCATCAAGACGAGTGTTTGCGCGATGACGTTTAACATTTGAATCAAAATAACTGGTATCGCTAATACAAAGGCTTCACAAATTTTGAAGATAACATAAAACATGCGAGTAAAGATGAAATCTGGCATAGCTGAAACCCAACGGTTCTTTTCACCATCATCATTGGCTCCATTTCCTAGTTCATCCAGATATTTATTGCGATCTTTCGATTTAACTGCTTTAAAGTTTCCATTCTTATCGCCTGTTCCTAATACCTTACTATCGTCAAAAGTCTCTTGTTTCCCATCTTGGCTATTCTTATATTTCCCATTTTCTTGACCTGTATTGACAAAGACATAGGCTTTATAAGAGGTTTCTGCAATATAGCTATCTGCCATGGAATCGCCAATTTTAATAGATTTATTATTGCCATACTCCACCTTAATATTCGTGATATTTTTGGTAACATCTTGAGAGACATGGTTGATAGTATCAAGTAGATACAGACCACCTGATGTTCCAGCGATTGTGCCAAAATAACCAAAGCCAAGGATGAGAACTAGAAAGACATGAAGGAGAGTTCTTGAAAAAGCTCCCTTAGAAAAGAAAAACTGATAAAAGAGATAAAACGCTAGGATCAGAAGCAACATTGAAACGAGTGATTGTTTTGCGACTCCGCCAGAACTTGAACCAATGAATCCTTTCCAGATATTCATCGCTCCATTAAATACATAGTTCTTGTAGTTGGAGTAGAGATCAATCTTTTCAAGAATTCGAATCAGCAAAGAAAAGAAGCCCACCACCGCATTTAGAATGAAAAAGAAGAAGTTGACGAAAAGCTCATTAATCAGAACCCAAGCCCCGTTAAAGGAGGCAAACCCAGTAGGTTCCATATAGGACTTGAGAGAGAAGATATCGACTCCCCTTAATTTGTCAAAAGCTTCTTGCATGGATTCACCTCCTAACTAGCGTATTTATTTTCAAGGCTTGATGATACTGTAGCTTTCATTGGTTTTAGAAGCATATCAATATCTTCAAAGATGTTGTGTACGGAAATCATATTGAGATTGCCATACACGTCATAGTATAGGCATTGACCAGAGATCATATTGTCAATCCATTCGAGATTGCTTTCAGTGACTTCGAGATTGACATGTTTTAAGATATCTTCTCGTTCAGACTTTTCATAGAAAGCAAAGATAGTCCCAAATCCCGTTGTATCATCGTCATTTTCTGCATCATGTACAGATTGAGTAATCAGTGCCAAGGTATTGTTTTTGGAGCGTCCAATCCGACGCATATTTTTGATAACGGCTTTTCCTTCTGCGGACTTCATAAGAATCCATGCTTCATCAAAGAACTCAATGGTATCTTCATTTTCATTTCGTTCTCCAAAGTGGGTACAGAAGGCACCAAGCGCAAACATGAGAGCAATAGAGTTGCGTTCATGATCTGAAATTTTTGTGGAATCATCCTTTGGTAGTTTGAGGTTATTGACCTCTAGAATGGTCACTCGTGATTCATAGTTAAGTCCTTGAGTGGTTCCATCTGAAAAGGCTAGTTCCAAGATAGAGTTTGTGACAATTGAAGTCAGATAACGACCAACCGAAGCAATTTCAGAGGAAGTAGAGTCTCTCAGAACTTTTAGGACGTGTTTAAATCCGACCTTCTCACCAGCGACTCGTTTTTCTACAATCGCATTAATAGCTTCTGTGATCGCTGTTTTCTGATCCATCGTGACATCATCTACGGCTTGTAGTAGAAACTCAAGCATGTTTTTTGCGACCTCTACAGCTTGTTCTTTATCTAGAACGACAATAGGATCTAAAACTCCGTGGTTTGATGGTAGTGAGCTGTCTAGTGTTACAAAGTTAAAGTTCTCAATCTGTTTCTTGCGTTCGGGATAGAGAAGTGCAAATTCAGGTGAGTTGATCACTTCTTGGTAGTGATTTCTAAGTTCACGTTTAGGGTCGATATAAAGGGTTTTAACATTTTGTAAAGCCACACTTAAAAAGATGATCTGAGCGAGGAAAGATTTTCCTTGACCTGTCGCACCCGTGATGATGATATGCGGGTTCTTGGTAATCTTTCCAGCTATATCTTCTTTATTTCCCACTGTCGCATTGTAGAGGACAATGTTCTTTGAGGAATCAATAGCTTTAGCGATATTGTCCCAACGACCTGTCCAATTATCTACTCGGCCAATATACCAACCAATACGGTTCCCAGAAGAGGTATTGGTGAAGGGCATGAGCTCTGAAAATCCACGAGCTGTGACCATATGTGTCCAGGTGCGAGTTTTCTTTTGGAGGTTTTCTCCATAGAGCAGAGCTTGAAAGAGATAGGGTCCGTCTTGAGAGGCCTCACTGATTTCGACTCCCATATCGTCAAAGTAATTCAAAACAACTTGTCGTCTTTGGCGTAGTTGGTTCACACTAGAAGCAGATACGATAAGATAGGCTCCATATTCTATGATATCTTCCTTATTTCCGACTTTCTTCATTAAGTCTTTTAGGGAGATGGAACCCATGATGATCTCGTCTTGTTGGACAGTATCGGTATTTTCTGCCTCTTCCATGATGTTTCTGTAACGTGTATTTGAACGTCCCATTCTCCCCTTGATTTTACCAGTATCAATGAATTCTGCTTTGATTCGTAGTTCAACGGGAAAGTTCAAACGTTGGATAAATTCACCTAGGTGAAAGCCGTTGAATTGAACAGGAAATTTACCTACAGGAAGAATTGTCACAAAAGAAGATCCATAAGGGCTTTCTAGCTTGAGGAAGCCACCTTTTAGGACTTTGATCAAGGTGTCCGTGATATTGAATTGAGCACGATTAGCGAGTACCTCTTTCTTGTAGTGAGGGATGTAGCGGAGGTATTGCATCCGCTGGTAATAAAAGAGTTCTTCATTGGATAACCGTTTTGCCCGAAGGACAGAGAAGGCTTGAAAAATAGTGAATTCATCACTTTTGTAGTCTTCATACCAAGTGGGACTTAATTCATATTCATAGCCAAGGCCTTTTGCGATTTTTTCAGTAAACTCATTAAAGCTCTCATAGGCCAAGTCTTTGACGGTAGCTCCATGATTTTGTTTGCGTAAGGTCACTCCAACGACCCAATCAAACTGATAAGGGATTTCCATTTCATCTGTTAGACGATCCACTGTATAAAGGAGCAGTTCTTCTCCTAGTTCACGACTATCATCTGCTAGAGCATCTGAAAAGTCCCGCATTTTCTCCTCTAAGAGATAGTCTTTAGGGATCAGAGATAGTTCAAAGAACTTGTTTTTCTGGAGCTTCTTCATCATTTGAGTAACCGTAATTTTGTGTTTGCCCTTTTTTTCATCATCCGTAATGGTGATAGGAGTGTTGGGAATACGATAATAAGCAACGACTGATTGATCTTTTTTGAGAGCTAGATTTTCATGTGTTTCCCTAATAGGGTAGGTTAAAGTAATACTCATAGGTCCTCCTTTTCTATAGATTTGTTTTTTCAAAGACAATTTCTTCTACAGGCTCTATCCGATCTTCATGATAGATCGCTTTTTTATTGATCTTAAAGTCCCAAAAGTAAATCAGGTAATCTCCAATAAAGACGTGCATCTTTTTACCGTGAGGCTCGTATTCAGTATAAAATTTGGCCAATTTGTAAGGAAGATACCAATAGAGCAAGAGAGAAATGGAGTGAGTGATTTTTGCGAGTGGCACAAAGATAAATCCTCCAAAGAGTAACATGGCCACAAAAATGATGATAAAAACAATGAAAAAGGACAACTGCATCGGTGTCGCAAAGTACCATAGTCGAGTGCCCTTTTTTGTCTTAATTTCTTGGATCCAATAAGGAGCATTTAGGCCCTTACTGTAGTCATAAAGTCTTTCTTCATTCATACTTAAAGCCCTGATTCAATACCGAAGAGTCGAAGGAACCAGCCGACTGCTTTTAGGATATCTTGTCCTTTCGCAATCGAAACAATAACGGCATAGAAACCAACGACAGAGAAGAGTTGAAGCCAAGAACTGTTTCGCCAAGCTTTGATCGCTAAGAGCACGGCAATGGCTGTTAGGATCCAAATTCCGTCGCCCTGGAGGAAGGTTCGTAGATTGTCTGTATTCATAGAGTTCTCCTATTCTTTATCATTTGCATAATTCAGTGGAATGGTGTGTTCTAGTTTTGTGACATAGTAGGTCTTTTCTTTTTTTGAGAGAGTAAAGGTGAAGTTTTCTGAATGAGTGGTCCCTCCAACCTCAAAAGTTGCTTGGACATATGCGATTAGATTCTGACCGTCTTTTTTTAGATAGGTATAATCAATTGTTTTGAAGGTGGTGTTGGCTATCATATCCACATCCTTAGCAATCAGATTAAGGTTATCTTGATTGGTAGTATAGTTGGTAAAGAAGACCTTGAGAAACTTTTCAACTTTCTTACGCTGACCATCTGAAAAGTGATCGTTAGCGGTTAGTTGGAGCTGATCGTCTTCGCTAAAGTGTCCAGCTTGTGAGGATTCAATGGCTGAAAACCAAGGAAGACCAGAGATATAGTATTTCCCATCTTTTTCATCAAATGGAATATTGAAACCCGTCACAATTTCTTTTTCTTCCGTGTTATTATCCCGACGAATCGTTTCCTTGTATTTGATCTTATAGGTCGCAATCTTCCCTTCTACAGTCACTAACTGAGAATAGAGAAGCTCACTAGGGTTTCGAACTTGACCTTGAGCTTTCACATCAGGAATGAAGTTGTAAAAGCTGTTTAAGTATTCGACTTGAGCTTGTTGCTTATCCCCTTCTTGTGGGAGGGTGAAGTAAGCATAGACATAATCATTCAGGTAATATTGGAGTTTGTAGTCGTATTTTCTACTAGACTCCGTTGGCTGTGCCTTTTGTTTTTGAGTAGCCTCAACTTGAGCTTGTAGTGTTCCTACTTTATTTGATAGTGTGATAGCACGAAAGGATCCCAAGAGACCAACCAAAAGGAGGAAAGAAATTCCTCCTATGACTGCAATATTGACGGTCTTTTTATTGGTGACTTTTAGTTTTGGTGGGCCTCCTTTTTTCTCCACCTTTTTAAAGTGTGAGAGATATTCCTTTGCTTGAAGAAAGTAGCGTTTGGCTTTATCCATAGATCCTCCTTTTTAGAGAGCAGCGAGTTCAATGAGCTTTGAGCCTTTTGCATAGAGGCGCTTATTGGCTTTTTCGATCTCGCCATTAATGTAATAGTAGCCTCGCAACTCAGTTTGAAGTTGTTCGATCAAGTCAGGTTTTAGGTCTTTGGCTTCTTCTTTTTTTAGGAGACTATTTAATTCTCCAGCTTTGGTCCAAGCCTCTCTGTGATCTTTCTTTTTAAGTAATTCTCCCAGTTCATTCGTGACTTGAGAGACTTTCTTTTCAAAAATAGTTTTAGTGGCCATTTCAATTTCCTTTCTAAATGTTTCTTGGTTTTCTTTGATGGTCTTTTGAATATAAGCAATGAGTGAGGGGCGCATTTTCTTATTTACGCTCAACACTTGACCATCTAAGGTAAAACAGGCATGTTCATAGTTATAGAACCCTCTACTATCTGGAAGATCTTCTGTACATCTGCCTGCACATTCGTAGTAGAAGTCTTTGCCCTTTCGTAAGAGGATATACATACTCCAGAATTCATGTTCTGGAAGAAGCAGAAAATCTGCTTGATAAATCTTCTTTAACATCTTAAGAAGCCTCAAGCAGATCATCGTAACCTAGAGCTTGGTAGATAAAATCTGAATCAAACCAGAGCCAGTCATTGATTTGTACTTCTGTCGGTGTATTCCCAGAGAAGATATCCTCACAAATGACGGTTAGAGTATCTACTCCACCACGTTCACGGACAGTGTTCAAGGTGGTTAGTCCACCAGACCAGGCTTTAAAGTTGTCTAGTGAATTGATTTGAACTTTGTATTCCATATAGTTTTTCCTTTCTAGTGTTCATAGTGTTTATTGGCTTTGAGAAGTCGTAACATGGCTTTTCCTCGATCAGTGATCTCTCCGCTATTCTGAATCATTTTCATGTATTCTGTTTGGAGGATCTTGTCTGCTTCAGTGACTAGTGCAAGGGAGTTCGCAACTTGATAGGTCAGCCAGCGAATCGTTCTCTCAATACTGTAAGGCTGTGGGTTGGTTGAGAGCTTTAAGGGTTCGACACCTCCAAAGAGCTGTTGCCATTTCTCATCAGGTTTATAGGCTCCAAAGCGAGTAACTCCATCATAGACTTGGATTTCTTTATTGACGATGCCTCTTGCGATTTCTCCGAGATCAACACCGTTAATGTATTCTTCCACAATGCCTTGAGCTTTCTGATCTGAAAAGCGGAGTTCATAGCGATTCCAGATACCAAAAATCTCCAAGGATTCGTCCAAGGAGATGTTTTCCATTCGAGCTATTTCATAGCGCTTTTCATAAAAGTTGAAGTAGAGTTGACTTTGACGACTTCCAAAATAAATGGACAAGCCGTGATTAGCCTCCATGTCTTCGTTGTCAGTGAAGGATCCACCACCCGTAATATTCCATTTCTTGATCGTGTCTAGGATAATCTCTTTGGAATAGAGTTTATCAATCAATTTAGGAATTTGAATTTGTTCGTCCTCGTGACCATAACCCTTATAAAGTTCATCCAGAGCAATATCGAGACGCTTCACCCGAACATCTTCATAGGAATAAAGAATATTTTGAAGAAAGATCTGCCAAGTGATTCCCTTGTCTTCTAGAAGCAATTCCAACTCACGGCATCCTTGACCGGATAGTTGAAGACAAGTTTGGTAATCATTGGTCACAGACTTATCAAAGAAATCAAAAATCCAGATGTTTCCTCGTTGCCATAAGTGGGTATAATTCATGAGACGGGTTTCTTGGTCTGTAAATTCGCTAAGGTGGCAGTGAAGAAAGTTTTCACAGAAAGCATCTAAATCTTTTAATCGAGGAAAGGTCAATCGTAGATAGTCGATTTGAGCCCGAAGACTGTTTTTATCGCAGTCTTGATAGTAACCGAGTCTTTCTTTTAGTTCTCTAAACTTATCAATCGTCAGTCCTCTTTCGCCTGTTTCATAAGAGCGGTAGGTTCTTGTAGGTAGATCAACAGCTTGTGCAAATGCTTTTTGACTAAGTCCTGTTTGTTTTCTGAAATTCTTAATATGAAAAGGACTAATTTTGTCCATTCATCGCAACACCTCTTTCTAACAAAGTGACACACTTTTTTGATGAAAGTGACACACTTCATAAAATTTGAAAACCCAACTCCCATAAGGAATGAGGAGGGGTGGACTTGGCGTATTTGCCAAATGTAACCCCCCTATTAGAAAACGGGGGTTGAAGTTTCATCATGGCCTAGAAACTTCGGGCTACGGTCTGCGCCTGACCTGCGGTCAGGCTTGCCCTTGCCCTTGTCCTAGCCCATGATGAACAATCGTCGCTTCAACTGCTTTTGGATAAGACCTGCGTCCTCCCTCTTCAAATTGAGCGAGGATTTCAAGAAGAAGTTTTTCTTGAAAAGGATCCACTAGAATAGCGGATACAGTCCGTTCAAAGATGATCCCTTGTTCTGTTAAGAGATAGATAATCTTGCGTAAGGTTGGCATTTTAAGATTTTGTTCGTCCGCAAATTCCTTGAGTGGTCGTTTGTTTGATTCGTTTTCTATAGCCTCCTCTTCCTCTATAGGATCAATTGTTTCAACCGTTGGTTTATATTCTTCAAATACTGAGAATTCTTCTCCTTCAAACTCCATGATAGGAATTTTAGAATAGGCATCATAGAAGGAAAAGCCTTGATCAAGCGGTACATAAGGAGAGAAAAACTCACCAGCCAGCTCACCGTTATTTGCGATATAGCCCCGTCCTTTGACCTTGACTCCATTAATTTCATCCAGCTTTTTAAACTCTTTGGTTTTATTGGCATCTCCAAACATCATGTCATATCCTGTTGATTCTAAATGACCGACGGAGAGACGCTTCATAAAGTTATCCCGAAGAGCCGTTTTGATAAATTCTCCATCGGGCCGTTGCATAGCAAAGATGATAAAGACTCCAGCTTGACGACCTTCTAGAACTAACTGTGAGAGATATTCCATGAGTTCTGACTGTTGGCTATAGTCACGGTCAATCTTTGCCATAAGAGCTGCCCACTCGTCTACAAGAATGAATTTCGGTTTCATATCATAATGAGTAAAATTCTTTCCAGCTTGAAATTTTGGCGAAGTAGACATCATTTCATAGCGTTTTTCCATGAACTCTACATTCTCTTTAAAACAGTTAATGATATCTTCCTTGCTAGTGTAAACCTGGCTATGGAAGACTGGAATTTTCTTTAATCCAGCTAGATCTGAATTCTTTGGATCACAGATATCGATAAAGCCGATTTTAGCAAGAGCGTAGATTATGGTCATGAGAACAACAGTTTTTCCTCCACCAGTTCCACCACCGATGAGAAGATGAGGTTCTTCAATATAATCCCAAGATACATCTTTCATGAGCTGGAGTTTGGATCCCTTGACTTTTACTTCATCAATGGAGATCCGACTATCAATCCGATTAATAGCAATTTCATATTTGATAAAACGGTTATCAAAGGTTTTATTACGAAAGTCCCCGTTAAACATGACTTCAAGAGTAGCTCCAAGGTTTAAGAAGCGATCTTGAAATTTATTGCCTTCTAGAATGAAACTCACTTCAATCTTATAGCGAGACTGTTTGATATACACTTGAGGTAAGGTGATTTTTTCAATGATCTTGTTTTCACGTCTGACCTTTTTAACTAGATACAGGTTATTCTCGAGCAAAAAGCGTGAAAGAATTCGAAGGCTGTTGAGCTTTTGAAAAAAGAGCATCTTCCTGTAGCAAACCCGATTAATAAACCAAGAGAGAAGCAAAGAAAAGAGAAGCCCAGCTCCTAGAAAATATCCTTGGGGTAAGGGATGAGATTTTAATTCTTCTAAATGTAAGTAGCTGTAGTAACTAATAGCCAACAAAAAAGGAAACCACCAGATAAACCATGTGATTCCCTTTAGTTTACGATGAAAAACTCGAACTCTTTTTCCCCGATAGGTAAAGAGTTTCATCCTGCATCACCTCCTAGTTTTCCTTCTTATTTTCTACGGGTTTGTTTTCTTTAATCGGTGCGCCTCCAGTTTTTTTCTTGATTTTAGAAGCAAAGAGCTTATAGATATCATTACGATTGACGTGGGTATGAGTGATAACAATATCTTCCAATTCAACCTCTTCTCGGTATTTAATACCTAGGTCTTCAATTTCAGACTCAGACATATCTGCGATAGTGAAAAAGAGGGTTTCATGCTGGACAGAAGAATGAATTCCTACAACAATTCCACGAATCTCACCTGTATTAACTTGTACAAATGATCCATCAGGATTTCGTTGTGAACGATCCACTTCAAAGATGATATCAGGACCTTCAATGCCTCGGAAAGACAGTTTTCCAAGGACAGCTGGGACATCTAGTCCATCTGTAATGACACGATAAGTCTTGTCAGCAATTTGTAGTTTTTCTCCGTAGTTTAATCCAATTTTAGCCATGTGATTTTCTCCTTTTATTTCTTATTTTTTGAGTACCAATTTTTCCGCAAAGACATTGAGATAAGGTGCAACAGTGTTGCCATTTAGAGCAGTGTCTGGGAAGAAGATTGGGTTAACTGCTTCTACTAGAGCATCTTCTGGAAAGACCGTTGTAGAGGCTGGTGTGATAACGTGAAAGGCTCCGTGCTCTGCGCTGTTTAGAATGTGACGTTGGTATTTGCCTTCTTTCCCAAAAATGAATTTAGGAGCATTTCCCAAACGTTCGTAGTAAGCAGGGCCAATAAATTCTGGTTTCATTTTAAGTGTTTCTGAGATCATAAGATTTTCCTTTCTGAGTGTAAAATAAAAAGAGTTAAGCTAGTTGCTTGACTCTTGAGTAATAGTGGGTAAATAGTTTTCGTTTAAACATGCGACTATAGAATTGAATATCCCCATGAGCATAGCCATTTCTACGAGCATCATCTGCGAGATGGTCTAAATCAATTTGAGCTTGAGCATAAAGTTTAGCCTGAAGTTTATCAGATTCACTAAACATGCCATAGGTAAATTCGTAATTATCATAGAGTCGTTTACATTGTAATGCGAAAAAAGTTTGTCATATTATTCTCCTTTATTGTAAAATGTAAAAAAGCTACTAAGTGAAAAAAGGAAAGAACTTAGTAGCTTGAGAGTAGGTCTATCTAATTAGATAGACAGCAGTAAAGAAAAGTTATTTGGTTGAAGGATCCCTCCTTCACGGTGGCAACGTTTAGCAAGGTGCTTTGCGTCAATTACCATCGCTTTCCCAGCCAATCTCTTTAGGTAGTCATGATCATACCCAAGGGATTCTCTTACGCCCTTTGGCGAAGCCAGTTCACTTTACTATTCGGAAAAGTGCGAAAGTCCGAAATGCGTGGAAGCCCACAAAAATGTTTTCTATCTTCACTTCAACCATAAAACGGACTTGACTTTTCTTTCCAAAACATTTACAATAAAGGTACGAAGTTTAGTGTAGTTTTGGCAATCAGTCCTCTGGTTGTCAGACGCACTTTTTATTTAATTATCAATGATCATAATGCCGATAGTTAGGTGTTATTATTTTTAAAGCCTATATAACCATCAGCTATATTTATATTATATAACCGTTGGTTATATTTGTCAAGGGGTTATTTAAAAAAAGTTAAAAATATTTTTAGAGGTCAAAAATGGAGTTTTCGGAACGCTTAAAAAAACTTAGGAAAGACGCTGGTTTGACTCAAGTTGATGTAGCAGAAAAATTAGGAATTTCGCAGCCAGCATATGCATCATGGGAACGGGGAGTCAAAAAACCTACCCAAGAAAATCTTGTTAAAATTGCACAAATTTTAAACGTATCAATTGATTATTTAGTTGGAAATTCAGAAGAAAAATTAGATGAATTAGATAATATTGAATTGCTTTTCCGTATGAACTCAAAAGGATTGACTGATGAGGAAAAAGAAATTTTTAAAAAAGAGTTGATTGTATTCATGAAAGAGCGAAAGAAAGCCTTTAAAAAAGGTGGCTTGCTTTAAATGAAGCTTCGACGATTTATGAGGTTTAAAATATGATAGATTTTTTTAAAAAATATCCTTTTAGACGTAAGACGTGGAAGAAAGACTTTCCACTATCTTATGAAGAACTTTGTTCTCTAAGAGATGGGATTTATTATGCTTTTGATCATTGGAACGATTATGGCTATAGAACATTGTATGCAATGATAGCAAAAATTGATGGTGATATTTACGATTGTGGTAGACTTAAAATATCATTCATTCCTTACCGGCATGAAGAGGAAATAGACTTACAATCGATTCTTGTTCAAGAAGAAGGATATAATCTAATTTCACTCGGAAATAAAGAGTATTATGAATTTTTAAATAATTTTCTATCCTTACCTGAAAAAGATGAGTATTTCAAAAAAATGGGGGATATTGCTTATGATTTAAATAGACTAGATGAGTCAATTAAGAATGATTCGATTTATCATCCTATAGAAGAATATTATTTATTGAAGAATTCTTTTTTACGGGATGTTTCTTTAAGTGAAATCAGAAATCAGTTGCATAGATTGAGTATAGGTGGAAAATATATCGATGAATATCAAATTAGTATTATCGATAAAAATGGCAACAATGTTTTAGAATTTAGAAAAAATCCACATTCATTAGAGTATTTTCCAGATACTTTATATGCAATTGTAGGGAATAATGGAGCTGGGAAAACCTATTTTATAAAAAATTTGATTGATCTTTATATTAAAAAAAATAGTGATTTATTTAATAATATTACTTCTAATATAAATCAATTTGAGTCAATTGTATTAATTTCATATAGTCCTTTTGATACTGGAATTATAAAGAAAGATAGCGAAAATTATAAATTCATTGGAATCGATTTCAATAAGACGACTAGTTTAGAGGATTATATTACTAAGGAAATAAAAACACTTTTTACGGAGGCAACAACTCCCAAAAATGAAAGTAGAACTAAAAAAATTATAGATAAATTTTCCTTTGATCCTTTGTTTATTCGAATTCTTCCATTGATTGAAAAAAGAGAATTATCAGAAGATATAATAAATGAATTAAGTTCTGGTCAGAAAATAGTTTTACTTAGTCTATTGAATTTGATTATCAAGGTCTTTGAAAAAACACTTGTAATTATTGATGAGCCTGAATTGTTCTTGCATCCTCCTCTTTTAAAAGCATATATTAGAGGAGTAGAAGAAATTGTTGAGGAAGGAAATGGTATTTGTTTATTAGCAACTCACTCTGCAATCGTACTTCAGGAAGTACCTAATACAAATATTAGGAAGTTAAAATATGATTTTGAAAGCCATGAGGGTAGTATAGTGAAACTATCAAGTAAAACTTATGGAGAGAGTATTAGCTTCATTAATGATACTATTTTTGGTACCGACTTAAGAAACACAGGGTTCTACAAAGTATTACAAGATAAAATAGGCGAAGAACAAATTTCAGATAATTTTGAAGCCGTTTTGGGTAGTGAAGCAAGAATTATATTACGGCTATCGAAGGAATTAAAAACAAATGAAGAAGATTGACGAACCGGATTTTAAAGTTTCTGATGTATGTGATACTGCAATCACTGATTCTTCAAATAAGGAAGATAAGAACATCAAGGATGTTTTCACACAAGTAGATTCAGCAGGGTGGAAAGCACAACTAGAGTTTCATGAGAGAATCTATCTTGACAATAGACATCAATTGTATACTATGGAAGAGATGGACGATGCATATGGTATAACTGTTAAACAAATGGAAGGTATATTCACATACTGCATGACTGGTAGTCGTACTTATAAGGATAGACTATATTCTCTGGCTCCAGATAGATGTCCTATTTGTGATAAGCGGTGGGGATTTAATGATAAAAATTTAGATCATGTTCTACCAAAATCTAAATTTCCTCAATTTGCTATAACTCCCCATAATCTTGTTACAACTTGCGATACTTGTAATAAGCGAAAACATGATGGACATGGCAAGGATGAATCGACAGGTGTTTTTAATGCGTATTTTCATGAAGTTTCTTTAGCAAAGTATATAAAATGTTATATATATGCCTCTAGAGGGGATATAGTGGTAAATGTTCATTTAATATCTTTTGATGAATCTGAAATACAAGATGAGAATCAATATCAAAGATTAAAGTATTGGTTTGAAAAATTATATGACCTAGACCAGATGTATAATATTAATGTCAGAAATAATATTTTAAAGTTAGTTGATGAATTTGCCAGGAGTGATATACCAGAAGGTTTAATTTCAGAAGAATTCCTACGTAAGGAATTTCAAACGAATTATGATGAATATAATAAATTTGATTTTTCAGATGGTTTGATATCAGATGAATTTTTGATTTTTATAATGTATGATTCTCTAGCAAATAAATCTCCAAATGAATTGATAGCCTTAATTAAGGAAAATATTCTTGCTAGAAAATCAGAGATAGCTTTGGCTAAGTGTGAGGATATATTTTAGAATTTTCAGTAGACAATCGTCTACTTTTTTATGCAACAAAACTAAACTATTTTGGTTTAGTTTTGTAAATTTTGCTTAAAGGAGGTACCATTCTTTGGATGAATTGTATACAAGAATAAGTAAGTCTACAAAACATGTGTTATACCAATACATTAAGGATCATGATATTTCATTACTAAATTATAATTTCAACTACTTCTTTCAATATTGTATTCAAAAATATCAAATTCAAGTAATTAGTCACCACTTCTCAAATCACAAGATTGAAGGATTAACTGTTATCGATGAATTAGGAATTAGTTTTTCCTATGAAAAGGATAATCCAATTGTAAAGCAAAATTTTACTCTGTGTCATGAATTGGGACATTTTATACTAGAGCATGACGGCAATTATTTTGCAGAATCTATTGATAATCAGGAAAACCTACTAGAGCGAGAAGCGAATATTTTCTCTGCTGTAGTATTAATGCCTGACATTGTTTTATTGTCAAAGATTTATTATAGTTGCGACACCTTTCAACATATTCAAAATAGTCTGGATGTTTCAAAACAGGCATTGTTCTTTCGACTTTTAGATCTTCTTAGAGAATATTATCCTGGAAAAGAAAGTACCATTAAGCAGGCTATTGATGCTTATATCGATGGACAGAATGCTCCATTGCTTCTTTTGTTTCACAGTATTAGAGAACGGATTATTAAAGAATTTCACAATTACCAAACTTCACTAATCAAGAAGATTGAACAATCTGTGAGTAAAATAGGCTTCGTTACTAGTCAAGAGTTTCCTGAACTTCTAAACCAAGAGAATTGGAAAACAATAAAGACTTACTGTGACAATTTAAGAGTATGGCTCATTTATGATCGAGGAAAATCAATAGCTTATGTTTGGGATAAAAATAAGTTAACAGACAAAGAGGCAAAACAAAAAGCTGAATTGAAATTACTATTAATGTGAGGTAAGTAATGTATCAACCAGAAAAACTAAAAGCTCGTAGGAAAGAATTGAAATTAACACAAAAGTATATATCTGATCAATTAGGTGTTAGCTACCAAGCTTATTCCGCATGGGAACGTGGAGTAAAAAAACCATCTAAAGAAAAAGTAAAGCAGTTGGAGCAGATTCTAAATGCTCCAAAAGGTTATTTTACAGAGCTTGAAATCGTCCGACTATATAATAGTTTATCAGATGAAGGGAAGGATCAAGCACTTGGTTATGTTAGAAACTTAGTTCAACAAGAACAATGCAAGAATGTTGTTTCGATGTCAGAAAAACTATACGAATACCATATTTACGAAAAAATGTCTGCTGGTATCGGTTCATCGGTTTATAACGATCAGAACTATGATACAGTCTATTATGATGAAGAACTAGCCCACGATTTCGCCTCATGGATTTCTGGTGACTCAATGGAACCCAAATATCAAAATGGTTCTGTGGCTCTCATTCGTGAAACAGGGTTTGATTATGATGGTGCAGTATATGCAGTAGTCTGTAATAATCAGACATACATTAAAAGAGTTTACCAGGAAGAACAGGGTTTACGATTAGTTTCTATCAATCCAAAATATCGAGATATTTTTCTTTCGTATGATGAAGATCCTAGAATTGTAGGGATTATTGTAGGGAATTTCTTACCTGTTGAACAGTGATATTGTTAATGTAAAATAATAATAGTGTATTATTTTTTTGTTTATGGAGATTGAAAATGGGAAAAGAAAATAATGAAATAAAAAAGGCATATGATGAATTACTGAAAACTAAAAATAAATGTGGGAAATATAGTAAAACATTGTTTCACATCCATACCCCAGTATCCCATGATTACAGATTATTTAAAGTTTGGAACGATTTATCAGAGAAAGAATGGAATAAACTATCTGTAGAAGATTATCTTTTAGAAGTAAAAAATAATAAGCTTTTTCCAGAGGAATATTTTAAAACAAAAGATGGTGATAGTATTATTTATAATAACTATCAAAAAAATGGTTTTGAAAATGAAAAAGAGCAAATATCATTTTTGGTAGTTGCTCAGAGTTTATATCGAGAAAATATTTCAACAATAGTGGTTTCTGATCATAATACAATTTCAGGAATTAAGAAAATGGAAAAAGCTATAAAAATTGTATCTGAATTGAATATCAATAAAGGTAAGGAATATATTGAGGTAATAAATGGGGTGGAAATTTCATGTGCTGATAGAATACATGTTCTTGTAGCTTTTCCAAATGAGAAAAGTGAAATTATCAAAAAATGGCTAGAAGAAAACCTTATGGGTATTAAAGAGGGTTCATATAAAGCTAGTTTAGATGTTATTGATACTTTTAATAAGGAAGAATTCATCACTTATATTGCTCATATAAATAGTTCGGATATATTTAAAGATGGAAAACTCTTTACTAATGCTTATAAGAAAAAATTATTTTCAAAAGAATATTTGAAGTATATTGGAGTTTCAAATAAGGACAGTATTTCAAATGTAAGAAACTACATTTCCAAAATAAATAAAGGCGTGAATCCATTTTTTATTCTGGATAATGATTCACATTATATTGAAAATCATTCTATTAATCCCATGTGGATAAAATTCAGTAAGAGAAGTTATAAACAATTGAAAGAATCTTTATCAGAGTATGATGTTACAGTAAAATTAGACAAACCAAATAAAAAAATAAAAAAAGTTATACGAGGTATATATTTACCTACGAATAAAGAGGCTTTTTTGTCAAGTAATAAGAAATTTAAAATTTTGTTTTCCGACTCATTAAATAGCATTATAGGAGGAAGAGGGACCGGGAAAAGTACTATTTTAGAATTAATTCAATTTGTTCTTTCACAAAAAGCTGACTCAAAACAGAAGTTAGAATTTTTATCTAAACATTCAAAAGTCTATTTATGGTATGAAATGTTTGAAAAACAATACATAATTGAGTTGAATCTTCCTAAACAAAAGGAGAATGAAAACATCTATGATTTATATCAAGTTAGAACAAAAAGTACTGATAAATATTGGTTTCATGAAAATAGAATAAAATCAATGATAATAGAAAATCATTTATTAATTTATGAAATTCTAGATGATGAAAAAATTATTAAAGTGCCAAAAAGAAAGAAAGAATCATTACTTAATGAAATGTTTGATAGTAGATATTCTGTTAACGAATTAGTTAATTCTGCGAGTAGTGGCAAAATAGATGATTTTCTACGTGGTACACTTTTCAAGGATAGAAAGAACAAAAAATATATCTTCTCCGAAAAAATTGATAAAATAGAAAAGATAATTCCAGCAATTGAATCTGCTGATGAGAAATTAAGTAAACAATATAATTTTATAAATTCAATTATTGATAATTTTAATAACCAACAAACGGGGAATTTACAAATTGTTTATAAGCAGGAACTTAAGTATCTTTTACCGGACCACTTTGAAACATGGTTTTTCCCACCAGGAAAAAATTTAAAAAGGCCTTTCAAAGGGTACATGCTGTCCTGTGAAGATATTATTGACTACTTATCATTTGTTTTTGATAAGATAGGATTTACAAATTTTGTAAAAATGATGAATGATAGGGAAATTCTTTATGAGAATCAACTAATTCAAATTGCAAATCAGGGGAACTCTAATTCAATTTATCCCGACTTGTCTTTAATAACGGTTGAAAAATCAAATGTACATGATGTTTTTGATGAAGTTTTCAACATTTGGGACAAAGTAGATCTATTTAGCATAGAAGACTACTTGAAGGATACATACAATAATTGTGAAAAGCTCTCTTTAGAATTCAATATTAACTCGAAGGTTACAGATAAAAATAAGAAAGCAATTTTTAAAGATGTTACTAACTTAAGTTTAGGTCAAAAAGTGGTTGCAATGCTTGATTTTATTCTTGCATATTCTGAATTAACTGATGATAATCGTCCATTGCTAATTGATCAACCAGAGGATAACTTAGATTCCAGATACATTTTTAATAATTTGGTCAAAATATTACGAGATGTAAAATCAAATCGTCAAATTATTATTGCAACACATAATGCTACAATTGTGACAAATGCATTGTCAGATTTAGTTATATTAATGAAATCTAATGGTGAACATGGGTGGATTGAAAACTCCGGATATCCAAGTGAAGATAAAATAAAAAAATATATTGTTGATTATCTTGAAGGTGGAATAGAATCTTTTAAACATAAAGTTAAAATATATAAAAGTATTATTTAATTAAAATAGTTGAACCATAGTTTTTTGATTTAAAGAAATTCTTTCTACAATAGTTGTTAATAAGAAGAATTATTTTCCTTTAAATTATAGTAATAAAAAGGGATATTTGCTATCCATTTCATCAATTTTATTGATATTTAAACATGCTAAAGTAAGCCCAACTTTATCTCTATTATATGACTTTACACAAAGAAAAGCCTTTAGAAGCTTGGGTTCTAAGGGCTTTGTCTTCAATCTCTTTTTTGGATAAAGAAAATAATAATGGTGCTAATTAGGATTAATACCTAAATAAGTTTTAATTTTCTTTTCAAGAAAATCAATATGTTGGTTAATTTCAGTTTGTTGCTTATGAAGTTCATCAAGTTGAAAAAATAGTAGTCTAAGTCGTTGAGGAATTGTGGAGTCTCCTTTATATCTTAGGTCAGCGTATTCTTGCATATTTTTAATAGACATTCCCGTCTTTTTTAATCTAATAATGAATTGAGTCCACGCTATATCAGAGTCATCATAGTATCTACGATTATTTTCTTCTCTATGTGAGTAAATCAATTTTTCTTGCTCATAGTATCGAAGTGTGGGAATAGAAAGTCCAGTTTTTTTAGCAAATTCTCCAATAGAATAGTGAGCCATAATATTTCCCCCTTTTTTTTAATATTTTAACATAATTTTAAAAAAATCGAAAAATTTTCAGTTTTCTCTTGACATAAAGTGCACTTTACTATGTAAAATACATAGCATCAAAGGAATTTGATATAAAGTACTCTAATTTATGAGTTGATTGAAAACAAAGGAAATTATGGAATCGCTTCTCTGTGTAGGTGGCGGAATGGGAGCAGCGACTCTTATAAAAAATGCAAATAGCAATCTGTAAAGGAGAAAATAGTATGGAACAAACGAAGAATTATACTTGTATTACTGGAGCCAGTGCTGGTATAGGAGCGGAGACTGCAAGACAATTTGCAAAATTAGGAACGAATCTTATTTTAATTGCTCGGCGTCAAGAACGACTAGAAAAATTGAAGCAAGAGATTTTGAACCATTATCCGGATTTAGATGTTGTTATTAAAGTTGTTGATTTATCGAAGTCCAGTAATGTTTTTGCTCTTTATGAAAGCTTGAAAAAATATCACATTACTACTCTAATAAATAATGCTGGTTTTGGAAATTATGATAAGGTTGAATCTCAAGATTTAGAAAAGATAATAACATTAATCCATCTAAACATTGAAGCTTTAACAATTCTATCAACTCTATATGTGAGAGATTATAAAGATTGTAAAGGCGCTCAATTGATTAACTTATCATCTAGAGGCGGATACATGATGGTTCCAAATGCAGTTACATACTGTGCAAGTAAATTTTATGTCAGTGCTTTTACAGAAGGCTTGGCATTGGAACTAGAGGCAAATCAACATCAATTAAAAGCTAAGGTTTTAGCTCCAGCTGCCACAAAAACGGAATTCGGTCAAGTTGCTACAGATTCTAAAGAATATGATTATGATAAGCATTTTGCTAAATATCACACAAGTGAAGAGATGGCACAATTTTTGATGGAATTATATCAAAGTGACAAAGTTGTTGGTTTAGTTGATGTTACAAATTTTGAATTTCATCTTAGCGGACCACTACTTAAACATTAATTATTTTAATAAATATAGATAATGTGGTATCGATTAATAGTTGCAGTCGTTTTATGATAAGAAGAAAGCTTCTGAAACGTTAGATTTCAGAAGCTTTTTGTCTTTAAGTTTTGAGTAAGTTATAATTTTCTGTGATATTTAGGATATTTAAAAATATAGAAGTATTTTTGTAGACTAATTTACAATTTTTCCAGTATTTTACCAAGTAGTTCTTCTAACTTTCCTAAATCTCCATAGACTGTCCCATCCATATAAAGATTGTAAACTTCATCATCTTGTTCCACGCGTATTTGTGCAGAGTATCCTTTTGATAATGCTAAGGAACGAATGACTTCTCGTTGAGTTCGTCCATTCCCTTCTCGAAAGGGATGGAAATAATTAAGATTATCAAGAATTTTTGCTAATTGTTTAATAATCTCATCTTTTGAATTAGCAGTTTGATAGTAGGTATGAATAATGCGGTTTATATATGCTTGGGCTGTACTGAAAGATTGTATTGACATAAAAGGATTCCCATTTTTTGAGATATTCACCTTGCGAAATTGTCCCGCCCAAGCATAGACATCTTGAAATAAATATTTATGAATGGCTAAAATATCACTAATGGAGTAGACTTCTATGGTTTTCAAGCGCAAGTCTGCAAGCCTTCTAGTAACGAATAAATGCTCATTCCGGTAGGCTTCTTCAATATTTGTAATATTTTGTTTGTTGATTAAGACTGTAGAATTTGGATAGGTATATTGGTGATTGGGGTCAATGTACTCATAGCCTTCGTATTGATTTTTAACCAATATTCAATTCCTTTCGTTTGTTGATAACATAAGTTTTTAAATCAATCACATCTTGAACAGTAGGTTCATAATTTTCAATCATTGATGACCCAATAGCATACCAGACGGTATCGAAATCTGAAAAGTTATCAAAGGGAATCCCTAAAATTGTTAATTCTTCTTTATTTACATCAAGAGTCATGGCACACTTCCTTGTATAACGTTATCTTTATTATACCATAAAATCGGTATTTTTACCTAAAGGGATAGAGAACCTATCTGGGATGGTCGTATCTATTTTTATCATTTAAAAAACATACTTTTTTTTAATACTAAATTTTATAATATAATAGATACAATGACTTTTAAAACACTTCTTCCCTATCCATAGGTGGATAGGGTTTTTCGTTGTTCATTACACGTTCTAAACATTCAATACTAGATCTTAGGTGAAACATTTCATGTTTCCTATATTTTTCATCCTGTGAGTTTAATAGTTCGTTTAGGTGACGTCTAATATGCCAAATGACTTTTCTAATATTCGCTTCTTTTAAATTATTCATGACTCCATTGTATAATAAAATATAATCCAATCTCTTTGATTAAACTAATTTGCATAAAATATAAACTATTCGGTTAAGAATAAGCTTAAAAATTTTTTGAAGTAATCTATTCAGCACAAAAAAACACCTATTCGGTAAAATAGGTGTGAATGATGTTATTTATATCCATATTGTTTTAGAGCCTTTTTATACGCTTCGCTACCTTTAAGATAGTAGTCATGCTTAACTCCACTAATATCAACAGAAAAGACCCCATCTTTAAATGAATATTCTTCTGTTCGACTTGCAATATTTTGTCCAGTTAATTCGATCGTATTCTTTTGTTTGTTAATGGTAAAGCCGTCGGCTTCTCCATGCTCAATGGAAGCATTATTTCCTTTAATAGTAAACGCTAACTCGTTTCTTTCACTTGAGATCCAATAATACTCACCATCTAAAGATTGGTAGTTGTTTTTAGAGCAAGCAATTAACGTAATTATTGATAATGAAAGTAGTAATATACCTATTAATTTTCTCATAATCTGTGCCTCCTTCTATAATTTTAATTATACCAAAATAATATTACAAGAGTATGTCAGTGTCTGTTATAACGGAAAAATGAAGAAATGTCTATTATAATAGCAAATAATAACTTTCGGGAAATCTGATGAATTCAAAAATGAAATTGATACAAATTTGGTTATTTTTAATAAATCTAAATACCCGTTTATAGTTCACTTGTTGTCCAGGTAAAACTAAAAGGATTTAGTCATGTGAAATACAGAACTAAATCCTTTGGATAGCCTATTTGTCTATCTTTTTGGGGTCAGTATAAAATCCTCCCCTAACAATAAATTATTATTTTACAACTTTTATTACAAATATTGTGTTTTTAATCATTAAATATAAGCCAACTATCTATTTTATCTTTCGGTTTTTCCCAACTTGCAATAACACGTATTCCTTTCATTTCTGTACTGGAAATACCTAATTTTCCTCCTTTTCCTAATAAATATAATGTATATTGCGAATCAGTATTTGCTTCATAAGAACCCTTGATAAATTTTTCATCTGTACTAACTTTCCAAGCATCTAATCTAGGAATACTAATTTTTATATCTGTTTTTTGAGCAGCTATATCCAATGATATTTCTCCTTCTTTAATTTCCCTTATGCTTACTTCTTTATTTTCTTTTAAATCTATTTCCCCTGACTTTGCTATGATTCCATCTTTAGATACTACAAAAACAATAGCTTTGTCTTGTTTTTCTTTGACTAGATCTTTTGGAAAATAAAATTTTTCTCCATTTGTTCTATTCAAAATACATTTTTTCCCCATCGCAATACCCACTGTATCTATTTTTTCTTTTGTTTCATTTTTTACTGTAAATGCAACATCAATATCATCACTATTTCTGTTCATGTAAAAGAATAAACCACAAATGCACAGTGCTATAACCGGTACTAATAAAGCAATCTTCCTTTTCATCTTAACACCTCCCTTATAGCTGACTTTTCAATAATATAATTCTTATGTGCTACTTTTTCAAAGTCCTTATCATGACTTACAACTACGATCGTCTTACCTTCATCATTTAATCTAATAAGTGTATCGATTACAATTTTTTTATTCTCATAATCAAGAGAACCTGTCGGTTCATCCGCCAACATAATTTCAAACGGTTTTATCATATTTCTTGCAAGGGCTACCCTTTGCTGTTCTCCACCTGAAAGTTCATAAACCTTCGATTTTAATTTGTCTGAAATGCCCATTTTATTCAAGGCAGCTTCTATAAGATTTTTCTTATTTTTTTCTTGATTGTATTTGGCAGCAAGCATCATATTTTCCTCAACCGTCATTTTTTCCACCAAAGCAAAATTTTGAAATAAATAAGCAATTTTTTCTCTGCGTAATAGCTCTCCTACTTTAGGATCTTTTATAGGATCTCGATTTGAAAAACAGGTTACACTACCACTATCATAATTTTCTAATGTCCCAATTATATTCAAAAGTGTTGTTTTTCCTCCTCCACTTTTCCCAAAGATACAAACAAAATCTCCTTTATAAATATCCAAACTAATATTTTCCAAAATACTGTGTTCCCCATATTTCTTAGAGACATTTCTTAAGGTTATTTGCAATTCCTTTTCTTTTTGCATTTAATACCCCTCCTTTAACCTAAGTACAATGCTTCTTTCACTTTTCTTTAGTTGTAAAATTTCTATGCCAAAACATATAAGGCTTCCACAAATACCTATTATTAAACTAATCAAAAGTTTAGACATACTCCAACCATCTCTTGGTATAAACAGTCCAACATCACTTATTACTCCTGTTACCATAATAACCATAAATAAAATAATAATACTTATGATATAACCAACGATATTTTCAATAATTTTCTTATGATGTATATCAAAAAATCCATATCCCAACAACCTAGAAACATCTATTCGTTGTCCATGATTATAAAAATATGTTTCTTTATCTATTTTTAATAACGTTGCTAAAATAACAATAGATAAGACAAGACCAATAACATATATACTTGCCTCCATCTTATATTCGTCTATTCTTGAAACTATATCATCGTAGACTGAGCTGATATAGAGTATAAACGGCTCAGATTCTGTTTCTTCAATTATGTCCTTCAAACTCTCGTATCCTCTACTAGGCTCTTTGACATATGGATGTAGCTGCCCATTTACTAAAGATGATAGTTTGATTCCATAATCTGGGAGTAATTCTTTCCCATTTACTGCTACCAAAACATAATTTTTCAAGTTTGCTTCATCAATTCTTTTGCCACTATCAAAAGAAAATACACTTTGATTATCTTTCAGCCTTACATATGTTTCTGTAATTGTACCTTGTTTTTTTATATTTTGAAAAATATGATCTTCATGAATTTTTTCTTTGTCAAATTCAGTAATTTTAACATCTTCTGGAACAAAAACAATCCACTCATTTTCATGTATTTTATATTGTTCTATTTTATTCGTATCTTTATCTAAGAGATTAGCAATATGTAAATAATTTTTATTTACATAGGCATAATTGCCTTGAAACGGTTGTTGATTTAGATACTCCTCATCATCATTCATTCCCTCTTTTCTAACGTTTGGGGCATTAAATAATATTGCTCCACTATCGTCCAAACTATTCCATAAATTATTCATCTTTGGAATAACAATCTCATGGAACTTATCATCATCTTTTTCATAACTCCAAGACCATGCACAAGCCATATTTGCATAATATTTTGAGCTTTCCCAAGTTGGAATGTATTGTTTCATACTCGAGTAATCAGCGAGTCCTAAAATACTTACAATTGCTAAATAAAGAACCATAACAATCGACCCTGTTTTTATAAGAAAAGAACTTCTATGATAACTTCTTCTATAACCTTTCAATAAGGTAATAACATTAATTCCTTTTAATTTGAGATAAATCAATATAAACTCTATTGATATTAGCCCCCCTATTATAAAAGCAACTAAAATAAGTATTGTTTTCATTGATATCATAAATCCTAAAATATCACTAGGAGCAACTAAATATTCTATAATTCCAATCGTCAGTACAAGTCCCACTATTGCTGGTATTGCAAGAATATTTAAAACCTTAGAAATAGCTAAAGTTAATTTGTCGTATCCTAGTAAAATTGATATCGATAATTCCTTTGAAAGCATCCCATTATAAATAATTAGACAAAAGACAGTAGCTACAAATATAATAAAAACCGTAAGCATATATAGATATGCTTGTTTCTGTGTGAATTCACTAGAAACAGTATAATCCGGATTAACCACGACCTCTGTTTTTAATTTTTCATTTTGATTTATTTCTTCAATAAACTTATTAATATTTACTTCCGTACCTCTTACATGATAATCCCCATTAACTTTTTCCTTGCTGACGTTTTCAAAAGGAATTAAGCTTATATCTTTTGACGTGAGTAAACTCATTGATTTTACATTCTCAAAATCATTCAATTTGTCTTTGCTATCAGCAATAGATATATCTCTAAAAGATTTCTTGAACCATTCAGAATCATTTAGATGAATGTAAATCTTTATTTTCTGTTTATCAAATCTACTATTCTTAGGAATATATTCTTCCTTTATGAAGCTTAAATCATTTTTATTGGCGATTTTCTGCAATTCAATTATTGTTTTATCAGCTATTTCTGGCTTTGTTACAATGTTTACAGTAGTATTAAACTCTTTTAAGAATATATTTAAAAACATACCGTCTGAATAGAAAAACTTTCCTATACCAATCACTATAATTAGTAAAATTGCCAGTATACCCACTGTTTTTTTCATTCTGCATCATCTCCAACTTTATAAAAATAACGAGTATGAGTAATGCCACAATACTAAAATAACAACGTGGCACCGCTCAAACTCGTTCAACTATTTTTATTTATTGTTATTTAACATCAGCCCAAGCTCTATTACCACTTGAAGCTTTTTCCCAAGAAGCTTCTGCTCTACTTCCAGCTCTTGTCCAACCCGAATAAGAGAATTGACCACCAGCGCCTTGTACTGTAGTTTTATGTGTTTTATTATTGTGATCGTATTTAGACCAAACATAGACACTACCTACACCATGTCTCCATTTTCCACCTAAAAAACTTTTCCATCCGCTATCATAACTGAACAACCTTGGCAGAGTATAATCTTCTTCAAATACTTCCACCTCATAACCAAGACCTTCAACATATGGTAAGTTTGTTTTTTCTGCTGCAAATGCTGGTACGAATGATACTAACATAAAACCTGTTAATAATACTAATGACAATGATTTTTTCATGATAAAATTCTCCTCTCTCAAATACTTAAACTTTTTGTAAAATTTTTCTTCCGAATAAAGTTTTCAAAAACTCTACTCAATCTCCGTTCCTATACCTATGAGAATTATTATAATTCATAAAACTCCACCTCCATTTTATATATTTATAATCACAGATGATGATTCAAATTAATAATTCCATTCAAATATAAAAGAGCTATCCTTATTTATATTATAGAATAGCTCTTTGCTTTATACTTAACGGTATCTTTAAATAATTCTTGCGTTTTCTTTGCGATTTAATTTAATATATATGGAAGTATTACTTTAGCACAAACTCTTTTATTCTCCTCTCCAATTTCAAAATTTCCACCCAAGTGTTTTACAATGTCACTTACAATTGTAAGTCCAAGTCCCGATCCATTATTGCTTATTCGTCTTGATAAATTTCCCCTATAAAACTTTGAAGTAACCATATTCCAATTCACATTTAAATTTGGAGAAACATCGTTTATAACACTTATTTTTAACATTCCATTAATTTCCTCAACCTTTATATTTATGCTTGTTCCTTTCACAGAATAATTAACTGCATTTGTAATCAGATTCTCCATTATTCTAAGTAAAAGTTGTGGTTCCGTTTTAATCTTACTGTTTTCCAAATTTAAAAACTCCAAAATTAAAAGATGATCTTTTATAGATAAACTTTTTTCTTCTTCCCACTGGCTAAAAAAAATTTTTATATCTACATCCGTTAAATTTAGTGGAATTTCATTTAAATTGAATTTTAAATATGAAAAAAAATCTTCACTTAAACGATTTAAATATTTTATGTTCTCATATATAACATCAACAAACTTATTTTTTTGTTCTTCAGAAAGATTTTTTTCGTCTTTTAATAGTGTTATATAACCTATCATATTCGCAAGAGGAGTTTTTATATCATGAGCTAAATACGTTAGCAGATCTGTTTTTTCTTTATATACCAGTTCATACTCCTTTTCAAGTTCTTTATTGTAATTATGAAGTTCTATAAACAAATCTCGTTCCTTTGATAATGACTCATGAAATGGTATTAAATCTTTATCTTCACTTTTAAGATAATTCAGTCCAGACTCAAAATATTGATTATATACATAAAACCTTTTTTCCTGTATTATAAATGTCCCTATCAATATAGCAACAGCCCCTAGTAAAAGTATTATATATTTACCTATTTCAAAATAAAAGGAAGCAAATTTATCTAATGGCAATTCTGGATCTACACTGTCAACAAAAGAATTATCCATTATTTTGTAAATAATGAAAAATAGGATTGTACTTAAAAATATCCATAGTATTTGATAAATAATACCTTCCACAAAAAAACGGTTTTTCTTACCCATTGATTTTATACCCCACTCCCCAAACAGTTAATATGACTGATTTTAACCCAATCTTTTCAAACTTACTTCTAATTCTTCTTACATGAACCATAACTGGATTAACTTCATTTTCTAGCACCTTATCACCCCATATTTTATAGTGTATATCATCCATATTATACACTTTACCAGGTTCTTCCATAAGCAACCACAAAATATCAAATTCTTTTGGTGTTAGTTCAATCTCTATATTACCATAGTAAACTTTATGTGTTTTAATGCTAATCTTTAAATTATTAACTTCTCTATCACAATTAATTGTATTTACAATATTTTTTGTAAATACATAATTTCTTCTAAAATGAGAATTAATTCTCGCAATCAATTCAGATGGTTCAAACGGTTTTACGATATAGTCATCTGCACCTATATTCAATCCTTGCACTCTATGAATAGGATCTTCTAAGGCAGTAAGCATAATGATTGGCATAGTGGACGTTTCTCTTATCTTTTTGCATATTTCAAATCCATTTATATCAGGAAGTAAAATATCCAATAATATCAAGTCATATTTATTTTTTTCAAATTCCTCTAACGCCTCTTTTCCAGTATGAAAAATGCTGATTTCCCAATTCTCTGATATTAAATACATCCTTATAAGCTCTGCTAAGTTAGTATCATCTTCTACAAGCATTATTTTCATTTCAGTCATTCATTTCCACCCTCCTTAAAACTACATACATCATTTGGAGTACATTCCAATGCATTACATATTTTTGCCAAATTTTTAAATGTGATTGGCTTATTTTTTCCCATCTGTGCCATGACATTAGTTGTAATCTGTGTAATAACAATAACTTCTGTTTTCTTTAATCCCTTTTTGGCGAGTTGTATCCACAAGGGTTTATAATTTAATGCTATGCCGTTTCCTCTTTTCTTTAGATATAATTTTTATGTGTATTATACCATAACCATTGGGTACACTCAATTTTTATTTGAGGATTAATTTTGTTCTGAAATTTTAATTATACCGTCATATATTCATTTTGATAATTAAATAGTAAATATTATATGATTAGTATCCATTTAGTCTGAACCATCTCTTCTGATAAAATTAACATATCTACTGTATTTGATAAATATATTCAATACATCAATCTACGTGATTATAAAATTCATTTTATGATCTCGTAGAAGTGCACCAACAACCAAAGGGCGCTAGCCTTCAAATTTTCCTCACAAAATGTGTCCAAAATATTGACAGAATTCCAATATCGAGCATTTTTTAGATCTATCCAATCCAACAGTCACGAAACTATTAAAATCGATGGAAAAAGAAAGATGGATACTTCGGAAATTCGACCAATCTGATTTGAGAAAAAAATTGATTGGATTAACAGAAAAATCATTTATGCTACTATCAACCGAAAATAAGTAATTCCAAGCAAGTTCGAATAAAAGCCTAGTCAATTTAAAATACCAAATAACACCCTATATATTAGTGTCTTTTTAGAGGCTACTAGATTATTTATTTATCAAAGTGATATCATTTAAAAAATACATAGCTTGTATAACTGTTACATATTATCTATATATTCTATCTACTTCTAGTCCACAAACATATAAAAAAGAGGCATTTAAGCCTCTTTTGTTCTCCTTCAAACACTCTGTCACTGTCCATTTACTGTCCAATATAATGTAATATTATTGAATATCGTTATTTTTTTTGAACTCTAAAGCCTTTAAAATCAAGATTTCTAATGATATCAAGACCTAAAGAATCTTAAATTAAGTCTTGCATATTCATCATAGTAATGACATTCCTTCCAACTTCTGAAATTTACAGTTCATTATACCATTTTTTAGACACTTGGAAAAGCTTTGGATAGTAATCATGAAAAGCTTCTTTCACTCTAGATTGATTTTTAAGCTTTCACTACAAAATGAAAGAGACCCTTCTTGAGCCTCTCTCAGAAAATAATAAAATGTATTAGGATAAAATCATCGAAGCCACAATTGGACTAATGAATACATACAAAATTCCTGTGATCCCTATTGCCAATCCTGCCATAGCACCGGCCACATGACCATACTTAAACGCTGTCCCTGTTCCTACTGCATGTCCAGTTCCTCCAAGGGCTAAACCAATAGCTACTGGATCTTTTATTTTTAACAGTTTCAATATCGTTGGACCCAAGACACTTGTTAATAATCCAGTTGCTACAACTACCACAAGAGTGATGGTCGTAATTCCTTGCATTTTTTCAGTAATCCCAACTGCCATTGCAGTCGTAACCGATTTTGGAAAGAGCGAAATGGCTAGAAAGTACTTCATTCCAAATGCTTTCGCGATCAAGGCTGTAAAAATCGTATTCACAATAACCGCTACTGTTGAGCCGATCAAAATACTCCGTGCATGATGCTTCATCAAATGGAAACTTTTATAGAGAGGAATCCCCAAGGCGACTGTCGATGGTCCAATCAACTGATTTAAAAGGGAACCACCGACATAGTAATCTTTATAAGAAATTCCTGTAATCATTAAGAATAAGATAACGATTACTGTAGCCACTAAAAGTGGCGTTGTTATTGGATGGGGATATCTGCGGAAAATTAACATCCCAATCAAATAAGCCCAAATAGATAAGACAATCCCAAATAAAGGATTACTCGCAAAATTAGCCATGCTTGCGTCCCCCTTCTGGATAATCACCTTCAAAACGATTTTTTATAAAACTAACCACGATTGCAATTAAAGCCACATTGATGACCAAGGCTCCAACTAGAATCAAAATAATCGGAAACAGATAAGGTGCAATCACATGAAACTTATCCATAATACCGACAGCAGGGGGAAGAAACAGAATCGTCATGTTTGCTAATAAAAAATTTCCTACCATATTGACGTGGCGCATGCGTAGTAACTTAAACTGTAATAATAAAAATAGGATCAACAGCCCGATCATACTTCCAGGAATTGGTAAGTGCAACCCATCCGAAATGATTTCACCAATTAATGAAATCGTGAATATAATCGTCAGTTGTACATATAATTTCATCTTCATCTCCCTTTTTATGGATCATTTCCAATAAGGATTCGTATCCTCGCTTCTGCTTACTTAGAAGTAAACATCCATTTATCCCTATCAGTTTACTCCTTTTCAGAAAATTTGCAAGCTTTTTTCTAAAAAAATAAAACAAATTACCAAAAATTGAAGCTACTATTTTGATTCATGACATCCATTTTATGATACAATGAAACCAAAAACGGTTAAGTTACCATGAAAGGATCTACATGACTCATTTTCACACCATTGTCATCGGTGGTGGCCCAGCAGGTATGATGGCGACCATTGCCAGCGCCTCTTATGGCCAACCTACACTACTGATCGAAAAAAATAAAAGGCTCGGTAAGAAACTTGCTGGTACCGGAGGAGGTCGCTGTAATGTCACGAACAACGGAACCTTAGACGATTTGATGGCCGGTATCCCTGGAAATGGGCGCTTCCTTTACAGTGTGTTTTCCCAATTTGATAATCATGATATCATCCAATTTTTCACCGATAATGGCGTCAAGCTAAAAGTCGAAGACCATGGCCGGGTCTTTCCTGCTAGTGATCAATCTCGCACCATTATTCAAGCTTTAGAGAATAAGATCCTTGAGCTAGGTGCTAGTATTGCCACCAACTGTGAAGTGGTCTCTGTCACCAAGCCAGAAGACATCTTCATCGTCAAATCATCTGAAAACACTTGGACAGCTGATAAGCTGATCGTCACAACCGGAGGCAAATCCTACCCTTCTACCGGCTCTACCGGCTACGGACACGAAATTGCCCGCCACTTCAAACATAGCATTACGGATCTCGAAGCGGCAGAAAGTCCTCTTTTGACAGATTTTCCACACAAGGCCCTCCAAGGGATCTCTCTGACAGATGTGACCCTCAGCTACGGCAAACACATCATCACACACGACCTGCTCTTTACCCATTTTGGACTTTCTGGCCCTGCAGCCCTTCGGATGTCCAGCTTTGTTAAAGGCGGGGAAATCTTATCACTGGACCTCCTTCCGACAACCTCTTCTCAAGAGTTAAAAGACTTTCTAGAAGAGCATCGAGAAAAGACCATTAAAAATAGCCTCAAAACCCTGCTTCCTGAACGGTTAGCTGATTTCTTGGCGCAAGGATTCCCTGAAAAAGCCAAGCAACTCACTCCTCCTCAGACAGAAGAGCTCATTCAAAAGATCAAAGAGCTGCCCATCCCCGTCACTGGGAAGATGTCACTAGCCAAGTCCTTTGTCACCAAGGGTGGTGTCAGCCTCAAAGAAATCAATCCTAAAACCCTAGAAAGTAAGCTCGTTCCTGGACTCCACTTTGCAGGAGAAGTCCTCGATATCAATGCCCATACAGGCGGTTTTAATATCACATCCGCCCTCTGCACCGGTTGGGTAGCAGGGAGCCCTCATTACTGATAGGAATTCACTAACTTTATTCTTCATCTATTGAAATAAAATTTTTAAAAATTCTTTACAAGTTAGTATTTACTTGATAGAATGGATTGGTATAAAATTTATAAAGGAGATTATTAGAATCATGGATTTTGATTTTAGTGTTAAACTCTTTTCAGAGTTTATTGGAACGGCTTTGCTACTTATCCTCGGAAATGGTGCAGTTGCAAACGTCGAATTAAAAGGAACAAAAGGTCATCAAAGCGGTTGGCTTGTCATTGCGATCGGATATGGGATGGGAGTAATGATTCCAGCCTTGATGTTCGGTAATGTTTCAGGAAATCACATTAACCCAGCTTTTACCCTTGGACTTGCAGTTAGCGGACTCTTCCCTTGGGCAAATGTTTTACCATACATCGTTGCTCAACTTCTTGGAGCTATGTTTGGACAATTGGTTGTCGTTGCGACTCACCGTCCATACTACATCCAAACTGAAAATCCTAACAACATCTTAGGAACATTTTCAACGATTTCTAGTTTGGATAAAGGAACTCCTGAATCACGCAAGGCTGCTACAATTAATGGCTTCATCAACGAGTTTGCCGGATCATTCGTCCTTTTCTTTGGTGCCCTCGGCTTGACGAAACATTTCTTTGGTGCAGAAGTTGCAGGTCTTGCTCAAAAAGCTGCTGCTGAACAAGGAGGCGTCTTTGATGCTACCACATCAGCAGCAAAATTGGCTTTATCACAAGCACACGCTTCAGGTTTAGGAATTGCTCACTTGGCTCTTGGTTTCCTTGTTATGGCTCTTGTTACGTCACTTGGAGGTCCTACTGGACCTGGTTTGAACCCTGCACGTGACTTTGGTCCTCGTTTGGTCCATGCCTTCCTTCCAAAGTCTATCTTGGGAGAACACAAAGGGGATTCTAAATGGTGGTATGCTTGGGTACCAGTTGTAGCCCCAATTCTTGCTGCTATCTTAGCTGTATTATTGTTCAAAGTTATCTATCTTCGTTAATCTATCTAAAAAAACGAACTCGATTTTCCATCGAGTTCGTCTTTTTATTGTTCTTTGGTTAATGAAAAACGGAAATCATTGTATTTGGTATAGTCAAATTCTGTATTGGTGGCCGTTGTGAAAACAATCGGTGTATAGTGTCCTTCTTCCAAGATAAAACCAGGTTCGAGTCGGAAGTCAGCGACACCTAGACCTGTGATCCCAGGAAGCAAGGCATCAGCTCCATCAAGACCTTCAGCATCCCAATAGTAGATATTTCCAGTTGCTTTGACAGCTCTAGCCGTATAGGTCGCTGTACGAGTCGGTTCGCTATCATTTTTGAAGCTAACCACTGTTGTCACATCTCCATTGGCATCCACTGTCATTTTAATCGCATCCGCTTGTGGGCTAGATCCTACCCAAGTTCCCACCAATTCTGCAGGGACAGTAGCTTGCGTCGTAGTAGACGCATTCTCGGTCTTACCAGAGTCTTTTGAAGTTGTCGCGCTACTTGCTTGAGTCGAAGAGCTAGCTGTATCGTTTGCCTGAGAGGAAGATGCTGCACTCTTTTTGCTATTACTTTTGGCTTTTTTCTCTACCTTGCTGGTAGATGCTTTTGCGGATGAGGTAGCTGTCTTTTTATCCTTTGCACCACAACCACCGAGAGCTAGACCAAGTGACGCAGCCACCAGAACAGCGGCACTCCAACGGAAGATTGATTTTTTCATAAGATCACCTCTTTATCTTTCTGACTCCCATTATACTCCAATTGTTACAAAAATCAAGTTTTTTTGTAACAATTGTAATTTTTTTGTAACATATTTTTACATTTAAAACACCAATCGTAATAGGGCGATCAAGACAATTCCAAACAAGACGGTTCCCATAAGGTTTTTGTAACGAAAGGCTACAAAGAGACTGGGAATGGTCACCACTAGGTCCAACCAGTGGAGCTGCGGGGGGCTTCCAATTTTCCCATCTACTAAGCTTGATAAAACCAAGGCAAAGATAATGGAAATGGGCAGGTATTTGAGAAAGCGGGTTACAGGAGCCGGCAGTCCCTTGTATTTGACTAAGAGGAAGGGCAAGATCCGAGGAATCCAGGTAACGAGGGCTGAGGCCAGAATGGCCATGAAGATATAACTATTCACGCGCATCACAGACCACCCCCACAAAACAGCCGATCAAGGTCGCAGCTAGCACAGCTAGCGGTTGCGAAACAAAAAAGAGTAAGAGAAAGAAACTCACTGCTACTGCTAACAGCACCATGAGCATGGTCTTGGTCTTTTCTGTCAGTTGCATTCCTTGAAACTGGGCTGCAAAAATCCCAATAAACATAGCCACCAAAGCAAAATCAAGCCCAAAAGCCTTTGGATCAGGTAGGAGAGATCCTAGAGCTGTTCCGATAACCGTCGCACTGATCCAGGCCACATAGCCTACTAGATTGTTCCCATGCATCCAAGGAACTGTAATGGTATCCGTCTTTAACTTCTCACTCAAGTAGACCCCATAACTCTCATCGGTCAGGAGGCTTCCAATCCCGATGGTATGAGCGAGACTAGCATCCTTAAAGTCAGACGACGTATGCAGACTCATCAACATATTACGGAGATTGATCAAACACACCGTCAAGGCCATATTCAATATCGAAGAATGGGCCGCAATCAGAGAGATCATCGCAAACTGGGCCGCCCCGGCATAGACCAATACACTCATCAAGGCCATCTCCAAAGGAGAAAGATAGGGAGACGCCACCACACCACAAGCCAGGCCAATACTGATATAGCCCAAAGCCGTCGGTAGCGCGTCCCTCACCCCCTGCCAAAAATCTTTTTCCACTCTCTCACTCCTTTCTGGATCATTGACTTCTATTATAACACAAGAAAAAAGGTTGAAAAAGGAGATCTGGTATAGAAAGGATAACCCCTCATTATACTCCTATCTTTCCCCTACTGATTCACTTTTAAATCCGACATCTCTAATGACATCTTTTCTTCTTGTGTCATGGTCTCAACAATTTGTTTTTGCTTGCTAGATATTGGCAGGATCAAAATCGTAGCAGATTGATCCGGCAATACTCCACTGTCACTAATTTTATAGCCAATCCGTTGATGTTGATAAATGAATTGCCCATCATATTTCCAACTCAATGAAAACTCAAAATCCTTATCAATTTGAAATCCAGCTTTGTTAATCAATAGAAAAACAGCATATTCTTGTTGATTGGATGAGAAAGTTGCGCCCGTATAGTTGATCGATAGGCTTCCTTGATTTCCAAGTTCTGGATG
The DNA here is from genome assembly GCF_001813505.1 of Streptococcus sp. HMSC061E03. Taxonomy (NCBI): domain Bacteria; kingdom Bacillati; phylum Bacillota; class Bacilli; order Lactobacillales; family Streptococcaceae; genus Streptococcus; species Streptococcus sp. HMSC061E03. The sequence continues at coordinate 90,059 of NZ_KV812797.1, forward strand.
TTCCTTGGTTAATTTCTTCCCTAGTTCAATTAAGTTTGATTCTTTTCCTTCATACTGTAGTCCCACCACAAACTGCAAGCCTTTTTCATTTTTAACAGTCGAGGACTCTTTTGAAGTCTGCTCCGTTTTACTCGGCGAAGAATCTTTTGATTCCTGTCGAGACTGGGCGCATGCTGTTAATGATAGAAGCGCTATGAACAAAATGATCGTTTTGTTCATGATTTCTACTCCTTTATTCTTATCCATTTCATTCTAGTTACTTTTTTCGATGACTATCTCTTCTACACTATCAAGCCTTAAATTCCCTGTTTTCGCTCCTAAAAGAACTGGAACTTTACCAAATTCGAAGGTCAATAGAAAAGCCATAAGAATACCGCCTATCACTAAAAAGATCCCTTCTTGACCATTATTATTAAATAAATACATAGCTAAACAGGCCAGTAAGACAACATTTAATAGATGGGCATCAAAAATTTACTTTCTTTCTGGTATCGGCTTGAAAGTCACCCTGTATCTCTTCCTAGCTGTAGGAAATAGATTCTTAACCTTTTTACGAGCCTTTTCTATAGAAAATCGAAAGAGCACAAAAGATATAAGCATGGCAACCACAAATAAGACTATCTTTAGAAAAATTTGCTGACTAATGGCATACTCACTGAATCGATTTTTTAAGAGACTATAAACCGCTCCAACAAATGGCTGGACTATGATAGGCTGCTGTCCCCCCATTTATTTTATTGATGGGCGTGCCTGGAATTTCAACTTTTTATCTACTCCCATCATCTCAACAGTGATAACTTCCGTTGGCAACCCCCAATAATAGAGCTTAGGCTTCATTGTATTAGCATCTAACAGAAATTTTTTGCCATTGTACTCTACCAGTTGGTGACAGAAAATACTTGTTTCTTTATATTCTAACATCCTATTTACTTCCTACATGCTTTCAACATAGCATCCTAGACGGTACCAACCTGATCAAATCCAGCTTTCTTCTCCCAATCTTCCAGATAAGGCTTTACTCACTCAATTCACCACCTTTTCCATTGTAGTATTGTTTAAACTCATCATAAGAACGTATTTCATGTTCTTGACCATCTATTGAGTACCGAGCTTCAATTTTTACACCAGGTAAGGTGTCCTGTCCTTTAGGTGCAAACCAATGAAGAAGAGTATCAAACCATTCCTTACTACTTAATAACTGTAATCTAGGATAAATCTCGTACTCGCCACTCAACATTTTCTCTTTGAATTCCGGATAAATTGCAAATAAATTGATATCTGTCTTTACATTCTTAGCCTGTTTCTGAAATTTAAATCCTGATTGAAGTTCAAAACCGGTATTTTTATCGATTAATTCCATTAAATTTGTATAGTCTATAATTTTTTCCTTAACTGCACTGCCCTCTGAGATGGCATACTTGCTATAGTATTTCTGTTCATCCAACTTGTAATAAATATTTTTCCCATTTCCAATACTACGTTCCATTGCACTACGAGAATCAAAATAGATTAGATCTACAACACTTACTCCACTATTAACATTTATTTGATAATCATAAATAAAGGCTTTTGGTGCTGTCTTTCGAATCTCATCTAAAACATTTACGGTTGTTTCTTTAAATTGATTGTCAATATCGTAATATCGGAATCCGATATACTCCCATTTTATTCTGTCATCGGTTTTTACATAGTCAAAACCAACCAGATACTTCCCATCAACCAAGGTCAGATCCTTACTCAAAACAAATTGATTTTTCTCACCAAATAGCTGAACATCCTTGAGATTCCCTTCATGGATGACTTTGGTTGAGCTAGGTCTTTTTTCAACAGAATTTTTTTTAGTCTCTGAAGGTTTAAAATAGAGTACTAAACCAACTACAATGATTGCTAGGAAAACCAGTTTCAAACTTAAAAATTTTTTCAACATCTCCACCTACTTTTTATAGAACTATACTTGTTCCACCAATCTTTTATTCTCTCTATCATACCGAATTTTCTTTCGACTCGCAAATCCGCTACTAGTTGGTGAGATCCCAGCAAAAAAGCCATTGGACCTTGCACATCCAATTGGCTCCTTTTTCTTATTCAATTCCTTCAAAGGCCAGGCTTGGTTTGGCATTGAGGTCCCAGCCTGCAAAGTTTTCTTTGTTCCATTCACTAACACTGGCATAGGCAATCATCCCTGCATTATCCCCGCAGAGACGCAGAGGCGGAATGATGACCTTAACATCTGTGATCTCAGAAGCCAGACGTTCACGGAGACCTTGGTTGGCTGCGACCCCACCAGCGACGACTAGAGTCTTGACTGGATATTTCTCCAAAGCCTTCTTGGTCTTGGCCATGAGAATGTCTAATACGGCTGCTTGGAAACTCGCTGACAAGTCTGCATTGGAGAGACTTTCACCTTTTTGCTGTGCGTTATGGTGCAGATTGATAAAGGCCGATTTGAGTCCTGAAAAGGAGAATTCCAGATTGTCTTCCTTGATCATGGCCCGTGGGAAATCATAGATATCATCCCCTTGGTGGGCCAGCTGATCAATTTCACGTCCTGCTGGATAGGTCAAGCCCATCACGCGCCCAACCTTGTCATAAGCTTCTCCGACAGCATCATCACGGGTCTCTCCGACGATCTTATAATCACCCGCTTCACTGACGTAGACTAGCTCGGTATGTCCTCCACTCACCAGCAAGGCCAAAAGCGGAAACTCTAAGGGCTCCACGCTTTGAGCAGCCATCAAGTGTCCTGCCATATGATTGACAGGAATCAAAGGGAGTCCATGCGCCCAAGCAAAGGCCTTGGCTGCAGCTAAGCCGACCAAGAGAGCCCCAACCAGACCTGGACCGTAGGTGACAGCCACAGCTGTGACATCGGCTTCTGTAATGCCGGCTTCTTCTAAGGCTTCTTCAATACAAGCGGTGATGACTTCCACATGGTGACGAGAGGCTACCTCAGGTACCACCCCACCAAAACGCTTGTGACTTTCGATTTGACTGGCAATGACATTGGACAAGAGTTGGTCGTCATTTTTCAAGACAGCCACGCTGGTCTCATCGCAAGATGTCTCAAAAGCCAAAATATATCTATCTTTCATTTGGGTTCCTCTTCATGATCACAGCATCCTCTATGGGATCGTGATAGTAGTTTTTCCTCCGTGCAATTTCTTCAAAATGCATTTTTTTGTATAGGCTTTGGGCCGGTTGATTGGACACGCGCACTTCTAAGAAAATCTCTTTTTGGTCCGGCAACTGCGCGAGTAACTGCTGAGCTAGGCCTTGGCCTTGAAAGACGCGCTTGACCGCAATCTGTAAGACCTCTGCTTCATAGAGAGACTCTTGAATGGCGACAAATCCAAGGACTTGCCCCTCATCCACAGCTAGGAAATAGGAGGTCGATTCCTGCTCTAAATCAGCTTCAATCTGCTCCAACTTCCAGGGACTTGCTTCATAGACATCTTCCAGCACAGCGAGAATAGCGGCTGCATCCCGGCTACTCCCTTTCCTGATTGTTCCTTCCATCATAGGCGCTTGATGTAAGAGGTCGTTGTTTCCGTGTGGTCTTTGAGCCAATTTTCCTCTGCTTCGACCCGTTTGAGATAATGAGGGACAAAATCATGGAGGCCAGCAGGCGCTTGTTTGAGACCGAGACGTCCGATTTTCACTGCATCTGGCAAGGTTTCATAGTAAGTAGCCCTTGGCAGGTTAGAGGTAATCTGCTCCTTAAAGGCCGTGACTTCTCCGACAAAGGTGACCTGCTCACTCGTCGCTGCACGCTCTAGGACTTCCTCAAATGGAAAATGCCCTTCTGGTGTGACCAGCTGATCATTTTGGTAAAAACCTGCATAAACGTTGTTCCGACGGGCATCCATGACAGGCACTACCAAACCTTCTAGATCATCTGGCACTAGGGCTAAGAGGCTCGAAACCCCGACCAATTCAATCCCTAAAGTATGAGCCAAGGTCTTTGCGGTTGCGACCGCAATGCGCAGTCCAGTGTAGCTCCCAGGACCTTCTGCCACCACAATGCGATCCAAGTCCTTGGGTGTCAAGTCAATTTGTTGCATCAAAAAATCGATGACCGGCATCAAGGTAATACTATGATTCTTTTTAATGGTTAATGTTGTTTCTGCAAGTAGAGTCTCATCTTCTAAAATCGCTACAGAAAGAGCCTTACTCGAGGTATCAAATGCTAATAATTTCATTTCCTACTCCTCTTGAACTGGATTATATTATACTACAAATTCCCTTCAAATCCCAGCGAAACTCTCCCTTAGAGCGCAGGATTTTCATATCCAAAACCGCTCAAAAGCTTCTCTATTATAGCCCTTTGCCTCTCTGACTTTTCCAGTCTATCTTTTACTTACAGGCAAATTTATGATATAATGATAATTAATTGTATCGAATCAGGTCCACTAGTTGCGAGTAGGAAACTCTAGTGATTGCACTCCTTCGTAGCTAACAAATAGACCGAAATAATGAAAGGAAAATTACTTCATGATTTACAAAGTTTTTTATCAGGAAACAAAAGACCGCAACCCTCGTCGTGAAACCACGCATGCACTTTATCTCGATATTGATGCACCAAATGAACGCGAAGGACGCATCCAAGCTCGTCAATTGGTTGAAGCAAACACAGATTTCAACATTGAATTTATCACACCACTTTCTGAGCAACACCTTGCTTACGAGAAAGAGTCAGGTGCTTTTGAACTAACGGAGTACTAATCCATGGCTTATACCTTAAAACCTGAAGAAGTTGGTGTATTTGCTATTGGTGGACTTGGAGAAATCGGAAAAAATACCTACGGGATCGAATACCAAGATGAAATCATCATTGTCGATGCCGGGATCAAATTTCCAGAAGATGACCTCCTTGGGATCGACTATGTAATCCCAGATTACTCTTATATCGTTGACAATATCGATCGCGTCAAAGCGGTCCTCATTACCCACGGACACGAAGACCACATCGGTGGGATTCCTTTCCTTTTGAAGCAAGCCAATGTCCCTATCTACGCTGGACCTTTGGCGCTTGCCTTAATCCGTGGAAAATTAGAAGAGCACGGTCTTCTTCGTGATGCCAAACTCTACGAAATCAACCAAAACACTGAGCTTCAATTTAAAAATCTTAAAGCAACCTTCTTCCGTACGACTCACTCGATTCCAGAACCGTTAGGGATTGTGATTCACACCCCTCAAGGAAAGATTGTCTGTACCGGAGACTTCAAATTTGACTTCACACCTGTTGGAGAACCGGCTGACCTCCATCGTATGGCGGCCCTTGGGGAAGAAGGCGTTCTCTGTCTGCTTTCAGACTCAACCAACGCGGAAATCCCAACCTTTACTAACTCTGAAAAAGTGGTTGGCCAATCCATCATGAAGATCATCGAAGGCATCCATGGGCGCATCATTTTTGCCTCCTTTGCTTCGAATATCTTCCGTCTCCAACAAGCTGCTGAGGCCGCTGTTAAGACCGGTCGTAAGATCGTCGTCTTTGGACGCTCGATGGAAAAAGCCATCGTCAATGGAATCGAGCTTGGCTACATCAAGGTCCCTGCTGGAACCATTATCGAGCCAAATGAGATCAAAGACTATGCAGCTAATGAAATCCTGATCATGTGTACAGGAAGCCAAGGAGAGCCAATGGCAGCCCTCTCTCGGATTGCCAACGGAACGCACCGCCAAGTGCAACTCCAACCAGGAGATACCGTGATCTTCTCTTCTAGTCCGATTCCTGGAAATACAACCAGTGTGAATAAATTGATCAATACGATTTCCGAAGCGGGTGTCGATGTCATCCACGGGAAGATCAACAATATCCATACTTCTGGACACGGGGGGCAACAAGAACAAAAACTTATGCTCCGCTTGATCAAACCAAAATATTTCATGCCTGTCCATGGTGAATACCGGATGCAGAAGATCCACGCAGGACTTGCGCGTGATTGCGGAGTGGAAAAAGACAATATCTTCATCATGAGTAATGGTGATGTCCTCGCTCTAACAGCCAACTCTGCTCGTATCGCAGGAAGCTTCAATGCTCAAGATATCTATGTCGATGGAAACCGCATCGGTGAAATCGGGGCTGCTGTCCTTCGTGACCGGAGAGACCTTTCCGAAGACGGTGTCGTGCTTGCTGTTGCGACTGTTGACTTCAAATCGAAGATGATCTTGGCTGGACCAGACATCTTGAGCCGTGGTTTTATCTACATGCGTGAATCAGGAGATCTGATCCGTGAAAGCCAACGCATCCTCTTCAATGCAATTCGCATCGCCTTGAAGAACAAAGATGCCAATATCCAAACCGTCAATGGTGCAATTGTCAATGCCCTTCGCCCATTCTTATACGAGAGCACGGAACGTGAACCTATCATTATCCCAATGATTCTCACACCAGATGACGAAAATTAAAAAACAACCAGTTGAGACCACTGTTTCAACTGGTTTTATGATGACTTTTTGAGGATCAAAAAGAGAGTGGGACAGAAATCGGTAATTCGTTAGAATTCGATTTCGTCGTCCCACCTCCTCACAGTTGAGTAGGGCTGTAAAAGCTGATGAAATCAGCGTATTAGAGCCCACTCAACCACTGCGTCTTGCTCTACAATCCAAAAATAATTGAGAGGCTAGGACTTTTGTCCTAGCCTCTTTACTCTTGTTTCTTAATAAAGATCTAAATAGTTGTCTACTTCCCATTGGGATACGAAGGTCGCATAGCTTGCCCATTCGATTCGTTTGGCTTCAAGGAAGCTGGTGTAGATGTGTTCACCCAAGGCAGCTTTCACCACTTCGTCTTCTGTCAAGGCTTTCAAGGCATTGTGAAGGGTAGAAGGTAGATCTGTGATTCCAGCTGCTCTACGTTCTTCCGGTGTCATCACATAGATATTTTCTTCGATCGGAGCAGGTGCTTCGATTTTATTTTCAATACCATGAAGGCCGACTTCAAGCAAGACTGCCAAGGCTACATAAGGATTGGCCATTGGGTCTACGGAGCGTAATTCCAAACGAGTTCCCATACCACGTGATGCTGGCACACGTACCAATGGGGAACGGTTGCGGCCTGCCCAAGCGATATAAACAGGTGCTTCATATCCAGGAACCAAACGTTTATAAGAGTTGACGGTTGGGTTGGTCACCGCTGTAAAGTTATATGCATGCTTGATCAAGCCACCCAAGAAGTGATAAGCTGTTTCTGACAATTGCATGCCCTTTGGATCTTCTGGATCAAAGAAGGCATTGTTGCCATCTTGGTCAAAGAGAGACATATTACAGTGCATACCTGATCCGGCAATTCCAAATTTTGGTTTGGCCATAAAGGTTGCATACAAGCCGTGTTTACGGGCGATGGTCTTCACAACGAGTTTAAAGATTTGGATCTTGTCACAAGCGCGAAGAACTTCGTCATACTTAAAGTCGATTTCATGCTGACCAACGGCTACTTCGTGGTGACTGGCTTCTACTTCAAAGCCCATCTTGGTCAAGACATTGACGATTTCACGACGAGTGTTATCTGCAAGGTCTGTTGGAGCCAAGTCAAAATAGCCACCTTTGTCGTTTACTTCAAGAGTTGGATCTCCATTTTCGTCCAACTTGAAGAGGAAGAATTCTGGTTCTGGACCAAGGTTAAAGGATTTGAATCCAAGTTCTTCCATATGACGAAGGGCACGTTTTAAGTTGCCACGTGGGTCGCCCGCAAATGGTTTCCCTTCAGTCGTATAGACATCACAGATCAAGCCAGCTACGCTACCATTTTCATCTCCCCAAGGGAAGACTGTCCATGTATCCAAATCTGGGTAAAGATACATATCTGACTCGTTGATACGGACAAATCCTTCGATAGAAGAACCATCAAACATGGCTTTGTTTGAAAGAACCTTGTCCAGTTGCTCATCGGTAGCTGGAATTTCGACGTTCTTCATGGTTCCCAAAATATCAGAGAACATCAAGCGAATAAAAGTAACATTTTTTTCTTTTACTTCACGGCGAATATCTGCAGCAGTAATTGACATTTTTGTCTCCTTAAAATAGATTACAAGCTTATGAAATGATCAACGAAATTGACCATATGGCGATGGGGAAGATGTGAAGCGACTTTGCTGAAGAATGTCACGATGAAGAGCCTTACGGATCTCTTCTTGACTGACAACCTTGGTTTGCTCTTGCTCTTGCTCTTTTTCCGCATATCTCTTCTTAATATCCGCAATATTTAAGCCGTCTGAGATATAATCTTTGATCTCAAGCAGGCGGTCCATATCATCCAACGAATACATGCGGCGATTGCCTTCTGTACGATCCGGAGAAATCAAACCCTGATCTTCATAATAACGAATCTGGCGAGCTGTCAAGTCAGTCAGCTTCATAACACTTCCAATCGGAAAGACTGCCAGCGAGCGTCGTAATTCCTTTTCCTTCATACCATTCCTCTTTCTATTCTATTATATCGAAAAAAAAATCTATGTCAAGATCAAATGTTACATAATCTTACATAGGTTTTTTGTATTTCTTGAGAAAATCGCGAATGCGATCCACATCCGAATTGACCAAAATCGCAACGAAAACGCCAATAAAGGTCTCAAATATTCGGGCAAAAACATACAAGAAGGTTTCTCCGTTTGGAATTGAGAGGGTAATGATCAGCATTGCCGAAACTCCTCCAATAATTCCTGCTTTATTATTCATAGCGACATTTGTCATAATGGTTAACATGGTCGCAATGGGTACAAAAATCAGAGTCACCCAATACGCCCCATGAAAGAGCGTTTTTAAAAGGAAGAACAATACGGCATAAAAACCTCCGATACTGTTGCCCATGACACGCGAAGCCCCGAAATGGACACTCTTATCAAAGTCTTCCCTCAAACTAAAAACAGCTGTCAAAGTCCCGATCTGAAGGCCTCGCCAGCCAAATATTCCAAAAATAAGTAGTACAATAAAAACGGCAATCCCTGTTTTAAAGGTTCTCATCCCCAAACGGAATTTGGACCAATCAAATTTGTGTCGTTTAAAGTAATCCATGGTCACCTATCTTTCTATTTCTATTATTCTACCATATTTTCAGAAAGGAGAGAACAGTTATCAATAGAAAGAAAAAAGAGAGTGGGACAGAAATCGGTAA
>NZ_KV812797.1:99270-137152 GCF_001813505.1 Streptococcus sp. HMSC061E03
TGAGAGGCTAGGACTTGTGTCCCAGCCTCTTTCATTCTATTTAGATTATTTGTCTGTAAGAGCAGCCAATCCTGGAAGTTCTTTACCTTCAAGGAGTTCCATAGAAGCACCACCACCAGTAGAGATCCATGAGAATTTGTCTGCACGGCCAAGGTTGATCGCAGCAGCTGCTGAGTCACCACCACCGATGATTGATTTAACGCCTGGTTGTTTCACGATAGCGTCCATCACACCGATTGTACCAGCTTGGAAGTCAGGGTTTTCAAATACACCCATAGGTCCGTTCCATACAACTGTTTTCGCACCAGTCAATTCTTGGTCGAATTTAGCAATTGATTTAGGACCGATATCAAGACCAAGGAATCCTGGGTCAACTGCTTCACCTTCAGTGTCTTTCACTTCAGTGTAGTCAGCAAATGCGTTCGCTTCTTTTGAGTCAACTGGCAAGATCAATTTGCCGTTTGATTTTTCAAGAAGAGCTTTAGCTACATCCAATTTGTCTTCTTCTACAAGTGAGTTACCGATTTCGATACCTTGTGCTTTGTAGAATGTGTAAGTCATCCCACCACCGATAAGAACTTTATCAGCTTTTTCAAGCAAGTTTTCGATAACACCGATCTTGTCAGATACTTTAGATCCACCAAGGATGGCTACGAATGGACGTTCTGGAGCTTCAACTGCTTCTTTGATGTAAGCAATTTCGTTTTCAAGAAGGAATCCAGCAACAGCTTTATCAACGTTTGCAGAGATACCAACGTTAGATGCGTGTGCACGGTGAGCAGTACCGAAGGCATCGTTTACAAAGATACCATCTCCAAGTGATGCCCAGTATTTACCAAGTTCAGGATCGTTTTTAGATTCTTTCTTGCCGTCAACATCTTCGAAACGAGTGTTTTCAACCAAGAGAACTTGTCCATCTTCAAGAGCGTTAACAGCTGCTTCCAATTCAGCACCACGTGTAACACCTGGGATAAATTTCACTTCTTGACCCAATTTAGCAGCCAAGTCAGCAGCTACAGGAGCAAGTGATTTACCTTCTTTATCTGCTTCTTCTTTTACACGTCCAAGGTGAGAGAAGAGGATTGCACGTCCACCTTGTTCAAGGATGTACTTGATAGTTGGAAGAGCTGCAGTGATACGGTTATCGTTAGTGATCACGCCGTCTTTTACAGGAACGTTGAAGTCAACACGAACGAGAACTTTTTTCCCTTTCAAGTCAACGTCTTTAACAGTCAATTTTGCCATTAGATATGACTCCTTCTTTTTTTAATACATGATAATTATATCACAAAAGCTGTAAAAGAGGTAGAAAAATCCAATGCTTTTCCCCTCTAATTCACAGGATCCGAACGACACTTCTAAATACAAGATCAAACCTCTCTGGTTTTCACCAGAGAGGTTTTTTTGAGAGTGACTTTTTAAGTGAACAAAAGAATCTTTTAGAAGACTTACTCTTCCTTCTTCTTACCAGCCAAGAGGAAGCCGCCTAAGGCTGCTAGAAGAACAGCTTCAGCTGCAAAGGAAGCTTCTAGGCTTGCCGTATTTGGTAGGTGTTCCGATTGACTTTCTTTACTTGCATCTTTTATTCCTTGCTGAACCGTTGGCTGTGAGTTCGCTCCTTGGTGGGCACTTAACAACTGATGGATCTCTTGATCAACCATATCCTTGTGTTCTTCCTCTTGATGACCCGGTTGAGTAGAAGTCGTTGGGGCCAACTGATCCACTTGAGAAGACTCTGTAGGCTTCAATGGATTAACTGGATCCGGAGTCACTGGGGCAGCTGGTTGGACTGGTTGATTTGGTTGAGCTGGTTGAACAGGCTGATCTGGTTTAGCCGGTTCTTCTGGTTGGATCGGTTGATCTGGTCCTTCCGTTTTTGCTGGCTTATAGACAATCGCATAGTGAGTAAAGTGAGGAGCTGTAAAGATGACCACATCTCCAACTCTCTCAAAGGCTAAGGATTGAGGAGCTTGACCTTCTGGGAAGAAGAGAACTTGCTCTACTTCTTTATCCTTATCCACAGGGATTTTCACAAGGGATGGATGCTGGGTATCGACATCCTGACCACTTGCATCGACTCCTTCGATATCAAAGATAGTCGCTTCTCGTCCCTTCAGCTCTTCTTTTTCTGCCTGATTGGCTTCAACTTTCGCGACTTTTAGTCCCTTAATAGCAGTAGTCTCCAAGTTAGAGAATTGAACTTCGACTCCAGTCGCAGGGTCTACAAAGACCGCCGGCTTATCTTCTTTCAGGAGCGCAATCAAGGTCTCTAGACCTGTCTTAGCTGTTTCAAGCGCTTCAGGAGTGAGCTCTGAAGAAGCTAGGAGTTCTTTATTTTTCTCCAAGAGTGCCTGCAAAGCCTCACCAGAAGGGTGATTTGGCTTGCTTGCTAATAGAGCAGTCGCTTCTGTTGTTAGGGCAGAGAGAGCTTCTTTTTCTTTTGTTAGATTAGCTTGACCATCCAAGGCTTTCAAGAGAGCGGTCAATTGGTTCAACTGCTCATTGACTTGATCTTGTGTGCTGGTATCATGCTCTTTCAAGACTTTTTCAGAAGCAGCCATTCCAGCCAGCAAAGCTTCTTTAACTTCAGGAGTGGCAAATGTAAAGTCTACTTTGGCTTTTGCAGCTTCAGCTTCAGCCAATTTTTGCTTGAGGTATTCATCGTTGAGAGCTGGTTTTGGATTGACGAGGACATCAAAGCTTGTGCTAGCTCCTTTGTAATGGACAGTGATGGTTTGACGTCCTTCCTTAGTCGTATCAAAGCCAGTCACTTCCACCCCTTCATCTGTCAAGGCATGCGTTTCGGTCGTTTCATCTTCAAAGACGACTGTAAAGCGTCCACCTTCTTTTTCCAATGCTTCTCCGACAATATATTCCACTTTTGGTTTGTCGGTCAATTCTAGACCAGCAACTGCTTTTTCACCTGCTTCTTCTGCACTGACCACAAAAACAGTGAGGGTCTTATCCAATTTCTGACCAAGGTAAGAGACTTCTAGGTGTTGTTCTCCCAGCTTGCTACTGTCAAATCCATGAATCTCTACACCTGAGTTGGTGAGGTTGACCAGTTGATCTGCTTGGCCATCTTTATAATGAACGCGGAGAGTCGCCCCTTTCAAGGAAAGGGCATCGCCTTCCCGGTAGACCTTCTTGGTCAATCCATCTTCAAATTGGAGTCCCGCAATTTCTTTATCATTCTTTGGAACCTCGATCGCTAGAACGTTACTGATATCTTTGCCAGGTTCTTGCGCACGATAGTAGAGAAGAGATGGGGTTGATTCAAAAGCCAGTGGTTTAAAGATGAGATTTCCAGCTTGATCGGCTGTCATGGTCGCAATTGGACTAGTTGCTTCTTTATCGGAATAAAGAGTCAGAGTAGTATTAGCTGGAACATCTTTGAAGCCGACTTGGACAAAATGATTACCCAGATTTTGCGCTGCAGCATGTTTCATCGGGATGTTGACCGTCTCAGTATCTAGACTTTCATACATCTTCCAGTTGTAAATCCGGATGGCTTGCCATGGGGTGCCGTTATCTGCTGTAATGACATGGAGACGCCAGTCTTGAGCCTTGATTGGATGATCAAGTGTAATGTCAGATACATGGGCTTTATTGCCACGAACTTCCTTGGCGAGCTTCCATTCACCCGCTTCATCCTTGTAGTAAAGGTCGAAGTCACGGGTGTTCATCTTGCCATCGTCGACAGATTCTCCACCAGCACCGGCATGGTCCATGACCCAACGAACAATTGTCCGTGGTTGTGTCAATCGGATATCGACGGTTCCACTCAATTGAGCAGAAGACCATTTATCTGAAAGACTGGTAATGGTCCCATTTAACATACCTTCAATACCTTCACTACCATCCGCATCTGGGAAGCTCGAACCGATCACTTTGGCTCCAATGACTACGTTTGGCGCTAAAGCTTTTGGTAGACTGGTATCTGACACGGTCATGCCCCAATCAAAGGCTACAGTTCCCGCATCCGAACGTTGACCATTCTTTCCAACTGCCACAACCTTGAGTTCCTGAGTGGTTCCTTCAGCACTTGCTGAACGGCTAACTTTTGGTAGATAGACAGTTGTCGCAGAAGACCCTGTTAAGAGACGCCAGTTGTCGCCATCTTTTTCATAGACTTCATAATAATCCGCATCTACTACCCCTTTAAAATTAAGGACTGCTTCTGCTTCTTGCGCATTTTGTAGACGTTTTGCACGAACGGATAATTCTGCTGGAGTCGCTGGTTTCTCTTGGTTCGACGTAATTGACAATTGGCCGAGATTAAATTTGTAGTCTTTAACATCCGTATCATGGTCAAAGAACATCTTCACAGCATAAATGGTTTTGCCAGCCAAATTTCCCAAATCAAAGGTTTGAGTAGACCAATCCGCACTCGGTGTCAATTCTTTCCATTCGTATTCAGAGTAGTCTTCTTTTGTGGCAACAGCTACCCAGGCAGCTGCTCCGACCCCACCTTTATGACTGACGCTTAATTTTGTCGTTTCTGTCACAGGAATCTTGGTCGAATAGAGCATGACATTTTGACTGCTATTGGCTTTTAAATCTCCTTCAAAGGCTAGAGAATTTCCTCCATTGTAGGCTTGATCAAAATCATAACGACCTTTCAATGGCGCACTATCCTCACTATGCTCTACCCACCAACGCCATGTTGGAAGGTAGCCAGAAACAGAACGGTAGTTCCACTCCCCTTCTTTAGAAATCTTGCCATCGACAAACCAGTGTTTTCCGTGTCCAGTATTGAAGGAAGTATTGAAATCTTCACTTGTAATAGGAGTTTTATCCACTACTAGATTGGACATACCGTACCAAGATTGGTCTGCTGGTTTTCCTTTAGTCGGATCTCCTTGGAAACCTGTCCAGAATAGATCTTCATGGGTATGGTATCCTTCTCCAGTCTTTCCTAGACCTGTAATCGTATCAGGCGCATAAAGACCAAGAGATAGACGCAACTTGCCATGTTCATCTAAAATGGCATTCCAGTCTACATTAGTCTTATAAGAGCCTCCTTTTTGGAGTTCCAGTCCAGCTAGAACATCATAAGGATTCCGATGAATCCATTTGGCTGTACTGATGGAATAATCAACTTCTGATTTACCCCAGTTAAAGTTGGCAAAGAAGGTATCCACTGGGTTTTCCCCATTTTCTGGCTGCATGAAATTGTAGTTGTATTCTCCCAGCGCATTCTCATGGTAACGGCCATATTCATAGGTCATAGCATCATACCAGGAATACTTAATCGGATAGTTCAGACTCTTCGCATATTCCTTGGTATAAAGAAGAAAATCTCTCAATTTTGGACCCAATGGTTCTACAAGATTTCCAGTCGTTTCTTGGTTGATAAAGTAACCATCAAAGCCATAGTACTTGGCAAGTTCGACTAATTTACGGGCGATCGGGAAGGTTTTAGAGCCTTCACTATCTTCTTTCAAGGTTTCTGCAAAATGTTCTTGATCCTTGATGCTGCTAGACCAGTTATAAAAGATTGTTCCATAAATAGGAACCCCATTTCGGTGGGCAGCATCGATCACATCTGCTGATGGAACCAGCCCTTCCCAAAAGACCATGGAATCCAAATATTGCCAGTAATCAAAAGCATAGGCCTTAAACTCTTCCCCGCCGACAGACGCATGATCCTTGGCTTTGGAGTTCATGTTTGACAGCGCTTGGATCTTCGCTTCAGGGTTGGCTTGTTCATTAATTTGTTTTCCTTGGAAACGACTCGCAAGTGGGACGCTTGCTCTGTTCATATCGTCATCCACTCGTTTTCCTGGTTCCCACTTCAAGAGATCATCCCAGGTATCGAACTTAACTTCTTTGGGCCTTAATTGTTTTTCTTCATTGGTTGGTAAATCGGCCACTTTTTCAGCAGTAGCTTTCGGTTTTTCAGTCTCTGAAACAGCTGGAGTATCTGTAGTCGTCGAGCTAGCTTCTGTACTTGTAGGACTAGCCTCTGGAGTGACCGCTTCTGTGGCTGGTTTTGCAGGATCAGCTGTAGGAAGTGCCGCATCTGCAGTATAGACACCAGCTTCTCTCACTAAATGATTGACGTCTTCGGTCGCTACTGAAGAGGTTTCTAAGGGTTGTTCACTAGTAGAAACCGTCTCATCTGCAGAGACAGCGCCTGTTCCTAAAAATGCTAACCCAATCAATGCGGAGCAAACTCCCACACTGAATTTTCGTATACTAAATCGTTCTTTCTTTTCAAATAGATGACCTTTCATCTTGACCTCCTTGTATGGTTTTTTTCTTTTTCTTGAGCGATTTCCATTGGCTCCTTCCTCCACGATCTGTAATCGCTTTCATTTTCTTGTATTAGAAATCTCCAATCAAGGATAGGATACCCTAATCTATTTAGCACTGTCAATCAATTTTAGCAATTCCTATAATATGATGAGAAAGCCCTAAAAAAAGTACAAAAAAAGAGGAGGTTTCCCTCCTCTCATCATACGCATGAATTATTTAGCAATTTTTGCGAAGTATTCAAGAGTACGAACAAGTTGTGCAGTGTAAGACATTTCGTTGTCATACCATGAAACAACTTTAACCAATTGTTTACCGTCAACGTCAAGAACTTTAGTTTGAGTTGCGTCAAACAATGATCCGTAAGACATACCTACAACGTCTGAAGAAACGATTGGATCTTCAGTGTAACCGTATGATTCGTTAGCTACTGCTTTCATAGCTGCATTTACTTCATCAACAGTAACGTTCTTTTCAAGAACAACTACCAATTCAGTAACTGATCCAGTTGGAGTAGGAACGCGTTGTGCAGCTCCGTCCAATTTACCGTTCAATTCAGGGATAACCAAACCGATTGCTTTAGCAGCACCAGTTGAGTTAGGAACGATGTTAGCAGCACCAGCGCGTGCACGACGAAGGTCACCTTTACGGTGTGGACCGTCAAGGATCATTTGGTCACCAGTGTAAGCGTGGATAGTAGTCATCAATCCTTCAACAACACCGAAGTTATCTTGAAGAGCTTTAGCCATTGGAGCCAAGCAGTTTGTAGTACATGAAGCACCTGAGATAACTGTTTCAGTACCATCAAGAATATCGTGGTTAGTGTTAAATACGACTGTTTTAACATCTGATCCACCAGGAGCAGTGATAACAACTTTCTTAGCACCACCAGCATGCAAGTGTTTTTCTGCAGCTGCTTTAGTAGCAAAGAAACCAGTTGCTTCAAGAACGATTTCTACACCGTCGTTAGCCCAGTCGATTTGTTCTGGATCGCGTTCAGCAGAAACTTTAACGAATTTACCGTTAACTTCGAATCCACCTTCTTTAACTTCCACAGTACCGTCGAAACGACCTTGAGTTGTATCGTATTTCAACAAGTGTGCAAGCATAACTGGATCTGTAAGGTCGTTGATGCGAGTAACTTCAACACCTTCTACGTTTTGGATACGACGGAAAGCAAGACGTCCGATACGACCGAAACCGTTAATACCAACTTTAACTACCATTCGTGATTTCCTCCTTATGAAAATCAAAAAAATTTTTTGTGAAAAGAGTAACTTGACACAGCGCCAAACATCTTTTAACAGTCTCTATTATATACTTTATTGCATTAAAAAGCAACTATTTCCCAACGAAAAGCAAGAATTATCATAGATCACTACCTCTTTTATTAAAGTTTTTCACAAAGTCTTGCTTGCTAGGAAGAGTACTTTTTTACTTGTATTCACTTTTGGAACAAAGAAAAACTCTTCCCGAAATGGGAAGAGTTTTTAAGCATTGGTAAATTAAGCTTCACCTTTAGCTTTTTTAATGATTTCTTCTTGTACTGATTTTGGTACATCTTCGTAGTGGTCAAATACCATCATGAAGGTACCACGTCCTTGAGTTGCAGAACGAAGGACAGTAGCGTAACCGAACATTTCAGCAAGTGGCACATAAGCACGAACGATTTGGCTTGCACCGTGTGCTTCCATACCATCTACACGTCCACGACGAGCAGTTACGTGACCCATAACATCCCCAAGGTTTTCTTCAGGAACTGTGATGGTTACAAGCATCATTGGTTCAAGGATAGCTGGTTGTGCAGTCTTAGCAGCTTCTTTAAGTGCAAGAGATGCAGCGATCTTGAAGGCAGTTTCAGATGAGTCGACATCGTGGTATGAACCATCGTAAAGCTTAGCTTTCACATCAACCATTGGGTAACCAGCAAGAACACCGTTCGCCATAGATTCTTGAAGTCCTTTTTCTACTGCAGGGATGAATTCACGTGGAACCACACCACCGACGATCGCATTTTCGAACTCGAATCCTTTACCTTCTTCGTTTGGAGTGAATTCGATCCAAACATCACCAAACTGACCTTTACCACCAGATTGACGTTTGAAGAATCCACGTGCTTGTGTAGAAGCGCGGAATGTTTCACGGTAAGATACTTGAGGAGCACCAACGTTAGCTTCAACCTTGAATTCACGTTTCATACGGTCAACAAGGACATCCAAGTGTAACTCACCCATACCAGAGATAACTGTTTCACCAGTTTCAGGGTTTGTTTCAACGCGGAATGTTGGATCTTCTTCAGCCAATTTTTGAAGGGCGATACCCATCTTGTCTTGGTCTGCTTTAGATTTAGGCTCAACCATCAATTGGATAACTGGTTCTGGAACTTCGATTGATTCAAGGATGATTTTTGCTTTTTCATCTGTCAATGAGTCACCAGTTGTAGTATCTTTCAAACCAACGGCAGCAGCGATATCTCCAGAGTAAACTGTTTCGATTTCTTTACGAGTGTTGGCGTGCATTTGAAGGATACGTCCGATACGTTCACGTTTACCTTTAGAAGTGTTCAATACGTATGAACCTGAGTTCAAGACACCTGAGTAAACACGGAAGAATGTCAAACGACCTACGAATGGGTCAGTCATAATCTTGAAGGCAAGAGCTGCAAATGGCTCTTCATCAGATGCTGGACGTTCTTCTTCTTCGTCTGTATCTGGGTTTACACCCTTGATTGCAGGGATATCAAGTGGGCTTGGAAGGTAGTCAAGGACTGCATCCAACATCAATTGAACCCCTTTGTTCTTGAAGGCAGAACCACAAAGTACTGGGTAGAACTCAACGTTGATTGTCGCTTTACGGATACCAGCTTTCAATTCTTCGTTAGTGATTTCTTCCCCTTCAAGGTATTTCATCATCAAGTCTTCATCAGTTTCAGCAACTGCTTCAACCAATTTTTCACGGTATTCTTGAGCTTGTTCAAGGTATTCAGCTGGAATATCTTCTTCAAGGATATCTGTACCAAGGTCGTTAGTATAGATTTCAGCTTTCATCTTGATCAAGTCAATGATTCCGCGGAAGTCATCTTCAGCACCGATTGGCAATTGAATTGGATGAGCGTTTGCTTGAAGACGGTCATGAAGTGTGCTTACTGAGTAAAGGAAGTCAGCACCGATTTTATCCATCTTGTTAGCGAATACGATACGAGGAACTCCGTATTCAGTTGCTTGACGCCAAACTGTTTCAGTTTGAGGTTCAACACCTGATTGTGAGTCAAGAACGGTTACAGCACCGTCCAAAACGCGGAGTGAACGTTGAACTTCAATAGTGAAGTCCACGTGTCCTGGTGTGTCGATGATGTTTACACGAGTGTCTTTCCATTGAGCTGTTGTAGCGGCAGATGTGATAGTGATACCACGTTCTTGTTCTTGCTCCATCCAGTCCATTTGTGACGCACCTTCGTGAGTTTCACCGATTTTGTGAATCTTACCAGTGTAGTAAAGGATACGCTCAGTTGTAGTTGTTTTACCAGCATCGACGTGAGCCATGATACCGATATTACGAGTTTTTTCAAGTGAAAATTCGCGTGCCATGAGGTTTGTTTCTCCTATATTTTTTATTTCTATATTCTATTATAACATGATTTAATAAAAACGGATAGGCAGGACCTACCCGTTTTCAGTGTTTTCATGCTAAGTTTTGGTTCCAACTTGTAAGAAGAGTTGAATTGGGTTCAAGAGCTGACGAAGCTTAATTGAACTCGGGCTAAAAGCTCAAGTTAACTGATTTGAACCCGAGCGAGGCCCGGTGCAAAAAAGATAAACTGCTTTGTGTTCATCGAACACTGCATCAGTTTCCTATTTTTGCCTTGGGCCTTTGCCGCTCTTAGTATCATTTTATTACCAGCGGAAGTGTGCGAATGCACGGTTAGCTTCAGCCATACGGTGAGTATCTTCACGTTTCTTAACAGCTGCACCAGTGTTGTTCGCTGCATCCAAGATTTCTTTTGCAAGACGATCAACCATTGTGTGTTCACCACGTTGACGAGCGATTGTTACCAACCAACGAAGTCCAAGTGTTGTACGACGTTCTGGACGAACTTCAACTGGGACTTGGTAGTTAGAACCACCGACACGGCGAGCACGTACTTCAAGTACAGGCATGATGTTTTCCATAGCTGTTTCGAATACTTCAAGAGCGTCGTTTCCAGTAGCTTCTTTAATTTGTTCGAAAGCTCCGTATACGATTGAAGCAGCTGTACCACGTTTACCATCAAGCATAACGCGGTTGATAAGACGAGTAACTAATTGTGAATTGTAAAGCGGATCTGGCAATACATCGCGTTTAGGCGCACGGTTTTTACGACTCATTTTTCTTTATCCCCTTTCCTTATGCTTTTGGTTTTTTAGTACCGTATTTAGAACGGCCTTGTTTACGATCGTTTACACCTGCAGTATCAAGTGCTCCACGGACGATATGGTAACGTACCCCTGGAAGGTCTTTTACACGTCCACCACGAAGAAGAACCACGCTGTGTTCTTGCAAGTTGTGTCCGATACCTGGGATATAAGCAGTCACTTCGATCAAATTGCTCAAACGTACACGGGCAAATTTACGAAGGGCAGAGTTAGGTTTTTTAGGTGTCATTGTTCCAACACGAGTTGCAACACCACGTTTTTGTGGTGAAGAAACGTTTGTTTGAACTTTTTTATGACTGTTGTAACCAACGTTCAAAGCTGGTGATTTAGATTTTTCTACTTTTGATTTACGCGGTTTGCGAACCAATTGGTTAATTGTAGGCATCTACATTCTCCTGTGAAATTTTTTATTTTTGGTGATGGTACACTTGGTGACAGCTACCATCTGTGTGTACTTTTGCAACATTTGTCAGCACGTCCCTGTACACTCTTGAGAGACCAAAAGTAAAAAGTACCGTCTATTATTATAACATGACGGCACTTTGATTGCAAGATGTTTTTTTATTTTTTAAAGAAGTCGAAAAAGTTCATTATTGACCAGCTTCAGCAGGTTCTTCTGCCCCTGCATCTGCAGCCGGAGCATACTGTTGTTGCTGTTGTGGTTGAACTGTCGCATTGGCTCCAGCTACTCCAGCATTGGCATTAGTATTTGCGTTTGCGTTCGTGTTGGCATTAGCGTCTGTTTGAGTCTGCTGTGTTGCCGCTGTGTCGCTCTCATAGGTCAGTCCATAATAGTTAGCGATGTATTGGATACGGGCCTCAAGCGATTGCTTTTGAGTCGCATCTTTGACTTTCTTAACAGCAGCTTGGGCAGCGTTCACAGAATCTTGACTTGGAGTTGTTTCCATTTGAACGACTGCTTTTTCAGCAGCTTCTGTATTTTTCTTTTCTTCCTTCTTTTCTTTTTCTTCCTTTGTTTCCTTTTTCACTGGAAGGGAACCTGTTTTTTTAGCCGGTTGAATTTCTGTCGTTACCTGGGCAGCCGTATTCTTTTTAACGGTATACAAACCAGCTACCAAAATAAAGGATAGAGACAGAACTGTCACCAAGCGAATCCACAAAGGACTATTATCAAATCGATCTAAAATTCTTTTCACTTTTGATCCTCCTTTGTTGCTCTTAATCAAAGATATTCCCAACTTCGACACTCAATTTGTTTTCTTTTACATCGATGTTGGTCACGCGCAATAAGGATTTGTGTTCAAAGAATTCACGGTCGGTTGCAGCATTATCCGCAAAGACGGCTACCCCTGCTAATTCAGAATCGAATTCAGCCAAGAGACTAACCATCCCGTTAATCGTTCCGCCACCTTTAAGGAAGTCATCGACAATCAAGACCCGGCTTCCTGCTTTTAGGCTCCGTTTTGAAAGGAACATTTTCTCAATACGATCCCCACTTGAGCCTGAAACATAGTTGACACTAACGGTTGACCCTTCTGTGATTTTCAAATCACGACGGACAATGACGAATGGAACATTCAAGACATTAGCCACTGCATTCGCTAAAGGAACTCCCTTGGTCGCTACGGTCATGACAGCATCAATCTTCTTATCCCGGAAGGCTTTGGCAATGATGCGGCCGATGCGATTCAAAATCTTCGGATTGCTCAAAAGATCAGACAGGTAAATGTAGCCACCAGGAAGGATACGATCACTTTCAGACAGTTGCTTGCAAAGATCTTCGACGATTTCTTTGGATTCTTGATCTGAGATAGACGGTGTAAAGATAACACCTCCACCAGCTCCTGTGATGGTCTCAATATTTCCGATTTCCATCTCTTCAAACGCACGCTTAATGATCACGATATCTTCTGAGATGGAAGACTTGGCAGATTCATACTTTTCCGCAAACGTATTGAGGCTAGTCAATTCATAGGGATGGTTGATCAAGTAATTAGAAATTACGACCATCCGTTCACTTCTTCTTAATTTCATTTTCTCACCATGTAGTTTTTTCTATCATTATACCATAAGAAGCGAAAAAAACGAACATTCTGATTTACAGAAGGCCGTTTTTTCCTGATTATTTTATTTTTGGCAGAATCATTCCCGTATTTATCCCTGTTTTTACTAGTCGAGATTCGGTTTATAGAAGGAACGATTTTCCATAGCAAAGATTTTATTGGTCATTTCGCCAGGACCAATTAAGCCAAGTGCTGTTGTCATCATCATCATTTCCGCATCCAAATTATCGATCATATGAATAATCTCTGCTTCCATGATTTTTGGACGAACAGGACTACCGTATTCGAGCAAGCCATGGTGACTCAAGATCACATGGCGAAGGACGATCACTTCTTCTTTTTGATCATCAATCTTCAAGTCTTGCAAGACCTTGGTGATTTCTTCATCGATCAGTGCAATGTGGCCGATGAGGTTGCCCCGAACAGTGTATTCTGTATTTTCAGGTCCCGTCAACTCGATCACTTTGGCCAAATCGTGTAACATAATCCCTGCAAAGAGCAAACTTTTATTCAACTGAGGATAGATATCGCCGATACTATCTGCCAAGCGGACCATGGTTGCCGTATGATAAGCAAGGCCTGCTTCAAAGGCATGGTGGTTGGTCTTAGCAGCTGGATAGCTATAAAACTCTTTCTCATATTTCCCATAGAGGGCACGGACAATCCGTTGCCAGACTGGATTTTCAATTTTGAAAATCATGTTTGACAGGTATTCGTGCAATTCCTTGGGATCTACTGGTGGTTTTTCCTTAAAGTCTGCTGGATTGTTGGGCTCTCCTGCTTGTGGCAAACGCATGTTCAATTGATTGACTTGCGGGGTATTATTGTAAACTTCTCGACGTCCAGACATATGGACCACGCGCCCAGCTGTAAAGCTCTCTATATTGTGGGGTTGAGCGTCCCATAGTTTGCCTTCGATTGTACCGGTCTCATCCTGGAATACAAAGGCGAGGTAGTTTTTCCCGGCCCGCGTTTGACGCACTTCTGCTGACTTGATCAAATAGAATCCTTCGAACAATTCATCTTTTTTCATTTGGTTAATTTTGACCATCATCTTCTCCATCTTCTATATATACATCTAGTCCCAGCAGGTCCTCATCGCTTTCGATTTGGCGGAGTGTCCGCTCGATGGCACTAGTCCGTCTGGTTAGCAAATCATCAATATTATTGGAAGCATTCTTTAAATGGCGCTGAGTCTTGGCCAGAATCCCTCCAAACTTATGGAATTCTGATTTGACCGATCCCAACACCTTGCTTATGTCATCTGCACTCTTTTGGATGTTGAGCGTTTTAAAGCCAACAGACAAGGAGTTCAAGAGGGCTGATAAGGTACTTGGCCCAGCCACTAAAATTTGTTCGTCTCGACGCAAGCGATCGAAGAATTCTGGATTGCGAACCACTTCGGAATAGAGGCCTTCAGTTGGCAGAAAGAGAATTCCGAAATTCGTTGTCGCTGGTGGAAAGAGGTATTTTTGTTGGATATCCTTAGCAAAACGCTTGATACTAGCAAGAAGGGCCTTGCGGTAACGCTCGATCTCCTCTTTCTCTCCTGATTCATAAGCTTCTTCCAGACGATAGTAGTCTTCCAGTGGGAATTTAGAGTCAATCGGCAGATAGACTGGATCCTCTCTTTGCCCCGGAAGCTTAATGGCATACTCTACGCGCTCACTGGATTGGGGAACGGTGACAAACTCCCGCTCATACTGGGCTGGGGTCAAGATATCTTCAATAATTTGGCCCAGCTGCAATTCGCCCATAATCCCACGCGTCTTAGTATTGGAGAGAACTTTATTAAGAGTTCCGACATCCCGCGCCACCGTCTGCATTTCTCCCAGCCCTTTGTTGACCGACTCCAATTGTTTTGAAACCGTCTCAAAGGAGGTCTGCAAGCGGTGCTGCAAGGTTTTCTCCAATTTTTCTTCTACCGTTTGACGCATCTGTTCTAGCCGCACTTCATTGGACTCTTGGATCTGGCGCATGCGCTCATCTGTTTTGTCCCGATTTTTAGTAAAGTGCTCATTCATCTCAGCGCGCAGAGCCGTCGTCTGCTGGTGGATCTCCACTCGCATCTCGGTCAAGCGATCTGTCAGAGCGATCTCTAACTGCTGATTGGCAATCTGGCTTGCTTGTCTTTCTTTTTCAAAACGATAGTCCAACTGGTCTGTCAAATGATCCTCATGGTCTTCCAGCATCTCTCGTAAAGCCGGTCTTGTGTCGTCTGACCGTTGCAAGAAATAGATGAGGAGGCTCAGATTGAGTAGGCCAATCAGAAGCAGAATGATATTCATATTAACCTCTGTCTTTACTATAAACAATGACAAGATAGCCACGATCAAGACTCACTTGAATCGGTTGATCCAAAAATTCATTGGAGCCATACATGGCCTTCAAAAAATAATTCTCCTGATGGAGCGGATACTTGGCCCCTGTGATCTCTAAGTGGCCTTGTCCGACAGGCATAAAACCAACATAGGACATGGCAGGATCTGGCTGAATCTCATGGCAACCAGCTGGTCTGTAGATCAAGCGATTTTGACCGTCGACTAATTGGATCTGCTCCATGTAGGGAGCTAGGTCTGGATCGGTCGGCAAAAAGATATTGGACAAAAAGTGATCCAAGCGACCGCCAAAGGCACCATAAACGGTGACAGCAGCATCTGGATAGGCCTCAAAGGCTGCTTTCAAGGCCAATTCCAAATCCGTATCGTTCTTTTCCGGGACGGATTGAACAACTTGCTTGGCTTGGGTTCGGATCTTGCGCAAATCGGTCTCAGAGACGGAATCGAAATCTCCCACAGCTATATCTAAAGGCAGACCTTGTTCCAGTAACTTCAAACAGCCACCATCAACGCCTACATAAACGTCATGATCTCTTGGCAAAAGCGTGCTGTCCCCTCCTGCCAGTATTGCGATGTTATCCATTTACAGCATCTCGGAGTGTTTGAACGCGCTCATTTACCTCCCCATTAAAGACATAAGAGCCTGCTACAAAGACATTGGCCCCAGCTTCTTTGGCTTGGGAAATAGTTTGGCCATCAATTCCACCATCCACTTCGATATCAAAGTCTAAGCTTTTTTCTTCACGAAGAGCGGCTAATTCGCGCACCTTGTCCATGGTTTCAGGCAAGAAGGCTTGACCACCGAATCCTGGATTAACGGTCATGACCAAGACTTGATCCACCAAATTCAAGACATGTTTGATACTGTCTACAGGAGTCCCTGGGTTGATCACGACACTCGCCTTCACACCCGCTTGACGAATTTTTTGAAGGGCTCCGTGAATATGGGGAGTAGCTTCCACATGGATGCTGATGATGTCAGCACCTGCACGGGCAAATTCTTCGATATGGTGTTCGGGATTGGTGACCATCAAGTGGCAATCAAAGACCAACTTGCTATGCGGACGCATGCTCTCTACGACACCCGCTCCAAAGCTGATATTAGGCACAAAATGGCCATCCATGACATCGATATGGGCATAGTCAGCTCCTGCGGCTTCTAAGCGTTTCAATTCACTTTCAAAATTGGCATAATCGGCACTCAAAATTGAGGGGGCTAATTTCATTGTTTTCATCGTTGTAGTGTCTCCTATTTTGGCATTTTTTTCGAAACTTTTTTATAGGTTTCGCGACGGTTTTCAATCTCACTTAGAAATTGCAAGTAATCCTCATAACGGAAAGATGCAATTTCCTCTCTTTCAACGGCTGGTTTCACCGCACAAGCGGGCTCATGCGTGTGGGTACAGGTACGAAATTTACAAGAGTGGCTCACATCGGCGATCTCTGGAAAGGCTTGATTTAAGTCTTCACTGGTCGTCACTTCATAATCGAGGGAGGAGAAGCCCGGCGTGTCCGCGATCTTTCCTCCATTTAAATGGTAAAAGCTGACAGCTCGGGTCGTGTGTCGACCGCGCCCCAGACTATCTGAAATCTCACCCGTTTCAAGTTCCAGATCCGGAGCGATTTTATTGAGCAAGGTCGATTTTCCTACACCGGTCTGTCCCATAAAGACCGTGGTTTGATTGGTCAAAAGAGGCAAGAGTTCCTCAATCGACAAGACAAAATCATAGCCAATAGCCTGGTAGATTCCTTGGTAGTAGTGGATGTCTTCCATATCTTCTAACAAGTCCAGTTTTGAAATATAGACAATGGGATGAATCCCCTTGTGCTCCAAAAGAACCAGAAAACGGTCTAAAAGATTGGCATTGAAATCAGGCTCCTTCGCTGACATGATCACTACTGCCTGATCAATATTGACAATAGGAGGACGCACGAGGCTATTTTTTCGAGGCGCAATGCTCAAAATGTAGCCTTCTGAATTCTCTTCAGCAGAAAACTCCACCTGATCCCCCACATAAGGAGTCTGTCCTTTTTTTCTAAAATTTCCACGAGCCCGTGTCTGGTAAATGTGACCGTCTGACTCCACGTAGTAGAAGCCAGCCAAGGCCTTGACGATTGTTCCTTGCAAATCGCACTCCTTTGAGATTAATACTATCTATTATACCAAAAAATGAGAAATAAGGCTGGATTGCTCAATAAGAAAAAACGAAAAGTGAACCTCTCCGGACACTTTTAGAAACGAATAGGTTCGTTTTTTAAATGGATAGAAACAGAAGACGGAGTATCCGTTATGACTTGTCTTTTAGCAGAATTCGGGAAAGGGCACCTTCCTTTTTTTCCTTGGCATTTTTCCTAAAAAGTGTATAATAGAACTATGCGGAGGTGGTGGAACGGCAGACACGCATGCTTCAGGCGCATGTGCCCTTCGGGCGTGAGGGTTCAAATCCCTTTCTCCGCATCTTGGAAAGGTGGCCCAGCTCGGTACGGCACCGGACTCGAAATCCGGCAAGTGGATTTTTATTCACGCGCGGGTTCAAATCCCGTCCTTTCCTTACGATACAAATAAGCCATAGGTTATAACCTATGGCTTTTCTGTTATTTTATTCCTGCTTCTAGAAGGCCATCTGCTAGACGGGCGAAGTCTTCTAGGCTAAGAGCTTCTCCTCGTACAGAAGGTTGCAGGCCTGCAGCTTGGATTCCTGCTTCCAGTTTGGCTTTGATTTCTTCGGTCTTGCCAAAGCGACTAGTCAAGTTGTTCCAAAGTGTTTTGCGGCGGTGGACAAAGCTGGCCTTGCTGACAGAGAAGAAGAAATCTTCATCCTTGACTGCTACTGCTGGCTCTTCGCGACGGACCATCTTCAAAATGGCAGAGTCGACGTTTGGTGCTGGCACAAAGACGGTGCGGGGTACGATAAAGGCTACCTTAGCAGTCATATAGTATTGGACTGCAATGGATAAAGAACCATAAGCCTTGGTGTTGGGCTCAGCCGAGATGCGGTCTGCTACCTCTTTTTGCATCATGACCACAAATTCTTGGAAAGGAATCTTGGATTCGATCAAGTGCATGAGGATGGGAGTCGTAATGTAGTAAGGAAGGTTAGCCACCACCTTAATCGGAAGGTCTGGGTTTTTAAACTCTGCGATATACTGGTTGAGATCTACCTTGAGGATGTCTTGGTTGACAACCGTGACATTGTCAAAATCACGCAAGGTATCCGCCAAAATGGGAACCAAGCGGTCATCGATCTCAAAGGCCATGACTTCTGCCGCATTTTCCGCCAAGAACTCAGTCAAAGCTCCAATTCCGGGACCGATTTCGATGACATTGACTTGCTTATCAATCTCAGCCGTATCCACAATTTTTTGAAGGATGTTGGTATCGGTCAAGAAGTTCTGACCGAAGGATTTTTTAAAGGTAAAACCGTGACGCTCCAGCACTGCCTTGGTCACGCTATAATCTGCAATTTTCATTTTTTCTCTTTTCTAATCAGTTTAGGGGTAAAGGATCCCCTCTACTTCCGTCTTAATAACTGGCCATCGCCTCTTCGACTTGGGCCAAACAAATTCCAAACAACTCCAAGCGTTTGATCAATTGCTTGCCATTGCAGTAGCCGATGCGCAAGGCTTCTCCTAGATATTCCCGTCGTTTGCGACTATCGCTTCCCATCAACAGTCCAAGCCGCATCAAGTCAGTCTTTGTGATATCAAAGAAATTTTCATCTTCGTAAGACCCGACCAGTCCAGCTAGGGCTTTTTCTAAGTCTTCAAAACTGGCATGCTCCACTCCAAGAGAACGCCCCTTGGTCTTGGATTTTGGGACTGCTTCACCACGATTTAAAAAGGCATGTTTGGCCTGGGGCACCTCTTGCATAATGATCTTGCGAATTCGCTCGCCATTGTAGTCTGGATCGGTAAAGACAATGACCCCACGCAACTCTTGCAAGGTAGCAATTCGTTCCAAGTCATCTTGATCAATCGCAGAGCCTCGCGTTTCATAGGTATCCACCTCATAAAAACGACGGAGATTAGCTGTGTCGTCCTTGCCCTCCACGACAATCACTTCTGGTATTTTTCTTTTCTCAGTCAAGGCCAAATACCTTTCTTGCATTGTCATAGGTTGCCTGAGCTACTTCTTCTGTTGTTAAGCCACGTAGTCCTGCAATAAAATCTACCACATAACGAGTGTAGGCTGTTTTATTTTCCCGACCACGTTTGGGAACTGGCGCCAGATAAGGGGCGTCTGTTTCAACCAAGATCTTGTCTAACGGAAGGCCAGCTGCCGCTTCTTGGACATCTGTGGCTTTCTTAAAGGTCACCACTCCAGAAAAGGAAATCATCATCCCCAGATCCATGAAGCGTTTCGCTTCTTCTAAACTTCCTGAGAAAGAATGCATGATCCCACCGCGAGGCCCTACTCCTTCACTCTTGATGATGGCATAAGTAGCTTCTAAAGCATCGCGTGTGTGCACCACAAAGGGGAGGTCCAAGTCTTTAGACAATTGAATCTGACGACGAAAAACCTTTTCTTGGACGTCTTTCGGTGCCGTCATCCAGTGGTAATCCAGACCGATTTCTCCGAGTGCGACAACTTTAGGATGTTTTAGCTGTTCAAGTAAATAGACCTCCACTTCAGGACTATAATCACCTGCCTCAGTGGGGTGCCAACCAAGCGTGAGATAGAGTTCTGGGTGCTGGTCTGCCAAGGCTATTCCTCGCTCAATCGTCGGTTTGTCAAAACCAACGATATTGTGGGCTACAACACCCATTTCCTTGGCCAAGTCGAGCTCTTCTTGTTCTTTTCCTGCGAATTCTTCCACATTGAGATGGGTGTGGGTATCAAAAATCTGCATGATCTTCCTTTTCTTCCGAGTTTTTCTTCTTTCTATTATAGCAGAAAGCGCCTCTAAATTCACTTTCGGACAAAACAAAAACCAGTAGTCTCGAGTTTCTACTGGTTTTTAGGTTTTTATCTGAATTAGGCAGCCAAAACTTTGCGTCCTTTACGACGACGAGCTGCCAATACGCGACGACCATTTTTAGTTGCCATACGATGACGGAAACCATGTTTGCGCGCACGACGAAGTTTACTTGGTTGATAAGTACGTTTCACGATGAATACCTCCTCATAGATTTTGTATTCGTTTAGCCGGCTAGTTGTGATCAGTTACTAAACATACTTTACTATTCTATCGGATTCGACTCTATTTGTCAATAGCTATGGCAAAATTGTTGCAAATACAGGTCGGAGAACACCTTTCTACACCTGACGGGTTGCCAAGTAATAGGGTTCCAGAGCCACCAGCGCCTCTTGCAACTGATCCAGGATATCCTCAAGAGAACCCTCCTCGACTAGAGAAACATCGTATTTGACAAGGACCTTACGAACCGCCCCTTCTGCTACTGCTTGCAACAGATCATGACGATTCTTTTCTGTTCCCTCTACCCTTTGACTCTCTCCATTTTTCTGGGCGAAATAATAAACTGGCTGAGAGATAGGAAGGGTGAGAACCTTGTGTTGTTTTTGAAGGCTCTGCTCGTCTTTTTTTCGTTCGATAAAGCTCACCTCTAAGGAAACTCCAAAATCAACTGCATCTCCATAGAGCCTCAGGGCAAACATGGGCTCTGCCATCGTCCCTTCTCCTTTTAGATAGGCCCAAAAATGAGGCCGCAAGACCTGGGCCTGATTCATCCATTGACTGGTCCGATCTTGCTCCAAATAGGGGTGACGCTTCTGAAAGGCTGAGACTAAATCGGTAAATTCCTTACGAGCCGCTTGAGCTAGGGCACGATACTGCTCCATCTCTGAGGCTAGCACGCCTGCCTTTGCTGGGGCCTGGTAGTGAATTCCTTGAAGCTTTAAAAACTCTCGAATCGCTGCAAATGTCATCTGCTTCCTTTCTAATCATAACAAAAAGGGAGAGATCGGCTCAATCCCGTCTCTCCCTTATGAGAAATAATAGCTAGATTATCCTTCGATGTCTACTACCACGTAACGGTTTGGTTCTTCCCCTTCAGAGTAGCTAGTGACTCCTTCCATCTTAGAGACGATCCGGTGAATGATTTTGCGTTCACTGTTTGACATCGGATCTGTCTGTTGGGCTTGCCCATCTTCGAGGGCACGTATTGCCAACTTCTGAGCATAGCTTTGAAGAACTTCTGCCCGGTGTTCTACATAGTCATTAACATTAATGGTAATGTAAAAATTCTTTGAGTAGCGGTTATAGAGGTAATTTTGCGCCAAAAGTTGAAGAGCCTTCAAGACTTTTCCGTGGTAACCAATGACACGTCCTGGCTCATTGGTATCAATTTGCATATTGACCGTACGGCGGTTGTGACTGCTTGAGATAGTCGCATCCACATCCATTTCATCGACCACTGTTTGAACATAGGCTGTCACATCCGCTACAACTTCTTCGATATTGTAGTTTTCCTCTACCTCGATACCAAGGTTTGAGAAATCAGACTCGCTTGATTCTTTTGCCGCTGGTTCTTTAACTTTTTCAAGGATATGTTCATGCCCTTTTTCTTCAAGAACGGTATCTGCTTCTTTGTCATGTTTCAGGATTTCTGTCTTGATTTCTTCAGAGACAACTTCTCCTTCTTCTTCGACCTTTTTGATCGCTGCTACGACGCGTCCGAGATCGACCGTTGCTTCGCTCACCGTCTTCACCGGTTCGTTTTGCGCATTGATCTCATCTGGGACACCTTTGACAGCTTTTTGATTAGCTTTCACAACAGTTGTTTCTGCAATGGGCTCAATCTCTACTTGGGCTGGTTTTTTCCCAAACAAGCCAAGAAAACCTTTCTTTTCACGCGCTACAACCGTAATATGTGCCTTCATACGAGGAATATCTAAATCGTTCAGACCTTTTTGAATCGCTTCTTCAACAGTTGCTCCAGTATATAGGACCATATGTCCACCTCTTTCTTATTTTTTCTTTTTCTGTGCTTTGTTTAGGGCACGGCGTTTTTGTTTTTCCATGTCGCGTGAAGCTTGCTCTTTTGCTTCACGCTCTGCGATAATCTTGAAGGGGTTGTTCAAGAGATAGGTTTGCCCGACTTGGTAAGCATTGGAAGTCACCCAGTATAGTGCGACCCCGCTGGCTGAGAACAAGGCAAAGAAGAAGATCATCACAGGCATCACATACATCATGGTTGTCGCACTACCATTGCGCTCTGGCATGGCTTTATTGGTCAACCAACTGCTGAAAAATGTGAAGAGTGCTGCAAGAACCGGCAAGATATAAGTCGGGTCGATCGCGCCAAGGTCCAACCAGAGGAAGTGACCGACTTTAAGGAATTCGACACGGCTCAGCGCTTGGAACAAGGCCATCAAGACCGGCATCTGGATTAAGAGAGGAAGGAAGGCTGAAGACGTTTTGACACCTTTTTCCTTGTAAAGGGCCCGCATCTCTTCGGAAAGCTTGGTCCGACTATCAAGATCCTTCCCAGGATACTTAGCTTGCAATTCCTTGAGGAGGGGTTGAATTTCCTGCATTTTGCGGGTTGAATTCATTTGATATTGGAAGAGAGGCAAGAGGACCGTCCGGATGACAATGGTAAAGACGATAATCCCTACACCGATACTTCCGCCAAAGGACAAGAAGCGGATGGCTTCTGCAAAGAAGTAGACGAAGCGTTCCCAACCACCTGTCGACTGAGCTGTCACTTGAGAGGTTCCACAAGCTGTCAAGACCAATAAGGCCGCTCCTAATAATCCAGTTAACTTCAGTTTCTTTTTCACATTATTCCCTTTCTTGGTAGACATGCGCTAATTTTAAGACATGTACAAGATTTTTCTCTACTTGATGAAAGTCGAGCTCCTCCACTCCTTTACGAGCAATGACAACAAAATCATCGGTCGTAAGGAAGGCTTGGTGTTTGATCAAAACATGGCGAATCAAACGTTTGATGCGATTTCTGGTCACAGCATTTCCCAGTTTCTTACTAACAGACAGGCCGACTCGAAAATGCGGTTGGTCCTTGTGCAAGCGGTAAACAACGAATTTCCGATTGGCAACATTTTGACCACTTTTAAAAATAGCATTAAAATCTTTGTCACGTTTGACGCGGTAGCTTTTTTTCAAACCTCAACTCCCTCTTTTAAATTTATTCTATTATACCATATTTTCAAAAAAAACCAATCTCACTCAGGAAATCGGTTACTACTTAAATACAGATAAAAGTAAAGGCAAGGTGTAGTAGAGATTGAGCAAGATATGAGCCAAAATAGGTGAAAGGAGCGTCTTACTCCGATAATACAGGATCCCAAAAATCACACTCGGCAGGAGATAGATGATAGAAGCTCCCAACGAAAAAGGATTGTGGAGAAAATGCAGGCCACTGTAGATGAGGGCTGGAAGCCAAATCTCTGCATAGAGTTTCCAGCCTTTGAAGTAGGCATTCACCAAGGCTCCACGAAAAATCAGCTCTTCTGTCACTGGCCGGATGACGACCATTGCGATCACTAAGATTAGCACCCCTGTGGGACTAATTTCCCGTGGAAAGAGACTCAAAACGGCTGCCCGTCCTTGAACAAAACCACTGATGAAGTAGTCCAACCAGTAAACCAAACAGGCCGCAAAAACGGCTTCTATCAGAGCTTGAAGAGGGTTCTTCCCCAGCTTAAACTGCGCTTTTTTAGAAAAACGATAGACCAAAAATCCTGTAAAGACTGCATAGAGGCCTTCTAGGCCAAATAAGGTCCAATAATAGCTATTAGCGCTTGCTACACTATTGGAGACATACTGGGCCAAAGGGCGAAATTGAGGCCGAACATAAAAATAAAACAAGAGCAGAAAGAGGGGATACAGCAGCGAGAGCTTTCCTTTGATGAATTTCATAGATACCTTTCCTATAGAGTATGACAAATCGTATAGTGCATCTTACCATAATCGTGACAAGGTTTCAATGAAAAAGGATGCCTTCCTACTCTCTGAGATTGGCCACATAACCAGCTAAGACAGCGACTAAAATCAAGAGACAAAGCAGAGTTTCCAGCCATACGAGAGTTGTCAAGAAAGGTAGTTGCAACAAGCCTTGGGCCATTTTCAAAGAGGTCGCTGTGATGACTGTTGGAAAGGTCAGGGCTGAAAAAGCAGGTTGAAAACCTTCTTTGATCATTTTCGGTAGGCGCGTCAAAACAAAGAAATAAAAACCTTGCGAGGCCACCACCATGATCAGTAAGAACCAGGTGGGCAGGCTTGCTCCACCCACACGAACCAGGGCTGCTAAAAGAAGAGAAAAGGGAGCACAATAGATGCCTTCTTGGCCCAACAGATGACTGGGTAAAGGGGACTGCTTCAAATCATGATAGATAAGGGGATAAAGAAGAAAGGTCAAACCAAAACCAATCACTAAAGCGAGATAAGCAATCTCTCTGATTCCTACAACTGGATAGGTCAAAGCTGCTACTGCAATGCCTACATAGAGAACGGTCCAACTGGGAGTGGCATTGGCTCTTGGTCGCGCTAGGACATGGGTCTTGGTAAAATAGAGAATTAAGCCCAGATCCAAGAGAAAGGCAGACCACCAGACCAACTGTGATAGACCTCCAAAGGCGGGAAAGAGGCGCAAAAGATAGGTGGATAGAATCATCCCTGCCATGGGAAAAGTCGCCATCCCAGATAAAAGGGCTGGTTGTTGGAGTTCTATCTTGGTTTCTTGCCAGCGAATCGCATGATAAACGACAAAGAAAAACCAGAAGAACAAACCTGTCAGACTAAAGGCGTGGGCAAGGAAGGGTAGCGAGTCTGCAAGAAGGTTGCCAGCGCCAACCAATCCTAACAGACAGCCTGAAAATACTAAGGGGATCTTTTTCATCGGGAGCTCCAATCATGTTGTCGCTTTCAGTATACCATAAAAGAGTAGGAAGCAGGATAAAAAAGAGAGTGGGACAGAAATCGGTAATACGTTAGAATTCGATTTCGTCGTCCCACCTCCGCACAGTTGAGTAGGGCTGTATAAGCTGATGAAATCAGCGTATTAGAGCCCACTCAACCACTGCGTCTTGCTCTACAATCCAAAAATAATTGAGAGGCTAGGACTTTTGTCCCAGCCTCTTCAAATTGTAGATATCTCTTTAATTTTTTAAGTATCATTTAGGTTGCATTATGTAAGAAACAGATGGATTACATTCTAAAAGAAGTTGGAGAATACCAACTTCTTTTTATCCATTCTATTAGACACTAGGCCTGTACGACCATCATATAAAGAAACAAGGATAGGAGAAAGACGATACTAACGGCAAGGGTTGCTAGCTTGAGCCCGCGGTGGGAACGCCAATAGCTTGGCTTCCCTAAGTTACTGGTTGCATCTGTTGAGAGCGATTGTTGCTGGCGAGGTTGCAGGGTGATCAGAACCACCAGAGCTAGGGATAAAATCGAGATGAAGATTGCAAATACCATTTCCATCTTAGGATCCTCCTAATACTCTCAAGAGGGTAAAAATAACTCCCAGCAGAATCACCAAACCAATGATCACATTAAAAGTGACATTGATCTTTTCGGAACGCGTCGTCTTTTCTTTTTCGGCAGGACGGCGTTTGAGAGACTCCATCCGTCCTTCTACTTCTTTGTAAAATAAATCTTTCTTACGATCACTCACCTTGTCCACCGATCCCTTCTTGTAAGCGAGCTGTGAAAACAGCTGGCTCGACACTACTTGATTGGGCAATTTGTTGCGCGACTGCTTCTCTGTAGCTATCCACAGATTGGTAGATTTCCTGGATACGGGCCACCATATCCGCTTCTTTTCCTTGGTCAAAGATATTGGCTTGTGCGAGGAAGTGGCGGTCATGCAGGGTATGGCTAAAGGCAAGGATGACTTGCTGGTGTTCGAAGGCCTTGCGAACAATGCCTTGCACCTCTGCATAGTGGTTGATATCCAGATAAATACTAGAGACCTTAAGCAACTCTTTGATCCGCTCTTGACTGATATTTTGGTACAAGACTACATTTGGATAGCGAACCATAGACAAGAGGCTCGCAGACATCTCCGTCAAAGCTGCTACACGGAAGGTCACATTCGGCAAGTTCTCTACTAGGTAGGTCAAGGCTTCGATCTGATCCGAATTGGTCAAGACAAAGGCGTCTTTACGGATATCGTCTTTCACCTTGAAATCATACAGGTAGCCAAGAGGACCGAAATAGCTATGCTGGTCTTGCGAAGTCAACTGCAAAGCACGATGATAGGTCGCGTTTTGCGGAATCAAGATCTTCTTGGTCCGAATTTCTGGGCTCTTTAGAATCAACTGCATATTGCCCGGAAGGCTATCGTGAAGCGGCTCCTGCCACACCAAGACATCGCGTCCTTTGATGCCTTTATTGCCGAGCTGGAGACTAATGCTAAAGGAGGTAGCCAGCGTATTGTAGACCAAACCATCTAGATCAAAACCACGATACTCTAGATAAAAGACAAAGTAATCTAAGCGATTCTTGAAAATCCGCATGGGTTGATGGTCCAAGGTCAAGATCAAATCCCCTGTTTGGTGATTCTCTGTCAAGCGCTCGATATCCCCTTCAAAATAAGTAGTCACCAAATGCTGACCTTGATCACCACAAGTCGTTACAGCAATCTTACGACCGTATTGGTCATAGTGCTCAACCATGACCACTTGCCCCTTATCATCTAACCACTCTAAGCGCTCGACGATGCGTTTATAGGAAGCAGCATGGTAAACAATCCGAGCCTTTTCCTGACCATAGTAGGTCACTTTTCCCGAACTGTTATCCCCAGAAACTTCCCAGAAATCAGGCACTGGAACTTCATTAAAGTAGCGTCCGCGCTTCTCTCCTTTTGGTTGTCCTAAGAAATAGATAAAGGGAGACTCGACACCGTCTGGTAAGAAACCGTTTGGCTCCAAAACAACGGTCGGGTGGTCAAAACCAGACTCTTTCATGGAGTGGAGCAAGTCTTGGCTTTCACGAGAATAACTATCAAATACGTTCAGCATGTGTCACCTCTTCTATCAATTGTGCCCAAGCTTCTTCTACTCGGCTGGTCAAAAAGTCTTCTGCACGCGCATAAGATGCTTGACGCATGCTGGCTAGATCATCTTTTTTGTATAGCTGGATCATTTTTTCCGCATAGGCAGCAGCGATCTGGTCGACCACTTGATCTGCTGAAGGCGGAATGAGATAGCCATTTTCCCCTTCTGTGACAAAGGTCTGGTTGCCATAAGGAACGTCAAAACCGATAATCGGAAGTCCAGAACCAATCGCTTCCATCAAGGTCAACCCAAAGCCTTCACTAGTCGACGCTGACAGGTAAACCTCATAATTCTTATAAATTTTCTCTAGATTGGCATGCCCTTTGAGATGGATATAGTCTGCCGCCCCCAATTCATCAATCAGAGAACGCAGCTTGCCTTCTTCTCCACCTTTTCCATAGATATCAAAAGACAGTTCTGGCAATTCTTTTTTGGCGCGAACCACTGCTCGCACTAACCAGTCAATATGCTTTTCTGTCGCCAAACGAGAGGCAGTAATCATAGAAAATGGGGTGCGATTTTCGTTTTGTGGCAAGCTTGCAAGACTCCCAACTGGAATGGTATAGATGGCTGGCTGATGGTTGGTGTATTTGGCAAACTGCTCGGCTAAGATTTCTTTTTGACGGTCGGTCGCAACAATAAAGAAGTCCACCTTGTCAGCATTGGTAAATTGGTACTCGTAGTAGTTGTTCCACAGGATATACTGATCGTCAACATTATTGGCACTGAAGTGCTCTGCATGGACGACCACACCCAGGCGGGCTTTTTGCGCTTCTTCAAAGATAGGCTGACCGATATTGGTTTCCCGATCCAAAATCACCAGATCTTGTTTGGTCAATTGAAGGGTTTGCATGAAGTAGCGGATCAATTCTTGGCGACCAACTAGATAGCGATCTGGGAAACGATAGATTTCGCGGCCATCCGCCATCTGCATGCTGTAGGCAACCGTCCCGTCTTCATTGTAAAAGCGGCGCTCAATCAAGTTGGCTTGGTTGTTCTTAGGAATGAAATACTCTGTACAATAGCGGGTATAGGAGAAATAATCCTTTCTCACCAAAATCCCTCTAGACACGTACTCGCAGCGTTCGACATAAGGACTGTTTTCTTCGCGCAGGTAGCAGGTCAAAAAATTGTCCTGGTCCTCATAAAAGAAGCGCTTGATCTTGCCGTCGACTTCTTCCCGAGTCGGTTTTCCGGCAAAACCTGCTAAGACCTGATCAATGGTATAGGTCGTTGGCGCAATTTTTATATCTGTAAAATGGCTATAGAGCCAGATGATTTCATCATTTTTAAAACCGATATTTTCTGTTAAATGCTGGATATTATCGGCTAAGATCATATCCATAAAAACAAACTTGGCTGGTTGATGGATATTGCGTAACAACTGGGCACGGTAGGCCTGGGCATACTCAACACCACTGCTGGCCCAACCGATTCCAAGGTTGATATTGTATACTGTCATAATGTCCTCTTTTATGGGAAATGCAAGACAATTTCCCCTTTTTTATTGATTTCTACTCGACTCAGTAAGAGATTGCGGACCATTTGTTCTTTGGCCGCCTCTTTCATTCGTTCAAAGGATTGGTAGGCTTCTTGGAAAAATTCTACCAAAGGGTTTTTCTGACTGGTGTACTGACCAGAGAGCGCCATGCGCAATTGTTGCAGATAGTCTACCTGCTCGACCCAGTTTTCATCGATAGCTTTTAGGATGGCCATGCGCTGGAATTGGGCGATCACTTCATCGGTGCCTAAGATCTCATACTTAGCTTCCAACTCGCTTTTAGCAATCTCCCATAAGAAATTCTCTTTGGTTTTCTTGCTACGGAAGGTTTGGTGGGCCTTTTCCGGATCCACTTGGTAACTAACATTGTCTAACATATAGCGATAAAAAGCTACCGGTTCCTTGTATTCTTTTTTATGGGCTACACTTGAAAAGACGGAACGAAGCACTTTTTCAACGATATCATCCAAGCGTCCTTCTTGTTTGATCAAGCGGTCGCGCTCTTCGTAGACGATGGCACGCTGAATGTTCATGCTTTCCGCAAATTCTAACGTCATCCGACGACTGGCCTGACCAGAACTTTCACTAGCATTTTGGGCCCGTTCCACCAAGTTTCTATACTTGCGCTTGGTCAGAGCTTTGGCTGAACCAATCCGCTCATCCACATCATAGTCTTGATAGGTATCCTGGATCCAGTCTGGCCCCCAGTTTTTCATCAAATCGTCTTCCAAAGAGACGAAGAACTTGGTCAAACCGGGATCTCCTTGACGACCTGAACGTCCACGAATTTGAAGGTCAATCCGCTGGTTCATCATCCGCTCAGTCCCAACAACCACCAAGCCACCTAACTCAGCGACTCCTGGTCCCAACTTGATATCAGTTCCCCGACCGGCCATTGAGGTCGCAACCGTCACGGCTCCTTTTCGACCTGATTCCTTAATGATCTGGGCCTCTCGAGGAGCATTGTTAGCATTGAGAAGATTGTGAGGGATCCCTTCCCGCAAAAGAAGATTCGAATAAAGAATCGACATTTCAACCGATCCGGCAAAGACCAGAATCGGATTACCCTTTTCATGGACCTTCTTCACATAATCCAGAGAAGCCACGATTTTCTCCGGCAAGGTCTGATAGATTTCATCCGGCAAATCTTTGCGGATCTTCTTGCGATTGGTTGGGATCTTGATCACTGACATAGCATAGGTATCAAGAAACTCTGCCTCAGCGACCTTCCCAGTCCCGGTCATGCCTCCCAACTTCCGAAACATCTTAAAGAGGTTTTGGTAAGTAATAGAAGCCATGGCCCGTGTTTCTTGGGTCAGCTTGAGACCCTCTTTGGCTTCAATCGCCTGGTGGAGTCCTCCTTGCAAGCGGGTCATTTCCATCAAGCGACCCGTCGCCTGGTCTAGTAAGACAATCTCCGGTTGCCCTTCAACATTGGGATGAATGACATAATCCTTATCCTTAATAAAGTTTTTATTGGCCTGCAGGGCTAGGCTGATATGGCGGACCAAGTCACGGTATTGGGGATCATAGAGGTTGGGAATGGCTAGAAAGGCTTCTGCTGCATGAGCTCCTTTTCGAGTCAACCAAACTCGTTTCTTTTCTTCATCAAACTTGAAGTCTTCCCCTTCTTTGAAGGTTTGGATCAGGGTATCAATAATCCCATAAAGGTTGGACTGAACCCGAGGAGAACCAGAAATAATCAAGGGAGTCTGGGCACTATCTAGAAGCACCGAATCAATCTCATCGACAATGGCGTAATTGAAGTCTGCTAAAAACTGGCCATCTGCAGAAGCCGTCAAGTTCTCTGTTAAATAGTCAAAGCCCAGACTAGTATTAGTCGTATAAATGACATCTGACCGGTAAATCTCCCGTTTGACTTCTGGATCTAATTCTTCGTCTTCTGATTGTTTCAAGGGAACTCCAACAGTCAAGCCCAAAAAGTGGTAGACCTGTCCCATCTCTTCTGCATCCCGAGTTGCCAGATAGGTATTGGTCGTAATAACCATGACCCCTTTGCCCTCTAAGGCATTGAGATAAACCGGCATAGTTGCCGTCAAGGTCTTTCCTTCACCGGTATTCATTTCAGCGACATTGCCTTGGTGGAGGACAATTCCTCCCATGACTTGCACGTCATAAGGAAACATGCCCAAGACCCGTTTATCAGCTTCCCGCGCAACCGCAAATGCTTCCGGCAAGAGATCATCCAAGGTCTCACCCTTAGCTAGACGTTCCCGAAATTCCACAGTCTTCTCCTGTAGTTGTCGATCCGTCAAGCGGGCCATGTCATCCTTCCAGCTATTGACTTCTTTTAAGATTTTTTTGATGTTTCTTAATTTAACGTAATCCAATGTAATCCTCTTTTTTTGCAGTGATGTTCGTCTATTCGAGAACTTCTGCTCCCTCAGACGATATTGGTTGAATCGTGAAATAGTGGAAGGTAAACTCTTGCAAACCTGCACTGAGCAAGCGTACTTCATAGGCGTATGCTTGATCTGGATAGGTAAACGGCAAGCGACCTTCTGCGGTTACTCGACGGCCAACGACCTCTCCAAAGCGATCTTTAAAGATGATTTCTACCATAACGGTATGAGCGGGAGTCGCTTCCATCGTGATAACCAGTTCATAATCTTGCTCTCTTTTGAGCAGGGGCAGACTCGGAATTTGACGAGTTGCGCCAAAATTTGTCTGCGAATGCCAAGTTTTCAGCACTTGACCAGATGGCATGAGGGGGTTCTGAAACTGAACGCTTCCTTGGGCAGTCGCCTGAATGGTCGACCCCCAAAGATAATCTGCTAGAACAGTATCGCCCCAGTAGATTCGTCTGCTTTCATTTTCTTTTATTTTTATCATTGGTTTCTTCCAAAGTCTCTTTCCATGATTTCTTTGTACTGGGTCACAAACCACTCAATGATCGGACCACTCGCATCATTGTGTCGACCGGCACGGCTAGTGCTGATAATACGAACCGGCAATTCATACAAGGCCTCTAAAATATCTGGATAAGCCTGCTGGTCATAGTCATCATCCCTCATATAGGCAAGGGCTAAAATCGTATCCTTGAAATCTGCCTGGTTAAACCGGTCCCAGAAACGTTGATTCAGCTGACCGATCCCTTCTTGCGACACTTGACCAATGATCAACTGCATCATATCTAGGGATGTTCCAAACTCATCTGGACGTTTAAATTTCAGATTGGCAGCGACATCCCCCAGGTTGACAATGGGTTTTCCGA
Source organism: Streptococcus sp. HMSC061E03 (assembly GCF_001813505.1). Taxonomy (NCBI): domain Bacteria; kingdom Bacillati; phylum Bacillota; class Bacilli; order Lactobacillales; family Streptococcaceae; genus Streptococcus; species Streptococcus sp. HMSC061E03. The sequence continues at coordinate 131,029 of NZ_KV812797.1, forward strand.
CCAAGATCGCATGAGGAGAATAAAGGGCACCATAGTAAAGGGCACCAAAGGTCCCCATGGACAAGCCTGAGAAATTCATATCTTTTGGCTCAAAGCCGAGCAAGTCCAAGTGCTGATCAATAAAGGCAGTGACTTGATTTTCCAATTCTTCTGAGCCCATATAGAAGGATCCACCTTCCAGTCTTGGGTCAGAAAAGAGAATAAAGGGACTCCCCATCGCACGCAACATCCCAAACCCTTCAAAACCTTCGGCCGGGCGATACCCAGAGAAATAAATGTTTAAAGGCGGCTTCATATCGCCAGGATGGAAATAAGCAAAAATTTCTTGGCGTTTGTGGTCCCGTAGCGTCTTAGCTCCTACGGTCATCTCTCCTAAAGGACCATGTGACAAGCGCTTATGCAAGGCTCCGATCGTAAGCGTCCCTTCTCCTTTTGCTTCCAGCGAAAAGGCTAGGTAATAAGGTTCTGCTCCATCCAATTCTAGTGGTTGTGCCATCTCTTCTTCTGAAAAGACTGCATCTTTGACCCACTCTCCCAGAGCACCAAAGCGGTAAAATTGAATCCGCAATTGCAGCTGACAGCTTGGATCTTTTTCATATTCCAACCAAAAATTGATGGGACGACTAGCATCATACACGTAGTTGTAGACCCACTGAGCAATCGGTGTAAACTCTTCACCGTAAGATCCATCTAACTTCAGAAAATGTTGCCCCAGCACCGTTTGCTGGCCAGCAAAATCCGGTCTCACTCGCAGGTCACGAACCGTAAAGGCATCTCCATATTGATTGTCGTATAAAAAGCGCTCTAAGACATAGAGAAATTGATGCTTGTTTGAGAAATCCCAGGACCTTGCTTGCTTGAGCCTTAAGAGGTGGGCCAATTCGTCAGAAGGCGCCTCTAGTTCATAGCTTTGATCATAAAAAACGGTATAAGGCTGGAAATAAGCCAGGTCTTCTCCTAGAGCTAGTAAATCTTCTGGCTTTTCTAGAATCAAGGCTTTGAATTTGGAGATTTCCTCTTCTTCCATATACTCTTTGAGCGATGGAAGAGCGGCAGCTTGAAAAAAGTGCCAGCCTAGTCCAGCAGGAAGCTCCACCTGATCTCGCCAACTGCTTGAGCCGATTTGGAGAATATGGGGTATTTGTAATTTTTTATCCATGACGTTCTTTCATCCATCCTTCCCATTTCTCGATCAAGCGTTGACCGGTGTATTCTTGAATTTTTTCGATCGAGTAGACCAAGGCTTCGTTCCAAGGCTTCAATTCCAATAAAAAGTGAGTAATCGCCTTCTCTAATTCCTTGTCTCCCTTTGATAAGACATAACCATTTTTCAAATGATCGACATATTCTGTCTGGACGCGGTTGACTTGAGGAATCCCAGCAGAGATCCCTGCAATCTGCGTATAGAGGTTGGGTTCCTCGCTTAAATCTACGATCAAGCGTGTTTTTTCCAACTCTTGAATAATGTCATTTTCATTTGAAAAATTCTTAACTACAAAGCGATAGTCCGGTGCGTCTTGTACAGACTCTTCATCGATGATCTGGTTTTCCCCAAGCCCTTCCATTTGGGCTGGTGATTGAACCAGATGCAAGTCCTGCTCGCTAGCGATCAATTCCTCGAGTTGCCCTTCTAATTCCTTAACACGCTCCGGTGATCCATTGTAAAATGCAAAAACAACTTCAAATAAAGGATGTTGCGCCAAGACCTCCAGAACCTTCTTGAGCTGGCTCTTACTTGGAAGCTCGGCTTCATTGACATAAAAGTAAATCTTCGATTCCTTGCGCTCCTGACTAGATCCCAAACGAAGGCGGGAGTCAAAAGAGGTAATCCGGTGTGTCTTTTGAGCCAAGCTAGGAGAAAAGACCCCAATCGCTTCTTTGGTTTTTTCACTATCTGTAATCAAGAGCTGGGCATCAATCATATCAAAATAGAGGGCAAAGTTTTCAGCAGATAAGGGCTGGCGATCCCCATAGAAGGACAAGACTTTCTTGACGCTACTTGCTGTATCCTGTAAAAAAGCCAAATTTGCTGGATGAGCAGCTAAGACCAACTGATCTCGTCCTGGTACCAAGGCTGCCAACTGTTCCTTCATCTTTTCAGCTACAACTTCTCCCATATTGGCATAGCTTTCTTTTTTGAAGGCAGGAAAGAAAGCTTCATTGACCATGACGGAGTGGTTCTCTTCGATCAACATCTCTCTCAAAACCCATTGCCCATCAAAACTCAGATACTCTTGGAAATAGGGTTTTCCCTCATTGTAGTAGATTCTACTAGAGATAAAGCCACGATCATCTAAGTACTCGATGTAGCTGATCTCGTCATTCTTATAACGGGTCAAAGAGAGAAGGTTTCCATCCACTCCCATATCAATTTTTGCTAGGTGGTGGCCCTTTCGAAATGCCATCACCAAAAAGGGAGTATAGGAAAAAGTGGTCTCACTCGGCCATTCGATGTCCTGAAGCTGAACTGGGCGCATAGCCAAATCAGACGGAACCTGTTGGATCTTATCAAAAATCGAAAGCACATCTGTCTCTAACAAATCTTGGCGGTGCAAAAAATAGCGCAGTTGTGGACTATATTGAGGCAGCAATAAGATCCGATCCATTTCTGCTTCTTGAAAAATACGAACTTGATTAATGGTATCGTCAAATTCAATGGACTCTCGCATCCAGTACCAAGGGGTAGCGGTTTGCTGCCAGATGCGGTCCGTTCCATACCAGGCTGGTACAAAATAATACATGGTTACTCCTAGAATATTCTTGTATAACGTTGATTCACACGAAGGGCACGAATTTCTTCTCGGATATTGTAAATCATCCCGACAAACATGAGGAAGGTTCCTGGAATCATGGTCAAGCGCAAAAGATCCTTATCCCATAACAAGAGAGAAAAAGGAAGCGCCGTGAAGAGGATCAGATACAAAGTCCCAAAAACCGTCAAGCGTAGCACAATTTTATTGATATAGCGACGTGTATCTGCTCCAGGATAGACATGATCGATATACTCGGAAGCCTTCATCATCTTATCTGCAATTTCTTCTCCATTCACATTGACAAAGGCAAAAGCAAAAGAGAGAAGGGCGATCATCAGAATGTAAAGAAGAATCCAAATCGGATCTCCCATCACCAAGTGTTTGGCTAAACGAGCAGCCCACTTGGCATTGGAATCCATTGACAAGATCAAGAGCATAGCATACTGAGGAATGGACACCAAGGTCATGGCGTACATGAAGGGCATCCCTCCTGCCGGGTTAAGCTTGATATCCAAAAAAGTATAACTTTTCAAGTTGTTGTGGATCCCTAATTTATTGACAGGAATCTGGTACTTAGAATATTCCACCAAGACTGCCACATAGACAAAAATCAAGATGAAAATCACGCCCAGAACATAAGCGATTTCTGGGATATTATTGACATTTGAAAGGGTCTGCATCACGTCTTCTGGCAGATACATAACCATCCCAGCCATCATGATCACAACAGAACTTCCAAGCCCCAAAGCGGCATTTAGATCGGAGAGCCAAACTAAAAAGAAGGCTCCGGCCACCATAATCATGGTATTGACCGCAATGACAAGTCCAGGGTTCAACCCTGTCTTCAAGGGGAGATACATGGCCACTGCCAAAGACTGGACAATAGCGAGCGCCAAGGTCACGTACATCTTTCGCCGCTCCACTATCTCCGTGCTAGTTTTTTCGAGGTTAAAGCGTTTTGAAACGGTAAACATCCGCCACAAAATCATGGAAGACATCCATGGGGATAGACCGATCGAAAAGATCGACATTCCGCGAAGGTTTCCCCCCATCACAGCGCTTGAGAGCTGCAAGCCCGTTGTCGTTCCCTCATTGAGTCTCAAGGCCTTTGATAAGTCAACAAAAGGCAGGGAAATTTTACTTCCCAAAACATAAATAAAGACGAAAAATATCGTCCAACAAAATCTCTTTCCTACTTCAGATCGTTTTAACATTTCTTTTAAACTTTCTCTTACTCATTTTGACTCTTTCACCAGGGAAACAGCCTTTAAATATGTGCCTTTAGAGCATTTTATCTCAACTTATTTTACCATAATTTGCGACTTTTCCAAACTCATTTGTCACTAATATTTGATAATATTTCAAATTCCCCATTTGGTACCGTATTCAACAAAAAATCCTTCAGATGTTTATCTAAAGGATTGTTTATTGAATGTTATTCACCCAAGACCATGATGGTATCGACGAATAATTTCTTTGTAAAATAGCCATTGCGGACCAAATAAGAAGTATAGTGAGCTTTTTGGACCATTTGGGCATACGTTTCCTCTGTGCAGTCTTGAACCAAACGATTGGCTTCTTCAAGACTGGATGCTACAAAGCCAAGCCCTTTTTCTCGAATATAGTCTGCATTTGACAAATAGTCTGGCACGACTACCGGAAGACCTGCGGATAAGTAAGTCGATAATTTGTAGGAAATATTTTCTTTGTAGTAATCTCGCTCATCCTCGGGGTTCTCTGAATTTCCCCAGACCAGCCCAAAACCACCCTTAGAAAGCTCCAAAAGCAACTCTTGCTTGGTTCGCCAGCCTTCAATATGGACCTTGGAATAATCAACTCCTTCAACTGGTTCGGTATAGACATGAAGGGGTGTATCATATTTCCAGTCGATGATATGAGGGAAACGCGAAGGATTTCCTGAGAAGATCAGTTTTTTCTCAAATTGCGGGGTATAGAGATCCAAACTGTGGGTCAAATCCCACAACTTTTGTACCACATATTTTTTAACTGTAAGCCCTTCTGATACTAGACGATGGTACATTTGCTCTGATGGAACAACGACCAGATCACTCTGATTGTACATGTCGATATAGTTGGGCATCAGGTAATAATTACTCTCAAACATAAGCGGTGGGACATCGTGGATAAACATGACCAACTTGGTTTGAAGGAGTTTTAACTTATCAACCAAACGGCGGTCCCACTCAATTCCATTCCAAGAAGGAGATTGAACGAAGACAATATCCCCAAAAGCAACGCCTGCTAAAATCCCATCCATCCGCGAATTCAATTCGCTAGCTGGTTCGTTGCTATGATCATAAAAGTAGATCCCTAATTCATTAACCCCAAGTTCACGAACGACATTCATGATATCGTTTTGTGCCATCAGGGCAACACTTTTCGAAGATTGCCCAAATAAATTTGTAAAATGAATTTTCATCTCTTTCCTCTGACTCTTCTTTTTTAATCCCATATTTTCTGAAGATATGAAGGCAAACAGAGCTTTTCACAAAGTAACCTTTTTCATATCCCTCAACGAAAACTTCCTCATTCATTATAACATATTTCCCAACTTCTTAGACATTCTAGATCAATAAAAGACCGGTTCATTCCGGTCTTTTAAGGTTTTATTTGCCATCTTTTTTCCGAATTCCTAAAAGGGCTAATCCAGACAGAAGAATGGAAGCTCCTGTAGCAAGAATATTAGATGAAGGATGGGCAACTGTCTCTGGAAGAGCAGGTCCGGAAGAGTGCGTCGCAGTTAGTGAGCTTGCATCTGATGGAGATTCTGAGTAAGAGGTGCCAAACGAAGACACGACAGACTCCGAAGAACTTGTCACAGCAGAGAAACTTGACGCATAAGACACACTGATCCATTCAGAAATTTCCTGCGATAAGGATTGACTCTCTGTCGATGATGCGCTTATAGAATCTGAAACACTCGTCAAAGGAAATTCAGATACTGGCATGGACGTTGAAGCAGATTCGCTTGTTAAGACAGAAGCTTGAACTAGCGAATCGAACTGGCTGGCAGATACCGAGGCCTGAACCAGCGATTCTGATTGGCTGGTCAATACAGATGCTTGAACCAACGAATCCGATTGGCTAGCAGATACTGAAGCTTGAACCTGCGACTCGGATTGACTGGCAGATACAGATTCCTGAACCAATGACTCTGATTGGCTAGCCGAAACGGACGCTTGTACCAGCGATTCAGATTGACTAGCAGATACCGATGACTGAACCAACGAATCCGATCGACTGGCAGAAACCAAAGCTTGGATCAAAGAATCAGATTGACTTGCTGAAACGGATGCTTGAATCAGCGAGTCTGACTGGCTGGCAGATACAGATTCCTGAACCAATGACTC
>NZ_KV812797.1:137252-144417 GCF_001813505.1 Streptococcus sp. HMSC061E03
GACTCTGATTGGCTAGCCGAAACGGACGCTTGAACCAAAGACTCTGATTTACTAGCTAAAACGGAGTCCTGAACCAAGGATTCTGATTCACTTGCTGAAACGGATGCTTGGGCCAAGGAGTCGGATTGAATTGCCGAAACGGATTCTTGTACTAACGAGTCTGATTGACTAGCTGAAATCGACTCTTGAACTAGCGATTCTGATTGGCTGGTCAATACAGATGCTTGAACCAACGAATCCGATTGGCTAGCAGATACTGAGGCTTGAACCTGCGACTCTGATTGACTGGCCGATACAGACTCCTGAACCAATGATTCCGATTCACTCGCAGAAACTGACTCTCGCACCAACGATTCTGATTGACTCAATGATGTTGATTGCAAATCAGTCGATACTTGCGATTCCGACTGACTCATTGAATCAGAACGAGAAAAGGACATAGATTCTGTAATTTGAGACTTAGATTCGATATCAGAAGTAGATTGCGATTGACTTTCGGAAACTGATGCTTGAATCAAGGACTCAGATTGACTCGCGGAAACTGACTCTTGAACTAGCGAATCGGATTGACTCGCGGAAACCGACGCTTGAACCAAGGAATCAGATTGACTAGCTGATACGGATTCTTTGAGCAACGAATCGGATTGGCTTGACGATACAGATGCTTGAACCAGCGAGTCTGATTGACTCGCAGAAACCGAGGCTTGTACCAAGGATTCTGATTGGCTAGACGATACAGATGCCTGAACCAACGAGTCTGATTGGCTTGCTGAGATCGATTCTTGAGCCAATGAATTTGATTCACTTGCCAAAACTGACGCTTGGACTAGTGATTCTGATTGGCTTGCTGAAACGGATGCTTGTACTAACGAGTCTGACTGGCTGGTGGAAACGGATTCTTGTGCCAACGAATCGGACTGACTGGCAGATACAGATGCTTGAACCAGCGAATCGGATTGGCTGGCTGAAATCGACTCTTGTACCAGCGAATCGGATTGGCTTGAAGAAACTGATTCTTTAATCAAGGAATCGGATTGACTCGCTGATACCGATGCCTGAATCAATGACTCTGACCGACTTGCAGAAACCGAAGCTTGAATCAAAGACTCTGATTGACTTGCTGAAACTGAGGCTTTAACCAGTGACTCTGATTGGCTGGCTGAAACCGAATCTTGAACTTGCGACTCGGATTGACTCGTAGAAACTGATGCTTGTACCAACGAGGCTGATTGGCTAGCCGATACGGATTCCTGAACCAATGACTCTGACTGACTCAACGAAACGGATTCTGACAGCTTTTTGCTCATCGAAATAGATTGTGACAAGGAAATCAGTTGAGAAACCACTTCCTCCGATCCAACCGCCGATGTTGACTGCGATTGAGACACAGAAATTGATCTAGATGCTAAATTAGATAAGGATACCGACTGACTCAACGAAACAGATTTCGAGGCTTTTTCAGACTCACTCTTAGATGCTGATGCTGCTTTTGATTGTGAGTCGGATTGACTCACTGAAATCGACTCTTGAACCAGCGACTCAGATTGGCTTGAAGAAACTGATTCTTGAACCAACGAATCAGACTGGCTGGTCGAAACGGATTCCTGAACCAATGACTCGGACTGACTTGCGGAAACCGACGATTGAACCAAGGAATCAGATTGACTAGCTGATACGGATTCTTTGAGCAACGAATCGGATTGGCTAGACGATACAGATGCCTGAACCAGCGAGTCTGATTGACTCGCAGAAACGGACGCTTGTACCAAGGATTCTGATTGGCTAGACGATACAGATGCCTGAACCAACGAGTCGGATTGACTCGCAGAAACTGATTCTTGAATCAGCGAGTCTGATTGACTGACGGAGACTGAGGCTTGAACCAACGACTCTGATTGGCTGGCAGATACTGAGGCTTGTACCAGTGACTCTGATTGGCTGGCTGAAACCGAATCTTGAACTTGCGACTCGGATTGACTCGTAGAAACTGATTCTTGAATCAGCGAGTCGGATTGACTGACGGAGACTGAGGCTTGAACCAACGACTCTGATTGGCTGGCAGATACTGAGGCTTGTATCAGCGAATCGGACTGGCTTGCAGAAACTGACTCTTGGACCAGGGATTCTGACTGACTGGCAGAAACTGATGCTTGAATCAACGACTCAGACTGGCTGGCTGAAACGGATTCTGACAGCTTTTTGCTCATCGAAATAGATTGTGACAAGGAAATCAGTTGAGAAACCACTTCCTCCGATCCAACCGCCGATGTTGACTGCGATTGAGACACAGAAATTGATCTAGATGCTAAATTAGATAAGGATACCGACTGACTCAACGAAACAGATTTCGAGGCTTTTTCAGACTCACTCTTAGATGCTGATGCTGCTTTTGATTGTGAGTCGGATTGACTAGCTGATACAGATTCTTTAATCAATGACTCTGATTGACTCGCTGAAATCGACTCTTGAACAAGCGACTCAGATTGGCTTGAAGAAACTGATTCTTGAACCAAGGAATCAGACTGGCTGGCCGATACGGATTCCTGAAGCAACGACTCTGACTGACTGGCGGAAACTGATGCTTGAATCAAGGACTCTGACTGGCTTGCTGAAACCGACGATTGAACCAACGAGTCTGATTGACTAGCAGAAACTGAGGCTTGAACCAAGGAGTCTGACTGACTGGCGGATACAGATTCCTGAACCAACGATTCAGACTGACTGGCCGAAACGGATTCTTTAATCAACGACTCTGATTGACTCGCTGATACAGATTCCTGAACCAATGACTCTGACTGACTAGCAGATACAGATTCCTTAATCAATGACTCTGACTGGCTGGCAGATACGGATTCTTGTACTAACGAGTCTGATTGGCTAGCCGATACGGATTCCTGAAGCAACGACTCTGACTGACTAGTGGAGATCGATTCCTGAACCAACGAGTTGGATTCGCTTGTCGATACAGATTGTGACAAGGAAATCGAGGTTGAAACCTGTGAATCTGATTGACTGGCGGAGCTAGATGCTTGTGACAAGGAAACGGACTCACTGACCGAAACAGATTGAGAAGATGAAATGGATTCTGAAACTAGTGACTCTGAAGTTGAAATCGAGAAGTTTTGAGATTGTGAAGCAGATTCTGACGGTGTCATCTTTCGATAGTAATAATTCACACTCGTTAAGGGGTATGAATCTACTATTTTTTTGATCGTTTGTTTGAAGTTGGAAAAACCATCTGCTCCTTGAGGTGTTGCATCTTCTCCAACGACCATGGTCGTATTTTTATCGAGGTATGTTGATTTTGGAAGTTCCGTGAATGGTTTTGGAACAGTATATTCTATTCCTGTTTTTTCATCAGTGTAAGTAACTGTCTCCTTACTAGAGAACCAACCTGTGATATCCAACTCAAAATGTTGGTAATCTATTCGTCTTGGTGTAACATTCAGGAAATAATCCTTATTTTTACTTTCAACTTTACGAATTCCACCTAAATCTGAAAGGTTATCCGTACTATCTTGTTTAAATTCTTTTTCATAAACAAGTGTATATACATCGGTTACCTTAGCATTTCCTACATCACCACTACTAACATCATGGATTTTAGAAGGATCTAAAACATAGTAGCGAAGAGAATAATCACCATTTTGATTAAGGGTGACAACTTCACTTTTAATGAAATGCTCACGCGCATCCCCTAATAGTTCAATTCTTGATTTCCCATTCTTACTATTATCGAACACCCCACTTTTACGATTCGGGAACACGGTGTGCGCTGGGACCTGTACATAACCAGGAAATTCGCGTGGATTGGAAGCTGTATAATGCTGGCCTTCCAATCCGTAGATTCTATACTCTAGTAAGGATCTTTCTTTCCCCGTTGGTTCATATTGCCCATTAAACCATCTACCATTCGGGTCCACTTCTCTATAGAAGGTCGATTGTTGTCCCATCATAGATGGAATTTTGATACTAGGATACGTCCTAATCAATTGCCCTTGATTCTCAGGCGTCATGACATCATAAATACTCCGGAATAAGAAAGCCTGTTCCGGAATAAAATTCGTCAGCATTCCAAAGGTCCCATTACCTGTAGAAGGTTCCGAATTAAAAACCTTGTTCCCAAGGGGAGCCTGACCAATTAGTACTTCTTTTGGTAATTGAATATCTTGGCCATATCCTTCTGGAGATACAGTTTGTGAAAAAATTTCAGCCCCATCTGATTTTCGGACAATGCGGAAATAAACATCCATTGCCTTATGCTTTTCCGGATCTATCTCACTGATATCAATCGACATAGTCGCATAGTAACCAAGTGACTCTCCTTGTTTATTCACAAAGTCCCAAATACCAAATGTATAACGATTGGTGTAGGGGTCACCTAAAAAATTTTTCAACTCTTCAGGCGAAAATCTTAAGAGATCTTTATCTAGATGAGGATCCTTAGCATATCCTGGTGTGTCAAGTGTAGGATCTTCTACACTCGCACCATTGGGATCTTCTGGGTTCGGGGTCATATCCAATACATCATCAGCCAAGTATGTTTCCTCAGCTAGAGGAGCCAACTGAGCAGAGATCGCAGGTTTCCCATCTATATTCGTATTTCCCACAAAACCTGCAGCTGTCAAGGTCGTCATCATCTCATCGACAGCTTTCTCCAAACGATCGCGCTGGTCAGCATAAGCTTGCGCACTGGCATTGGTGTGGATCAAGTTATTGCTTGCAGCCACTTCAGCCTGCACTTTGTTAATGACCGCTTCGACCACTGCTCGGCGATCGGTGTCCGTCATTTTAGATGCGTAATTCCCTGCAATTTCTTGGAGCAATTCAGCTTCAGAGGTATTTTGTTCTAAAACAGTAGCTTCTTCTAAACTAGTCGGCTCCTCAATACCTGCTTCTGACTCTAGAGCTTGAGCAGACTCGCTAAGTGCCGTTGATAATGCAGTTGATCCAACTTCGCTCAAGGACAAAGAGGTGGATTCACTGATCGAAGCAGACGCACTCTCAGATGTAGAAAAACTAGTTGATCCTGAAACAGAGCTGGATTCTGAAGACTGGGTAGAGGTATTTCCTAAGACCACACTATCCACTTCTGCCAAGGTTTCCTCTTTTGTCTCAGAAACCATTGGTGCAAGTGATGTTGCATCCTCCGCCTTAGCAGTCGTAGCAAGCACAGCACCACCAAAAACAGTCCCTACCGTAATCAAACCTTTTAAGAAGGCTTGGTTATGCTTTTGACTTTCTATTTGATCTTGCTGCACGTTGGCAATGATGGTCTCCTCCACTTGCCCACGCACCACGCGAAAGAGGCCTAGAGCAGCTGTTGATGCTCGAAGCCAATTTTTTCCTGATTTAATTAATTTGAAGCGTACGACACGATCTGTTTCACGAAAGTTTCCTTTTGAACGCTTAAATTGCATGATATTCCCCTTACATTGTAGTCATTATTCATTATACAGCAATACTACGTAGATTCAAGTAATTTGCTACAAAAAACTTATATATTATCGTTTAATTTTCAAATTTTTTTGTAACACATTAAAAACACCTCATTCTACTAGAAAAAAAGTGAATCTCCTATGAGATTCACTCGAAAAAAATGATATTTCCTACTAGATCAGTTCCCCTTCTTTTTACGTCGGGTAAGTCCAGCAATTCCAGCTAACCCTGTAACAACCCCAAGAAGAGCTGATGTTACAGATCCTGTTTCGCCAGTATTCGGAAGGGCCACAGATTGGCTGTGTTTTTGTAAACCACTTGCTGATTCTGATGCAGACAATGACTCTGAATGAGAAATTGATTGGCTCATTGAGTTAGAGTATGAACCGCTACCAGATGTTGATCCTGATTGTGATTGACTCACTGAAACTGAAGTACTTACTGATGTTGAAGTTGATTCAGGTGCAGAGGTACTCAATGATGCTGACTCAGATACAGATACTGATGTCGAAACCGAGGTAGAGACTGACTGACTTTCTGATACTGAACTGCTCAACGAAGCTGACAATGATTCGGAGGTCGAGATTGATTCAGATGTTGAGACTGACTCGGATGTCGAAACTGATTCTGAGGTAGACGCTGACACAGACGTTGAGACAGATTCCGACGCTGATACTGATTCTGAGGTTGAAACTGACTCAGATGTAGATGCCGACTCAGACGTCGAGACTGACTCAGATGTCGATACTGATTCGGACGTTGACACTGACTCAGATGTCGATACTGATTCGGACGCTGATTCTGAATCAGACGCTGATACTGATTCGGATGTAGAAACCGATTGACTTACTGAGGTTGAAGCTGATTCAGATGCTGACACTGATTGGCTTACTGAGGTTGAAGCTGATTCGGACACTGATACTGATTCTGACGTTGAAACTGATTCTGAAGTAGATACCGATTCAGATGCTGAAACTGACTCAGACGCTGACACTGATTCGGACGTTGAAACTGACTCCGATGTCGATGCTGACTCAGATACAGATACTGACATCGAAACTGAAACCGAAGTAGAGACTGACTGGCTTTCTGATACTGAATTGCTCAACGATGCTGACAATGATTCTGATGTCGAGATTGATTCAGACGTTGAAAGTGATTCAGAAGTAGACACTGATTCAGACGTTGAGGCTGACTCAGACGCAGAAGTTGATTCCGATGTTGAAACCGACTCAGAGGCTGACAATGATTCAGAGACTGAAACTGACTCAGATGTTGAGACTGAAACTGAAGTAGAAACTGACTGACTTTCTGATACTGAAGTGCTCAACGATGCTGACAATGATTCTGATGTCGAGATTGATTCTGATACAGAAACCGATTCAGACGTTGAAACTGATTCGGACTCTGAGACTGATTCTGATGTTGAAACTGATTCAGAAGCAGAGGCTGATTCTGATGCTGATACCGACTCAGATTCAGAGGCTGACGCTGATTCGGACGTAGATACTGACTCAGAGACTGAGACTGACTCAGATGTCGATACTGATTCAGAGGTTGAAACTGACTCAGACGCTGATACTGATTCGGACGTTGAAACTGATTCGGAAGTTGATGCCGATTCAGAAGTCGAGACTGATTCGGACGTTGAAACCAACTCAGAGGCTGAAATTGACTCGGATGTTGATACTGATTCAGAGGCTGAAACCGACTCAGACGTAGAGGC
>NZ_KV812797.1:144517-145058 GCF_001813505.1 Streptococcus sp. HMSC061E03
AAACCGACTCAGACGTAGAGGCCGACTCAGAGACTGATGCTGACTCAGAGGCTGACGCTGACTCAGACGCTGATTCAGAAGTTGACGCTGACTCGGACGCAGAGGCTGATTCAGAGACTGAGAATGATTCTGATGTTGAAACTGACTCAGACGCTGAAACTGATTCAGAGGTTGAGACAGACTCGGATGCAGAAACCGACTTAGATGCAGAAACTGATTCGGATGTCGATTCCGATTCAGACGTAGACACTGATTCAGATACAGAAACCGACTCGGATGTTGATACTGACTCGGACGTTGAAACTGACTCAGACGTTGATACTGATTCGGATGTCGAGAGTGATTCAGAAGCAGATGCAGATTCGGATGTTGATACTGACTCAGACGCAGAAGCTGATTCGGATGTTGATACTGACTCAGACACAGAAGCTGATTCGGATGTTGATGCCGATTCGGAGACTGAAACTGACTCAGAGGCTGACGCTGATTCGGATGTTGACACTGATTCGGATGCAGATGCAGATGCCGATTCTGAGGTCGA
>NZ_KV812797.1:145158-151378 GCF_001813505.1 Streptococcus sp. HMSC061E03
GGTTGAGACAGACTCGGATGCAGAAACCGACTCAGATGTAGAAACTGATTCTGAGGTTGAAACCGATTCGGATGCTGATGTTGATTCGGACGTTGAGACCGACTCAGAGGCTGAAACTAACTCAGAGGCTGACGCTGATTCAGAGGCTGACGCTGACTCAGATGCAGAAACTGATTCTGATGTAGATGCCGATTCGGACGTTGAAACTGACTCTGAAGCCGATACTGATTCAGACGTTGAAACTGACTCGGACGTTGAGACTGATTCGGATGTTGACACTGATTCTGATGCAGATGCAGATGCAGATGCCGATTCTGAGGTCGACACTGATTTGGATGTTGAAACCGACTCAGAGGCTGAAATTGACTCGGATGTTGAGACAGACTCGGATGCAGAAACCGACTCGGATATTGAAACTGATTCGGATGCTGATACTGACTCAGAGGTTGAGGCTGATTCGGATGTTGACACCGACTCAGACGTAGATACTGATTCAGAGGTTGATGCTGACTCGGACTTAGACACCGATTCTGAGGTAGACACCGATTCTGAGGTTAACGCTGACTCAGACGTCGAGACTGACTCAGAGGTCGAGACTGATTCAGAAGCAGAGGCTGATTCAGAAGTTGACACTGACTCAGACGCAGAAGCTGATTCGGATGTTGACACTGACTCAGATGTAGATACCAACTCAGACGTCGAGACTGACTCAGATGTAGACACTGATTCTGACGTTGACACTGATTCCGACGCTGAGACTGACTCGGAATCTGATGCTGACTCAGAGGTTGATGCTGATTCAGAAGTTGACGCTGACTCGGACGCAGAGGCTGATTCTGACATTGAAACCGACTCTGAAGTCGAAACTGACACTGAAGCAGAGACTGACTGACTTTCAGATACTGAGGTGCTCAACGATGCTGACAATGATTCAGAGGTCGAGATTGACTCAGACGTTGAGACTGATTCAGATACAGAAACTGACTCAGAGGTAGATGCCAACTCTGAGGTTGAAATTGACTCAGACGTAGATACAGATTCAGAGACTGAAACTGACTCAGAGGTCGAGACTGATTCTGAGGTTGACGCTGACTCAGACGTCGATGCCGACTCAGACGTTGATACTGATTCTGACGTTGAAACCGACTCTGAGGTTGAGATTGATTCTGACGCTGACTCGGACACTGACACAGATTCAGACGCTGAGACTGACTCCGATGTTGATGCCGATTCAGAAGCAGACACTGATTCTGAGGCTGAAACTGACTCAGATGTAGAAACCGATTCGGATGTTGATACTGATTCTGATGTAGATGCTGACTCGGACGCTGACACTGATTCTGACGTTGAAACTGATTCAGAGGTTGATGCTGATTCTGAGGCTGAAACTGACTCAGAGGCTGATACTGATTCAGATACAGAAACAGACTCGGAAGTCGATACTGATTTGGAAGTCGACACCGACTCAGACGTTGAAACCGACACCGAAGTAGAGGTTGATTGACTCTCTAATACGGAAGTGCTCAACGATGCTGATTTTCTAGCGGACTCACTCAAAGATACTGATGCAGACTCCGACTGCGATTGACTCACTGATTTTGAAGCCGACTCGCGAGTCGATTGACTTAGTGACGCTGATACCGACTGTGAAAGCGATGCTGAAACTGACTGACTCACTGAAACAGAGGCGCTCGTTGAAGCGGATGTCGAGCTTGAGATAGACTGGCTAACCACTTTGGATACACTTGCTGATACCGAAGCAGACTGCAAGGCACTGACACTTGCAGAAGCTGACTCCGAAACCTTCACAGATTCAGATTTTCTTGTCGATACAGATTGACTCGTTGAAGCGGATTGAGATTGAGAAATCTCCTTGCTCAACGATTGACTGCGAGATAGATTTGCTTGAGCGGATGCGCTTGCCGATGCTGATTGGCTTAGTGAAGCTGACAAACTTTGTGAGCGAACCGAGCTCAGTGACTGGCTCAATGAAACGCTCTGCTGAGTCGATACGCTCTGTGATTGCTTCGCACTTAAAGACTGACTGATCGATTGCGAAGTCTTCGCAGATGCACTCTGACTGTTTGATACAGACTGACTGTGATCGCTATCTGACAGTTTTACCGCTACAACATTGGTCGTACTATCTTTATAAGTAATGGTGACTGTACCATCGCTATTAACCGTATAGGATTTAATCCGGTTGGCCACCTCTGGATTAACAGCCGATACAGCTGCAATCACCTTGCTCTTATCTGCATCTGTCAATGCAGTTAGACTCGTCACCTGAATAGTGCTTGTCGGCGCCACACCTGGCGTACGATCAGCGAGACGCCCTTGAGTAATCCGAATCTCACCCAAACCATTTGGACGGTTCATATTGGAGGCATTGTCAATAGCCGCGACGTTGCGTTGCCATGTATTTCGGTAGGTATGGTAAAGATCATCCTTCAAATGAATAGTCGTTGTGATGGTTGCAGGGTTCGCACTGGTAGCCGTAATATCGCCCGTGATAGGAGCAATATCACCTGTCCCATACTGGCTACTACCAAAGAAATTCCCGTTCAAAGCATTGTCGTTCAGATCCGCTCGTGCAACGACTTTCATTTCTTTCAACTTGCCACTGTCATCAGTAGCTGTAAAGGTCACAACCGCATCATCACCAGCGTAAATAGTATAATTCTTCCCACCACCTTCAAGAGGGGTTGATTTCGGTTCCACACCATTGACGGTCAACTTAGCCGTCACTTCAGGACGTGTGGCATCTGTTACAGCAACCATATTACTGGCATCGGAATAAACTGCATGATCACCATACAGAATGCGAGTCTTAGCTGTTACTCCACCCGTTTGCAAGGGAGCATTCGGTGTTACGATCGCTTGTCCAGAAGCATCCGCTACCGCTGTTCCGATTTCATCATCATTATTATACAAGACAACGGTCGATCCAGGCTCAGCACCGGTCACTGTTACAGGCGTTTGGGTGTAGGCTTTCTCCAGCAAGCGTGACTCCACCGTTGGTGCTGCAAGTCGCTTCACTGGAGCCGTCACATCATTTGTAGTGTTATCTTTATAGGTAATGGTCACCACACCTGCTTCTGATACCGAGTATTCCTTGAAGTCTTTTGAAGTGGCAATATTGGGGTTAGCAGTCTTAAACGCTTCCCAAATCTTCTCTTTTTCAGCCTGGGCCAAGTTAGTAGTATCATTGACAAAAGTCGCTGTCGTCACAGCCGTAATCGGATTACGAATGCCATCATTTTGCGGCAAAACCTGAATGCGTAGCGTTCGTGTCACTGACTGCCTAGCCGTATTGGTCACTACAAAAGAAACATTATAAATTTTCCCAGGCGTTACGACCTCTGTCTGCCCAACAGTTCCCATGATATTAAAGGCCACTGCACTATTTTTCAAGGCCGACGTCTGAGGCACATTGATGCCATTCACACGATCACTACCAGAAGCGTAGCCAATGCTCTTAATACTATTTCGTGTAGGAATGGTTTCCACAACATTATAAGCCTGATTAATGTAATCAGAGTTATAAACAGAAATCAAGGCATTGTTGGCTGGCCCTAAATTATACTGGGGTGCACGGAGACTGGTATCAGCATCTATACGATTCCCGTTACGTGGATCCCGTTGGCCAGATGTCGCACGAAGCACCGCATTGGCCAAGCGATTGCGAGCACTCTTTGCTTGACTTTCTACAGCATCGATTTGAATTGCGGGATTGGACAAACCAGTACGAATAGCTTCTAAAGCCAGATCTCCACTTTCAATAGCAGATTCCGTCCCAGGGATTTCCAAAGCCTGCGCACGATAGGTGTATAAATCCAAAGCCAAAACTTGCAGACGCTTCACCTGGTCTTCCGAGCGATTGTTTTGAGCCTCTGCTACTTTCTCACTCGTTTCAGAAGTAGCTACATGAATAGTATCATTCTCTGAGAAAGTGCTACTAGCAATTTCTGAAGTGGACGGACTCGCTGAAGCACTGATAACATGAGATTCACTCAAAGATACCGATTGAGATAGAGAGACGCTTTCACTAGCTGACTCTGAAAATGAGATGGATTCACTCATGGAGTGATTCGCTGACACAGAGTCTGTGGTAGACGTCGTTCCCAAGACAAAGCTATCTTGTCCAACCACACCGGTCGATGGGCTGATTTCAGACCCAACAGTCGCATTCATTTCATTTTCCTCAGCAAATACTGGATTGGCAACCGTTGTCGCCCCAGCCAGCGCCCCTAGCACAACCATCCCTTTGACCAGATCTGCAGGCATAGAGTGTGATGATGCTTCATATTGAACCACGATATTTTCATCTACACCACCTCGCATGACACGAAATAGGCCTAACCGCGAGACAGATGCCCGTACCCAATTCTTTCCTGATTTGATTAATTTATAACGCGTGATTCGCTCCGTTTCGCGAAAATCACCCTTCGAACGTTTGAAAAACATGTCCGCTCCTTAAAAATAAGATTTCGAGTTATTATACACTAATTTTCCGCAAAAGTAACTAATTAAGACTAGTTTTTAACATAAAAAACAGCACACAAAAAGAGAACCCGGAGGTTCTCTTTTTGGATCCTTTTTCATTTCCCACATACCTGAAATGACCGAATCAAATTAGGGTAGAAGATTATTTTTCATCTTCTTTTTTGCGGCTTCCAAGTGCTGCAACCCCTGCAACCCCTGCAACTGCTCCAAGAAGAGCTGAAGCTACAGATCCTGTTTCACCAGTATTTGGAAGTTGTTCAAGAGCTGGAGCTGGTTTAGCTGGTTGCTCAGGAACTGGGTTCACTGGTGTATTAGGTGTTGGAACGTTTGGAGTCTTCACAAGTTTGTAAACATAAGTAACGTTCTTATCACCTTCGATAACTTTACCAGTTGTTGGGTCAGTTGTTGTCAAGTGACCTTCACCGTCAACGTTACCTACTGGGTAGTTACCTTGTGGTACCAATTCATAGACTTTACCATCTGCAGTTGTGATTGTCTTAGGACGGTTATCCACAACTGTATCGTAGTCTTTACCTACTGGTTGGTCTTTTTCATCCACCACTGAAGTCTTGATTGTGTTACCATTTTCATCTACATAGTGAACGTAGACATTACCCTTCGGTTGAGTTGGTTGTTCTTTAAGTTTGTAGATGTAAGTAACGTCTTTACGTCCTTCAACCACTTTACCAGTTGTTGGGTCTGTTGATTCAAGGTGACCTTGAGTATCTACTTTACCAACTGTGTAGTTTCCGACTGGTACGATTTCGTAAGTTTTACCTTCGAATCTAATGTATTGTGGACGGTTGTCTTCAACAGTGTTGTAGTCTTTACCTACTGGTTGGTCTAACTCATCTGTTACTGATTCTTTAATGGTGTTACCTTCAGTATCTTTGTAGTGTACGTATACGCTACCCTTAGGTTGAGTTGGTTCTTCCTTCACTTCTTTGTAAACGTAAGTGATGATTGAACGTGGTTTATCAACTTTACCTTTAATTGGATCAGATGATTGTAAGTGTCCATCGCCATCAACTTTACCTACTGGGTAGTCACCTTTCGGTACGATCTTGTAAGTCTTACCGTCTGGAGTCTTGATAGTATTAGGTTTTTCACCTTCCTCAGTTGTGTTATATGGTGTGTCATATGGTGAGTTTGGTGTGTCTTGACGAGGTTTTTGAATTTCTTTACCATTTTCGTCTACGTAAGTGATGATGACGTCACCTTCTTTAGGTTTCGTTGGATCTTCTTTCAATTGGTAGACATATGTTACGTTCGTATCTTCTTCAGCAACTTTACCAGTTGTAGCATCATCACCTGTCCAGTGACCTTGATCGTCGACTTTACCTACTGGGTAGTTACCAGCTGGTACCAATTCGTATGTCTTACCTTGGAACTCGATCGTGCTTGGACGGTTGTCTACTACTGTATCGTAGTCCTTATCAACTGGTTGATCTTTTTCGTCAGTTACTGATTCTTTGATCTTGTTACCATTGACGTCAACATAGTGAACGTATACGTTACCCTTCACTTCTTTATAAACGTAAGTGATAGTTGATTTAGGTTTATCAACTTTACCTTTAATTGGATCAGATGATTGAAGGTGTCCGTCACCGTCAACTTTACCTACTGGGTAATCACCTTTTGGTACGATCTTGTATGTCTTACCATCTGGAGTCTTGATTGTGTTAGGTTTTTCACCTTCCTCAGTTGTGTTATA
>NZ_KV812797.1:151478-152278 GCF_001813505.1 Streptococcus sp. HMSC061E03
GGTTTTTCACCTTCCTCAGTTGTGTTATATGGAGTATCATATGGTGAGTTTGGTGTATCTTGACGAGGATCTTTAATCACTTTACCTTTTGTATCTACATAAGTGATGATTACTTCACCTTGTTTAGGTGTTTCACTTTCAGAATTTGATGAAGAATTAGATGCTGATTGTGATACAGATGTAGAAAGCGATGTTGAAGCCGATGTGCTCAATGATGCTGATTGGCTTGCAGATACTGATGCTGATGCTGATGCCGATGTGCTCAATGATGCTGATTGGCTAGCAGATACTGATGCTGATTCAGAAGCTGATGTGCTCAATGACGCTGATTGACTAGCAGATACTGATGCTGATGCTGAAGCCGATGTGCTCAATGATGCTGATTGGCTTGCTGATACTGATGCTGACTCAGATGCTGATGCGCTCAATGACGCTGATTGGCTTGCTGAAGTAGATGCTGATGCTGAAGCCGATGTGCTCAATGATGCTGATTGGCTTGCTGATACTGATGCTGACTCAGATGCTGATGCGCTCAATGACGCTGACGCTGACTCAGATGCTGAAACAGATTCAGACGTTGATGTTGAAGCTGATACTGATGCTGACTCAGACGCTGATGTTGATTCAGAAACTGATTGGCTTGTTGAAGCTGATTGTGATTCTGAAATAGATTGCGATGCTGATTCAGATGCAGAAGCTGATTCGCTCAATGATGCTGATTGGCTCGCAGATACTGATGCTGATTCAGAAGCTGATTCGCTCAATGACGCTGATTGGCTCGCAGATACTGATGCTGATTC
>NZ_KV812797.1:152378-166198 GCF_001813505.1 Streptococcus sp. HMSC061E03
TGCTGATACGCTTGCTGATGCTGAAGCCGATGTGCTCAATGACGCTGATTGACTAGCTGATACAGAAGCTGATTCTTGCGCTGACGTACTCAATGACGATGATTGACTCGCAGACACACTTGCTGATTCAACAGCTGATTGGCTCAATGATGTAGAAGCTGATTCAGACAATGATGTAGAAGCTTGTTCTGATACAGACTGTGAGTTAGATACAACTTCTGATAATGATTGTGAAGCTGATGTTGATGCTGATGCTGAATTTGAACCTGAATCTGATTGTGATTCCACTTTCAACTTATAGATATAAGTAACATTCTTCTCACCTGAAGCCACTTTACCAGTCGTATCATCATCACCTGTCCAGTGACCTTGGCTGTCAACTTGACCTACTGGGTAATTACCAGCTTCTACAAGTTCGTAAGTCTTACCTTCGAACTTAATTTCTTTAGGACGATTATCTACTACAGTATCATAATCCTTCTCAAGTGGTTGATCTTGCTCATCAATAACAGATCCCATGATCGTATTTCCGTTAATATCTTTATAATGAACAAAGACACTTCCAACTTCTTCATAAACGTAAGTAATGGTAGATTTTGGTTTGTCAACTTTACCAGTAATAGGATCTGAAGATTTCAAATGACCATTTTCATCAACACCTCCTACTGGGTAATCACCTTTAGGAACAATTTTATAGGTCTTACCATCAGTTGTCTTGATGATATTTGGTTTTTCACCTTTTTCAGTTGTATCATATGGTGTGTCATATGGTGATTTAGGTGTATCTTGACGAGATTTTTGGATTTCGTTACCTTTCGTATCTACATAAGTGATAACAACTTCACCTTCTTTTGGTGTTTCTTTCACTTTATAGATATAGGTTACATTTTTATCTTGTTTAGCAACTGAACCTGTAATATCATCTGAAGATTTTAGGTGACCATCTGAGTCAACTTCACCAACAGTATATGTACCTGCTGGTACCAACTCGTAAGTTTTACCATTGTACTCAATTGTAGCTGGACGATTATCTTCTACTGTATCATAGTGTTTATTGATAGGTTGTTGATTTTCATCTGTTACTGAAGCTTTAATAGTTGTTCCTTCAGTATCTTTATAGTGAACGTAAACATTCCCTTTTTCGTCTGTCTTCTTGTAGTAGTGTACTGTATCACCAGATGGTTTTTCATTAGCAGCTGGAATTGAGAATTGGTTACCAAATCCACCTGTTGTCTTCACTGGATTACCTGATGAATCAGTCTTAATTGTCTTACCATCAGCTAACAAGGCATACTTCGTACGACCACCGATAACGTTTTGTGTATTACCACCAGTTGCTGAGTTTGCAGTTCCTTTCGGTTCATCCGTAAACATGTAATCTGCTTCGTTATAATGACCTTTTGCATACCAACCTGTAATGTAAACAAGACCTTCATCTGGCTTATCAGGATTATGCCATGGAGAAACAGACAATTGGTAATCACCATTCTTACTATTTACAAGTACTTTATCTGTTTCCATATTTGTTGCAGAAGGAATATACTTCTCACCTGCTTTAATCACTGGAGTAGTGTAAACAAGGGTGTAACCATTAGTATCTGTATTGTTAGCCATAGTTGACTCATTGAATGTAGATACAGCTGATGGATCCAATACATAGATCTTAGTTACTGTTGAACCATCGTTAGCTACTACTTCACGAATACGTTTAACGTAATAATGAGCACGAGTTCCCTTTAACTCAGCGTACTTAGTACCTACAGAGTTCCCAAGTTCACCAGATGTAGTTGATGAATCAGCTTGTTGGTACAAAACATAACCTTCAAATGAACGTGGGTTTGAAGCTGTATAGTTTTGACCTTGGATACCTGTCTGTGTATATGAAGCAAGTTCTGTTTCATTACCAGTTGGTTTATAGCTTTGAGTTGTTGTATCTGCTGAAGAGCGTGACGCATCATAAGTTGATGAGGTTGTATCAACTACTTTATAGTGAGTTGTTTGATTCATCTTAGTTGATGGTACACCGATTTGTACGTTTGGTTTAGTCTCACCTTGGTTGGCAGGTGTCAAGTAGTCGTATACTTGTTCTGTAGTATTAGCGAATGCAACATCTTCATTCTTTTTGATAATCACATCAACACTTGCAGAACCACCATCGGTTGAAGCATTGTATACAAAATATGGGTAGTATGTATTAGATGAAAGATTACCAAGGTTTACTTCTTTACCAGAGTTAGCTGAAGTCAATGTTGTATTTGCAACTTCGCTTCCTGTATTCTTGTCTACCAAACGAACATAAACATCAGGATTGTTTGTGCTTGTTGTCTTATCAACTGACAAAGTTACATAGTAATTTGTGTTATAAGCTTGGTTGTAAGATTTAAGGTTCCAAACACCGAATGTCAAACGATCTGAGGCTGGGTCAGCTGAGTAACCTGAAGGAATTGTAGTCGCTTTATCAGTAAGTGTCGCTCCATTGGCATCGTCCATTCCTGGAGTTGCGTCAACACCTGCTGCAAGCGTGTTAGAAGTAGAGATAGCATCCAACTGTGCTGAAATTGCTGGAGCGCCGTTTACTGTTGTGTTTCCAGTAAATCCTGCTGCAGTCAAGGTTGCCATCATGTCATCTACTGACTTGCTCAAACGTTCGCGTTGGTCTGCGTATGATTGAGCTGAAGCATTCGCATTGATCAAGCTGTTGCTTGCTGTCAATTCTGTTTGAACTTTAGCGATGGCAGCATCAAGTGCTGCTTTCTTCTCTGGAGCTGATACAGTTGCTGAGTAGTCTCCTGCAATCTTGTTCAACAATGCTGCTTCTGAAGTGTTTTGTTCCAAAACAACTTTATCTTCAGCTTTCGCTACTGTTGTAGTGCTTTCTACACTTGCTTCAGAGCCAGCTGCTACAGTTGATTCGCTTGAAGCTGCTGAAAGTTCTGCTGAACCTTGTTCGCTCAATGAAGCTGAGTGAGATACAGATACGCTTGTAGAGGTTGAAGCACTTGCAGATGCAGAAGCGCTAGCTGATTCTGTTGTTGACTCAGTTGTTGATTCTGTAGTTGATTCTGTAGTTGATTCAGATTGAGATTCAGTTGTTGAAGTTGTACCAAGTACAGTACTTCCTTGCTCTACAAGAGCTTCACTTGAAAGCTCAGATGCAGTCGCAACGTCTGATCCTGTTTCATCTGCTTTTGCAGTATTCGCTACTGTAGCTGCACCAAAAACAGCCCCAGCTGCTACGATCCCTTTGAGCAAGCCACGGCTTGTCATTTCTTTCACTGATACTGCGTCTTCACGCACTTCAGCTACAACAGTCTCTTCGACTTGACCACGAATGACCTTCAAAAGACCAAAGTTAGAAGTCGCAGCACGCAACCAGTTTTTACCTGATTTGATCAATTTGAAACGAGTCACACGATCCGTTTCACGGAATTCACCGTTCGAACGTTTAAAAAACATTTCTGTCTCCTTATTACATTTTTTATTTCCCTTACATTATAGACTAATGTGTCGATTTTTGGAAGCAATTATCCTTAATTATTGCTATTTTTTTATAATTTTTGTTTTAGATAGTAATAAAATCGTTTTCAGTGGGATCAATTTGTCAAACCGGGGAAATTTTTTGAAAATCCTATAATACTTTTACTTTAGAGGTAAAACAAAAAGCCCCATTTAATAGGGACTTTCCTGATAATTATCTGATTTTTTCCAACATACTTTCAATGTGTTGGATTGATTTTTCGCGTCCAAGCAAGTAGATGGTATCTGGCAATTCTGGCCCATGCATCTCCCCTGAAACAGCGATACGAATCGGCATAAAGAGATTTTTCCCTTTGATACCAGTCTCTTTTTGAACCGCTTTGATTTGTGGGAAGATATTTTCTACTACAAATTCATCATCTGACATGGCTTCCAATTTCGCTTTGAAGGCTTCAAGTACAGTCGGCACGGTTTCACCAGCCATGACTTCTCGTTCAGCTTCTGTCAATTCTGGGAAGTCTGAGAAGAAGAGGTCTGTCAATGGAACGATTTCATCCACTGACTTCATTTGTGGTTTGTAAAGTTCCACTAATTTCTCAGCCTTGTCTGTCAAACGTCCTGCTTCTTCGAGGAATGGTTTAGCCATTTCAAAGATGGTCGCAAGATCCGCATTCTTGATGTACTCATTGCTCATCCAGTCCATTTTCTTTTGGTCGAAAGCAGCTGGAGACTTGCTGAGACGATTTTCATCAAAGAGCTTGATAAGTTCTTCGCGAGAGAAGATTTCGTCTTCCCCACCAGGGTTCCAACCAAGAAGTGCGATAAAGTTAAAGACTGCTTCTGGAAGGTAACCTTTCTTCCGATAATCTTCGATGAACTGAAGGGTATTGGTGTCCCGTTTAGACAACTTCTTACCAGTTTCAGAGTTGATGATCAAGGTCATGTGACCAAACTCTGGCGCTTCCCATCCAAGCGCTTCATAGACCATGAGTTGTTTTGGAGTGTTGGCGATGTGGTCATCTCCACGGATCACGTGAGAGATTTGCATATCGTGGTCATCGATCACAACGGCAAAGTTATAAGTTGGATAGCCATCTTTCTTTTGGATGACCCAGTCACCACCGATATTGCCACCTTCAAACTCGATATCGCCTTTGACCATATCATGCCATTTGTAGATACCTGACTCATTGACTGCCAAACGAACCGTTGGAATCACACCAGCTGCTTCACGTTCTGCGATATAAGCTGCTTTTTCTTCTTCGCTCATACCAAGGTATTCATTGATATAGCGAGGTGTTTCACCTGCTGCTTCTTGGCGTTCACGTTCAGCCGCTAACTCTTCTTCAGTGACGTAAGATTTGTAGGCTTTTCCTTCGGCCAAGAGTTGGTCAATGTATTTTTGATAGAGTTCCAAACGTTCAGACTGGCGGTAGTTTTCATGCGTCTCTGGGCTTTCATCCCAGTCCATGCCCAACCAACGAAGGTTTTCAAGCTGGGAACGTTCGCCGTCTTCGACGTGACGTTTGCGGTCCGTATCCTCGATACGGATGATAAAGGTTCCACCATGGTGACGCGCGTACAAGTAGTTAAACAATGCTGTACGAGCATTTCCGATGTGTAGTAGCCCTGTTGGACTTGGTGCATAGCGCACACGAATATCTTTTGCCATATTTCTCTCCTCTTATCTTGTTCGCTATTTCTAGCTCATTTTTCAATCGTTCCTATTATACCACAAAGAAAGCAGGACTGAAATGAATAAGTGACCTTTCTAGCTTTTCTTCATATATATATGAAAAAAAGTCAGAACAAATGCTCTGACTGATATCCAATCTATTGGTATCTTATTAAACGAACACGGGCTACGGATTGTGTCAAAAACGGAAGCTGAATAGCAATTAATTCAAGACACAGTAGCTGATTGGATTCTTCTGTCGCTTTCTAAGCTCAGAAGAATACCTAATCAGCCTTGTGGGGGTAGGACGACGAAGCGTTTATAAATGATATCGCTTCTGTCCTACTCCCTATTTTCACTTTGCATTTTACGGGCTTTGTATCTTAGTTTAGTCTTTCTTCCAATTCAAAGTCAATTGGCAGGGTTTGTAAAAAGTTCTCCAACTCACGTTCCCAGTAGAACCATTCATGCTTGCCCGGGCTGTGGGTATAGGTGACATCCAAACCTAACTTTTCTAGTTCCTTGACTTCAAAATTATTGGCCTCATAGAGGAAATCCTGCTCCCCACACCAGATCCAGAGTTTGGTCTTCTTATCTGAAAACTTCTTGGCAGCCGTCTCTAGCGAATAGGGACTGGTCGTCCAATCCTCAATCTCTCCAAAGATCCCCTTCCAAAAAGCTGGTTGTTCCAAGTCATTGTTTTCAAAATCTCGATCGTGGAAACTTAGGGCTCCGGAAAAACTAGCCGCATGGGAGAAACGATTTGTCTTGAGAGCCAAGAGCATCGATCCATAGCCTCCCATGGATAGACCAGCAATAAAGGTCTTCTCCCGTTTCTTGGTCATATTAGGGAAGAAGCGAGAAAGAGTCTCTGGCAATTCCTCCGCAATAGCTGTGTAATAGTTGTAGCCATACTGGGTATCTGTGTAAAAGCCATTATTGGTATTGGGTAGGACCACGATCAGATTAGTATTTCGCAAAATGCGCTCCACATTAGTCCGCTTCAACCAGGAGTGGTGGTTGCCATTCATCCCGTGTAAGAGATAGAGAACTGGAATATCGGTATCCGCTGGATCTTCCACGCGCGACGCATCTGGATAAAGAACAGACACGCCCCACTCCATCTTCAAGGCTTCTGAATAATACTCAATCTGCATAACTGCCATTTGATTTCCTCTTTCTACTGTTAAAAACACTCGGCAAGCCTCGGGCCGCCAAGCGTTTCGTTTTCTACTATTATTTCACTTCCATCACGACTGGTAGGATGGCTGGACGGCGTTTGGTTTGTTCAAACAAGAACTTAGACAAGTTGTCACGTACCAAACCTTTTAACTCACCCCAGTCAAAGCTATCTTGATTCAAATAATCTTCAACACTTTGGTTGACCAATTCGCAACTTTCACGAAGAATATCCCGACTCTTCTTGACATAGACAAAACCACGGGTGTGCACGCGCGCTTTGGAAATAATTTTCTTCTCTTTGCGATTCACCGTGAGCGCCACGATAAAGATCCCGTCTTCTGACAAGACCTTACGGTCACGAAGGACAATATTGCCCACATCACCAATGGCATTCCCATCGATCATGACATCTCCAGCTGAGACGCTACCGGCAGGGACGAAGTCCCCCTTTTCGTACTCCATCACAGTGCCGCGTTTTGGAATAAAGATATTCTCAGGCAAGATACCGACTTCCATCGCTACCCGCGCATGGGCATCCAATTCGCGGTATTCCCCTTGGATAGGGAAGAGATATTTAGGACGAAGAAGGTTGATCATCAACTGCAAGTCCCGTGCGTTTCCGTGACCAGACACGCGCAAGCTTGACGTGATCAATTTGACAATGCCACCTGCTTGGTAGATCATGTTTTCCACACGAGCCACCACAGCTTCTTTAGCAATAGATGGCGTTGTGACGACGTAGACCAAGTCCCCATCTTTGATTTCCACATAACGGTGACGGCCAATCGACATCTTGCGCAAACCGTTGATCGGCTCACCCATCCGGCCTGTTTCCAAAATGATCAATTCATGATCCTCAAAACGGCTCATTTCTTTTGGCTTGATCAAGAGTTTTTCATTGGCAAGAGACAATTTGTTCAAGCGAATAGCTGTCCGGACGATGTTTTCCACATCAAACCCTGTCAAGACCACTCGACGGCCAGTCTCAGCCGCAGCATCAAAGACCTGCTGGATCCGAGAAAGGTTGCTGGCTACCGCCGCTACGATGACACGACCATCCCAGTCTGCGATCGTATCTAAGATAGCATCGCCTACTTCTTGCTCACTGGCAACTTGAACCTTGCTATCCGCATTAGCCGAATCACTCAAGAGGGCAAGGACACCTTCGCGTCCAATCTCAGCTAGACGAGCAAAGTCTGTCGCGTAGGACTCGCTGGCAGTTTGGTCAAATTTAAAGTCTCCCGTGTAGACGATATTGCCCTCAGGAGTGCCAATCACAATCCCGATACTTTCAGGGATGGAGTGGGTTGTTTGAAAGAAAGAGACGACGGCATCACCAAAATCAATCTCAGAATTCTGATCGATGACATGGAAGTCGTTGAATTTCTTCACACTGTCATTGCTTTTGACAAAGAGTTTAGCCAACTCAATGGTCAACTCGGTTCCGAATACAGGGACTTTCGCTTCCGCCAAAAGATATGGCAAGGCCCCAATGGCATCCGCATGACCATGGGTCAAGAAAACACCTGCAATGCGGTCCTTGTTTTCAAATAGATAATCCATGTTGGGGATAACGACATCCACCCCAAGTTGCTCATTTTCTGGATACTTCAAACCTGCATCCAAGACAAAAATCGAATCGTTCACTTCGGCAACGTAGAGATTTTTCCCATTTTCTCGAACACCGCCAAGAGTGACTAATTTAATACTACTCACTGTTGTCTCCTTTAGTGTGATTATTTTAATACTTACGGTCCTTGGTCGCCCAAGTCGAATTACAGCTTTGCAAATACTTGCATATCCACTCTATTATACAATTTTTTTCTCTTTTTTTCAAAAAGCTTTCCACAGCAAAAAAGTCCTCTCATCTGAGGTAGATGAGAGGGCTTCTAGGCGCCTATTTTTAGGGGGAAAAGACCCTAAAGATGGTAATCTCCCCGTTTATTTTCAATGATCCGCATAGCTGCCTTGATCACATGAAACTTGCCTAACAATTCCTCTAGGCGCTTACTATTTCGCTCGCTCAATTGGCCGTTCTTTACTGCTTGGGACAGGCGATAAAAATCATCCAAGTCCTCCCCAATGTTTTCAAACAGTTCTTTGGCTTCCTTGAGTCGGTAGCGATTGACTAGGTGGTTCACATCTTTTTTGAAGGAAGCGACATTGTTTTCGTGAATGTCCGTATAGGCTTCCTCTTCTTCCTTAGATTCTTGGTAATTAACCGCCTTAAAGCAAGTGATGAACTCCCGACTTTTGATATTGCAAACAAAGATGACGCCATCACTGGCTACATAGGCTTCTGTATTAGCTGGTTGAACCGCATTACTATCATAAGGAGAGAGGGAGGGGAGGTGTTGGTTGATCCACCTGTTCAGGTGCTGATCATCTACGCCAAAGCGCTCAAAAGCTCTTTGCCGAAAATGGTCACGACAACTATATTCTTGCGCATACGACAATCCCATACTCTCACCTCCTCCTGGGTATTTTATAAAAAATGGCCTCCAGTCTTACGGGACTAGAGGCCTGGTCTGCTTCGCTGACTTGGTGCAATTAACCTATTGGCTAACAAAACAATGTTTATGATGTTGATTTCATTTAATAGTATTTGTGTAAAATACCAGAGGTTTTCTTTGCTATCCCAAATCTAAATTTATGAGCTTTCGACTGGACGCATTGAAGTTTGAAAACCTTTATAAAAAGCTTCTACCTACTATTTCCACGTTTTCTTATGTCTCCGGACAAACTAAGCAGGCTTGCCCGACCGTCCAACCGATCCGACACACACGACATAACTGCTCTTTTACGATAAGAGCATGAACAGCTATCAGCAAAACAGGCCTAAAACGAAGTAACCTAAATTTTAACTCGATAAGGCATTGGTATCAATCCCTTCTTCATCTTTCTAACTATATTATACTCAACTCCATTAGCGATTGCAAGCGTTTCCATCTGAAACTAGTTCCTATTTTTATACGGTTTTCTTCTGACCTCTTTCTAAGCTCTTTTGTTGTATAAGGCATTCATTGAAGGGACGACGTATATTTATAAACAGTAGCTTGTGTTTTAGAAAGAGAAAAAGCTAGAGAACAAGCTCTCTAGCTTAGCATGTAGACAAGGCACAGTAGCTGATTGGCTTCTTCTCTCGCTTGATCAGCTCGGAAGAATTCTAATCAGCCTTGTGGGGGTAGGACGAAGAAGCGTTCATAAATCATATCGCTTCGGTCCTACTCCCTATTTTGACTGTATCCGCTATGCCCTTTGTATCTTAGTAAATGAACACGGGCTGCGGATTGTGTCAAAAAGATGAATCCTCCTAGAATCTGAAGATTCTGCGTCGTATTCCCTATTTTGACTGTATCCGCTACGCCCTTTGTATCTTATTCTTTCTCAAACAATTCATAGTAGTCTGCGATGGCCATTTGGGCTTTTTCTTCTTGATTGAGATCTTGGACGATATGTCCATCTTTCATCACAATCAAGCGATTTCCATATTTCAAAGCATCTTCCATATGGTGGGTGATCATAAGAGCCGTGAGGGCATCTTGTTTCACAAACTCATCCGTCAAGGTCATGAGGGCCTGACTGGTTTTCGGATCCAAGGCTGCAGTATGTTCATCTAATAGCAAAAGTTCTGGACGTTTTAGTGTCGCCATCAACAAGCTCAAAGCCTGACGTTGGCCCCCTGATAGAAACTCAACTGCTGTATCGATATGATTTTCCAAGCCATTGCCGATCTTAGCAAGAACTGTTTGAAACTCTTCTTTATAGCTTGCCAAGTGACGCGGAATCAAACCACGTTTTTCTCCACGAAACTTCGCTACCAAGAGATTTTCTGCCACTGTCATACGAGGCGCTGTTCCCATTTTAGGATCTTGAAAGACACGAGATAGGTACTTGGCTCTCTTCTCAGGAGAGTAGTTGGTCACATCTTCCCCTAGAATATAGATCTTCCCGCTACTAACTGGAAGTGTCCCAGCAATGGTATTAAAGAGGGTTGATTTCCCAGCTCCATTGCCCCCTAAAATCGTGATAAAATCATGCTCTCGAATTTCCAAGGAGACATCATCCAGAATGACTTTTTCTTCATTCATCCCATTGCTCACAGCTTTGGTTACATTTTTTAATTCTACAATTGCTGTCATTTACTGAGTTTCGCTCCTTTCATGATTTTTCCCTTAAAGGTTGGAATCATCAGGCAGATAGCCAAGATCAAGGCACTGAAGATTCGGATATAGCTGGTATTGATGCCAAGCGCAATCACGGCCCAAATCAAAAATTGGTAGGCGATTGAACCGATTGCAATACTGAGCAAGCGCTCTGTCAAGGTGACATTTGAAAAGAGAACCTCTCCAATAATGAGGCTGGCAAGCCCGATAACGATGACACCAATCCCACGTGAAGCGTCCGCATAGCCTTCTTGTTGGGCCATCAGTGCACCAGAAAGAGCAATAATCCCATTTGAAATGACCAAACCCATCAATTCCATCCGGTCAGTGTTGATCCCAAAACTTTTGGCCATGTCTGGATTGTCCCCTGTCGCAATATAGGCTTGACCCAAGCGTGTATCCAAGAAGAAGATCAAACCAAGGATCACAAGCGTTACGAAAATCAAGCCAATCAGGATCTCATTGAACCCACTGGCAAAAGGAAGAAATTCCTGAATTTTTTTATAGCCCAAAAGTCCCAGATTAGCCCGCTGCATGACAAAGAGAATAACCGAGTTACAGGACGTCATCACCAGGATCCCTGACAAGAGTGTGGGGATTCTCCCTTTTGTGTAGAGAAGACCCGTCGCAAGTCCCGCCAAGCATCCTGCTCCAATAGCAGCCAGGGTCGCTATAAGCGGGTTGACCCCTTTAGTAATTAAGGTCACCGCCACCGCTCCTCCAAGCGGGAAGGACCCTTCTGTCGTCATATCTGGAAAATCTAGAATTCGGAAGGTCATAAAGATTCCCAATCCTAAAATGGCCCAAATTAAACCTTGTGAAACAATTGAATTAATCATAGTTTCTCCCTTCGATAGTAGTAGTTTAATTGTAACATAAATATGGAAGAGAACCTATAGGAAATTCACAATATTTCTTGGATCACCAGCTTTTTAAAAATAAAACGGAACCCTCCTGATTATTTGGAGCAGGAGGGTTCTATAAGCTTTTATAATTATGCAAAAAAGAAACCTGTGTTTGTTTCACAAGTCTGGTCTTAATAGGGTAACTGACGACAATAAGGGTGTGAAGTACTACCACTCCAAACCCTACTGTATTCCAATTCAAAGTGGATTCATTCCCCTTGTTGCCGGCAGTTTGAAAGATCAAATTGCTTTACTAGTATACTGTTTTCTCCACTTCAAGTCAATGGATATCCGATGAAACTAGTAACAGAATGAAATGACTAATCGAATAGTTTCTGAAATATTTCATAATATATATGCAATTTTTTCTAAGCTTTCAACAACAAACAAAGAGGCCTTGCTCTTTCGAGCAAAGCCTCTTCCTGTTGGATCTAAAATTGTCACCTCATCAACAAAGATGTCGATGTCTCCTCAATTTTAGTCTTCACGTTTCTTGCGTTTTGCAAGTCCAGCGAGTCCAACCATACCAAGTGCAGCACCTAACAATGCAGCTGATACTGATTGTTCTTCACCAGTGTTA
This sequence comes from Streptococcus sp. HMSC061E03, assembly GCF_001813505.1. Lineage (NCBI taxonomy): Bacteria > Bacillati > Bacillota > Bacilli > Lactobacillales > Streptococcaceae > Streptococcus > Streptococcus sp. HMSC061E03. The sequence goes on from NZ_KV812797.1 coordinate 164,364, forward strand.
GGAAGTCCTGGAGCTGGTGGAGTTGTTGGTGTCGGTGGTGTTGGAGGAGTCGTTGGTGGTGTTGTTGGTGGTGTTGGAGGAGTTGGTGGCGTTGTTGGTGGTGTTGGTGGTGTATTAGGCGGTGTTGTTGGTGGTGTTGTTGGCGGAATAACAGTGTTGTTAAACTCTGTATCTTCTGGCAACTTAGTAGTAGCTACTAATACTTTACCTTCTTTATTCACCACGATACCAACGGTCGCAACCATCTTATCGTAAACAACGCTAGAATCTGTACCACGAATTTCTTCTACATGGTAGAGGTGAGTTCCTTCTTCACCACGTTTGAACTCAAGATTTGAGAAGGTAATCTTACCAGCCGCATCATTCTTCACAGTTTCGATCACATTGCCTTTTTCGTCTTTCAGAACGAAGCTGAATTCACCAGCTTTCAATGTGCGTCCTTCCAATTTCTTAGTGAATTGGAATTGAACCTTAACTGGAATGTTGACTACACGTTTTTCAGTTGGTTTTTCTGGTTTTTCTACAGTCTTCTTAGTTGGATCGTATTGGTGTACGATTTGTGAAGCTGTATTTTCGATATCCACACCCTCTTGAGCAGATTGTTTAATTTCTGCAGGGATTTCAAACTTGTAGTAACGTCCGAAGGCCAACTTAGTTGTGTCGATAACTTGTGTATTTTCTGCATCGCCAAGTGACTTAGTCAAGTCCGCTTTAGAAGTTGCAGTAATTACACCATTTTCAACCTTGATATCAAACTTAGCTGTCACATCTTCTCCTGTTACAGAGTCGTATGCTTTAATATCAGCTCCGTTAACATTCAAGTTTGCACTGTCATATTTATCTGTTACACCTACAGATTGAATATTGTGTGCTTCAGTGAATTTAGTTGTATCCAACCATACTTGGTAGTATACTTTATCACCTTTCTTAAGTGTCTTCGTATTGATATTTTGAGCTTCGTTGTTGGCAGTACCGTCCACATATGGGTTCGCATTGGTGTCCGCAACTTTATGTTCCAGCTCGTTATCATCATCGAGAAGTTTCACACCTGTCAGATCGAATTTAGATTCGTTCAAGATGTATTTCTCTGGGTTGAATTCTGGAGTTTCTGGAGGTGTTACACGGTTGTTGAACTCTTTGTCTGCTGGATCTGTTACGTTAGTGATGAGAGCTTTCGCTGTTCCGTCATGTTTAACTTCTACAGTTACTACTGCTTTCATCGCATCGTAAGTGACAGTTCCGTCAGTACCCTTCACTTCTTCAACTGTGAACTTGTGTTCGCCTACTTGTTCTTTCTTGAATTCAAGTTTAGAGAACTTAACGTTACCAGATGCATCGTTGCTTACAGTTTCAACAACTTTACCTTCTGAATCTTTAAGTACGAAGCTGAATTCGTTCGCTTGCAATTTACGTCCTTCTAAACGTTTAGTGAAGTTGAATTCTACTTGTACTGGTACGCTGTTTACACGTTTTTCAGTTGGTTTGTTTGGTTTTTCAACTTTCTTAGTAGTTGGGTTGTAGTAGTTAACGACTTGAGCCGCAGTATTTTCGATGTCTACTCCGCCTTTAACGTCAGCTTTCACTGTAGCTGGGATATCAAACTTGTAGTAACGTCCGAATTCGAATTTAGTTGTGTCGATGACTTGTGTGTTTTCCGCATCGCCAAGTGACTTAGTAAAGCCATCTTTAAGGGTTGCAGTAATCACACCGTTGTTCACAGCGATATCGAATTTAGCTGTTACATCCGCACCAGTCTTACCATCGTATGCTTTAATAGCTGAAGCTTCAACGTCGACTTTTGCCTCATCGTAGTCATCTGAGATTCCTACTGATTG
>NZ_KV812797.1:166298-166561 GCF_001813505.1 Streptococcus sp. HMSC061E03
AATTTAGTTGTATCCAACCATACTTGGTAAACAAGTTTTTGACCTGGTTTAACTGATTTAGTATTGATATTCGCTTTTTCGTTATTAGATGCATCGTCCGCATATGGGTTCGCATTAGTATCTGCGTACTTGTCTGCCAACTCTTTATCATCATCTAATAATGAAGTTCCAGTCAAATCAAATTCTTTTTCGTTTAGAACATATTTTTCTGGATTGAATTCTGGAGTTTCAGGAGGTGTTACACGGTTGTTAAATTCTTTATC
>NZ_KV812797.1:166661-169090 GCF_001813505.1 Streptococcus sp. HMSC061E03
GCTTTCATAGTGTCGTATGTAACGGTTGCGTCTGTTCCTTTAACTTCTTCTACTGTGTAGTTGTGAACGCCTTCTTGACCTTTCTTGAATTCAAGAGCTTTGAACTTAACGTTACCAGCCGCATCATTGCTTACAGTTTCAAGAGTATTCCCTTCTGAATCTTTAAGCACGAAGTTGAATTCGTTAGCCTTAAGTTCACGACCTTCCAAACGTTTAGTGAAGTTGAATTCCACTTCAACTGGAACGTTGTTAACACGTTTTTCAGTTGGTTTGCTTGGTTTTTCAACTTTCTTAGTTGTTGGGTTGTAGTAGTTTACTACTTGAGCCGCAGTGTTTTCGATGTCTACACCACCAGGTACATCAGCTTTCACTGTTGTTGGGATGTCGAACTTGTAGTAACGTCCGAATTCGAATTTAGTTGTGTCAATGACTTGTGTGTTTTCTGCGTCGCCAAGTGACTTAGTGAAGCCATCTTTAAGGGTTGCAGTAATCACACCGTTGTTCACAGCGATATCGAATTTATCTGTTACTTCTGCGCCTGTTACTGAATCGTAAGCTTTGATCTTAGTAGAATCAAGTTCCAACTTCGCTTCATCGTAGTCATCTGAGATTCCTACTGATTGGATGTTGTCCTTGTTGTTTGCGTCAAATTTAGTTGTATCCAACCATACTTGATAAACCAACTTATCGCCACGTTTCACAGTCTTGGTGTTCAAGTTTTCTTTTTCGTTGTTTGATGCATCGTCCGCATATGGGTCCGCATTGGTATCTGCGTACTTGTCTGCCAACTCTTTATCATCATCAACGAGCTTGTCGCCTGTGATATCGTATTTCTCTTTAGAAACAACGTATTTCTCTGGTTGGAACTTAGGTTCTTCTGGAGGTGTTACACGGTTGTTAAATTCTTTATCCGCAATTTCGCCAACAGTCGCGATCAGAACTTTAGCTGTTCCATCGTGTTTCACTGTGACTGTCACATTCGCTTTCATAGTGTCGTATGTAACGGTTGCGTCAGATCCTTTAACTTCTTCTACTGTGTAGTTGTGTACGCCTTCTTGGCCTTTCTTGAATTCAAGAGCTGAGAACTTGACGTTACCAGCCGCATCATTGCTTACAGTTTCAAGAGTCTTACCTTCTGAATCTTTAAGAACGAAGCTGAATTCGTTAGCTTTAAGCTCACGACCTTCCAAACGTTTAGTGAAGTTGAATTCCACTTCAACTGGAACGTTGTTAACACGTTTTTCAGTTGGTTTTTCAGGTTTTTCAACTTTCTTAGTCGTTGGGTTGTAGTAGTTAACTACTTGAGTCGCAGTATTTTCAATATCCGCACCGCCAGGAACATCTGCGTTCACAGTTGCTGGAATATCAAATTTATAGTAGCGTCCAAACTCGAACTTAGTAGTGTCAATGATTTGAGTGTTTTCAGCGTCGCCAAGTGACTTAGTGAAGCCATCTTTGAGGTTAGCTGTGATTACACCGTTAGCGATTGAGATGTCAAACTTAGATGTAACATCCGCACCTGATACTGAATCGTATGCCTTGATGTCTGAAGCATTCACAGTCAACTTAGTTTCATCGAAGTCATCTGTGATACCAACTGTTTGGATGTTATCCTTGTTAGCTGCATCAAATTGAGTCGTGTCAAGCCATACTTGGTAATAAAGTTTTTGGCCACGTTTCACAGTCTTGGTGTTCAAGTTTTCTGCTTCGTTGTTTGATGCATCGTCCGCATATGGGTTAGCGTTTGTATCCGCAACCTTGTTAGCCAATTCTTTGTCATCATCAACGAGTTTCGTACCTGTTACATCAAATTTCGCTTCAGAAACAACATATTTTTCAGGATTGAACTTAGGTTCTTCTGGAGGAGTCACACGGTTGTTAAATTCTTTATCCGCAATGTCGCCTACAGTCGCGATAAGAACTTTAGCAGTACCATCGTGTTTCACTGTGACTGTTACATTCGCTTTCATTGTGTCGTATGTAACGGTTGCGTCGCTTCCTTTAACTTCTTCTACAGTGTAGTTGTGAACACCTTCGTCACCCTTCTTGAATTCAAGAGCTTTGAACTTAACGTTACCAGAAGCATCATTGCTTACAGTCTCAACTTCTTTACCAGTTGAATCTTTAAGAACGAAGCTGAATTCGTTAGCTTTAAGCTCACGGCCTTCCAAGCGTTTAGTGAAGTTGAATTCTACTTCAACTGGAACGTTGTTAACACGTTTTTCAGTTGGTTTGCTTGGTTTTTCAACTTTCTTAGTAGTTGGGTTGTAGTAGTTGACTACTTGAGCCGCAGTATTTTCAATATCCACACCACCAGGTACATCAGCTTTCACTTTTGTTGGGATGTCGAACTTGTAGTAACGGCCGAATTCGAATTTAGTTGTGTCAATAACTTGAGTGTTTTCTGCGTCGCCAAGTGACTTAGTGAA
>NZ_KV812797.1:169190-169618 GCF_001813505.1 Streptococcus sp. HMSC061E03
TTAGTTGTATCCAACCATACTTGGTAAACCAACTTGTCGCCACGTTTAACAGTCTTGGTATTCAAGTTTTGAGCTTCGTTGTTTGATGCATTGTCCGCATATGGGTTCGCATTTGTATCTGCGTACTTGTCTGCCAACTCTTTATCGTCATCAACGAGCTTGTCACCTGTGATATCGAATTTCTCTTCAGAAACAACATATTTCTCTGGTTGGAATTTAGGTTCTTCTGGAGGACGAACAGTATTGTTGAACTCTTTATCGGCAGGATCTGTCACGTTTGTGATCAAGGCTTTCGCTGTACCATCATGACGAACTTCAACTGTAACGACAGCTTTCATTGTATCGTATGTAACGGTTGCGTCTGAGCCTTTAACTTCTTCTACTGTGTACTTGTAGGTACCTTCTTGACCCTTCTTGTATTTAAGGGC
>NZ_KV812797.1:169718-170635 GCF_001813505.1 Streptococcus sp. HMSC061E03
TCTTGACCCTTCTTGTATTTAAGGGCAGTGACAGTTTCACCAGCTTTATTGGTGTACTCTACTGGAGCAAACTTGATCTTACCAGCTTTGTCGTTGGTTGCAGTTGCGATCACAACATTGTCGCTGTCTTTCAACTCGAATGTGAATTCGCCAGCTGTTAGCGCACGGCCTTCCAATTTCTTAGTGAAGTTGAATTCTACTGAGATTGGAACACTGTTGACACGTTTTTCAGTTGGTTTGTTTGGTTTTTCAACAGTCTTGCTTACTGGGTTGTAGTAGTTAACAACTTGTGCTGCCTTGTTTTCGATATCTGCACCAGCTACGACATCGTCTTTCACTGTTGCTGGGATATCAAATTTATAGTAGCGTCCAAATTCGAACTTAGTAGTATCAATGATTTGTGTATTTTCAGCGTCTCCAAGTGACTTCGTGAAGCCATCTTTCAGGTTCGCTGTCAGAACACCATTGTTATCAGAGATATCGAATTTCGTCGTAACGTCTGCACCAGTAACTGAATCGTAAACCTTGATATCTGACGCATTAACAGTCAATTTATCCTTGTCGTAGTTATCTGTGATTCCTACTGTTTGGATGTTTTCTTTGTTAGTTGCTGAGAATTTAGTTGTATCCAACCATACTTGGTAGTAAAGTTTAGATCCACGTTCAACTGTCTTAGTATTCAAGTTTTCATCTTCGTTGTTGGCAGTTGTATCGACATATGGGTTTGTATTTGTTTCACCATATTTATCTGTCAATTCAGAATCGTCATCAACGAGCTTCGTACCTGTAATATCGAATTTCGCTTTAGAAACAACGTATTTCTCTGGTTGGAACTTAGGTTCTGTTGGTGGAGTTACCTTGTTGTTGAATTCTTTATCGGCAGGTTCTGTCACGTTTGTGATCAAGGCTTTCGCTGT
>NZ_KV812797.1:170735-171118 GCF_001813505.1 Streptococcus sp. HMSC061E03
GTCACGTTTGTGATCAAGGCTTTCGCTGTACCGTCATGAGAAACAGTAACGGTTACAACTGCAGACATTTCATCATAAGTGACAGTTGCGTCTGTACCCTTAACCTCTGTTACAGTGTAAGTGTAAGTACCTTCTTGACCCTTCTGGTATTTAAGGGCAGTGACAGTTTTACCAGCTTTATTTGTGTAATCAACTGGAGTGAACTTGAAGTTACCAGCTGCATCGTTGGTTGCAGTCGCAATCACAACATTGTCGCTGTCTTTCAACTCGAATGTGAATTCGTTAGCTTTAAGATCACGACCTTCCAATTTCTTAGTGAAGTTAAATTCCACTGAGATTGGAACATTGTTGACACGTTTTTCAGTTGGTTTTTCAGGTTTTTC
>NZ_KV812797.1:171218-172593 GCF_001813505.1 Streptococcus sp. HMSC061E03
GTTGGTTTTTCAGGTTTTTCAACTTTCTTAGTAGTTGGGTTGTAATAGTTTACAACTTGAGCCGCAGTATTTTCGATATCTGCACCAGCTACCACATCGTCTTTCACTGTTGTTGGGATATCGAACTTGTAGTAACGTCCGAATTCGAATTTAGTTGTGTCGATGACTTGTGTGTTTTCTGCATCGCCAAGTGACTTCGTGAAGCCAGCTTTCAAGTTAGCAGTGATCACACCGTTATTGACAGTGATATCGAATTTATCAGTTACTTCTGCACCTGTTACAGAGTCGTAAGCTTTGATGTCAGCTGCATTAAGATTTAATTTAGCTTCATCGTAGTTATCTGAGATACCAACTGTTTGGATGTTGTCCTTGTTAGCTGCATCAAATTTAGTTGTATCCAACCATACTTGGTAAACCAATTTAGAACCACGTTCAACAGTCTTAGTATTCAAGTTTTCTGCTTCGTTGTTTGATGCATCGTCTGCATATGGGTTCGCATTTGTATCTGCGTACTTGTCTGCCAACTCTCTATCATCGTCAACGAGCTTGTCACCAGTGATATCGTATTTTTCTTTAGAAACAACGTATTTCTCTGGTTGGAACTTAGGTTCTGTTGGAGGAGTTACACGGTTGTTGAACTCTTTATCAGCGATTTCGCCAAGCTTAGCCACTAAAACTTTAGCTGTACCTTTGTGTTCAACAGTGATAGCTACAGTTGCTTTCATTGTGTCGTATGTCACAGTAGCATCTGTTCCTGCAACTTCTTCAACAGTGTAGTTGTGAACGCCTTCTTCACCCTTCTTGAATGTAAGAGCTGAGAACTTCACATTACCATCTTTATCGTTGCTTACAGTTTCAACAACTTTACCTGTTGAATCTTTCAATACGAAGCTGAATTCGTTAGCTTTAAGCTCACGACCTTCCAAACGTTTAGTGAAGTTGAATTCCACTTCAACTGGAACGTTGTTAACACGTTTTTCAGTTGGTTTGCTTGGTTTTTCAACAGTTTTGCTTACAGGGTTGTAGTAGTTGACTACTTGAGCTGCAGTATTTTCGATGTCTGATCCACCTGGTACATCAGCTTTAACTGTTGCTGGTATATCAAATTTGTAGTAACGTCCAAAGGCGAATTTAGTTGTGTCAATGATTTGAGTGTTTTCTGCATCGCCAAGTGACTTCGTGAAGCCAGCTTTAAGAGTTGCAGTCATCACACCATTTTCAACCTTGATGTCGAATTTGTTTGTTACATCGTCACCAGTTACTGAGTCATATGCTTTGATTGCTGAACCATCTACATCAACTTTTGTTTCATCGAAGTCATCAGTAATTCCTACTGATTGAACGTTTTCTTTGTTAGTTGCTGAGAATTTAGTTG
>NZ_KV812797.1:172693-173142 GCF_001813505.1 Streptococcus sp. HMSC061E03
TCTTTGTTAGTTGCTGAGAATTTAGTTGTATCTAACCATACTTGATAGTAGAGTTTATCTCCGCGGTTAACAGTCTTCGTATTGATGTTTTCTGCTTCATTGTTGTTTGTTTTATCAACATATGGATCAGTATTTGTTTCACCATATTTATCAGTCAACTCAGCATCATCATCAAGAAGTTTGTTATCAGTGATTGAGTATTTAGCTGTATTCAATACATACTTCTCTGGTTGGAACTTAGGTTCTGTTGGAGGTGTTACGGTATTGTTGAACTCTTTGTCAGCTGGTTCAGTTACGTTAGCAACCAATGCTTTAGCTGTACCGTCGTGAGATACTGTTACAGTTACTTCTGCCTTCATTGTATCGTAAGTGACAGTTGCGTCTGTACCTTTCACCTCTGTTACAGAGTAAGTGTAAGTACCTTCTTGACCCTTCTTGTATTTAAGGGC
>NZ_KV812797.1:173242-198735 GCF_001813505.1 Streptococcus sp. HMSC061E03
TCTTGACCCTTCTTGTATTTAAGGGCAGTGACTTTTTCACCAGCTTTATTTGTGTACTCTACTGGAGAGAATTTAATCTTACCATCTGCATCGTTGGTTGCCGTTGCGATCACAACATTGTCGCTATCTTTCAACTCAAATGTAAATTCGCCAGCTGTTAGCGCACGACCTTCCAAACGTTTTGTGAAGTTGAACTCTGCAGTGATTGGTACACTGTTCACACGTTTTTGAGTTGGTTTTTCTGGAGTTTCAACAGATTTGCTTACTGGGTTGTAAACGTGAACGATTTGGTTGGCTTTGTTCTCGATGTCTACCCCACCTGCAACGTCTGCTTTAACAGTCGCTGGGATATCGAATTTATAGTAGCGACCAAATGCAAATTTAGTTGTGTCAATAACTTGAGTGTTATCAGCATCACCTAAAGATTTGTTCATAGAAGCTTTAGATGTCGCTGTAATGACTCCGTTAGCTACTGTAATATCAAATTTAGATGTTACATCAACTCCTGTTACACTATCGTATGCTTTAATGTCAGCAGTGTTAACAGTCAATTTATCTGCATCGTAAGTATCAGAGATACCAACAGATTGGATGTTGTTTTTGTCAGTGAAGTTCTTAGTATCCAACCATACTTGGTAAACTAATTTATCACCACGCTCAACAGTCTTCGTATTGATGTTTTCTGCTTCATTGTTCTTGACTTGATCAGCATATGGATTTGCATTTGTTTCTGTGTACTCATCCTGAAGCTCATCGTCATCGTCCATTAATTTTGTACCTGTTAGGTCAAATTTTTCTTTGTTAAGGACGAATTTTTCTGGTTGGAACTCAGGTGTTCCCGGAGGAGTGATCTTGTTGTTGAATTCTTTATCGGCAGTACCGTCAGTAGCATTACCATTCGCATCTACCCCACCTGTTGATGAAACGTTTGTTACAGTTGTAAGAGCATGACCATTCTTAGCAACTTCAACAGTGATTGTTGCCTTCATAGTGTCATACGTCATACCTACTTCTTTAGTTGCAGGGATCACTTCTTCTACTGTATAAGTATGAGTACCTACTTTAGTGTTGTCAAATGAAATTTCTGTAAAGGTTACAGTTCCATCTTTTTTGTTGGCAACAGTTTCAACTTCTTGTCCGTTTGCATCTTTAAGAACGAATTTGAATTCTCCGTCTTTCAGTTCACGTCCAGCTAATTTTTTACTGAAGTCAAACTTAGTCTTAACTGGTGCTACAACATAGTTGTTGAAGATTTTATCTTCATCACTTGATTTGAATCCACCTTCAGCACTGTATTTAACTGTAGCTTGCAAATCACCTTGAGCGTTCTCAGTTACAGTAACAGTCATCGTAACTGTCATTGCATCGTAGTCAACGTTTGTATCAGAACCCTTTTGTTCAGTGATCTTGTATTTATAAGTACCAGCTTTGTTAAAGGTAAGTTTGCTAAATGTAGCTTTACCATCTTTATTGGTAACTGTTTCTTCGTGCTTGTCAGGAGTACTCTTCTCTTCTGTTAATTTGAAACTGAATTCACCATCAACAAGCACACGTCCTTCCAATTGTTTTTCAACTTCTGGAGTGACTTCAACTGGCTCTTGTTTTACGTAGTAGTAAATAGGTTGTTTATACGGTGTCAAGGTGTTGAGCAAGTCAACGTTTGTACCGATACCTTCTACTCCACGTTCTAATTGTGAGTTAGCTGAACCATGCCCAATTCCATCTCCTAAGAATGGTACAAATACAGTATGATATGGTGTATAGTTAGAAGCTTTTTGGAAATCAAATGGAACTTCTTTACCGTTTGGATAGTTAGTTTTCGCTCCAGTTTTTGGATCTGTTACAGTATGTGCAATTGTTCTAAGAGGTGATTTTTTAACAACTAAATCTTGTGAATTCCATTCACCTGGTTTAATAGGCTTGGTTTCTGCTAGCAACATATAGCCATCGGTACTTAATGAACCATCCGAACGTTTGCTTTGTTGTCTTGGATCTAGTAAGTAAACACGAATAACGACTGAACCGTCTTCTCCAACAACTTCTTTGATACGTTTAATACCGTAACGGTCCGCATCCATGAATTTAGTTCCAATCGCGTAAGGACGACTTACATAACCTGACTTATCATTTGCATCCGCAGTTTGATACAATTTATAGCCATCAAATTGACGCTCACCAGATGCTGTGAAACTTTGCCCTTCCATAGCTTTAGTTGTATATTTAGCTAAATCTACTTCATTGCCGTTTTCTTTATAATCTTGAACAGTTTTATCTGTTTTATTGGCATTAAATGTTGGGTTGTTTTTATCAACTACTTTATAGTAAGTTGTTTTATTAATTGCCGCTGGGATTTTAGCATTTGAGTCAGTGATTGTACGACCATTATAAGCTGGTTCTACAACGTTTAGAATATCTGTTGTAGTACGAGCATTATAAACCGCAGTATAAAGCGCTTGTTCAGCTGGCGTAAGTTGGTGTCCAGCTGCTACTAAGTCTGTGATGCTCTTTCCTACTTCATAACCATTTTGAATAAATGGTTCAGCAACTTTACCTTTTTCAGCAGTACCGGCTTTGTAATCTACTTGGAAAGTTAATTGGCTATTAGATGCTGCTGTTGTAGTAGTGAATTTTTGAACACCGCTAGATGAAGTAATAGTTCTAGTTTCTACTACATTACCAGTATTTTTATCAATTAAATCAACAGTTGTATCTGTAGATTCATCAAATCTCTTATACGCACGCGCGTAGTATTTAGTACCATAACGTTTGTTGAATTCTGTTAAATCCCAAACAGCGTATGTATAGTAGTCGCCTTCTTTAGCAGCATATCCTGATGGTACTGTTTGCGAACGAACAGTTGCACCGTTTGGATTCGTCATGCCAGGTGTAGCAACTTCACCGTCTTTTAGGAAAGTTGTTACAGCAACCGGCTCGTTATTATGGTCTGTTAAAGCACGTTTACCACGGCGGCTACGACTTGTTGCCAAAGCACCAGCATTCGTCAAATCAGTTGCTGCACGGTCAAGTACTGCACTACGATCTTCAGCTGTTGCCCGATCTACTTTAGGAACATCAGTAGCACGAAGTGAAGCTGGCTGCACTTTAGGATTGAGGGCTACTGCTGCAGCTTCACTTGAGCTTGCTGCTTCTGAGCTTTCGCTAGTTGAAGCGCTTGTAGAAGCAGCTGGTTTTGTAGCTTCTTCAGCTTTAGCTGGTTTCGCTGTTTCTTCAGCTTTAGCTGGTGTTGCAGTTGCTTTCGGTGCTTCAGCTTTTGGAGCTGGTTTTGCTGCTTCTTCAGCTTTAGCTGGTTTTGCTGCTTCCTCAGCTTTAGCCGGTTTTGCTGCTTCTTCAGCTTTAGCCGGTTTTGCTGCTTCCTCAGCTTTATCTGCTGCTTTGTTAGTCTCAGATTGCTCTGAGACTTCTTTCGCAGCACTTGTATTTGCTTGATCGACATTTGTTACTGGAGCATTATAAGATGCTTCAGTAGAAGAGGCAGTTGTTTCAGCTGCTACTGTGCTATCAGATGCAGACTCCGTCGAAGCTGACGTTGACGCACCTGAAGAGGTAGTTGTTTCCTCCGCAGAAGCCGTATTGGCACCTGCAGCGAAAAGAGCTGTCCCTAAGAGAACAGAACAAACACCAATGCTATACTTCCGCAAGGAAAAACGCTGGCGTCTATTAAATACATCCTTCATTTGATAGGATCTCCTTTTTCATATTTCATGATTCCATGATACAAATAAAATTGTAACATCATTGACATCTACAGTCAATCTGTTGAAATTAATTTGTAATATTTTTGTTAAAATGTCATATTATACCACATATTTTTTAATAATTTGTGCTAAATTGTCACATTTTTTCCTATCCGGTTCACTTTTTTTATACCAAAAAAGAAGAATACGGGAAAACAAAGATTATTCTGTCTTCCTATACTCTTCTCTATGATTATTTCACTTCTGAAATCAAACCAGTATCCACATCATACACAGCTCCTGAAATCACCACATCCTCTGGAATCAAAGGAGAAGCTTTTAAAAGCTCCATATCTTCACGGACGCTTTCTTCAACATCTTGAAAGGGTAGGAAATCACGATCTCCCACATCCACTCCCAATTCTTTCTTGAGATGCTGACGGAAGCTCTCGTTTTCAAAGGTCTGAGCACCACAGTCTGTATGGTGCAAGACCACAATTTCACGGGTCCCCATCTGTTGCTGGGAAATGACCAAGGAGCGGATCATGTCATCGGTCACGCGTCCCCCAGCATTCCGCAAAATGTGGGCATCTCCAAGAGCCAGACCTAGTGCAGGCGCCACGTGAAGCCGGGAATCCATACAGGTCACGATGGCGACTTGTGTTTTGGGCTTAATCGGAAGACGGAGGTCTCCATGCAACGCCACATAAGCTTGGTTGGCTGTTAAAAAATTATCAAAATAAGACATGGTCTCTCCTTTATTCCTTTGAAATTCAAATCATCTATTATTTTACCACATCCGATCCTTTCTGTCAGGGGATACCTCCTGTCATCTGTCACATCTGAAAAAAAGCCTTAAACTTCCCGTTTAAGACTTTTCTACTATTAAAATTAAAATACTTTCTTCAAGACTTCAGACAGTGTACTCACACCGACCACTTCGATCCCTGATGGTGTCGAAATCCCCGTCAGAGAATTTTTCGGAACATAAATCTTGGTAAAACCGAGCTTGGCAGCTTCATTGATCCGTTGTTCGATCCGGTTGACCCGACGAACTTCTCCCGTCAAGCCCAATTCTCCGACGAAACATTCCTGCGGGTTGGTTGGTTTGTCCTTGTAGCTGGAAGCAATGGCAACTGCAACCGCTAGGTCGATAGCCGGCTCATCCAGCTTGACACCACCTGCAGACTTGAGGTAGGCATCCTGATTTTGAAGGAGCAAGCCTGCTCGTTTTTCTAGCACTGCCATGATGAGACTAGCCCGATTAAAATCAAGCCCCGTTGTCGTCCGCTTGGCGTTACCAAACATGGTTGGCGTCACCAAGGCCTGCACCTCCGCCAAAATCGGACGCGTCCCTTCCATGGTGACCACGATGGACGATCCAGTCGCCCCATCCAGGCGCTCTTCTAGAAAGACCTGACTCGGATTGAGGACCTCAACCAGTCCACCTGATTGCATCTCGAAGATACCGATCTCATTGGTGGAGCCAAAACGGTTCTTGACCGCTCTCAGGATTCGGAAGGTATGGTGGCGCTCGCCCTCAAAATAGAGCACCGTATCCACCATGTGCTCCAACATCCGAGGTCCTGCCAAGGTTCCTTCTTTGGTCACATGACCGACGATAAAGATAGCGATGTTATTGGTCTTGGCCAGCTGCATGAGCTCAGCCGTCACCTCGCGTACTTGAGAGACTGACCCCTGCACCCCTGAAATCTCAGGAGACATAATCGTCTGAATGGAGTCAATGATCAGAAAATCAGGCTGGATTCGCTCCACTTCTGCTCGCACGCTCTGCATATTAGTCTCAGCATAGAGATAAAACTCACTGTCGATATCCCCCAAGCGCTCTGCTCGTAACTTAATCTGCTGGGCTGACTCCTCTCCACTGACATAGAGAACCGTTCCCACTTGAGATAGCTGGGTCGACACTTGAAGGAGAAGGGTCGATTTCCCAATCCCTGGATCTCCCCCGATGAGAACGAGACTCCCTGGGACCACTCCTCCACCTAGTACACGGTTGAATTCCTCCATCTCCGTCTTGGTCCGGTGAACATTGATAGAGGTTACGTCCGTCAGTTTCATGGGCTTGGTTTTCTCACCTGTCAAGGAAACCCGCGCATTCTTGACCTCTGCAACCTCAACTTCCTCGACAAAAGAAGACCAGGCCCCACAGTTGGGACAGCGCCCCAGGTACTTGGGTGAGTTATAGGCACAATTTTGACAAATAAATGTCGTTTTTTTCTTAGCGATGATAAACCTCTTTCTAAATCTCTATCTCACACTCAATCACTTGGCAAAAATCAATGGTTTCATTCGGTACAAATTGACGCATGAGCATGCGATGGGCTACAACTACCACAGTTTGATGTTCCCGATACTTAGCCATGCATTCTAGAAAACGAGACTTCATCTCTATAGCTGTCTCATATTGAACAGGAGAATTTGGGAGCAACTCCCCCTTGTTTTCTAAAAACAGACATCTAGCTGTTTCAAAGTTCTCTATACCTGTTTCATAAACCTGCCATTCATGCAATAATGCCTCTACCCTCAAAGGTAGGCCCGTAGCACAAGCCAGATAAGAAGCTGTTTCTAAAGCTCGCGTCACTGCTGAAGCTACTAGCAGATCAGCTGATTGGAACAAGGGGTTTTGGCAAAGGTCCTGAGCCTGTTTCCTTCCCTTCTCAGATAAGGGAGCCAAATCTATCCCGAATCCAGTATAGGAACGCTCCTCTAACTCACGGTAATCTGGCTCCCCATGACGCACAAAGATAATCTTCATCTTAGTGCCCTGTTGACCCAAATCCACCGGTCCGCAAGCCATCCGCTTCATCCCCATCTGCAATTAAGAAAGGAGCAAAGACAGCCTGAACCACACGTTCCCCGACTTCAAGGACGACTTCTTGGTCCGTAATGTTTTTCATCTGAGCAAAGATATGACCTTCATTTCCTGGATTGCCATAGTAGTCTCCATCGATAACCCCAACAGAGTTGATCAAGACCAGGCCTTTTTTGCGAGGGTTGGACGAGCGATCATAGAGATAAAGTACCTCACCAGCTTGCATATAAGCCTTGACCCCAGTTGGGACGAGGACGATTTCCCCAGGAGCAATCACCGTGCGCTCTGCCACCTTTAAGTCGTAACCAGCTGCGTGTGCTGTCTCCCGTTTTGGTAGCAAGTTCTGGTTGGTATAGCTTGATACAAGTTCAAATCCACGAATTTTTGTCATCATCATTCCTCTTTCATTCTAAAATGTTTCTATCTCTTCTATTATACCATCACTTTGCCCTAGCGTCTCCTCAATTCTACTATTCGTATTCTTTCAATAAAAACTTACTTTTCCGTCCTTCTTTTTTGTAAATCGGTTGGTATTTTCATGGTTATTTTCGGAAAGAGAACAAAAGTTGATGAAATCTCTTAAAAGTTCGTAATTCCTGCCTCATTTCATCAATTTTAGCTTGAAGCTACTCATTATTTTTGCTATAATTCCCTTTGTAGGGAATAATTTTAAAAGTAAAATATTTTACCCTATAAAATAATTTTATGGAGGTCGTGTCTCAGCACTCAATTCTTATTACCAACAGATAGGATTTGGACGTTCCTATCTTTAAGAGTAATCAGGCATTGATAACTAGGCACTAATTTTTTATGAAAAGGGAAGATAAGATGAAGAATAGAAATATTAAAATTTTCTCATTTGTCCTTTGTTTAGTCGCCATGCTTTTCGCTTTAGGTCTAAATCGCACTTCAGCAGAAACTCCTGGAGTGACCGTTAGCGGAAAATTGGTCGATACGATCAAAAATATCAAAGTTACCAATAATGAAGGTGGCAACCTTGATTGGGAATTACAACAATGGGCAACATTCCGAATCAACGCTGATTATGATTTGTCTGGAAAAAATGTTAAAGCAGGAGATTCAACTGTAGTTACTGTTCCAGATGCTTTGATGATTACTAACACTTCGTTTCAAATTCTTGATATAAATACGAAGGAAGTTATCGCAAATGCTGAGGTAAGCCCAGATAATAAATCCATTACAATTACCTATACAGATTATGTTGAAAAACACTCTGATACAAACGGATCTTTCTTCTTCTATGCTCGTGTCGATTTCAAAAAACACCCACAAAAAGGTGAAATTCCGATAGAAATCACCATTAACAAAGAAACAAAAATTGGTGGTAAAGTTTCATTTACTGGTATTGGCGATGGTAATCCTTATCTTTTAACAAAGACTAGTTGGGTTAATGAAGGTGATAAAAGAGAGGTCCAATACACTATTTCAGTCAATCGTACAAAACAAAACATCAAAGGTGTAACGATTGAGGACCACTTGCAATTTACAAATGCTTCTTACGTAAAAGATAGCATTAAGATTATTAAAGGTAAATTCTCATATGATACTGGTGAATGGGTATTCTCTGATAGAGTTGATGTAACAGACCAGCATAAGATTACAATTAGCGAAGATGGTCAATCATTTGTTATTGATTTAGGTGACATTACAGATCAAGATCAGTATCGTATTAATTATAAAGTTCGTTTAAATTATGATCCTGCCGACGGAGAAGTCTTGAAAAATGAAGCAACTCTTAAAGGTCTAGGTATTGAAAGCAAAAATGTAACGAATGCTGCTGCTGTTCAAATTGCTGGTGGTGCTGGTGTTGGTTATGTTTACTCAATCAATATTCATAAAGTCGATGATGCGAATCAACCACTTAAAGGTGCTAAGTTTAGAGTTGTTCGTCAAGCGAATAATCAAGTTATCGGTGAGTTTGAATCAGACGAAAATGGTAATATTGCTGTTGGAAAACTCTTAAAAGATAAATATATCTTAACTGAAATTGAAGCCCCTTCAGGTCACGTTATCAAGGATGCTGTTACAGAAGTTAATGTTGAAGATTTTGGTGCTGATCATTCAGTAACGAAAACAATTGTAAATCCGAAAGATAAGCCAAAAGAAACAAAAGCTACCATCGAACTTGATAAAACTCTTACCGGTCGTGATCTAAAAGACGGTGAATTCAGCTTTGAATTGTACGAGGGTGCAACTAAGCTTCAAACTGTTACCAATAAAAACGGCAAGGTAACATTTGATCCGATTTCTTATAAGGAAGCAGGAGAACACACTTACACTGTAAAAGAAGTTGTTGGAAATACACCAGGTGTCACCTATGATACAACTGAAAAACAAGTGACCGTGAAGGTTACACAAGACGGACAAGCTCTAAAAGCTGATCTTGTCTATCCAGAGAATAAAACATTTAACAACACTTATACGGCTCCTAAACCAGCAAAAGCTAAAATTTCAGCTAGCAAGATTTTAGAAGGTGCTGAATTGAAGAATGGCGAATTCAATTTCCAATTGTTGGATGAAACCGGAAAAGTTCTTCAAACAAAACAAAATGCTGCAGATGGTACGGTAACCTTTGATGACATTTCATATTCATCAGAGGACGCAGGAAAAACCTTCCACTACACGATTAAAGAAGTTATTCCTGAAAGCAAAGCAAAAGGAATGACCTACGATGAAGGAACTATTGATGTGACTGTAACTGTCACAAAAGATGATGCAAGCAATACACTCAAAGCTTCTGTGGCATATGGTGATAAGAAATCATTCACTAACAAATTGGTAACAACTTCAATTCCACCAACTCCACCGACTGTTGACAAACCTGAATTGAAACTCTACAGCATCCAATTGCACAAAGTGAATCAAGAAGGGAAAGCTCTTGCAGGTGCTGTATTTGGTCTCTTTGAAGCCGATGGTACGACTCCTGTAGCAAACCCTTACGGTGAAGGTCAAGCGACTGCAACTTCTGATGCAAATGGTCTTGTAACTTTTACAGGATTTGAAGCAAAAGATTATGTGGTGAAAGAACTTACTGCTCCAGAAGGTTATCAACTATCAGCAGATGTGATTAAAGTTTCTGCTAGCGAGTTGAAAGCTGCGACTAACCTCGTCGTAGACAAAGGAACAGTGGTCAACAAACCATTCACTTCAATTCCACCAACTCCTCCGACTGTTGACAAACCAGAATTGAAACTCTACAGCATCCAATTGCACAAAGTGAACCAAGAAGGGAAAGCTCTTGTTGGTGCTGTATTCGGGCTCTTTGAAGCTGATGGTACGACTCCTGTAGCGAACCCTTATGGTGCAGGTCAAGCAACTGCTACCTCTGATGCGAATGGTCTTGTAACCTTTACAGGATTAGAAGCAAAAGATTATGTAGTAAGAGAGCTTACAGCTCCAGACGGTTACCAATTATCAGATGAAGTTATCAAAATCGTAGCTAGTGATTTGATTGCCTCAAATGATGTGGTAGATAAAGGAAATGTGGTGAATAAACCATTTACTTCTATCCCACCAACTCCTCCGACTGTTGATAAGCCAGAATTAAAACTCTACAACATTCAATTACATAAGGTGAACGAGGAAGGTAAAGGTCTTCTAGGAGCAGTCTTTGGGCTCTATGAGGCAGATGGTACAACTCCAGTAGCTAACCCTTATGGAGAAGGTCAAGCGACTGCTACTTCAGATGAGAATGGTCTTGTAACCTTCATTGGATTTGAAGCGAAAGATTATGTTATCAAGGAATTGACAGCTCCAACTGGATACCAATTGTTAACGAATCCTATCACAGTTTCAGCTAGTGATTTTACCCAAGCTAAAGATTTGGTCGTAGATAAAGGTAATGTGGTGAATAATAAAATTCCGCCATATACTCCACCAACTCCACCAACTACTCCTTCAACACCTCCAACGCCTTCAACCGACAAACCGAAAGGAAATCAACCTTCTGGTAAACAATCAAAAGAAGGTAAAAAACAAAGTCTTCCTGCTACTGGTGAGACAGTAAGTGCTGGACTTCTCATGACAGGACTTGCTCTTGCAAGTGCTGGAAGCATGCTCGTTGCTAAAAAACGCCACGAATAAGTTCTTAAAACAGGTATTCATCTAGTATTGCTAGATGGACCTGTTTTTTTTATTGATGACCACACTGTTTTCTGACCTTATTTCCGGTATTTTTGCGTCTTTTCTAAGACACAAAAAAGAGATCAGCTCAATTCCAATCTCTAACTTCATTATAATTCCTGTAATAAATAACGGAAGAGTTCTAAATTCCCTTTTTCTTCATTTACCAAGTATTCTGGGTGCCATTGCAAGCCCATAATCCGATGGCCGTCTACTGCTTCAATCGCTTCGATGGTGTGATCGCGCGGATCAAAGGCGGTCGCACGGAAATTTGGTGCAAGATCCTTGATACTTTGACGGTGAACGGAATTGATCCGACTGGCCTGACCAAAGAGTTGCTCCACCACACTGCCTTTTTTAGTCTGGATAGAATGGGAAGTCCCAAACGGAAGTCCTTGCCAATGCCCTTCGATCTCTTGGTTGAGTGTTCCTCCAAAAGCCACATTGATCAATTGAACCCCACGGCAAATTCCTAGAACCGGTTTGTTTTGGCGAATCGCTTCCTTCAGTAGGGCAAGCTCAAATTGATCGCGTTCGATATTGTAATCATCGCTTTCGATGGTTTTTTCTTCTCCATAGAGACTAGGATCGACATTTTGGCCTCCACTTAGGATCAATTTGTCAATCGTTTCAACATAATCCTTAACTAAGGAAGGATCTCCCATCGGGATGACCATTGGAAGTCCACCTGCTTGACGGATTCCTTCCGCAAATTGACTAGATACGGAGGAATGAAGGTTTTTTCCTTCCGGGTCCACCGGACAGAGATTAGCGGATACTCCAACAATTGTTCTGCACATATTCATTCCTCCTTCATTTTTACTAATACTTATGTTACCACCCATTAGTGATAGTGTCTAATATGTATTTTTTAAAACCGTGATAGATTTTATTTATCACCCTCACCTTCCTCACAAAACAATTGATGATCATACAAGTTTTTTTACCTATATTATGTTAAAATAGAGAGGAAAATAGAATCATCCTTCAAGGCACTCATTTGGCCGTTTCGAAGGCGCAAGCGCTAAATTTCTAGCCTTGTTGAAAAATAGACATAGAAATGGAAGATACAATGGAAAAACAAACCGTTGCAGTATTGGGTCCTGGTTCATGGGGAACAGCCCTTTCACAAGTCCTCAATGATAACGGCCATGAAGTCCGTCTCTGGGGAAATATCCAAGAACAAATCGATGAAATCAATACCGCTCATACCAATCAACGCTATTTCAAAGACATCGTTATTAGCGAAGACATCACTGCTACGACTGATTTGAAAGCAGCTTTGGACGGTGTGGACGCTATCCTCTTTGTCGTTCCTACAAAGGTGACCCGTTTGGTGGCGAAACAAGTCGCTGAAACACTGGATCACCCTGTAACAGTCATGCACGCTTCCAAGGGACTAGAACCTGGTACACACGATCGGATTTCTCAAATCCTTGAAGAAGAAATTCCTGCTTCTCTTCGCAGCGAGGTGGTGGTCGTTTCTGGACCTAGTCACGCCGAAGAAACTATCGTACGGGACATCACCCTCATTACAGCAGCCTCAAAAGATTTAGAAGCTGCACGCTATGTTCAAGAACTCTTTAGCAATCACTACTTCCGCCTCTATACCAATACAGATGTCATCGGAGTGGAAACTGCTGGAGCCTTGAAGAATATCATCGCTGTCGGAGCTGGGGCCCTGCACGGTCTTGGTTATGGTGACAATGCCAAAGCAGCTATCATCACGCGCGGTCTCGCTGAAATCACGCGTCTTGGCGTTAAGCTAGGAGCTAGCCCCTTGACCTATAGCGGTTTGTCTGGGGTTGGTGACTTGATCGTTACCGGTACTTCTGTACATTCCCGCAACTGGCGAGCTGGGGATGCTCTCGGACGTGGCGAAAAATTGGAAGACATCGAAGCTAACATGGGCATGATCATTGAAGGGATCTCTACGACCAAAGTCGCCCATGAACTGGCGCAAGAATTGGATGTCTACATGCCGATTACACAGGCCATTTACCAAGTCATCTACGAAGGAAAAGATATCCGTGAAGCTATCCACCACATGATGAGCAATGAATTTAAAGAAGAAAACGAGTGGAAATAAGTCAACCACTCTAACATCAATCCTACCTTTTAGAAAGGAAACTATATGACTAAAGTTAGAAAAGCAGTCATTCCTGCGGCTGGTTTGGGGACACGCTTCCTCCCAGCTACCAAAGCTTTGGCAAAGGAAATGTTGCCAATCGTTGACAAACCTACGATCCAATTCATCGTAGAAGAGGCTCTGAAATCTGGAATTGAGGAAATCCTTGTCGTAACAGGGAAGGCCAAACGTTCGATCGAAGACCATTTCGATTCTAACTTCGAATTGGAATACAACCTCGAGCAAAAAGGCAAGACTGACTTACTCAAGTTGGTCAATGATACAACAGCGATCAATCTTCATTTCATCCGCCAAAGTCACCCTCGAGGTTTAGGAGACGCTGTTCTTCAAGCCAAGGCCTTTGTTGGAAACGAGCCTTTTGTCGTTATGTTGGGAGATGATCTGATGGACATCACTAATGATGATGCCTTACCATTGACCAAACAATTGATGAACGACTACGATGAAACCCATGCGTCAACCATCGCTGTGATGGAAGTCCCTCACGAAGAGGTTTCTTCTTACGGTGTGATCGCACCTCAAGGCGAAGGCATTAACGGTCTTTATAGCGTTGAAACGTTTGTCGAAAAACCAAACCCAGAGGACGCTCCAAGTGATCTCGCTATTATCGGACGCTACCTCTTGACTCCTGAAATCTTTGATATTCTTGCAAATCAAGAACCAGGTGCTGGCAATGAAATTCAATTGACAGATGCGATCGACACCCTCAATAAAACCCAACGAGTCTTTGCCCGTGAATTTAAAGGCCAACGCTACGATGTAGGTGACAAGTTTGGTTTTATGAAAACATCGATTGATTATGCTTTGAAGCATCCACAGGTTAAAGAGGATCTCAAACAGTATATCATTGATCTTGGAAAACAATTAGAAGCATCTGAACAAACTGCAGACTAAAAAAGAAGGAAGAGAGATTTCATTCTCACTTCCTTTTTTTGTTGTATCTTATAAACTGTATCGTTTAATGGGTTCTACGTTTTTCGATGTGGTAGCCAAATCCAAAAACTGTCAAAAGAACTCCGCCTACCATCGTCGCGATTGAGATACTTTGTCCGGTTGATGGTAATTTTTTCTCACCTTTCTTCACTTCAATTTTTGCTGCAGATTTATAAACTACACCATAAGTTGAGAAATGAGAGGTTGTAAATGTTACGGCTGACTTATCTTCATTTAGTTGGAATTGGAAGGATTCCAATTGACCATTTTCACCGATACCATAAACTGCTTCTACTTCTTTTTGGCTATTTACTGGAATGGTCACAACAGTTGGACTAATTTGATGTATAGGATTATTTTGGTTCGATAATTGAATATTATATGCCTTGTAATCTTTACCAGCTAGTTCTTTAACATCTTTCAAAACTTCAACAAGGAGACTATAGCCACCTTGAGCAAAATCAGGGTTTTGCAAGACGATACCTGTTGCCTGGTCTACTAAAATATATGAATTTGTTGGTAAAACTGGGCGACCAACGGTACTAACACTGTTGCTATTTGTAGGAACAACAGTAGTTGTACTACTTGGTGTTGTTTCTTCCTTGCTTGGCTCTGTACTTGTTTCAGTGCTTGGTTTCGTTTCTGCCTTGCTTGGTTCTGTACTTGATTCTGTGCTTGGGGTCGTTTCTGACTTGCTTGGTTCTGTACTTGACTCAGTGCTTGGTTTCGTTTCTTCCTTGCTTGGTTCTGTACTTGCTTCGGTGCTTGGCTTCGTTTCTTCCTTGCTTGGTTCTGTACTTGACTCTGTGCTTGGCTTTGTTTCTTCCTTGCTTGGCTCGGTACTTGATTCTGTTGGATCCTTGTAGTCATCTGGTAAAGATGCACGGTATGGATCATCTGTACGACCTGCTTCTTTAAGAGTTGCAGATAATTCAGACTCATATTGCTTGAATTGTTTGAAGAGACGTTCAGACCGAGCTAAAGCATCCTCAGTCACTTTATCTTCAACCGCTTTTGCTGCAGCTTCATCAGCTTTCAATGCTGCATATTTGCTATCACTAACCTTCTGTTCAATGATCAATTGTTCTTCGAGAGCTTTCCAGTGATTTTGAATCGATTTCCCAAAGAGGTCTTGATTATTGATGGCCATCTGGTCAATATGCCATACTGTCCAATACCATGAATTCGGATCATAGGTAGCAGTTTGAGGTTTGAAAGCCTTATAGGTATCTTTTACATTTCCATAGAATGGAACATAAGGAGTATTCCGTGAAGGTCCCATTCCGAGCCATACAGTTCCACCAAATGATTTTGGAAGGTTTGGATTGATTTGATATACATGGGCATCGATGACGTTTTCGTTCCCTAAAGCATACTTGTATTGGTCTTTCCGAACAGTATCGTTGCTACCATCATCCCCTTGTTTCTTGACACCAATTTGATCATCTGGAACAAAACGACCATTCAAGTGTTCAAAACGGTTGCGTTGCAATGCAAAAGCATCTTCCAAAGTAAATTTCTTGTTTGGATCTGTTGGTGAGCGGAAGAGTTCGTATTCATCATCTTCATAAGTCACTTTCGAATTTGGATCCAAAAGAGTGATTCCTGCGTAAGTACGTGAACGGTCACCTTCAGCATATTTTTCTGGTCCATAAGATTTAGCAATATGGAAGTTCCCATCTTTGTCTGTCTTGTAGTTACCAGATTCTTTGGCTACTTTTTCGACATCTTTCGAAGCGATCACATTTTCCTTGTCATTCAAATCCACATGACCAAGGTAGTAGGTATTTGCAAAGACTGCATATTTGTCTTCTGGGACTTTTACCGCTACATATTGGTGACCAGAAAGGATTTCCATATACCAAGTTTCTTTTTGGTCTGCAAAAACGACAACATTCCCTTCTGCTGATCCTTTTTCTTCAATGACTTTAGCTAGGAATTCAACTCCTTCACGAGCAGACTTAACGCGTGGTAAAACTACGTCCAACATAGCAGCTTCTGGAATTCCGTTTTCTGTCAATGGGTCAGTCTTCAAGACTTTTTTGTTTGGAATTGCTGTAACGGTTGATGTCATAGAGACGCCGGCTTCGTTAAATCCGTGTTCACCAAAGGCACCGTTACTACCATCTCCACGAGCAGAGTCATAAGTCGCTGTGTATTTCATTTCACTGGCAGCATGTGGATAGGTAAAACCATTGGATTCGTCTTCCAGTTGATCCCCTTCCTTATAATTCTTCGCATCAACCACCACATAGTTCTTGTTGTGCTTGCCACCATTTGGATAGTAAGGGTAGTCTTCTGTCCGACCAAAGAGAGTGGTCCCATCCTTGGTCAATTGACGACCAATGATAAAGCCACAACAGGCTTGAACGGCTTGAACTGGTAGGAGCAAAAATGTCATTGCTACCAATGAAAGTTTAAACAACCATTTCTTCATGGCAAATCTCCTTTTCGAATGTCCCTTTTAAAAAAGGCACTATTCCTGATTTTTTATACTCCTAGTCTACCTCTTTTTAGTTATTTTTGCAAACGCTTACCAGGCTTGTTTTTATTCTATTTTTTCCTAAATTATCTTTCTATCAACTCATTTCTATGTAAATTATATATATTTATTGAGATTTCAAACAATTTTCTGTTAGTTTACGATTTCGCTACATTTTTTAGGAAAAAAAGAGAGTGGGACAGAAATCGGTAATTCGTTAGAATTCGATTTCGTCGTCCCACCTCCGCACAGTTGAGTAGGGCTGTATAAGCTGATGAAATCAGCGTATTAGAGCCCACTCAACCACTGCGTCTTGCTCTACAATCCAAAAATAATTGAGAGGCTAGGACTTTTGTCCTAGACTCTTCTTAAAATAGATTCAAGATTTTACCTAAGAAATAAAGCAAAAGCAAGAGATAAGAGAGGGCTGCACTCATCTGATAGGTTCGGTTCATAAAACGAGCTTCCCCTCTTACTGGAAAGACATAAGCCAACATGACCCCAGCTACTAAGCCACCGATGTGCCCCGCCATACTGATTCCTGGCATGAAGCTAAAGATCAAATTGACCACAATCAAGCTGGTATAGGACTGACTCAAGTGGCGAATATAGGGACTTTGGACAATAAAGCGCAGCGCACCAATGGTCCCAAACAGTCCAAAGAGGGCTGTAGAAGCTCCTGCTGCAATCACATCTGGCGTAAAAATAGCAACAAAGACATTACCCATCATGCCTGATAAGAGATAAAGAGCTAAGAAAGCCTTCGATCCAAAGAGATCTTCTGCCAAACGTCCTAAGTAATAGAGGGTGATCATATTGAGCACAAAATGTTCTAGGCCGATATGAACAAATGTAGCTGTCACTATTCGCCATAACTGGCTAGGATCGACTTTCACAACCTCTCCAATAATACCACCGCTATAGTAAATAGCAGCACCTGTTTGGTAGTCGCCTCCAAATCGGATAAACATGGAAAGAAAGACTGCCGTTGTGACGAGCAACAAGAGGCTGGTCACAGGATAACGACGATCAAAGAGTAACTTCATAGACTAGCACCTCCTGAACTGCCTGATCAAACGTATCTGGCTGGAAATCCTTCTGCTGGATGGAATAAATCGTACTAACCGTTTTTCCAGTAAAATCTGCTAAATAACGATCATAATAGCCACCACCATAGCCAATTCGGTAGCCTTTTGACTGGAAGACCACGCCTGGTACATGGATCAGATCAATCTCTGACTGTTCCACAAGCTTTCCTTTTTCATTGGGCTCCAGCAAACCAAAGCGTGTCTTTTCCAAAATATTAGGATCG
Source organism: Streptococcus sp. HMSC061E03 (assembly GCF_001813505.1). Taxonomy (NCBI): domain Bacteria; kingdom Bacillati; phylum Bacillota; class Bacilli; order Lactobacillales; family Streptococcaceae; genus Streptococcus; species Streptococcus sp. HMSC061E03. Next base: position 190,793 of record NZ_KV812797.1, read on the forward strand.
TATTCCACAAATTCCATTCGCCCTTGTGGATAGGTACGGGGAACACAGACGCGTTTCCCAAGTTGAAGAGCTGCTTGGATCAAGCCAGCTGTGGAAACTTCATGGTCAAAAGACAGATAGGTCGCAAGGGTCTTTGCCTCCTGAAAAGCTGGTAGCTCCAAGAGGCGCTGAGTCAGCTCTTCATCTGCTTGAGTTTTCACAGTTTGAGGCAGTGCTTTCATGGCTGCTATAGTTTCTTTTCGTAGTGTTTTCTTCATTCCCTACTCCTTTTGTCTAGCTTTTATTGTAACATTTTTTAGGAAAGATCCGAACAGTTTGCACACGAGAAAATAAAAATCCAACTCTAGACGGAGTTGAATCATTCCTTTATTGGTTGGCTTTCATTTTCAAAAATTTACCAATGTTTTCCACAGCAAAGGGAAGGGCTGCTTCATTTGGGCTCATCTTCGGATGGTGCAAGGCATAAGGGGTATCAATCCCCAACCAGAACATGACTCCAGGGACCTTGCTCAAGAGAAAACCAAAGTCTTCTCCTGTCATCGCAGGCAGAATATCAATCAGGTTCACGTCTTCCTCAGCTGTGAAAAAGTCCATGAGTTCTTTGGCCAATTCTGGTTCGTTTTCCACAGGCAGGTAGCCCCCTTGCTTGAGTTCCAGATCCAATTTCACATCAAAGGCGGCTGCAACTCCTTCTGCAATGGCTTTGACCCGTTTTTGAGTCAAAAGATTCATCTCCATGGTCAAGGTCCGAATAGTCCCATGAAGGAAGGCTGTCTCAGCAATCACATTATTGGTTGTTCCTGCATGCATGGAACCAAAGGTCACCACAGCCCCTTCAATCGGATCGACATTTCGACTCACGACCGATTGGACTTGGGTAATGAAGTAAGAGGCTGCTACAAGAGCGTCATTGGCCTCATGTGGAAAGGCGGCATGCCCTCCCTTTCCTGTAAAGGTGATCTTGACTTCACAGGTCCCTGCAAAAAGAGTACCCGTATTGGTCGCAATGTCCCCCACCTTCAAATCAGGGCGTACATGCAGACCATAAAATTCGTCAGGGAGCCAGTCGCCAAAAGCATTGTCCTTATACATGAGCATCCCACCAGCTTCGTTTTCTTCAGCTGGTTGGAAGAGAAAGAGCAGGTTATTTTTTGGTTGCACTTGAACCAGTTGATCCAAAAGCCCAAGAGCTGTCGTCATGTGCATATCATGACCACAAGCATGCATCCGTCCTTCGTGCTTGGAGGCAAAATCAAGGCCCGTTTGTTCCACAATCGGTAAGCCATCGATATCCGTCCGCCAACCAATAGTTTTTTCAGGAGCAGACCCATGGAGATAAACCAGGATCCCGGTCCGCCAAGTCCGTTGCTCGACAAAGTCCTTGCCCGCTGTGATCTCTGCGATTCGCTCTAAGAGGTAGGCTTGGGTTTCAAATTCTTCCAGGCCAATTTCAGGAATTTGATGAAGATCTCGTCTGATTTTGATTAAGTCCAATGTCATAGTTGTCTTCTTTCTATTAGATTAGAATAGAGGCCTTACGGCCTCTATATTTCATATCTTATAAATTACGCAAGGCGTCTTCCAATGCTGTTTTTTGTTGTGTTTTTTCATCAATTTCCTTGATGATACGAGCTGGAACACCAGCTACAACCACATTTTCAGGGACATCTTGAGTAACAATAGCGCCAGCGGCAACGACTGAACCGTTCCCTACTTGAACCCCTTCAATCACAACTGCATTGGCACCGACCAAGACATTATCACCGATCCGAACAGGCTCAGCAGAAGCTGGCTCAATGACACCCGCAAGAACGGCACCTGCACCGATGTGGCTGTTTTTACCAACAGTAGCACGACCACCAAGGATAGCACCCATATCAATCATGGTTCCTGCACCGATTTCAGCACCGATATTGATGACAGCACCCATCATCACGACAGCATTATCTTCGATGGTCACTTGGTCACGAATAATAGCACCTGGTTCGATACGCGCATTTAGATAGCGCTTATCCAGCAGGGGAACAGCTGAATTACGGCCATCTTGTTCCACCACATAATCCTTGTTCTCTGTCAAGTTGGCAAGAAGGGGCTCGATATCTTTCCAGTCACCGAACAAAACATTGCCAAGTTTCATAACACAAGCAGGAACATCCGTTGCCAATTCCCCTTCAAAGGTTACTTTCACATTTGTTTTCTTTTCTGCATTCCCAATAAAAGCGATAATTTCTTGAGCAGACATTTTTTGTGCTGTCATAAGATTCTCCATTCATTTCAATTAAAGGTATCCATATTATACCACAATCCAAGTAAGATGAACACCTAAGGCGACGTGGTTGTAGCCGAATCCTCCAGGCCTGTTATTTCACTTATGGTGCGATTGCTTCCAAAGTGAATCGTAACTAAACGCGCATCAGAAAGTTTATAGTGAAAGGTTAAAAAAGACTCTGAACTCATCATACTCGACCAAGAAACACGGCTAGGAATTCCGACTGTATTCACAAGATCTGCATAGCTGGTTCCTATTTTAATATTGGCAAAATCCTCTCTGTTCAAACTGCCATTTTTATTGGCTAATCGCTCACTGTTTAAGTTCTCAAAATTAAGAGAAGATAGACGGCTACTAATTATATTTGAAAGCAAAACAGATACAGAAGAAGGGGATCCTTCAGCCTCATAATCCAAGCTTGTCATGAAAGGACCGACACTACCCTCTTGGTAGGTTTCTTCCCCACTACTAGCCTTCCCCAGGACAGCTACCACATCCTGCGGAGACAGATAATTTGAAGAGGTACGGCCTTGATCCCCCTCACTTAAACCAGGAATCAGGGAAATCGCCTTCTCATAGGTCACTTGAAACTGAAATTCACCTTCCGGTGCAATCAAAGTACTCGTGCCACTCCTCAAGGTTTCCTTTCTGGTTCCATAAGACCGGCCAGTGTTTCCGTATTCACTAGTAGTAGATGAAGGATGTTCCTCACTATGGATACCTCCTGAAGCCAGATAGGCAAATAATCCCAGCATGGCCAATAAACCAAAAAAGGCTGCTAGCGAAGACCCTCCACTATTAGAGGAAGGAGAGTAGGTTTTCGCCCTATCCGATTGGGAGTCTAGTACAGGTTGTCTTGGTTCTGAATGCCTGCTTCCCCCTATTGAAGCCAGATCGGCTTCTGAAATCAAGCGGCTCCCACCCTGGTGAGAGGAAGCTGCCTTGATGTCTGTCCGTTGATCGTCCAATGATGTCTCCTTTCTTATACCAACACCAATTTCTTGGCTTTTTTCTTGAATTCCATCACCACTTCTGGCTGCCCTGGTAGTTGGTAAATCGCGCGATAGCCCATTCCGCCATCTGGCATTTCCCCCCAGACCAATCGTTGAGGATTTCCTAGTTTCTTAATGAGCTGGGCGAATTCTGTACCTTTTTTCTCTTTTTCAGTAGTGATTTCTTTCTCACTGCTTGTCTTCTCTTTTGCGTCCAACAAATTCGTCGCATCCACCATCATCAAGCGATACCCCTGGTCTTTTTCCTGTTCAAACCACAAGGTCACACTTTTCTTACCCTGATCGGTTTGCTTAGCTGCATAAGTCAAGACGAGAACCATTTTATCTCCTTGAGCTGTCTTTGTGTAGCGAACTTTTTGGGCTTTTCCCCATTCCGTCACAACTGTTTCCAAGCGGGTTCCTGGTTGCTGACTCTGCTTGAGACGAACTTTTAAATTCGCCACAGCTTCGATGGTCCATTTAAACTGTTTGATTTCTTGTTCCTTGCTGACCAAATTCTTGTAATCCTTTGGCTGGAAATGAGTCAGTGTTTGGTCCTCCTTGGTATCGGTTCCCTGCTCCTGCACCTGGATGCTTGCAATCGCAAGTAACAATCCTAAAACAAAACACAAAAACGGCAGCAAGAGCTCTTTTCGATTCTTTTTCATCCACTCGATCATCTGCTTCACCCCTTCTTCGTCAAACGATACTGACCAGTCTGGTCGCGTTCAAAAGTCAAAGAGACCAGTCCATCTGTCACCTGATAAGACAGGGCTAGGACTTGCTTGTCCTTTTCAGAGGTCAAACTAAGAGAATTGGGAAGACCTGATTTTTTCAAAACATCTTCTACCGCTGTTCCCTTTTCCTTTTTTCCATCTAGCGTCTGATAGCCTGTAAAATCTGCCAGTTTTAAGTTCTTTTTGCTCTGATAGTGAGCCGACTTGGGTGAAAAGCTTTGAATCGAGTTCAAATAAAAGGTATCATCCTGCTTTTGAAATTCTATGGTATAAGGATGAATCCCTTGCACAGGAGTCCCATAGCCTAGCTGGACTTGCGCTCCAAAACTCGTATCTTCTTGTGTAAAACTCGCTGCTTTTCCAAATTTTTTGACGAATGCAGACAAAGCCACCCAATTTTTTTGTGTCTTCCCTTCTTCCCTTACAAGCTCCAATGACAACAAGTCTTCTAAAGCCGGCTCTTTGGAAGAAGACGCGACAAATCGCTGGCTGTCTGCTTGCATGCGAGACAAACTCAACAAGCGATCTTTGGGCAAGGTTTTCACTGGATGAATCATAAACACCAAGCAAACACCAACCATAAAAGCCAGCAAAGCACTTGCAGCTTTTTGGAGGATCCGCTTATGACGATCTATCCACTCTTTCATTTCTTCCATCCTTCATGCTCTTTCTATTCAAACTCTTTCTATTGTATAGAAAATTAGCGTATTTGTCTCGTCTTATCCCAAAAAAGAGGCGCTTGCCTCTTTCTTTTATTCAGTGATTTAGTAGCTGTCTTTACTGCTCAAGAGAAAATCTCCATTTTCTTGGCGAATAAAGGTCAAATCCACGTAGTCCCCATTTTTCTTTTGGAAGTCCATGACCAATTCTATCTCGTCTGAATCATCAGATAAACTCACCGTCAGATTGACTGCATCACCGTATTTTTCTAAAAGCTCTTTGTAAGAGGTCCCTCCAGCACCGGTTTCACTATCTCCAACCTTGAACCCATCTGCAAAGTTATCCTCAACCGTAAGATTTTTCCCAAATTGATTAAATTCAAATTTGACAAGCTGGAATTCTTTCCCTTTCTTAGAGTAAGTCGCTTTGACCTCTTTATTATAAGAGTTATCATCCCAAAATAATTTCAATTCTCCACTTTCAAATTGAACGGAGCTAGCTTTCCCATAAGCTTCAATCATTTCCTCAGGAGTCTCCCCAGCATCACTTCCTGTTAAAAACTGAAGTTGCTCGATATCAGACTGTTTCCAGCTAAAATCAACTTCCGCGTCTTCTGCGGTCAATTGATCCAAATCGATATTGGAAGACGAACCAGACTGGTTACCTGACCAAGAAGTCTGCTTTCTAGATGATGACGTGCTAGGGCTAGCATGACCAATCAAATAACCACTGACTCCACCGATAAGAAGCCCAACTAAAATCCCAAGGGCAAAACGAATAGCCTTCTTGTCTGCAGTATCCATCGGTCTTCCAACAGGAGAAAGAGGAGCTTGTGGAATAGGTGTCTCAGGAACAGGCACTGTTTGCGGACCAATTGGTTCAGTTGCCATATTTTGAGGAGCTTGTGGTGCAGGTTGGAATGGAGGAGTCGGTTGGGGAGCAGCAACTACATCCGGATGTTCTCCAACAGTTGCTTCATCCACCTTTGGAGGCTCCACTGTTTCTGAAACAGCTGGCTCGTCTGCCTCTTCTTTCATTGCTTTCGACTCCGTCACTGAAAGGCCACTAGCTTCTGGAACGACCAAGTCTTCGGCTTCTTCTTTTGGGACAAAGGCTGGCGCAGCCACATCAAATTGAGGCGCACCCTCTACGGGAGTATGTTTCATAAATTGTTCTTGATCTTTCTCGGACATTTCGAATTCTCCTTTTTATTCTTCTCTTCTACTATAACATAAAACCAAGCAAGGACCAACTCCTGTCTTGATAGACTAAAAAAGATCGGAGAGATATCCGACCTTTTAGAAACTTATCTTAAAATTTCTTGCGAAGGGAGACAATAGCAATCAGTTAACCATATGATTGAGAAACATAACTAGATCGTGTTTTTATAATTGATTCCAGGGGACAAAAATATGAGTTTGTTTAGCAAGTAAAAAAACGACCTCTTACGAGATCGTTTTGTCTATTGATTAAAGACGAGCGTTGAGTTCTGCTCCAAGTTCTTCAAATCCTGGTTTACCAAGAAGGGCAAACATATTTTTCTTGTAAGCTTCAACACCTGGTTGGTCAAATGGGTTGATCGCATTCAAGTAACCTGAAAGGGCGATTGCCAATTCGAAGAAGTAGATGGCATAACCAAGAGTGAAGGCATCTTGCTCAGGAAGAGTTACGTACATGTTTGGCACGTCACCGTCAGTGTGGGCAAGAAGAACACCGTCAGTTGCTTTTTTGTTTACGAAGTCAACGTCTTTTCCTTGGAGGTAACCAAGTCCATCAAGGTCTTCTTCCAATGTAGGGATGATCACGTTCTTACGTGGTTTGTCCACACGGACAACTGTTTCAAACATGATACGAGTTCCTTCTTGGATAAACTGACCCAATGAGTGCAAGTCTGTTGAGAAGTTAGCTGAAGTTGGGTAGATCCCTTTTTGGTCTTTTCCTTCTGACTCACCAGCCAATTGTTTCCACCATTCTGAGAAGTATTGAAGGGATGGCTCGTAGTTTACCAAGATTTCGGTAGCATATCCTTTACGGTAAAGGATGTTACGAACTGCTGCGTATTGGTATGCTTCGTTTTCAGAGATTTTATCTGAAGTGTAGTCTTTACGAGCTGCGTTTGCACCTTCCATAAGGGCTTTGATATCTGCGCCTGATGCAGCAATTGGAAGCAATCCAACTGGTGTCAAGACTGAGAAGCGTCCACCGATATCATCTGGAACTACAAATGTTTCCCAACCATTGGCATCTGCTTCCACTTTTACAGCACCTTTGGCACGGTCAGTTGTCGCATAGATCCGTTTGTTGGCTTCTTCTTGACCATATTTCTTCACCAAGAGTTCTTTGAAGACACGGAAAGCAATAGCTGGTTCAGTTGTTGTACCTGATTTAGAAATCACGTTGACTGAGAAGTCTTTATCTGAAACATACTCTACCAAGTCAGCAAGGTAAGTAGATGAGATTGAGTTTCCAGCATAAAGGATTTGTGGAGCTTTGCGTTCTTCTTTTGTTTGCAAGTTTGCAAAGTGGTGGTTCAAGAAGTCAATCGCTGCTTTCGCACCAAGGTATGATCCACCGATACCGATCACGACCAAAACATCGCTGTCTGATTTGATTTGTTCAGCAGCTTTCAAGATGCGGTCAAATTCTTCACGGTCATAATTTTCAGGAAGGTCCAACCAACCTAGGAAGTCACTACCAGCACCTGTTCCTTTACGGATCAATTCATCAGCTGCAGTCACTTGTGGTTGCATGTATTCCACTTCATGTGGGGCAACAAATTTACCCAAAACTTTTGAGTAGTCAAATTTAATATGAGACATGTTATTCCTCCAAATTTTGTTCTTCTCTATGATATCGCTTTACACGGATTTAATCAAGGGAAACCATTTTGTAAAACGTTTTCATTTACTAATTTTTTTATTTTCACAAATCAAGCAACGACGCAATAGCAATCGTTTGCATATTTGCACTATTTTTGGCTAGAAAATCAAAAAAAGAAGCTTCACACGAAACTCTATTTTTTCTCTTTTATTCTTTGGATATGAAAGTCATTTCTACATGACTCTGGTGAATGATAGCCCTCACGTCGCTTTGCTCCTCAGGGTCAATATCTCTAAGCTCGGTCGCGCCTTACGGGCTAATTTCATTTTACGCTATAGTCCTCACGTCGCTTCGCTCCTCAGGATCAATATCTCTAAGCTCGGTTGCGCCTTACAGGCTTAATTTATTTACGCTATAGCCCTCACGTCGCTTTGCTCCTCAGGATCAATATCTCTAAGCTCGGTT
>NZ_KV812797.1:198835-206112 GCF_001813505.1 Streptococcus sp. HMSC061E03
ATCTCTAAGCTCGGTTGCGCCTTACAGGCTTACCTCACTAAGAGCTATAGAAAAAAGAGCACACAGTTCACTTCGCTTAGGGCTGCTGGATTCCTCCCCTGACCCGCTTCACGCAGAACTGTTGCTCCGATAGGTATTATATCATAATTTGTTCGATTTGCAAAGGTCCGGTTTTTATTCTTGTGTTTCGGCCTTGGCTGCGAGCTTGGCTTGTTTTTTTCGTTCTCGGCCTTGGCGGAAGAAGGTCTGCATGATGGTTGCACATTCTGCTTCCAAGATTCCTGTTTCTACTTCCACCCGGTGATTGAGGCGTTCATCTGTCAAAATATCATAGAGACTCCCTGCTCCGCCAAACTTTTGATTGGTCGCTCCGTAAATCACCTGAGGGATCCGGGCCAGTCCAATGGCACCGCTACACATGACGCAAGGTTCAATGGTCACAAAAAGAGTCGTATCCAGCAAACGCCAGCTCTCTTCATGCTGATTGGCTTCTTCGATCGCTATCACCTCCGCATGCATGACCGCTCGCTGCAATTCCTCTCGTGCGTTGTGGCCACGTCCAATGATCTCACCGTCTTTGACAATGACACAGCCAATGGGTATTTCCTCATGGGCTAAGGCAATCTCTGCCTCTTTTAAGGCCTCTCGCATAAAAGCTTCTTTCTCTTCTAGGGTATAGTCTCTCACTTGTACACTCACTTACTTTTTATGTTCTTGTTCTATTATATGATGAAGCTACAAAAAAAGCCACCAATGGGTGACTTCTTATAGGGAGATATTATGAAAAAAGTTAAAGAGTGCTAAACAAAGTTGGGAGGTCTTTGTTTATGATCTTAGTATATCTCAGAGGTCTTAAAGTAAGCTTAAGTAGCAAAAGAGAGTGGGACAGAAATCGGTCATTCGTTAGAATTCGATTTCGTCGTCCCACCTCCGCACAGTTGAGTAGGGCTGTATAAGCTGATGAAATCAGCGTATTAGAGCCCACTCAACCACTGCGTCTTGCTCTACAATCCAAAAATAATTGAGAGGCTAGGATTTTTGTCCCAGCCTCTTTTAAATTATTTACTTGACCAGACACTTTCAAGGATATTGGTTTGGTCACGATCTGGTCCGACTGAGAAGGTTGAAATGCGCACACCAACCAATTCGCCGATCCGGCGCACATAGTTGCGGGCATTTTCTGGAAGCTCGTCCAAGTGGCGAACACCGGTGATGTCTTCTGACCAACCTGGCAATTCTTCATAGATTGGTTTGCAACGTTTGAGTTGCTCCAAGCTTGCTGGATAGTGATCAATGCGTTCGCCATCCAAGTCGTAAGCCACACAGATTTTCACTGTATCCAAGCCTGATAAAACGTCGATGGAGTTCAAGCTAAGATTGGTAATTCCTGAGACACGACGGCTATGGCGCATGACAACTGAGTCAAACCAGCCCACCCGACGCGGACGGCCAGTCGTTGTACCGTATTCATGCCCCACTTCACGGATGCGCTCGCCCACTTCATCAAAGAGCTCCGTAGGGAATGGTCCGTCACCAACACGGCTGGTATAGGCTTTACATACACCGACAACCTTGTCGATCTTGCTTGGGCCGACACCTGATCCGATGGTCACCCCACCTGCAACAGGGTTTGATGAAGTAACAAACGGATAGGTTCCTTGGTCGATATCCAACATAACCCCTTGAGCTCCTTCAAAGAGCACGCGCTTGCCGTTATCCAAAGCATCGTTCAAGATAACAGAAGTATCGGTTACATATTGCTTGATTTGTTGACCATATTCATAGTATTCTTCGAAGATATCGTCAAATGAAAGAGGCTCTGCATCATAGAGTTTGGTAAATTGACGGTTCTTTTCTTCCAAGTTGATACGAAGGCGTTCCGCAAAGACGTCGCGGTCCAAAAGATCCGCGATCCGGATTCCCACACGCGCAGCCTTGTCCATGTAAGCTGGTCCAATCCCTTTGATGGTCGTTCCGATTTTATTTTCACCTTTAGACTCTTCTTGGAGACGGTCCAATTCGATGTGGTAAGGAAGGATGACATGGGCACGGTCAGAAATGCGAAGGCTGTCTGTTGATACCCCTTCTTCATGGAGATACGCCAACTCTTTGACCAATGATTTCGGGTTGACAACCACCCCATTTCCAATCACAGAGATCTTTTCAGGGAAGAAGATACCAGAAGGAATCAAGTGCAACTTGAACTTTTTGCCATCAATCACGATGGTGTGACCGGCATTGTCCCCACCTTGGTAGCGAGCAATGACTTCTGCATTGGCTGATAGGAAGTCTGTAATCTTCCCTTTTCCTTCATCTCCCCACTGGGTTCCTACAACAACTACTGATGTCATATCTTTGTCTGAGCTATATAGCTCGTCCTTTCTTGAAAAGCAGGCAGGAATCTCACCTGCGATTATGTTTTATACCTCATTATATGAAAAATTTGACAATTTTTCAAGGAGGGTTCATCATTTCATTTGTTTTTTCTCTTATGTAGACGAATTACATTTTTACAAAATATGTATTTTCTGAATTTTAGTACTTAATTTAAAATAAAAGTTCGGAATTTTTGTAAAATCGTAGCGGAAATTTGCTTTCTTTTTCCGTTTGTAATAGACTAAAATAACTACCATAGGACGGTGAAACGATGACGATTAATCAATTACTGCAGAAACTGGATACATCAAGCCCTATTCTCCAAGCGACCTTTGGTCTGGAGAGGGAAAATCTGCGAGTGACAACTGATGGACACTTAGCTCAAACTGCTCATCCGAGTCAGCTTGGTTCCCGCAATTTCCACCCGACCATCCAAACAGACTTCAGCGAACAACAACTGGAACTAATTACACCTATTGCTCACTCTACTAAGGAAGCGCGGCGCTTACTGGGAGCTATCAGCGATGTGGCAGGCCGCTCAATTGACCAGAGTGAATGCCTGTGGCCTCTGTCCATGCCACCGCAGCTGACTGAAGAAGATATTATCATCGCCCGTCTGGAAAACGAATACGAACGCCACTACCGAGAGGGTTTAGCGAAAAAATATGGCAAAAAACTACAGGCCATCTCTGGTATCCACTACAACATGGAGCTAGGGAAAGATCTGGTCGCTGCTCTCTTTCAAGTCAGCTCCTATCATTTACTCAAGGACTTTAAAAATGACCTCTATCTCAAACTGGCTCGAAACTTTCTGCGTTTCCGATGGCTCTTAACCTATCTCTACGGTGCTGCTCCTCTGGCAGAAGCCGGCTTCTACAGTCAGGAATACCCGCAGCCTATCCGCTCTTTTCGCAACAGCAACTATGGCTATGTCAATGACGAGAATATTCAGGTGTCCTACACTTCTTTGGAGCAATATGTAACCGATATTGACAACTACGTTCAGTCTGGCGAGCTCAGTGCTGAAAAAGAATTTTACTCAGCCGTTCGCTTCCGTGGACAGAAGCACAATCGCGCCTATCTGGAGCAGGGTATCACCTATCTGGAATTCCGCTGCTTCGATCTCAATCCTTTTGACCATTTGGGCATTAGCCAAGAGACCTTAGATACTGTCCATCTCTTTTTACTGGGCCTGCTCTGGCTAGATGATGTAGAAAATGTTGATGCAGTATTAAAAGATGCTCATGATTTGAACCAGAAAATTGCTTGTAGCCACCCGCTGACTGCCCTGCCAGATGAGGCAGACAGCTCAGCCATTCTCCAAGCCATGGAAGGGCTCATCCAGCATTTTGAACTGCCAACTTACTATCAAACTTTGCTGGACCAGATGAGAGAGGCTCTCTTACATCCTCAGCTGACACTGTCAGGACAGCTCCTGCCCCATATCCAGCAAGATTCCTTAACAGCTTTTGGTCTAGAAAAAGCAGAAGAATACCACCGCTATGCCTGGACTGCTCCTTATGCCCTCAAAGGCTACGAAAATATGGAACTGTCCACCCAGATGCTACTCTTTGATGCTATTCAAAAGGGGCTAAATGTCGAAATTTTAGATGAAAAGGACCAATTTCTCAAGCTTTGGCATGGTAGTCATGTAGAATATGTCAAGAACGGCAATATGACCTCCAAGGATAACTATGTCATCCCTTTGGCCATGGCCAATAAAACAGTCACCAAAAAGATTTTGGCAGCAGCTGACTTTCCCGTTCCGGCTGGAGCAGAATTTTCTTCTCTAGAAGAGGGACTGGCCTACTACCCTTTGATTAAGAACCGAGAAATTGTTGTCAAACCCAAGTCAACTAACTTCGGACTGGGCATCTCTATCTTCCAAGAGCCAGCTAGCCTGGAAGCTTATCACAAGGCTCTGGAGATTGCTTTTTCAGAAGATGTCGCCGTCTTAGTGGAGGAATTTATCGCTGGAACGGAGTACCGCTTCTTTGTCTTAGACGGACAATGCCAAGCAGTCCTCTTGCGAGTGGCGGCCAATGTCGTCGGAGACGGTCAGCATACCGTGAGAGAATTGATTGCCATCAAAAATGACAATCCTCTGCGGGGCCGAGATCATCGTTCACCGCTTGAAATCATTGAACTGGGGGACATTGAACTGCTCATGCTGGACCAGCAAGGCTATGGACCAGATGATATCCTGCCTGCTGGAGTCAAGGTTGACTTGCGGCGCAATTCCAACATTTCTACTGGCGGAGACTCGATTGATGTCACAGACAGCATGCACCCATCTTATAAGGAACTCGCTGCGGACATGGCAAAGGCTATGGGAGCCTGGGCCTGTGGCGTTGATCTCATCATCCCTGACAGCTCTGCTATTTCCACAAAGGAAAATCCCAACTGTACCTGCATCGAGCTCAACTTCAATCCTTCTATGTATATGCACACCTATTGTGCTGAGGGGCCGGGACAAAGCATTACTCCGAAAATACTAGCTAAACTTTTCCCAGAAATGGACCTATAAAGTAAGAAAACGCAGAAGATGTCTCTGCGTTTTTGTTTTGTAACCGAGGTAGAGTTTTAGATGATAACCTAAAAAGATTAAGCATGGTCCTCCTACAAGTTTAAAATAGCAAGTCATTTGCTGTAAAATCATCCTCTAACAAGCAAATTTCAAACCTCTCCTGCATATAGCAGAGGAAATCTTCCCTTTTTCCCAAAAAGAATCATAGGCCGCGAATACAAGGCTAGTATCATCTGAACAAGTTCCAGCCAGTTACTGTTGGCTTCCATAGCCCACCATCTCAATCGCTTTAAAACTGCCTCGGGTTAAAAATTCATACGGATCCCCTAATGCATCAGCTACCGCCAAACCATAGACTGCCGCTTTCAAAGATTGGTTCATGCTAGCCTCCTTTGTTTTATTATACTATTTTTGGTCTTAAAATTCTTCCTAACCCCAAAAAACAAGCGCAGGCCTGCGCCTGTTTTTCTATTTTGTGCTAAAATAGTAGGTATGGACAAAATTATTAAAACTATATCAGAAAGTGGCGCTTTTCGTGCCTATGTACTAGACAGTACAGAAACTGTACGAACAGCCCAAGAAAAACATCATACACAAGCTAGCTCCACGGTCGCACTTGGCCGTACCCTCATTGCCAGTCAAATCTTGGCGGCAAACGAGAAAGGAGATACTAAAATTACGGTCAAAGTCCTTGGGACTAGCTCACTCGGAGCCATCATCACCGTGGCAGATACCAAGGGAAATGTGAAAGGCTACGTGCAAAATCCTGGAGTGGATATCAAGAAAACGGCAACTGGCGAAGTCCTGGTGGGACCATTTGTCGGAAACGGAGAATTCCTTGTTATCACAGATTATGGTACGGGAAATCCTTATCACTCTATGACCCCTCTTGTGACAGGTGAAATCGGAGAAGACCTGGCCTTTTATCTGACGGAAAGCCAACAAACACCTTCTGCAGTTGGACTCAATGTTCTGTTGGATGACGAAGACAAGGTCAAGGTGGCGGGTGGCTTCTTGCTTCAAGTCTTGCCAAATGCCAAGGAAGAAGAAATCGCGCGCTTTGAAAAACGCATCCAAGAAATGCCTGCCATCTCCACACTTTTGGAATCTGAAGACCATATTGAAGCCCTTCTTTCTGCTATCTATGGGGATGAACCTTTCAAACGCCTCTCTGAAGAAGAACTTCGCTTCCAGTGCGACTGCAGCCGTGAGCGTTTCTTGAACGCTTTAGCGAGTCTGCCAGCTAGTGATCTGAAAGAGATGAAAGATGAAGATCACGGTGCAGAGATTACCTGCCAATTCTGCCAAACACACTACCACTTTGACGAAAATGACTTGGAGGAACTCATTCGTGACAAATCTTAATACGCCATTTATGATCGGGGATGTCGAAATCCCTAACCGTACCGTCCTAGCCCCAATGGCCGGAGTGACCAACTCAGCTTTCCGGACCATTGCCAAAGAACTGGGGGCAGGGCTCGTTGTGATGGAAATGGTCTCTGACAAGGGAATCCAGTACAACAATGAAAAGACGCTTCACATGCTTCATATCGATGAAGGAGAAAACCCTGTATCGATCCAACTCTTTGGAAGTGACGAAGATAGCCTGGCACGCGCAGCTGAATTTATCCAAGAAAATACCAAGACCGATATCGTCGATATCAACATGGGTTGCCCGGTGAATAAAATCGTCAAGAACGAGGCTGGTGCCATGTGGCTCAAGGACCCAGACAAGATCTACTCCATCATCAATAAGGTTCAATCCGTCCTCGATATCCCCCTCACTGTTAAAATGCGGACGGGTTGGTCGGATCCTTCCCTAGCAGTTGAGAACGCCCTCGCTGCCGAAGCTGCGGGTGTCTCTGCCCTTGCCATGCATGGACGGACTCGGGAGCAAATGTATACGGGGCATGCGGATCTTGAGACCCTTCACAAGGTTGCACAAGCCCTGACTAAGATTCCATTTATCGCAAACGGAGATATCCGCACAGTTCAAGATGCCAAACAACGGATCGAAGAAGTCGGTGCTGATGCGGTCATGATTGGTCGCGCTGCTATGGGGAATCCTTATCTCTTCAACCAAATCAACCACTACTTTGAAACAGGAGAAATCCTGCCTGATTTGACATTTGAAGACAAGATGAAGATTGCTTACGAACATTTGAAACGCTTGATCGATCTCAAAGGTGAGCACATTGCCGTTCGTGAATTCCGAGGGCTCGCCCCTCACTACCTTCGTGGGACTTCAGGCGCAGCCAAACTCCGTGGAGCCATCTCGCAAGCCAGCACTCTGGCTGAGATTGAAGAACTCTTACAATTAAAAGCATAGAAATACAAAAAGCGAGAATGGGACTGAAATCGGTAATTCGTTAGA
>NZ_KV812797.1:206212-233091 GCF_001813505.1 Streptococcus sp. HMSC061E03
AGGCTAGGACTTTTGTCCCAGCCTCTTTTTATAGATTGTCTGTTTGCAGGCCGAGTTGTTTGACTCTTGCGGTGTAGTAGGTCATGATCAAAAAGAGGTTGGCTGTGATCAGCCAGATGGCCCATTGGTGAATGAAATGCATGAGGATGGCTACACTAATCGCTCCCGCAACAAAGCTTCCAACAACAATCCCGTAATTCATAGCCTGACGCCGATACTCGTCCAAATCTCCCTTTCCTCGAGTGATTCGGTACAAGGCCGTCAGCATCTTGCGGTAATTGCCGGAAGTCATAAAGATCACATAAGGGTGATTTTCGATGAGGCTCCCTGTAAAGGTCAACATCATCATCCCTGTTCCAAAAGCAATAAAGGGAACTTCTACAGGTGGTATGACAGACACCAAGGGAATCAGGAGTGTCACCACAAACAAAGGAATCAACATCTTGGTCCGCCAAAAGGCTGTCTTGCGATACTCTTTGATATGGAGGGCAACCACAAAGCCGATCGAGAAAAATAGAATAGATGAAAAACGCATGATGGTATTTTCGACACGGGGATCGTGCCAATCAGCGATGAGAAGCAGTAGGTTCCCCGTTTGGGTCGCGACCAAACTCCGGTAGTGCATGTGGCAAAAAACATCGAGGCCCCCTCCGATAAAACCAAGTAGAGCCCCCATCAGTCGTGTATTTTGTGGTAAAATTATTTTTTCTTCCATAGTCTTGTCTCTTTTGATTTCAATTATGATTATTATACCACTTTGCACACAAGTGGAGCAGGAAAAATCAGAAAAAGCCCTTCCGTTACTAAAAGTAAGGGAGGGCTGGTAGAATGAACCCCGCTCGATCTACTGTTTTAAGCGATAGGTCTTGCGTGGTTTTTTCTTAGGTACCCGCTTGAGACCCACTTCTTCCACGAATTCTCCGAATTTTACGAGGAAGTTATTGCTAACGATGGGGCGTCCAGGATTGATCAGATTGACCAACTCAGTTGCTTCATAAACGGTGAAAGGCTCCTCTAGCAGATAGAGGAAGGTTGGATTCCAGTCTAGACGCCCCTGAATCCGCTTGATCGATTCTTGAATAATCTGGTAGTGGTCAAAGGCAAAATCAGAAGCAGCTAAGGGTTCTCCATCAAGCAAACACTGGGACTTTTTGAAATCGACATCGAGAAAAACGACTTCCTTGGCATCGTCACCTGCATGGGCTAAGTCTACTGCTTCTGCTGGCAGATAGACCAGATGGGCGATGGTAATGACCCAGCCTCTGGGGTCCCGCCCAGGGGTGGAAACGGTCATGAGCTGCTCCACCTTATTCACTGGCAGATCGAGCCCAACTTCTTCTTTGACTTCTCGGATACAGGCATGAGTCGCATCTTCATCCTTGTTCACAAAGCCCTCCACCAAGGCGAGGCGGTGTTGATAAGGGTGGGCCTTGCGACGAATAGCCAAGAGCTTGAGCTGGCCTTCAACAAAACAGTAAGCTACCATGTCCGCTGTGACACTTGGAGTTTCATAAGCCGGCAGGTCTTGCTCCTTGTACCACTTGAGAAAGTCTGCTTCACTAGCAACCGTCTCAAAATACTCTTTCTCCGTCATTCCTGCTGGAATCGAGAGACTTGCCATCTAAGCCACCTCCTTCTTGAGGGCTTTGGTCCATTGGTACCAACCCACTAGGCTATTCAACGTGTAGACCCAGTACATTCCTTGAATTTGAATACTCTGATCCCACCAAAGGTAGATACTAAAGACGTTGGTCGCAATCCAGAAGATCCATTGCTCCCGGTAAAGGCGGGTCATCAGGAGCTGGCCGACCCCATTGGTCGCATCGGTGATGCTATCACGGAAAGGACGAGCACTATGGATGCTCTGATAAGCAAAGCCCATACCAATCCAGATCACAGCACACAAGGCCAAGTAGCGCATCCACTCGATTAAGTTTAATTTCTTGGCTTCAAAGTGAGATTCTTCGACCTTACCTTGATCATTGATCCGATTGGAGAGCCAAACATAGAGACCGATCGGTTGCATGATGAAGAAATAAAGAGTTGTCAGGACTTCCCCATAGAAGTTTTTATTGAGGGCTAAAACGAGGTAGATGGCTGAATTCACTGCTCCAAAAAGGTAGTTGCTAGCTCGCCCTTCTGCAACGAGAATGACACAGACAATTCCTGTCCAAGAGGCAAATAATCCCAGCCAATCATGTTGTCCTATTAAATTTGTCCAATCTATGGAAAAAGAACCATTAGAATGGAAAAGTACCTTGATGAGATATTGTATTTGAGTCATGAACTCTAATACAAAAGGAACGCTAGAAAGAAGCAGGAGATAGATCCATTGAAAGGCTGTACGTCCCACAAAAAGGTCCTTCCACAGTAGTTTCATAATATTGACAAAGCCTTGCTTTTTCGCTTCTTGGTGAACATTTCTAAAGTCTTGGCTAAAAGTTGCGAATTTTTGAGATAGTTTTTTCATAAGCTGCTCCTTAGTCGGCTTGGTAAATGGCATCGATCACCTTCTTGGCTTCTTCGTAGTTGCCGAGGTAGTCTGATGCGAGGAAAGTGGTCGGAATGTTTCCTAGGTATTGCTGGCGCAATTGGTCCAGGTAATTTGAAAAGCTGGTGCGGATCTCTTCGTCAGCCATGGTCATGTCTCGGAAACCATCATTGACATAAGAACCGATCGGCTGTACAAAGAGGATCAAATCCCATTTTTCTTTGGAGAGAATACTGACAAAGAGGTTGTCGAAGGTATCGGTCATGCTGGTATCCTGACCTTCGACCTCCATGTAGTAGTCGTAATAACCCTTGGTTACCAGGGAATTGGTATCGGCGATGACAAGGCCTCGATTGGCACTACTATCGATGAGCTTAGAGGTTTGATCATACTGTCCTAAGAGTAGGTAATAGTAATCTTTTGGCGTGAGCTCATCATCTCGAACATTGTTCTTGATCTGGTATTCACGGGCATACTCTAGACTAACAGGTGCATCGTAAAAGCGGGCTAAGTCCTTTGCAAGGGTCGTTTTCCCGTTGCTGGCGCTCCCCATGATCAAGACTTTTTTCGTGAACTGGCGACGGAAGGGCTGAGCGATGTATTTCCAGTATTTGCTTGGATTTTCCCGGATCATGGTAGCAGAGATCCCGAAGCGGCGCTCTTCTAAGTGAACTTCAAACCCTCTAGCTTCCAACTCTTCCTTGTAGGCTTTCTCCCCTACATAAAAGATCAACTCTTCTGTCTCTGTTTGATACTGGATGGTGTCAAGGGCTGTTTGTAACCAAGGCTCCCAGCCCAAGGGATAACGAGGAAGTTCTGTTTCATCTAGCTTATAGACTTGGGTCAACTCATCATTAGAGAAGGCTTCCCGGATATAACGGAAGCGTTTTTGTAAGGTCAATCCCACTTCTTCGCCACGGTCCCCTTCATAACCAGATACGATGACACGAACGCGATCACACTGACGCTTGGCCCGCTGGATCAGGTCAATATGCCCTTGATGAAGAGGCGCAAAGGTTCCAAAAACCAGGGCAATTCTTTCTTTTTTCATATAAACTCCTTTTTATAATTTTTTATAAATAGATTTTCTTTATGTTTTTATTATAAACTATATTTTCTATCTGTCAATAGTTTTTTATAAAAAAATATATTTTTCTTCAAGTCAACAAAAAAAGATCTGAAAAGAGAAGTTTCTCCTTTCAGATCTTTCGAATTTTATTCACGAGTGAGGGAGTGGCTGACACCATCTTTCAGAACCGTCACACTAGATACAGAGCCATCTTTTCCAACTACGATATCTAGAGTCGCTGCAGACCCATCGCCTGCTGAGAGATTAGCATGGTAATGACCATCATCCAAGGTATAGTTATAAGCACTGATACCATAGGCTACGGGTTGGCCACCAGGAAGTTGGATGGTCACTTGACCACCTTGGCCAATAGTGACTCCAGTGTCGCGTTTGTCAGACCAATTTCCAGCTGCAGCAGAGAAATCCCCTGCTGCTACAGAATAGACTCCCTTGTATTGGGCATTCTCCGTAGCAGAAGCTTGCTTCTTAGCATGGGCATGACCGTCTTCTAGACTTGGCAATTTTGCTTTCGCTGGTGTTGCTGGAGTAGCTGCTTCTTTTGTTACGGGTGCTGCTGGTGTCGCTTCTTTAGCTGGAGCAGGTGTTTGACTAGCTGCAGCTTGGTTATTTTTGCTACCAACAGTATGACTTTCTTCTGATTTGCTATCAGAGGATGAAGAGGCAATTGGATCTTTACTAGTGATCACTTTTTTCTTAGAAGAAGAACTTGTTTGTTTAACCTGACTGGTCTTTGAACTGCTTGCTTCTGAAGTTTTTTCTTCTTTATTCCCACCACAAGCTCCTAGGAAAAGACTAGCTGTAAGAGCTAGCGCTGCTAGGGAAATGATTTTTTTGTTTTTCATAACAGAACCTCTTTTTTGTAACATTTGTAATATTTTGTAACATTATTGTAACACTGTTATATGAGGCTGTCAATAGTTTCTCAAATATTTTTCTAATTAGAAAGAAGTTTTAAATAAGCTCCTAAACTTTAGCAAAAAAAGCCGCACAAACTAGCCGACTAGAGCACGTAGACAAACTGTTCTTTTATACAAATATAATATCTCCTATAAAGATAAAATAATTTTATTCGTTAGGGGTACTCAATTATCTACTGAAACTTTCCGCTGTGAGAAAAGTGCTAGAAACACTATTGTTTCTAGCACTCGGGAGTTTTGGAACCTTAGGTCCAAAACTAAGTCATGGAACTTCTTAGAAGTTCGCTGACGTCCGTACTCACCTAAGGAAAGTTTCTAAGATAACTTTATCTTTAATCTGAAGCCGGACAAACTGTCCAGCTTCTCATTATTTATACACTTCTTGATAGAATTCGATCTTATCCCCTTTTTTAACGGTGGTTTCAGCAGCACCTTTTGGAGCCATCTCGCCATTGATCTTGTACATCCAGTAAAGACCTTTGGCTTCATCTTGGCTGTGACCGTCAATCGAGGTGATCATGCCATTTTTTTCTTCAATCTTGTAGTTGGCTTTGAGCACTTTCATGAGGTTGCTCTCTTCTGCTACTTTCAAGGTTTTCGATTGCGCTTTTTGACCTTCTGGCGTCACGCTAATTGTAATCGAAATTTCGTTTTTCTTGGCAACTTCTGTGCTAGAAGCACTTGTTTGATTGTTTGTGCTATGAGACGGAGCGCAACTCGCTAAAAGAAGAGCTGCAAGTAAGGTCATCAAGCTAGAAATGGTTTTTTTCAACATAAAATCTCCTAAAGATTTGATAGATAATGGGATAGAAAATGATCGTCGACAGAGCATGGGCAAGGTTAAAACTAAAACCATTGACCAAAGCATAGGTCCACCAAGGAATATGGTATATCAAGGCATAAACACTATCGATCAAGACCCCATAAGCAAAGGACAGTAGGCCCACAAAAAGGATCTGAAGGACAAAGGGCAACCACTTGTAACTGATGCGCCAAATGAGCATCAAACAGCCAAAGGCGACAATCTGAAAGAACACAATCAAGCTCATCCCCAGGAAAAAGGCGGAGACAAACATGGTGATCATCATCACAAGAAAAGCAAAGCTATACCCTTCAAATATCACCAAGAGAAAAAAGATGGCAGAAATAGGTTGGACATTTGGGAAAGGGGCAAAAGCCTGACGTAGAGCGACACAAAGGGCTGCCAAAAGCGAAATACGGGTTAATCGCTGAAGCGTCATGACGTCCTCCTAGACAATCTCGAACTTGATCGTTCCGGCTGTTGTTCCAACCTTGATGGTTTGACCTTCTTGGGCTTGACCTTTCAGCAATAGCTCTGCTAACTGATCTTCCACTTCGGTCTGCAAGACACGACGCAGTGGGCGAGCTCCCATTTCTGGATCGTACCCTTTGGTTGCTAGCAACTTGAGCGCTGAAGGCTGGAATTTGAGGGTCATGCCTTGTTCTGCCAAGGTCGCGATGAGCGGTTTGACCATGACTTTCACTACCTGCTGCATGTCCTCGCTTGAGAGACTATGGAAGACCACCTTTTCATCAATCCGGTTGATAAACTCTGGACGATAGGTCTTCTTCAACTCTTCAAACATGCGTTTTTCCATATTGGCTTGGTCAAAGCGGATATCTTTGGCACCAAAGCCAACGGTCTTATCATCCCGAAGGGCTGTAGCTCCCAGGTTTGAGGTCATGATGATAATGGTATTGGAGAAGTCGATCTTCCGGCCTTTGCTATCGGTTAAGACTCCGTCATCCAAGACTTGCAAAAGGACATTGAAAATATCTGGATGGGCTTTTTCCACCTCATCAAATAAGAGAACTGAATATGGTTTGTTGCGGACTTTCTCGGTCAACTCGCCTCCTTCTTCGTAGCCCACATATCCTGGAGGGGCTCCGTTGAGGCGGCTGGCCGCGAATTTTTCCATGTACTCACTCATATCAAAACGGATGAGGGCCGATTCATCATCAAACAAAACTTCCGCCAAAGCTTTGGCTAGCTCTGTTTTTCCGACACCGGTAGGTCCTAGGAACATGAAAGAACCGATCGGACGTTTATTGCTACGGATACCTGATTGATTGCGTCGAATAGCCCGACTGATACTCGAAACCGCTTGGTCTTGACCAATCACGCGCTTGTGCAATTCTGCTTCTAAGTTTAGGTACTTCTTGGCATCGGTTTGGGTCAGTTTTTGAGTTGGAATACCGGATAATTGGCTCAAGGTCACCAAGACATCTTGGTCAGTGACTTCTTTTTTGTAGACAATGGGAGCGGCCTCTACTTCTAAGAGCTGGGCTGCTTTCTTCCACTTGCCGTCCATCAAGGCCCGGTCTAAGGCGGTCAACTCTTCTTTTACGTGACCGTTGGAATCGCGGTTTTGTACGGTAGCTGCCGCTTCATCCAATAGATCAATGGCTGAATCTGGCAATTGACGACTAGTCAAATAGCGGTGGGCATATTTGACAGCTGTTTCGATCGCTTCATCGGTAATGGTCACATGATGGTGGTCCTGATAAGTCTCTTTCAAGCCTTGGAGAATTTGGATGCTATCTGCAACACTTGGCTCTTCAATGGTGACTTTCGCAAAACGCCGAGAAAGGGCTGCATCTTTTTCGATATGCTTTTGGTACTCATCTTGAGTCGTTGCTCCAACTGTACGCAAGGTTCCCCGTGCCAGGGCTGGTTTTAGAATATTGGCTGCGTCTAAGGTCGAATCAATACCGGATCCTGACCCCATAATGGTATGCAGTTCATCGATAAAGAGAATCACGTGACCGTCTTCTTCGATGTCCTGGATGATATTGTTCATCCGTTCTTCAAAGTCCCCACGGAAGCGCGTCCCTGCAACGACATTCATGAGATCCAATTCTAAGACACGCATCTGTGCGATTTCAGCTGGAACATTGCCACTAGCGACCCGCTGAGCCAGACCTAAGGCAAGGGCGGTTTTTCCGACCCCTGCTTCTCCCACCAATACAGGATTGTTCTTCGTCTTGCGGCTGAGGATTTGGATCATGCGTGAAATCTCTGCATCCCGACCAATCACAGGCTCAAGCTGGCCTGCACGCGCCATTTCTGTCAAATCACGGGTATAATCTTCAAGACCTCCACTGGTGCTTGGGGGCATGCCCATCATATTTCCCATGGTTTGGCGGTTAGGGTTTTGGGCGCGATAGAGACTCCGAATGGCTTTAATATCATTCTTGTCCCAGCCTGCCTTGTCTTCTAAATTCTTGCGAAGGGAGGCAATAGGAACTCCCTTGTCTTGCTCTGTAAAGGCAAAGCCAGCAAACTCCATGACTTGGCTCGCCAAGGTCCCACGGTCTGCTAGAAGAGAGAGGAGCACATGCTCTGTTCCCAAGGTCTTGGCATGAAGGACCTGGGCAATCTCTCTTGCGTGTTTCATAATGGCTTCCATCCGATAAGAAAATGGAAAGATTTCATACCGATTGTCGCTTTGAAAAGCTTGGCCTGTAATATGCTCCGCTGCATCCTGAAACTCATCGATCTGCATAGGATAATCGTTCAGTACAGAACCTGCCACGCTATAGGGATTATTGGCCATAGCCGTCAGGAGATGCCAAGTATCTAAGGTATGCCCCTGATAGTGGCCTGCTAGTATTTGGGCCGCTTCTATACTTTCTAACAGTGCTGTTGAATAGTTCATCTAGTCGGTATTTCCTTTTCTATCTACTTGTTGAATGATTTTTTTCAGCATCGTTGCTCGTAGGATGAGAGCATCTCGACCTAGGACCTCATCGGAGGTCGTCGCAAGCAACAGCTGCGTTTCACGTTTTGTCAATAATTTTTCTTCATAGAGCATCTGGAGGATATCATTAAAGACCTGCTGGCTGATGGTCTCTCCAATATTGGCTGCCAAGTCTTGGAGCATCTGATGGTGATCTGAAAACTGGACCTTGCCAATGCGGATATAGCCCCCACCACCGCGCTTGCTCTCTACAATATAGCCTCGACTCTCGGTAAAGCGAGTCTTAATGACATAGTTAATCTGACTGGGTACAACCTGAAAGACATCGGCTAACTCACTTCTTTTGAGCTCTGCCATGCCAGCTTGAGCCAGCAAGGCCTTGATATAAGCTTCAATGCTATCAGATGTGTTCTTATTTGCCATGATGCTCCTTTCTGGCTTGTTTTTTTCTAGATGGATGCTCTGTTCTTCGCCCATAAAAAATGGTCTTGGAGTGTTCCTTCTCATCATTGACCTTATTTGACTATTATACAATTTTTACGGCTGTAAATAAAGCAAAGACTCCATGGAAATAGGAATCTCTTAAGAAGGCAAAACAAAAGAGGCTAGTGAGAACTAACCTCTTATGCGAAGAAGGAGCTACTCTTTGCGACGAGCGAATTTGGCGCCTCCGCCCAAGAATCCTAGACCAAGAAGACCTAACCAAGCAAACAATCCACTTTGTTTTGTACCGGTTTGAGGAAGTTTTCCTTCCGATTGTAGAGAAGGACTTTTAACCACTTCTTTTTCCGGATGGTCTGAAGTCGAAACAGAAACTGCTTCTGGGGTTTTCGGTTGCAAGAGAACAGGTCTTCCTTTTTCTTTTTTGTCTTCAGCTTGAGAAAGAGTCATAACTTCTGGTTGCACCTTACTTGGGGTGACAGGAGTGGTTGGAGTCGGCATATCAGCTATCAACGGACTTTTTTCCGCTTCCTTCGTTCCGACTTCTGTGATCTGGTCCTGGGCCTCCACTTCGACAAAGGCATCGACTTCTGTCCGAATTTCTTTGCCTTCTTCTTGTCGAACCTCGATCAATTTCAACCGGCGTCCGACCTTTCCTGCTTGAAGGATCCGGCTTTCGCCCTTGGCCAAGTCCTTGTTCTCACGTGTTTGACTCTCAAATGGAATCTCCTCCGCTTCGATGAGAAGTTCTGGCTTTTCAAGAATCAAATCCCGAATACCTTCTTCTGGCCGTGTCTGCGTCAGGGGTTCATAATTGTGAGCATCTTCTAAGATGGTTTCAAGGGCTTCGACTTGATTAGCTGCAGCAACCAAATCTGGCCGCTCTTGATCCAACAACTGAGTCAAGTCCGTCAATTGTCCTTGAACCGTCGGTTTGAGATCTGCTTTCAAGCGATCGAGAGAAGTAGCCTTGATCTTTTCTACTCCTTCTCTGATGATCTGTTGCAGCTCTTCTTGACTGAGCAACTGACTATCTTTCCCTGAGAGGACAAATCGGTCCACCTGGATGGCTCTGGATGACTGAGGGTCATTGAGGGCTGGATCCAGATGCAAGCGTAGCTGGTGGTAGCCTTTTGCTAGGCCTTGCAGATTGACCAAACTCTGGTCGAGCTTGCGTTGATCTCCGTAGCCACTGAAATAATGATCGCCGTCGATCTCATAATCATGGCCACGCCCTTCTTCGAAGGCCATTTCTTTCCCATCCAAAGTGACGCTGTAGAGACCATGACTTGGATCAACCACTCCTCGGACCTCCACGCCTGTGCCCTTAAAGGTAATGGTCACTTCAATGTGTTTCTTGCCTTCCTCATCGGACACTTGGTTAAAGCTGGACCAAGATTCTGTGCCATTTGAGAAGTCTTTGTTGTCTGTCTCATGATGCCAGCCTTGGTTATAGTGCAGTTTTGGATCTTGGTCATCCACTTCTTTGCGATTTTCTGGCAACTGGTCTTCATTCATCACTTGAACTGTCAGTTCTGGAATAAAGCCGACCAAGCTTCCTTGATCCGGATGCAACAATTTGACCTTAAAGTCATAGACATCGGTCGCTTTTCCTGCAAAATCAATGGTTGGAACTTGGACTGTTTTTTCTGTCTCGCCATCTGCGAACTCAAGGGTGACGTTGGTATCTTTATAGACCTTGCCATGAACCCCTGTTCCTGGTTCTGTGATCAATTTCAGACCGGCACTTCCTTTAGAGCCACCTTTTCTCTTGACGACGACTTGCGCTGGGTCGCCTTTCTTAACAGCTAGGATTGGCTGGGCAAACTCAAAGATCCCCTTTTCTTGGTTATTGAGGGCATAAATCCCTTCCGTTGCGATCGCATCTCCCTTGCTATTGACCAAGGTCAAGGTGTGAGATCCTGCTGTCAAATCCGGTGTTTCATAGACCTTTTGGCTACGTTTGCGGCTTGGGCTTTGGGTATTGACGGTCGCTAGCTTTTGTCCATCGACATAGACATCCATTTCCCCATGACCAGGGTCGACAGTTGCGACGACATAGGCCTTGGTGCCTTCAAATTGATAGGTCACGGAAGCTCCTTTTTCCTTGGTCCACATAGAGGTGCCTCGAACGCCTTCTCCCTCTTCATTCCATTGGCCATTAGCCCGGTCAGCAGTCCGGTCAGAATGATAAGTCAAACCAAGCGGATAGCCATCGGTTTCTTCAATGCTGGCTGGCGTCTTATAGACAGAGACTCCGTTCAAGATTGGAGTAGCTTGGGCATCGGTGATGGACACCCGGATATAGCGACTATCAACTGGTTGCCCTTTGATCAATCGGCGGTATCCTACAGTTGAGCCAGCCCCATATGGAACCCATTGGCCATTCACTGCCACATCAATGGTGAAGCCAGAAATCCGTTGGCCTTTCTCGATGGTTTCTTTGAGCTCTACCACATCAAAATGCTGTTCTTTTCCAAGATCGAGAACAAAAGATCCGGTCTTGGCATCATCTGCAGGTGCCCAACTGGTCTTTTCATTGCCATCTGTCAAATGGCTGGCCTTGTAGAGCGGATTGCGTCGTGTCGAGTCAGCTTCTACCAAAGCTCCTGCCGCATAGTTCACACTGTAGAGTTGGTCCAAGGTCTGACGGAATTCTTTCAAACGGACCACATCGGCATCCGCAAATTTTCCGTCTTGGTTGGGTGGAATATTGAGCAAGAGTGGAGTTCCACGGCCGACCGATTTGAAGTAAATGTCCATCAATTCGCGCAAGGACTTAGGCTCTTGATTGTCATGGTAGAACCAGCCGGAGCGAATAGAGACATCGGCTTCTCCCACTGAGTATTGCTTCCCTTCCGGATCCCCGTGATTGAGGTAGCTATTAGATGGATTGTTGCGGATCTTATCAGGATTGACCTTTTGCCAAACCGGATCTCCGGCAATCCCCTTTTCATTTCCGATCCAACGAACATTGGTCGGCTCAGCTGAGAAGATGGCAATATCCCCTTGGGCCTTGCGAATGGCTTCAAACCACTTGTCAAAGGTATAGGTGACTTTTTGAGCCCCATCGCCACGCGCTCCATCCATCCAAACTTCCACGAACTTACCCTTGTTCCCATATTTTGGATCTTCAAGGATTTCTTTGAGTTGGTTGAGGTAGTATTCATTGTATTGGTCCTCTGTATCCACATGGTAGAGCGGGCTGTGAGCATCCCAAGGTGAGAGATAGACCCCCATGTCCATGTCATACTTGCTGGCAGAAGCAGAAACCTCAGCTAGGACATCTCCTTTTCCATCTTTCCAACCACTTTTAGCAATGGTATGGTCGGTGTATTTGGAAGGGTACAAGAGGAAGCCATCGTGGTGCTTGACGACCATGATCGTCCGTTTAAAACCAGCATCCTTCAGGGTTTTGATCCACTGATCGGTATCCAGATGCTCTGGATAGAAATAATAAGGATCTTCTTGTCCATCTCCCCACTCACGATCGTAGTAAGTATTCATCCCAAAGTGGATGAAAGCTGCCAGTTCTTCGCGGTGGTATTGCATCTGAGCCTTGCTTGGAAGTGGTCCGTAATCCGCAATCTCAGTCTCCTCTTTTAGAGAAGTGGCAGGTTGAGTGGCTTCTGTCCCTTGGCTGGCTGTGCGATTTTCTTTCTCGCTAGTAGTTGCTGAGGGCTGCTCTGATTCTTCTTGGTGCTCGTTCACAGTTTTCTCCTCCTTTCCTTGATCTCCTGTATTGCTTATTTCAACCCGTTCTTCACGTGGTTCACTATTCTCAGCTTGTTCCTCTGCGTAACTGGTAGTAGCTCCTAAAAAACAAGTCGCTACGACTACCGAGCAGACGCCTACTGAGAGTTTACGAATGCCAAATTGATTTCTCTGATCAACTAATCTTTTTCCCATATTCCATTCCTTTATGTCACCAGGTAAAGAGGGTGGGGCTTCCCCATCCTCCTTCTTTTTACCTGTGAACTTTTCACCATTTTTTACTAGTTTCTCTAGCTGTTTTACTTGGCCTTATTGGCTCTTTTTTTCTGATCGTCCAGCACAGCACTGGCAAGGCCTGCCGCTAAGATTCCAGCAACGAGGCTTGCGACGCTTTCTTCCGTTCCTGTATTTGGTAATGTACCTTCGGAAACTGGAGCCGCTGAAACTGCTGGTGTTTGAGTGTCTTTCTCGACTTCCTTCTCTATTGCATCTGTCCCTTCCTGGCGCACCGCTTTGACCTCAAGAGATGCTTGAGGAGTTGCGGTAGCTACTGGTCCTTCTGAGACATGAGGACCTTCTGGGTTCGGAAGCGGTTGTGACTGTGGCTGTGGCTGCGGTTGCGGCTGTGGTCCTGGCTGTGGCTCTGGTTCTGGCTGTGGCTCTGGTTGTGGTTCTGGCTGCGGTTGTGGCTGTGGCTCTGGTTGTGGAGTGTCTGGAAGTACTTCTTTTGTGCCCACCTCTGTAATTTCTGCCACTGGATCTAGCTCTACAAAGGCATCTAGTTCCTTCCGGCTTTCCACACCATTTTCTTGAGAAACTTCCACCAAGCGCAATTTGCGGCCTTTTTGACCTTCTTGAATCACACGTTTCTCACCTTTTGGAAGATCCGCATTTGGACGTTCTAGGCGTTCAAAGTCCATCTCTTCTGGCTCAATCACCAACTCTGGCTTGGTATGGACCAGATTCTTAACCCCTTCTTCAGGAATGGCTGAGCCTGTAGGTGCTTTTGCGGAGAGAGAAAGTTGATATACTTTTTCGAGCTTGCCATCTTCTGAGACAACCTTGACAAGCACAGGGGCATTGGCACTTTTAGTATCCACGACCGTAACGGCTGTTCCATTCTTACCTTGTGCCGAAACGATTGGACGGTCTCCCTCATACTCTAGATGATAATCTGTCACATCTGGGTTAAAGCCTTCTAGGTCTTTGCCATTCACTTGGATGGTGACATCAGTTGTTGCCTGAGCCTCTTCTGTTGGGGCATAGGCGCTCAATTCAATGATTCCGATCCCTTTTAGATGTTCATCACGGACCATTCTTAAACGGATGGCTTTGGTTCTAGTTTCATTGAAGCTGAGGTTAGAAATATAACCAGCTTCAAAGTCATAATCCAAGCTATAAGGGATCTCTTCCCAGTTAGAGGCTTGGTTAAATGGGTGATCTGGAAGATTTTTCAGATTGCCATAGTCATCTGGGACATCAAAGTCTGGACCAATATAGCGTTCAAGAACCGTCTTAGTTGGCAGACCTGTTTCCTGATCTGCAAAGAAGTCGACCGCTACTTTATTGACCAAACGCTCTGTTACTTGACCATTTTTCTTGAAAATGAGACCAGCAAAGGCTTCGGTTTGATCCGGTTCTCTCTTCCAGTTGGTCCAGCGATAGTATTCGTTGTAGCCACCATCGTTGATGTAATCGATATAGTCGATTTGGTTTGGATCGAGATCATTGGTTTCACTGGCAAATGCTCTGGTATCTTCTGCATTGTAGTCACGGTTCACAGAGAGGTTTTCTCCTGTCTTTTCGGACACCCGGACGGTCAGCTGAGCTGTCAGATCATAGCCAAGGACTTTTCCTTCCAGCGTGAAGCTGCCTTCATGAGAAAGTGCATCAGCTGGTACAGCCTGCCAGTCCACCGTAAGTTCCTTGCGTTCATAGCCTGTATCCCCTTGGAAGTAGACACCTACGGTAGATGGTAGAACCAGATCTTGACCGACTTTCACAAAACGGCTGCCTGCTTCTACTGCTACTGGAGTAGCTTGTTTCAGTTTTTCTGCATCACTTGTGAGATGGAGGCGGTATTCTTGTAAGATGGTACCATCTTCCGCTTTATGGATGACACGGATTGGCTCCCCTTCATGGACGCTTGGCACAACCGTTGCAAGGCCGTGATGGCTAGCTGTCGCTTCCACTTGTGGATAAGCCCGATCACGCGCATCGATGTAGTAATCGGTCACACTTGGGTTGACACCTGGCAATACATCGCCATTGACGCGAATGGTCAACTGGCTCTTTTCTTCTGCCGCCACCTTATTGGCAAAGATCTGAATCTCTGAAATAGAGCTTCCACGTTTGCCTTCTGGTGTCTTCATGCGGATCCGAACGGCATAGGTGTCGACTTTATCAAAACTGAAATGATTCATCTTACCAGCTGCTACCGGTTCTTCAACGGTTAGGTTGCTGACTTCTTTCCAGTTAGCTGGATTGTTAAATGGATGGTCTGTTTCGTCTTTGACACGATTTGGATTGCTTGGAACTGTTGGGACTTGTTCCCCTGTATAGTACTCAATCACATACTCACTTGGAGCTCCAACGCCGTGGTCTTCATGGAAACCAACATGGAGGTTGTCCACTGCTCGCTTGGTCAAGATACCAGAATCTCCAAACAAGATACCAACAGAATCTTCCGCATTGCCACGGCCCCAGTTGGTCCAACGGTTAGCTGGAGCATCGGTAAAGGAGATGACCTTATCATTGACCTTAGCAACTGGATCTGCATCGTTAGAGTCACTTGCAAAGGCGAGTGGCAAGACTGAGCCTGTCCATTGCTCTGCAACGTTGGCTCCCTTGACTGTATTTGCGGAAACACGAATATGAAGACGGGTTGGAAGATCCGTTCCTTCTACACGACCGGCTAGGACAACTTCTCCTTCTTTAGCCAAGAGTTGCGGATCGACCGCATCCCAGGCCACCTTAGCTGTATAGGTCTTACCATTAGAGTGATAGGTCCGCACGCTTTCTGGAAGAGCTGGTTTTTCGCCGACTGGCGTTGTCGTGCTGACTTCTTCTACAGCGATAATGCCTTCAACCGTCACTTGAGCTTGGGCTTCTTTTTCCACACCTTCTACATGACCGGTGACTGTAAAGCTATGGTAATCCTTGACTTGATCTGCGGTCACAGCATCCCAGGTCACGCGTTTTTCTTTCGGGAATCCCTTGTCATACTCGACCAAGACGGTTTCTGGAAGAGCTGGCAAAATGTTTCGATCTGTACTGATCCGTACAGGACGCACCTTCACAACCGTTTTTTCTTCTGGATTTGGCGTGATGGTAAAGCTGACTTCTCCCGTTTGTCCTTGGAAGTTGGCTTCTAAATGAACCAATCCTGCTTCTCGCAATTCCAAACCTTTATTGGTTGCGACGGCTTTTCCTTGGCTACCAGCTCTTGTCTTCACATCGATTTGATCTGCTTTGAGACTTGCCTGGCTACCATCTTGGTAATGGGCAATGACTTCAAGTGGTACCGTTTGGTCTTCCTTGAGTTCTTGCCCTTCTGGCAGACGCAATTCTAGGCGCTCAATCTGTGGACTTTCTTCTTGGAATTGGACCACATAGGTCTGTACAGCTCCCGTATCCTTAGCAGTCACAAAGATTTGGGCTTTCAAACCATTTTCGCGATTAGCTTGTAGGACCGTCACTTGAGCATTTTCTGCACTTGCTGTGACTTGACCTGGTTCTTGACCATAAGCGAGGGAACGGAAAATAGTATGGTTGCCACTACCAAATTTTGGAAGGGCTACCCCATCTAGCTGAACCGTTGGTTTCTTAGCTTTGGCTACATCTCCTCCTGCAACCACTAGTGTCGCTTGGACCGTTTCCCTATTGCCTAGGAGTCCTGTCGCCTTCAAGCGTGCTCCCGGTGTGGACAACTGATCTTCTTGACCAGCTTCCAAGGTCCAGTGATCGACCTCATAGTGGGCAGTGGTCCCATCAGTGAAGACTAATTGCACAGCCTTATCCACCGTTGCTAGATCTGCTCCCTGTGGGATTTGTTTGATGACCGGAAGGACTTGTTCCACGCCGATCACATCGACCAGAGCTTCGACCGTGCGTCCTTGAACATGACCTGTCACACGGACTTGGCCAACACGACTATAGTCTGCCGCATCCCATTCAACGGCTTCTTCTTGGGCCTTGCCATCGCTATAGACCACATTGACCTTACTTGGTAAGGTTGGCTTTTCTCCTAGATAAGCACTTTGTCGAACAGGTTCCACACCTAAGACAGTACGTTCCGCTTGGTCCTTCTTACCTGTAAAGAGGCTGACTTGGTCTGATTGCAAGCGGTCTGAGTCTGCATACAGAGTAAAGGCTCCCGCCTGCTCAGTTGATTTGACAATCACAACCCCTTTGCCGTTGAAGGCTTTGCGTTGCCATGAGCCATCTTCCTGCGCTTTGTAGCGTTCACGGCTGGCTTGCTCCCCATTATCGACACCGACAATTTGGCCTTGTCCATGCAAATGGAAATGCACCAAATTATTGGCAGTTGGTACGACACGACCTGCTTCATCGACGATTTCGTAGGTAATATAGGTCAAATCTTTGCCGTCCGCTGCAATCGCGTGTTCTTCTTTCAGCAGACGAACACCGGCTGGCTTCCCAGCTGTTTCGACTTGATCTTTCGCGATCACTTCTCCTGCTTCGTTGCGCGCAATAGCTTCCACTTTACCTGGTACATAAGGGACCAACCACTCTAGATAGAGTTCATCCGGATTTGCCCCTTCTTGGTAGGTCCGGCCATCAGCTGTGGTCTTCTTGGTAAAGGTCTTGACTCCTTGCGATTCCCCATTGACAATCAATTCCACACTGTGGGCATTGGAGAAGGTCCGAACAGGAATCCGTCCTTCTTCATCCATGACACGATTGGCTAATTCTGGATTGTCCCAGTTCCAATGCGGCAAGAGATGGACCATTGGATGTTTCTCAGCCGATACCCATTGACTTTGGTAAAGGTAAAAATCATTCTTTGGAAGGCCGGCAGTATCGACAATACCGAAATAAGAACTTTTCACAGGTGTATCATTTTGGTTGTGCCATGGGGTTGGCTCACCGATATAGTCCGTACCAGTCCAGATAAATTGTCCTGCATAGCCGGCATGATCACGGTCAAAGGTCCAAGAGGCAGTTGCTGTCCGACCCCAACCAACCCGGTCATTGCCGTAGTCTGATTGTTCATAATGGCGGTCTTCTTGGTTGCTACCGACCCATTCTCTTTCAGGGTGGTAGTAAGATCCCCGTGTCCGTGTCGCAGAAGAGGTTTCAGATCCATAAATGAGCCAGTTTGGATGTTTGGCCCGTAAGCTTTCATAGTTGGCTTCTGAATAGTTAAATCCAACCGCATCAAGCTCTGCTGCTACCTTTTCATGGCCTCCTGATCCATCACCAAAGCGGAATTTATCAGCTCCCATGGTGACATAGCGGGTTGCATCCACGTCCTTGATGGTCTTGACCAAGCGACGAACGGTTGCGACAGATTTGTCTGAACCATCTGCTTCACCGACTTCGTTACCGATTGACCACATGACAATGGCTGGATTGTTCTTGTCCCGCTCTACCATGGTCCGTAGATCGTAATCTGACCAAGTATCCCCCTTACGAGCTTCTGGGTGAGTGGCATCTTTTTCAAAGAAACGACCGTAATCGTATTGCTTCTTGCCACCATACCAGGTATCAAAAGCTTCTTCTTGGACCATCAAGCCCAACTCAGCCGCAATCTTTAAGGTTTGTTCACTCGCTGGGTTGTGGGTCGTCCGAATCGCATTGACTCCCATGTCCTTCATCTGTTTGAGACGGCGGTATTCAGCCTTGTAATTTTCCTCAGCTCCAAGAGCCCCGTGGTCATGGTGAAGAGATACCCCGTGGAATTTCGTCGCCACCCCATTGAGGAAGAAGCCACCTTCTGGCGTCCAATTCAGATAGCGATAACCAAAGCGTTCCTTTTGCACATCCACTAACTGCGAATCCCGATAAACCCGCGTATACAAGGTATAGAGAGCTGGATGATCCGTTTTCACATCCCAGAGGGTTGGTTTTTCAACATGGAGGGTTTGAGATAGGT
The DNA here is from genome assembly GCF_001813505.1 of Streptococcus sp. HMSC061E03. Lineage (NCBI taxonomy): Bacteria > Bacillati > Bacillota > Bacilli > Lactobacillales > Streptococcaceae > Streptococcus > Streptococcus sp. HMSC061E03. Next base: position 224,706 of record NZ_KV812797.1, read on the forward strand.
TGATCTCTTGACCTGCTAGAACAGCTTGTGCTTCACTGCGCGTTTTTTCGCTCACCACTTGGCCATTTTGATCGACAATTTCATATTCCGCATAAATACTATGGGCTTGATCATCCTGGTTGACAATGCGGCTCTTCACCACTGTATCTACTGCCCCATTTTGCTGTTTTTCCAACTGAGGGGTCGTAATCGTAGTCCCATACTGCGCTAAATGAACCTTGTCCGTTACACTCAGCTTAACATCCCGGTAAATCCCGCTACCAGAATACCAACGGCTACTTGGTTGTTGATTGACCACATGAACGGCGATGGTATTCTCGCTTCCATCCGCATTCAAATAAGGAGTAATATCATAAGAAAAGGCATTGTAGCCATTTGGATAATGACCGACGAATTGTCCGTTTACATAGACTTTGGAATCCATATAAACCCCGCCAAATTCCAAGCGGACCTTCTTATCTAGATCTTTGTCATCCAAACGGAAGGTCTTACGGTACCAAGCATCCCCACCGTTTAATTGTCCCCCTTCATTTTGAGCAGGAGAGTTGTGATCGAAATCAAAGAAAATAGACCAGTCATGAGGAAGATCTAATTTTTTCCAATCCTTGACATCCACTTGACGCCCTTCTGCACCAGGAGCCGCATTTAATTTAAAATACCAATCTTTATTAAAATCACGTTCTCGATCTTGCACAATATCCTCCGCCACACGATTTTGATCTGGAGCAGCTGTTGCTTCCGTTCCTGTAGCACGCTCAGATGAAGCTGAAACAGGCTGGCCTTCGCCTTGAGGCGCCGGCTTTCCCTCAGCTCTGGTAGGGGTGATGACAGCTGGAGCTTCTGAAACCCTTGCACCAGCTTCAGGAACTTCCGTTTCTGAATTTTCCGTTACAACACTTGGTGTCTCCATCGAAGTCGGTTCACTTTCGAGGGCTGGCTTTTCTTCCGCATGGACCCTTGAAAGACCCAAGGCCGAAATCCCAATCACAACAGAACAAGCTCCAACTGAGAGCTTACAAATACTAAAAACAGGACGCTTTTCAAAAAAAGACTTTCCCATAAAAACCTCCTCTTAGGATTAACTATTCAATTTGTAAGCGCTTTCTTATACCTGCGAACGCTTACAGAAAATCACATATTAACTATACCAAAAAAATAGGAGGAATAGACCTCGATTTCGCTCCAACTATAGTTAGATTAAGAATTCCTTTAATTAGTGGAAATCTCCTATGAACCAAAAAAATAGAAGCCAATGGCTTCTATTTTTTTTTATGATCTTATAATCCTGGTTCTTGACCAAGTTCAGCAGCCACCATCCAAATGTTCTTTTCAAGTTCTGCTTTAGCCCCAACAAAGATATCGTTGGTTACATCGTCGCCTTCAGCATCGGTAACATCCAAAGCTTTTTGGTAAAGGCCATCAAGGTAATGGAAGATTTCAAGAACACGTGTCAAGCTTTCTTCTACATTTTTTGTAAATGTTCCACGGCGTTCTTCAATATTGCTGTGTTCCAAAAATTCAGTCATGCTAGAATATGGCGCACCACCAAGAGTGATCAAGCGTTCGCTCACTTCATCTAAGGTTGCATCCAAGCTGTCCATGTATTCGTCCATTTTTGGATGCCAAACCATAAAGCCACGTCCACGCATATACCAGTGTACTTGGTGAAGGGCAATGTGAGCCACGTAGAGATCTGCTACGACTTGGTTCAAGAGAGCTTTTGTTTCTGGAAGAGTTTCTTTATTTGAAGGTGCAAAAGTTGCTACATCAGTAGCTGCTTCATGTTTCATAGTTGTCATGTCATTTCTCCTTTTTATAATGATTCTAATTAACTATGTCTTTATTATATGCTTCCTCCACCAGAAAGTCAAGATAAAAGATTAAAAAAGATCATAGTTGTCAATTGAGAAAAGATACGATAGAATGAAGAAGACTAATCGAAAGGCTTGACTAATGAAATATATCTTTACCTTCCTGATCTCCATGGTGCCCCTTGTTGAATTGCGCGGGGCCATCCCTTTTGCCATCGCAAACGGTATTCCCTTATGGACAGCGCTCCTGATCGGTGTGATCGGAAATCTTCTCCCTGTCCCTCTGATCTTCTTTTTCGCCCGCCATATTCTTACTTGGGGGGCAAAAAAACCAATTATCGGAGGCTTTTTTAGCTGGTGTCTCAATAAAGGCCATCGAGGCGGACAGAAATTAGAAAAAGCTGCAGGAGACAAGGGAATTTTCTGGGCCCTACTCCTATTCGTCGGCATTCCTTTACCAGGAACTGGTGCCTGGACCGGAGCTCTTGCAGCTTCTATCCTTGACTGGGACTTCAAACGCAGTAGCCTCGCAGTCATGCTCGGAGTGATCCTAGCTGGCCTCATCATGGGAACCCTGTCCCTGCTCCTAGGAATCGATACCTTCGCACATTAAGCAAAAGACTGAAGCAACGGCTTCAGTTTTTGCATACAAAAAAGAGGCTTCCGTTCCTCTAAGAGTATAGACAAACTGTTTTTTTAAAAATCTAATAAATTCTATAAAACAAAAAAATTTATTTATTAGAATTACTCAGTCATCTACTAAAACTTTCCGCTGTGAGAAAAGTGCTAGAAACAATCATGTTTCTAGCACTCGGGAGTTTTGGAACCTTAGGTCCAAAACTAAGTCATGGAACTTCTTCGAAGTTCGCTGACGTCCGTACTCACCTAAGGAAAGTTATTTAGATGAATTTATCTTACAAAAAAGAGGTTTCCTTCGAAACCTCTTATTTTTTTATTCTTAGTTGTTAAGAGCTGCTGCCATTGTAGCTGCAACTTCTGCTTCAAAGTCATTTGAAGCTTTTTCAATACCTTCACCAACTTCAAAACGAACGAATTCGATAACTGAAGCATTTACTGATTCAAGGTAAGCTTCCACTGTCTTGCTGTCATCCATGATGTAGACTTGTGCAAGAAGAGTGTAGGCTTGGTCAACTTTTGTGTTGTCCAAGAAGAAGCGATCCATTTTACCTGGGATGATTTTATCCCAGATTTTTTCTGGTTTACCTTCAGCCACCAATTCAGCTTTGATATCTTCTTCAGCTTGAGCAACCACTTCGTCAGTCAATTGTGCTTTTGAACCGAATTTCAAGTGTGGAAGAGCTGGTTTACCAACCATTGCACGGCTTTCGTTATCTTGGTCGATGACGTGGTTCAATTGTGCCAATTCATCTTTCACGAATTGTTCATCCAATTCTTTGTATGAAAGAACAGTTGGTTTCATTGCAGCGATGTGCATTGAGATTTGTTTAGCAAGTGCTTCGTCTCCACCTTCGATCACAGAGATAACACCGATACGTCCACCGTTGTGTTGGTAAGCACCGAAGTGTTGTGCATCTGTTTTTTCAAGCAAAGCAAAACGACGGAATGAAATCTTTTCACCGATTGTAGCTGTTGCAGATACGTATGCAGCTTCAAGAGTTTCACCTGAAGGCATTGTCAAAGCAAGAGCTTCTTCGTTGTTAGCTGGTTTACCTTCAGCGATCACTTTCGCTGTTGCGTTTACCAATTCAACGAATTGAGCGTTTTTCGCAACGAAGTCAGTTTCAGCGTTTACTTCAACTACTGCTGCAACGTTACCATTGACATAAACACCAGTCAAACCTTCAGCGGCAACACGGTCAGCTTTCTTAGCTGCTTTAGCCATACCTTTTTCGCGAAGCAATTCGATCGCTTTTTCGATATCACCTTCAACTTCAACCAATGCCTTTTTAGCGTCCATGACACCGGCACCAGATTTTTCACGCAATTCTTTTACAAGCTTAGCTGTAATTTCTGCCATTTTTGTTCTCCTATATTTTTTAATAAAATAAGAGGGTCGGGCTGAGCCCTGCCCTCTTAGGTTCGTTACTTATTGAATGAAATTAAGCGTTGTCGCCTTCTACAACTTCAACGATTTCTTCGATTGAATCAGCTTGACCTTCAGTAGCTGCCAATTCAGCTTCTACTGTAGCAACACTGTCTTCACCTTGACGTCCTTCGATAACAGCGTCAGCCATTTTCGCAGTGATCAATTTAACAGCGCGGATAGCGTCATCGTTCGCTGGGATGATAACATCGATATCATCTGGGTCAGTGTTTGTGTCGACCATCGCTACAACTGGGATACCCAATTTCTTAGCTTCTTTAACAGCGATTTGTTCTTTATGTGGATCCACAACGTACATTACGTCTGGGATACGAGGCATGTCTTCGATACCGCCCAAGAATTTTTCAAGACGAGCGCGTTGTTTGTTCAACAATGCAACTTCTTTCTTAGGAAGGACTTCAAAAGTTCCATCTTCTTCCATGCGTTTGATTTCTTTCAAACGAGCGATACGTTTTTGGATTGTTCCCCAGTTAGTAAGAGTTCCACCCAACCAACGGTGGTTGATGAAGTATTGACCTGCACGAACAGCTTCTTCTGCAACAGCATCAGCAGCTTGTTTCTTAGTACCTACGAACAAGATGACTGCATCGTTTGCAGCTGCATCACGCATGAAGTCGTATGCTTGGTCTGCATATTTTACAGTTTGTTGCAAGTCGATAACGTGGATTCCGTTACGTTCTGTGAAGATGTACTTAGCCATCTTAGGGTTCCAGCGACGAGTTTGGTGACCGAAGTGTACACCAGCCTCAAGAAGTTGTTTCATTGAAATTACTGCCATGAGTAGTTTCTCCTTTTTTGTTTTTTTCTCCTCTCTCAGACGTCAACTTGCAGCACGACCACAAGGGCAACGGTGCCACAATGGATCCGAGATGAGTATTTGCTGTCTTAGACAACTCTATAAGTATAGCAGAAATCCCTAGAATTCGCAAGCTATTTGAGAGATTTTTTCAATCCCTACGATGAAATGGTTTTCTAAAGTTGTTTGACGTAAAAAGTTTTTCTTGACCTATCTTGTTTTTTAGGTTACAATATTATATGTTATGGCGGTATAGCCAAGTGGTAAGGCACGGCTCTGCAAAAGCTTGATCGTCGGTTCAAATCCGTCTACCGCCTTGATAATAAAATTTTTTATCATCTTTTATCTTTTAAAAATTCCCCTAGCAATAGGGGGTTTTTTTGTTGCCATTTGCTCCTTTCCTTGATTATTGATATAATAAAACCTCGCCTGATTGGCGAAGCACATTAGAAAGGGTATTTATGAAAAACATTCGTTTCTTTGCGATCGGCCTTCTTTCACTAGTGACACTAGCCGCTTGCTCACCTGCCAATTCTGCGCAACCAGCAAAAACAGCTTCTAGCTCTAGAAAACCGATCAAACAATCTTCTACCAAAACATCATCTAGTAAATCGTCGAGCACTTCTTCAGACAGCAGTAGCTCAGATGATTTTTCAGGCCGCTTCAGCTTGGATCCAGATGATGGCGCATCTCTCCAATATGTGCCAGGAGCTGCATCCATTCCTGAGATCGAAAAGCTCAAGAACCTCCACCCTACCACCGGTTTTGTATTGAGAACCGAAGATGGACAAGAGGTTGGTGGGCCAAAAGAAAGAAGCAGTTACGATGACGTAGTTGCAGCCTTTGGTCAACCCGTAAGTAGTACAGACAGTGCGAATCCTGGCGATGGGGTCAATGTTTGGGCAACAGACAATGGCGATATCATGGCTTTCTTCCGCAATAATGTGTTAACAGATATCACCTTCCGACTAAGAGGAGGCGATGCCAACCACCAGTCTACTGGCAGCATTTCCAAATCCGATACACCAAAAACGGCCCTCGAACGTCTCGGAAAACCCTATGCCATTATGCGTTCAGAAAATGGGACCAGCTATGTCTATAAAGATAGCAACGGAGATGAATCTAGCTTCTCTACACAAGGAAATAAGATCTTCAATGTTACGTCTACTGCAGAAACCAAGCAGTTAAAAAAGATCACTGGCCTGGATAAAAATCAATAATAAGCAATCAAAAGAGGCTGGGACAAAAGTCCTAGCCTCTCTATTGTTTTTGGATTGTCGAGCAAGACGCAGTTGTTGAGTGGGCTCTAATACGCTGATTTCATCAGCTTATACAGGCCTACTCAACTGTGCGGAGGTGGAACGACGAAATCGAATTCTAACGAATGACCGATTTCTGTCCCACTCTCTCTTTCTTACAATTCTGCAATTTGGTTCAAATTCACTTCTGCAACCGTATCGTTACCGAACATAGAAATGACCATTTTCACCTTGTTGTTATCAATTTCAGTGATCTTGCCAGTATAGTCTGTGAAGGCACCGTCGATGATGCGAACTGTGTCGCCCACCTTGACATCCAAATCAAACTCTTGAACAGTTTGACCCATAGAGAGCAAGATGCTGCGGATTTCTTCTTCCAACAATGGAGTTGGTTTTGAACGGTTCCCGTGGGATCCGACGAAACCAGTAACGTTCGGTGTATTCCGAACGACAAACCAAGCTTCATCTGTCATGACCATTTCTACCAAGACATAACCTGGGAAGCGGTTTTCTTCGATTTCTTTTGTTTTACCGTTTTTCTCAACTTGTACGGTTTGAGTTGGAATCTCTACGCGCAAGATGTTTTCTAACATATTGTAAGTTTGCGCACGTTGCAAAAGATTCTCTTTTACCTTGTTTTCATATCCTGAGTAGGTTTGTAGTACAAACCAGCCTTTATCAAAACTGTCCATTTGGGCATCCTTTCTTTCTGTTTAGCCTGCTCGAGCTTTTGTGAACATACTAAAAAAAGCCTCTTGGCTTTCCTTTTCCTAGCTTCATTATACCACATTTTGCAGGAATGCAAAGAGGTTTGCTGATTTATTTTTAAGAAAAGACTACAAAAAGTGGGACCCTGGGGATCCCACCTGGCTTCTTTTCTTAAAAGAAATTGATCATGTGCAATAGGCCACGTGCAATGACTTTGTCGAACAAATAAATCAATGCTACAAAGAAAGCGGTGTACTCAATCACTGAGATAAAGTTTTTCCATCTTTCCTTGCGATTTGGCCAAGTTGTATCTTTTAGTAAGACGAAAATATCTTTAATGAATTTCACAACTCTCTCCTATCGTGTTTCTTTATGGATGGTATACTTGCTGCAATGTTTGCAGAATTTATTGACTTCTAGACGTGTTGGTTTTGGCGTCCCACTCAACTTAATGGAGTAATTGCGTGACCCACAAACCGTACACGCTAGACTTGCTTTTTTTAATGCCATAACGCCTCCGTTCACCCCATTATAGCAAGTTTTCCACATTTTGACAAGAACAGAAAATCTCCTGTCAAGAAAAAAGTAAATCTAAAGCGTTATCACTCTGGTTTTTGCCTCATTTTTGGTAAAATAAAACAAAAGGAGACGAATATGAAAAGTGATAACCTAAAAGAAAGTAGAAATATCGAAGACCGTCGAGGGCAAAGCTACTCCCATTCTTCAGGCAATAGTAATCTTGGCGGAGGCATTTTACAGATCTTACTATCGCCGGGGAGCTTCAAAAGTAAGATCGTCCTCATCCTTCTTCTGGTTCTTCTAGGAGGTGGTGGCGCTAGCCTTGGGGGTCTCTTTGGAAATGGGACTTCTCATTCTTACCAGTCTAGCCAGATCACGCGCACCAACAAGACCCATGTCGACGATGCAGATGCTGAGTTCGTCAGCAAGGTCCTTGGAACGACCGAAGATCATTGGCACAAGGTCTTTCAAGCCGAAGGACGCACTTACCATGAGCCCAAACTAGTCTTCTATACCGGACGGACACAGACAGGCTGTGGGGTTGGGCAAGCATCTGCTGGTCCCTTCTACTGTCCGACCGACAAAAAGATTTATTTGGATATGAGCTTCTACAAGGAATTGACAACCAAATACAAGGCTAGCGGGGACTTCGCCATGGCCTACGTGATCGCTCACGAAGTCGGCCACCACGTGCAAAATGAGCTGGGAATCCTTGGTAAATACCATCGGATGCAACAAGGTCTTTCTGAAAAGGAACGAAATGCCATCAGTGTCCGCATTGAGCTACAAGCTGATTATCTAGCCGGTGTCTGGGCCCGCTCCATTCAAGACCGAAACCTTCTAGATATCGGCGATATCGAAGAAGCCATGAATGCAGCCCATGCAGTCGGGGATGACACTCTCCAAGAGCAAGCCTACGGCTACTCGGTACCAGATAGCTTTACCCACGGAACTTCGGAACAACGCATGCGCTGGTTCAAACGGGGCTACCAGTACGGAGATCTCCAACACGGCGATACCTTTAGCTTGTCAGATAGTGAACTTTAAATAAAAAACGATTCAGAAATTCTTCTGAATGGATCTTTTTAGAATATAGACAAATTGCATTTTACATAAAACAATCTAAGTAACGTTGAAAAATTAAAATAATTAATACTATTAGGATCATTTCAACAGAAACTTTCCGCCGTGAGAAAAGTGCTAGAAA
>NZ_KV812797.1:233191-237613 GCF_001813505.1 Streptococcus sp. HMSC061E03
CCTAAGGAAAGTTTCTAAGAAGACTTTGTCTTCAATCTGCAAAAAACGATTCAGAAATCCTTCTGAATCGTTTTTTTGATTAGAAACCAAGCCAGCCTTTAAAGGTATCCCAAGCGTTTTTCGCTTTTCCTGGGATATCAGCCTCGTCGATTGCTTTTTTCGCATCATCGACCATATTCGACGCCTTTTCTTTGACATCCTCAAAGAAACCTTTGTCTTCTTTGCTATCTGTTTCTGTCGTTTCTTCTCCGACTGGCGCAATGCCGTTTTCAGCATAAGAGTTCTTCACCGAGTCAAACTGGGTACCGTCTGTATAAGGCAGAACACTGTTGGCAACATTGCGGAAGATCTCGGATGCCGTTCCAGCACTACTGTCCGTCAGGTAGTGATTTTCATCGGTCGTTGGGAAACCAAGCCATTGACTGATGACTACATCTGGCGTGTAGCCGATCACCCATTGGTCTCCAGAGAGGTCCTTGTTAAAGCTGGTCTCTGTCGTACCGGTTTTCCCTGCCATGGTATAGCCATAAGGCGCAGCGTTAACCCCTGTACCATTACTGAAGGTACCAAGCATCATATTGGTCATCTTATCTGTCGTTGAACCACTAAGCACTCGGGTTGATTTCTGGCTGTGGCTCTTGACCACTTGGCCACTTGCATTTTCGATCTTGGTAATGAGGTGAGCATCATTCATGACCCCGCCGTTAGCAAAGGTGCCATAGGCCTGGGCCATCTGCATCGGATTGGTTGTCACACCAGCTCCCAAGGCAACGGCAAGCGACTTGTCCACCTTGTCCATGTTGAGTCCGAATTTTTTCCCGTACTCAAAGACCGTATCGAGACCCAAATCATTAGCGGTCGCTACGGCTGGAAGGTTAAGGGATTCTGCCAAGGCCTGGTACATTGGTACCGTTGGGCTCGACTGGATTCCCGCGTAGTTATTGACCTCATAGCTTCCATATTGGGTGGTACTATTGTCCAATTCCTTATTGGTCGACCAACCTGCCGCAACAGCTGGGCTATAGACAACCAAAGGTTTGATGGTTGATCCTGGACTTCGAGCAGCCTGGGTAGCGTAGTTGTAGGTACGGAAACCTGGATTTTGATCGCTTCCGACACGCCCTACGAGAGCCCGAACCCCTCCGGTCTTAGGATCGAGGGCAACACTACCAGATTCCGCGCGCGTGCCGTCTTCCGCTACTGGGAAGAGGGCCGTATTGTCATAGATCACCTGCATACTTGCTTGGTAATTCTGATCCAGCTCGGTGTAGATCCGGTAGCCATTTTTGACAATGTCTTCTTCGGTCAGGCCGTATTCATTGACCGCTTCATTGATGACCGCATCAAAATAGGATGGGTAGCGATAGTCCTCTGACTTGCCTTCATAGGCATCGACCAGCTGACCATGGATATCCACAGCCGCCGACTGATCAGCCGTTTTCTGGTCAATATAGCCAGCCGCCACCATATTTTGGAGGACCGTATTGCGACGATTGGTCGCATTTTCTACTGAGTAGAGCGGGTTATAGATTTCCGGTCCCTTGAGCATACCTGCGAGAACCGCAGACTGATCCAGGCTTAATTGACTGGCTGAAACCCCAAAATACTTCTTGGAAGCATCCTCAATTCCCCAAACCCCATTTCCAAAATAGGCATTGTTGAGGTACATGGTGAGGATTTCTTTTTTACTGTATTTCTTATTGATTTCAAGCGCCAGGAAGAATTCTTTAGCCTTACGCTCCACCGTCTGGTCCTGAGACAGGTAAGCATTCTTGGCTAGCTGCTGGGTGATGGTCGACCCACCACCTGAGCGACCCAGGGTCAAAATCGCTAAGAAGAAGCGACCATAGTTGATCCCGCTATTCTTGTAAAAGCTCCGGTCCTCTGTTGCGACCACGGCATTTTGCAGATTCTCACTAATGGCATCGAGTTCGACATAGGTTCCTTTTTGCCCGGTCAAACTTCCCGCCTGGTCCCCATTCTTATCATAGATAATGGTGGTCGCCTTCAGTGCATTCTGCAAATCCTTGACGTTGGTCGTCTTTGCGAGGTAGAAGAGATAGCCCCCTGTCAAGAGGCTAAAGCCTAGCCCAATGATCAGGAGAATCTTGGTCAAATGGAATCTGCGCCAAAAACGACGGAAGGGATGCTGAGAGAGAGGCTTGCTTCTGTGCTTGCCTGAGCGACTATAGGTCGGCTCTACTGTCTCTTCCGGTAGTTCCGTGTCTGGCACTTCTTCTGCCACCGCTTTGGGCGGATGATCCTTTCTAAAAAAAGTGATCAGGTTTTCAAATAATTCTTTTATTCTATTCATACCTGTTATTGTAACACCTTATCCTTGTCCTAGCAAGAAAAGATAGCTCATCCCTTTCTCTCATTTAGTTTTCTTTAAGCTTAGATTTTGCTACAATAGGGTCATGAACTATCAATTTACCATTCCACAATCCTTTCCCCAGATGACTGTGAAAGAGTTGCTTGAGGACTACTTCCTCATTCCCCGTAAGATCCGGCATTTTTTACGAACCAAGAAGCACGTCTTGGTCAATGGCGAGACCATCAACTGGCAGAGCCCCGTTCAAAAAGGAGACCAGATCCAGCTGATCTTTGACGCGGACGATTACCCTGAAAAAGAGCTCCCAGCCGGAGACCCGAGTCTGGTCGAAGAACTCTATCAGGATGAGCATGTCATCATCGTCAATAAGCCCGAAGGTATGAAAACCCATGCCAATGAGCCGACAGAAATTGCTCTTCTCAACCATGTTTCCAGCTATGTTGGATCTACCTGCTACGTCGTGCACCGCTTAGACAAGGAAACCAGCGGAGCAATTTTATTTGCTAAAAACCCTTTTATCCTGCCCATTCTCAACCGCATTTTGGAAGATAAAAACATCCAACGCGAGTACTGGGCCTTGATCCAAGGCAGCTTAGCACAAAAGACCATCGTCTACAAGGATAAAATCGGACGCGATCGCCACGATCGGCGCAAGCGCCTGGTCGATCCACGTAAAGGACAGTATGCAGAAACTCAGGTGACACAACTGAAAAAAATCGGGCGCAACAGCCTGGTTAAATGCCAGCTCAAGACGGGGCGCACCCATCAGATCCGGGTGCATCTCTCCCATCATGGGCACCCGATTGTTGGGGATCCTCTCTATAACCCTGCACGCGGAGAGCGACTCATGCTCCATGCTCACCGCTTGACCTTCACCAATCCATTAACCCTTGAAACCATACAAGTTGAGGCGCCTTCCAAGAGTTTTGAAGAAGGGTTGAGAAAATGAGAAAAGAACCGAAATAGTCTTCTTAAAGACTTTCCTTAAGTGAGTACGGACGTCAGCGAACTTCAAAGAAGTTCCATGACTTAGTTTTGAGCCCCTTCGCTCTTTAATTTCTAGGCTCAGGCTAAAACAGTTTCCCAAACTGTTTTACTCTCAAAACTCCTGAGTGCTTGAAATTCTAATATTTCAAGCACTTTTCTCACTGCGTAAAGTCTCCAGTCATAATCGAATAATTAAAAAGATAAAAATTATTTAAAACAATTGACAGAATCTCTCATTTTATTTTAAAAAATTTATCTGCATTCAAAAAAGAAGCCACCGGGCTTCTTTTTTATTATTGATAGCGAGGAGTTGCAAATCCACGGATATTACCATGACCGATTCGATACGTATTGCGACGGACTTGGTTGTTGGAGTTTCCTTCAATGGTATGAATAATCCCATTTGAGACGCTCTCAACAATTCCGATGTGATCCGCAAATCCATTATTTTGCTGGCTATTTTGATCCCAGTTAAAGGTGATGATGTCCCCTGCTTTTGGTGTAGTGGTCCCATCTTCATTCCAAATGCCCAAACGTTTGAAGATCTGAATGTGACGTTCGACTCCACATTCACGGCCAATCAAACCACTCAAGCCCTCACGCTGGAAGACTGTTGTGACAAAGATATCACACCAATCATCGGTCGTCTTCACTGCATAACCTACAGGAAGTGGTTTGACACTGTTGTAATCATTGACCAATTGATGGTGAGCTGCAGTTCCGCCACGAACACCAACTAAACTAGCTGCTGCCCGTAAGACACGGTCCCGTTGCCCATTCGTTACACGAGGATTAAAAGCAGTTTGAGCTACTGTCGCACGAGGATGAAGTGCTGTTTGACCAAGGTTAAAGCCTTCAACGCCACCATCGACATAGTCCACATAGACGTGAGTAGTGTAATTTCCTTTCTGGTACTGGTGATTTGCTGCAGAGACCTGCACTTCTGTATGCATTCCAGAAGGTACTGTTGAATACCAGAAGAGATTTTCCTGATGAGCTTGAGACCAGGCTGCGACACGGATGTTCTTAATCCGACGTCCCTGAGGCGCTTGATCCACCGTTACTGTATAAGTTCCAGCACCAGAATTGACATTCTTGATAGA
>NZ_KV812798.1:0-335 GCF_001813505.1 Streptococcus sp. HMSC061E03
GTTCCAGCACCAGAATTGACATTCTTGATAGAAGCTAGCGTCTTGGTCTTGGCATTTCGGAACTCCACTTCTGTAGTCGTGGTACCAACACCTACACGAGAACCATCATTTTGAATGTAGTAAAGGTGAACATGGTACTTACCAGTAGAATTCTTGTGATCGCTTGCTTTAACAGATACCTTGTAGTCTCCGTTCGCTTGGCGAGTTGCTTCGTACCAGCGGAGATCATCCTGTCCGTCCTTATCCGACCAAGTTGGGACTTGCACAGTTCGCACACCTTTAGGATTGTAGACATCCTTAATGATGACGTCAAAGGTACCTGTATCCTTGTTGTT
>NZ_KV812800.1:0-237 GCF_001813505.1 Streptococcus sp. HMSC061E03
GGGACTGACCCCAAAAAGTGAGAATTTAATAAAAACACCCTAGGGCTACCGTCTCCGGTATTCAACCGGAGACAGGTAGTCCAATTTTTGTTGGATTCTATTTTCATTATAATATTTGATGTAATTTTCTACAATTTGAATTACAATAGAAGATGAAGTTATTACTTCATCTTTTATGTAGAAAGCTTCGCACTTTAGGGAAGAATGGAAGCTTTCGATGGGCGCATTATCTGCGGG
>NZ_KV812801.1:0-31643 GCF_001813505.1 Streptococcus sp. HMSC061E03
TTATTGAAATGTTGGTGGTCTTATTGATCATCAGTGTGCTCTTATTGCTCTTTGTGCCGAATTTGACCAAGCAAAAAGACTCCGTGAAAGAGACAGGAAATGCAGCGGTTGTGAAGGTGGTTGAAAGTCAGGCTGAATTGTATGAGCTCAATCATACCAATGATCAAGCCACTCTATCAAAGCTAATTGCTGATGGAAATATTACCAACAAACAAGCAGAATCTTATCGTGCCTATTATGCGAAAAATAGTGGAGAAACTCGTGCGGTTGCAGATTAAGGCCTTCACCTTGGTGGAGACCCTTCTGACCTTGATGATCGTTAGTTTTATTTATCTGGGCTTATCGGGATCGATCAAGACGAGCTTTCAGCAGGTGGAAGAAAAAGTATTTTTTGCAGAGTTTGAACACCTCTATCAAGAAAGCCAAAAGATAGCCTTGGCAAGGCAAACGGAATTGGATGTTGAAGTGACTGCAAGGAAGATTCAAACGCCCTACCAGACGGTGGAGATTCCTGATTCTGTCATTTTGCAAGATCCTAAAACTATTCGTTTAGACCGTGCAGGTGGCAATTCATCCCTGGCCAATGTTCACTTTCAGACACAGAGAGGAGTGGTGACCTATCAACTGTCGCTTGGAAATGGGAAAATTAAAAAAAGCATCCGTTCCCGCTAGTATTCTTATAGAATCCTTAGTTGCCTTGGGTTTATTTGCCATGATTACGACCTTATTGTTAGGGGAGATCCGGCGTTCGCGCAAGGAGCGACTAGCGGATTTCAAAGAGGTAGAGGTCTTATCTGTCGCTCAAATGGCGCTTCAGACAGGGCAAAATCATCTAGAGGCCAATGGCATTCAGGTTCAAGTCGAAAAAGATGCCGATCAACTCACGGTCTATCATCAAGGAAAGGTGGTACTGCATGTGGAATAAAGGAAAGGTCAAGGCCTTTACCCTGCTCGAAGCCTTGGTCGCTCTCTTGGTGCTTAGTGGGGGAGTGTTAGTCTTTCAAGGCTTGACCAAGCTCCTGCATGCTGAATTGGACTACCAGGCGCATCAAAAGCAGGAAGAATGGATACTTTTTCAGCAACAATTGCAGGTGGAATTGGACCGGAGCCATTTTGAAAAAGTAGCGGACAATCATATCTACTTGGTTCAGGATCAAAAACCAATTGCCATTGGTCAATCTAAAGGAGATGATATCCGAAAAACAGATGATAAGGGCAGGGGCTATCAGCCTATGATTTCAGGGGTTCGCTCTAGCCAAATTTGGCAGGAGGGAGAGTTGATTCATCTGCGGTTGAATTTCGAAGAAGGTCTAGAAAGGGAGTATGTCTACCATGTGGTACCAGCGATGCAAAATGAAAAAAGTTAAGGCTGGTGTCTTGCTCTACGCCCTCTTGATGGCAGCGATTTTTAGTCTCTTACTTCAGTTTTACCTGCACCGTCAGGTTGCGGAGAGACGGATCTTAAAGACGAGTCAAGATCGCCTTCGAGCCTACGCTTTGGTACAACTGGCTCTTGAAAAGAGAAAGAGTGATGAGAAGACATCAGAGATTCATTTAAAATCTGGAACCGTTCAGCTAAGGCAGGATACTGGTTTTCTTCATGCCCAAGCTGAGATGAATGGCGAAAGCTATGAGTTTGTCCTTCCAGTAAGGGAAGAAAAAGAAAGTAAGAAGAGCCAAAAAGAAAAGAAGAAGACACAGAAAGATAAGGAGAAGGCAGGGAGCAAAACGCCTTCTGAAGAGACGCTGAACGAGACCAAGGAACCATCAGAAAATAGCGAAAAAGACTAATTTTTGGTATGATAGGGTGCGGAGGAAATCATGAATTTCGAAAAAATTGAACAAGCCTATACCTATCTATTAGAAAACACTCAAAGTATTCAAAATGAATTGTCGACCAACTTTTATGACGCCTTGATTGAACAGAATGCCATGTATTTGGATGGCAAGACAGATCTAGACATTGTTAAAAACAATAGCAAAAAATTAAAAGAACTAGGTTTAAGTAAGGAAGAATGGCGCAGAGCCTACCAATTCCTTTTTATGAAAGCTGCTCAGACAGAGCCTTTACAAGCGAATCACCAGTTCACACCAGATGCGATTGGTTTTATCATTACATTTTTGATCGATCAGTTGGCTAAAAGCGACCAACTGGATGTCTTAGAAGTGGGAAGTGGAACCGGAAATCTCGCTGAGACCATTGTCAATAATAGCCGCCTCACGATTGATTACTTAGGATTGGAAGTGGATGATCTTTTGATTGACCTATCTGCTAGTATCGCAGACGTGATGGAGTCCAGTGTTGTCTTTGCACAAGGCGACGCGGTGCGTCCACAAGTGTTGAAAGAAAGTGACTTGATCGTTAGCGACTTACCGATTGGCTATTATCCAGATGATGCGATTGCACAGCGCTATCAGGTAGCGAGCCCCGAAGGCCATACCTATGCCCATCACCTCATGATGGAACAAGCTCTGAAATACCTGAAACCTCAAGGAGTAGCCATCTTTTTAGCTCCAAATAACCTCTTGACGAGCCCTCAGAGTGATCTGTTGAAAGCTTGGCTAAAAGACAAGGCTCAAATCCTTGCCATGCTGACCTTGCCAGAATCTCTTTTTTCAAATCCCGCCTATGCTAAGACGATTTTCGTCCTACGAAAACAAGAAGAAGAGTCTGTTCAGCCCTTTGTCTATCCGTTTACCGATCTCCAGGATCAAGACCAGGTGGTTCACTTTATGGAAAGTTTCCAAAACTGGTTAAAGGATAGTGAAATTTGATCAAAGATCTGATATAATAGAGGAAGTGAAAACGCTTAATGAGGTGAATATATGTCGAAAACAATTTCTATTAATGCAGGAAGCTCTAGTTTGAAATGGCAATTGTACCAAATGCCAGAGGAAACTGTTCTTGCAAAAGGGTTGATTGAACGGATCGGTTTGAAGGATTCTATTTCAACCGTTAAATTTGATGGACGCTCTGAAAAACAAGTATTAGATATCCAAGACCATACACAAGCTGTAAAAATTTTGTTGGATGATTTGATTCGTTTTGATATTATCAAATCCTACGATGAGATTACAGGTGTGGGCCACCGCGTCGTTGCTGGTGGAGAATACTTCAAGGATTCTGCCTTGGTAGATGACGAAGTCCTTCGAAAAGTAGAAGAATTGTCTTTGTTAGCACCTCTTCATAATCCTGCAAATGCAGCTGGAATTCGTGCCTTTAGAGAGATTTGTCCAAATATTACCAGTGTTGTGGTATTTGATACTTCTTTCCATACAACCATGCCGGAAAAAGCTTATCGTTACCCTCTTCCAACTAAATATTACACAGAAAATAAGGTCCGTAAGTACGGCGCTCATGGAACCAGTCATCAGTATGTAGCTGGTGAAGCTGCTAAACTTCTTGGAAAACCATTAGAAGAATTGAAATTGATCACCTGCCACGTTGGAAATGGTGTATCTGTTACAGCGGTTGACAAGGGAATCTCTGTGGATACCTCAATGGGCTTCACACCTCTAGGTGGTGTCATGATGGGAACCCGTACAGGGGATCTCGATCCAGCGATTATTCCATACTTGATGGAACATACAGAGGATTTCAATAAGCCTGAAGATATTAGCCGCATCCTCAATCGTGAATCCGGTCTTCTGGGTGTTTCTGGATCTTCTAGTGACATGCGGGATATTCATACAGCGATGCATAATGGAGACGAAAAAGCTAAATTGGCTTACGATATCTTTATCGATCGTTTGCAAAAATACATCGGTCAATACTTAGCAGTCTTGAATGGTGCAGATGCCATCATCTTTACAGCAGGAATTGGTGAAAATGCAGTAAACGTTCGTTCTTCTATTATCAATGGAATCAGCTGGTTTGGCTGCAAGGTCGACCCTGAAAAGAACGTCTTTGGAGTTGTCGGAGATATTTCTACAGATGATTCCCGTGTGAAGGTATTGGTGATTCCAACTGATGAAGAGTTGGTGATTGCGCGTGACGTTGAACGTTTCAAAAATCAGTAAACTGAAAAAAAGAGAGAAGGCTGAAGGCGAAAGCCCCAGCCTTCTTATTTTATGCAAGAAAGAGGTTGTCCATTGAAAAACATACAGTCTTTTATTCGAGAGCACCCATTATGTAAGAATGCCCTCTGGCTCCTTCTTTTTGTGCCCTTATTCTTTCTCTCACAATTCCCCCTCATCACTATGGTTTATTCCCTTCAAGAAGGAATGGATGAAAGGTGGATCACTATCCTCACTCTCTTGGTGATAGTGGCGGTGTTCTTTGTTTTTTATAAGGTCATCAAGATGAGCCCTCTGGAGAACTTAGATGTTCGGGTCATAACCTGGCCGGCTCTGGGGAGAAATTTTCTTTTTCTTCTCTTGTTGATGGCTAATAATCTGCTCGCCTATCCCTTGTTGAAACAAGAGGCAGGTGGTACAACGGCAAACCAAGCGGCTCTGAATGAACTTCAATCTCATGCTCCTTTTCTTGCTATGGGCATGGTCGTGATCCTTGTCGCTCCGATTCTAGAAGAGCTGCTCTGTCGGGCCATTATCCCTCGTTTGATCTTTCGAGGGGCAGAACCAATTGGTTATCTAGCCGGTGCTCTCTTTTTTACTTACTTGCATGGACCGAGTACCCTAGGGGAATGGGTAGCTTACGGAGGTATGTCCTTGATCTTAACTTGGGTGGCTTATCGCTACAAGCGGATCGAGTATAGCATTTGCCTTCACATGACCTTAAATGCGCTGGCTTATTATTATCCGGTGGTCATACTCCTTTGTTTATTGCCAGTATGGAGAGTTTTCTTCCATGATAAATTATGATAAAATGGTAGGTACCAATGAGTTTTGATGCAGAACCATCCTACAGAAGGTCAGAAATCCGTATGGAGAGTAGACTCAGAGGTTTAGAACACTTGTTCTAGCCTCTTTTATTCGCAATCATGCTGTAGGAAGGGAACCAAAGGAGAACGAAAATGATTGATAATAAATGGCTGAGTGGGCAAGGGACCCTTCTTTGTGGGATCTTAAATGTCACTCCGGATTCATTTTCTGATGGCGGTAAATATACGAGTGTGGATACAGCCTTGCAGCAGGCGAGAAAACTGATCCAAGAAGGGGCTCGGATCCTCGATATCGGAGGAGAATCAACCAGACCAGGAAGTCATTATGTGGAGATCCAAGAAGAGATTGACCGCGTGGTTCCAGTAATTAAAGCCATTCGGAAAGAAAGTGATGTCTTGATTTCAGTGGATACCTGGAAGTCCCAGGTGGCAGCGGCAGCGCTGGAAGCTGGAGCTGATATTGTCAACGATATTACTGGTTTTCTTGGAGATCCTAAGATGGCTGCTGTGGTTGCGGAGCATGAAGCGAGCGCAGTTCTCATGTTTAATCCAGTGATGGCAAGACCGCATCATCCAAGTTCCACTATCTTTCCACGTTTTGGTTTTGAACCAGTCTTTTCAGAGCAAGAGCTTCAACAGATGGATCAAGAACCGATTCAAGACTTGATGTGGACCTTCTTTGACCGCTCGCTTGAGGTAGCGAAAGCAGCCGGTGTCCAGACAGATCGTATTATGCTGGATCCTGGGATCGGATTTGGTTTGACCAAGCGTGAGAACTTACTCTTATTACAAGAACTCGGGACGATTCACCAAAAGGGGTATCCGATCTTTCTAGGGGTCTCCCGCAAACGTTTTGTGGTCAATATTATTGAGGAAGCTGGATTTGAAACAGATCCTGCAACGGAGACTGGTTTTTGGAATCGGGACCTGGCTTCGAGCCATTTGACCAGTATTGCAGCCAGTCAAGGAGTCGAAGTGGTGCGGGTGCATGATATTCCCCTTCACAAGATGGCAGCCAGTCTGGGCCAAGCCATTTTCCAAGCCCAAGAGGCAGCAGATACCAATTTAAAACAATACAAGTAAATGAAGACAAAAGAACATCAGTTGGATCTTCGTTGGCTAGAAGCCTATCGTTCTCAAGATCCACATTTCGGTTTGGAGCGCATGGAAGCTCTCTTGGCTTTGAGAGGAAATCCTCACCTAGACTGTCGGGTCATTCATGTTGCGGGGACCAATGGCAAAGGATCTACCATTGCTACCTTGTCCCAACTCTTGAGGCAGGCAGGTTTACGCGTTGGAGTCTTTACCTCTCCTTATCTGATCCATTACAATGACCAAATCACCATTAATGGCGAAGCCATTTCGGATCAAGACCTGCAAACCTACCTGGATAGTTACCAGCAACTCCTGGAAGCTGAACAATCAAGGGCTGTTTTTCAAGGGTTGACTGAATTTGAAGTGATGACGGCCATCGCCTATGATTATTTTGCTCACGAGGAGCTGGATTATGTGATCATGGAAGTCGGTATGGGGGGACGACTAGACAGTACCAATGTCTGTCAGCCTGTTCTGACTGCGATCACTTCGATTGGCTTGGATCATGTCGCCCTTCTTGGGCCAGATCTGGCTTCCATCGCCCGTGAAAAGGCAGGCATCATTAAGTCAGGAATTCCTCTGGTTCTAGGGAAATTAGAAGCAGAAGCCAGCCAAGTCATTGAAGGTATTGCGATTCAGAAGCAGGCACCGATAACAGCCTATGACAGAGATTACCAAGTTGAGCTAGAAGCCTCTTGTCTATCAGGCCAATCATTTTCTTATCACAGTTCTAAAAGAGAAACAGCCTCTTATCAAGTAGCGCTCTTAGGTCATCACCAGGCCAGAAATGGAGCTCTTGCGATCAGTATCTGTGATGTACTTTTTGAAAGAGAAGGGCGTGAACTCTTGTCAAGAGAGTTAGTGGATGAGGCCTTGCATCAAGTCGTCTGGCCTGGCCGGATGGAAGTGGTCTCGCAAAATCCCATGATCTTGCTAGATGGGGCCCATAACCCCCACGCCGTTGCGCCTTTAATCGCAAGTCTTCGGGAACTGTTCCCAGGCCAAAAAAAGACCATTCTTTTTACCTGCATCCGGACCAAAGCCTTAGAAGAGATGCTCATTCAGTGGCAGGAACTAGAAAATAGTCGCTTGATCCTCACGACTTTTGAAGATCCAAGAGCCTATTCTCAAGAAGAGATAAGAGCTGCTGCGAAAAACCATCAGCTTGAGGAAGTCAATTGGCAAGAGTTTCTACAAAACTGGCAAGCAAAAGGCGATGAGCTCCTCATTGTAACGGGGTCGCTCTACTTCCTTAGCCAGGTACGACCTTATTTATTAAAAACAGAAAAATCCAACTAGGAGATGATATGGATACAAAGAAAATTGAAGAAGCAGTGAAAATGATCATCGAGGCAGTCGGTGAAGATGAGAACCGTGAGGGACTTCAGGAAACGCCGACCCGCATTGCCAAGATGTACCAAGAAATCTTTGCAGGACTAGGGCAGACAGCAGAAGAGCATCTGTCTAAATCATTTGAAATCATTGATAACAATATGGTGGTTGAGAAGGATATCTTCTTCCATTCCATGTGTGAGCATCACTTTTTACCATTTTATGGAAAAGTGCACATTGCCTACATTCCAAATGGCCGTGTGGCTGGGCTTTCAAAACTGGCTCGTACGGTCGAAGTATACGCTAAAAAACCACAGATTCAGGAACGTTTGACGGTAGAAATCGCAGATGCCTTGATGGAATATCTTGGAGCACAAGGAGCACTTGTCTGGGTAGAAGCAGAGCATATGTGTATGAACATGCGTGGTGTCCGTAAACCTGGAACCGCTACAGTGACAACTGCTGCGCGTGGACTGCTTGCGACAGATAAAGACTTAAAAAATGAAGCCTATAAACTCATGGGCCACTAATGGCTGGCTATAAGAGGTGAAGAGAGTGGATCAATTACGGATCAAGGACTTAGAGGTATACGCCTATCACGGTGTTTTTCCAGCAGAAAAAGAATTAGGACAACGCTTTGTCCTAGACCTATGGGTAGATTATGAGATGACCCGTGCTGCTCGTACAGGTGATTTGGAAGCTTCGATCCATTATGGGATCTTGGCGGAACAGTTGACCGAGTGGATGCAGGCAGAAAAAATCGATCTGATTGAAACGGTGGCCTTTCAGTTGGTGCAAAAGATTTTTGAAAGCTATGCCTTTGTAGAAAAAGTTCGTCTGGAGTTGAAAAAGCCCTGGGCTCCTGTTCCCTTGCCATTAGAGACTTGTTCGGTGACAATCGAACGGGAGAAAAAACGGGCCTTTATTGGGCTTGGCACCAATATGGGAGATAAACAACTGCAACTAGAGACGGCGCTAGAAAAAATCAAGGATCGAGGCATTCGTCTTCTTCAGACATCCACAAGGATTGAAACAGAACCTTGGGGAGGGGTGGAGCAGGACACCTTTTTGAATCAGGTGGCAGAGGTTGAAACCTGGATGACCCCAGAGGATTTACTAGAGACCTTACTTGCCATTGAGCAGGAAATGGGGCGTGTCCGTGAGGTCAAGTGGGGGCCACGTGTGATCGATCTAGATCTGCTCTACATGGAGGACACCATTTGTTACAGTCCAAGCTTGATCTTACCGCATCCTTATGTGGCAGAACGTGCCTTTGTCCTAGAATCTTTGAATGAAATTGCTCCTCATTTTGTGGACCCTGTTCAAAGAAAGCCCATTCGCCAATTATGGGAGGCTGTCAAATAGTTTCTCTTCTTTGCATTATAAAAAAACAATCCCTCGAGCAGGGATTGTTTTTGTTTGTCTTAATTTATTTACGATACAAGCGATCGTATTGGTAGACAGGGTCCATAGTGACGTTGATACCGAGCTTGCGAAGGACATTCTTGTCTTCGTCTGTTAGCATCACGGTTGAGTGGGCTTCACTGCCTTTCAACTTGCCTAATTCTTGCATAGCAAGCTTAGCGTCTTCATTGGTCATAGCTGTAATGGCCAGGGCAATGAGGATCTCGTTTGAGTGAAGACGAGGGTTTCGGCTACCCAAATGATTGATCTTCAAGCCTTGGATAGGTTGGACGTATTCTGGCTCGATTAATTTGGTTTCTTTATCAATATGCGCCAATTTCTTAATCGCATTGATTAAGAGGGCTGCGGTTGGGCCAAAGAGATCAGAGGTTTTTCCGGTTACCATCTCGCCGTTTGGTAATTCAAGGGCCAAGGCTGGCTCACCTGTTTCTTCTTCTTTTTGGCGGGCAAGCACGGTTACTTTCCGATCATTTGGCGTAATGCCCAAATCATTCATCAAGAGCTCAATCTTTTTGACAGCTCCTTCACCGACGCGTTCAGCTTTGACATCTAAGATGGTTTGGTAATAGCGACGGATGATTTCTTGTTGCGAAGCTTCAATCGCAGCGTCATTGTCCACAATGGCAAAGCCAACCATGTTGACACCCATGTCTGTTGGAGAAGCATAAGGAGAGGTTCCTAAGATGCGTTCCAACATGCGCTTCAAGACAGGGAAGATTTCGATATCGCGGTTGTAGTTGACCGTCGTTTCCCCGTAGGTTTGGAGGTGGAAGGGATCGATCATATTGACATCGTCTAGATCTGCAGTCGCTGCTTCATAAGCCAAGTTGACTGGGTGGTGCAAAGGAAGATTCCATACTGGGAAGGTTTCAAACTTAGCATAACCTGATTTGATCCCATTTAATTGGTCATGGTACATATTGGACATACAAGTTGCCAGCTTACCAGAACCAGGGCCAGGAGCTGTCACAACGACCAAATTGCGACTAGTTTTGATGTAGTCGTTTTTCCCCATCCCTTCAGGAGAGATGATGTGGTCCATATCAGTCGGATAGCCCTTGATCGGATAGTGGAGATAAGAGGCGATCCCGCTCTTATCCAGTTGTTTGCGAAAGGCGTCTGCTGCAGCTTGTCCAGCATATTGGGTGATGACGACAGAGCCTACAAAGATCCCTAATTCATTGAATTTGTCGATCAAGCGCAGTACTTCTTGGTCATAAGAAATTCCTAGATCCCCACGGGCTTTTGAGTGCTCAATGTTGTTGGCGTTGATAGCAATGACAATTTCCACCTGGTCGCGCAATTCTTGGAGCAACTTGATCTTATTGTCTGGTTCGTATCCAGGGAGGACACGAGCAGCGTGGAAGTCTTCTAACATCTTACCACCAAATTCAAGGTAGAGCTTGCCATCGAATTGGTTGATCCGCTCAATAATGTGGTCACGTTGCAAGTTCAAATACTTTTCAGAACTAAAAGCTTGTTTTTTCATGTAAAACTCCTGTATATAAGGGAAGGGTCTACCACACAAATCCAAGGATGAGTGTTCCGTTCCCTACCATTTCATTCTTTCATATTATATCAGAAAACAGATGGAAGATAAAATATTCTAAGATACTTTCCTAAGATGAGGTTAGACATCATAGAATTTGATTGTTCAGGCATATTTTTTACATAAAATAACCTAAGTGATGCTAAACAAATAAAATGAGGTAGTCTATTAAGGTCATTGCAGGGTGTACTTAAACTTTCCGCTGTGAGAAAAGTGCCTGAAACGACTCAGTTTCAGGCACTCGGAATTATTGAGACCTCAGGCTCAATAATTAGTCTTGGAACTTCGGAGAAGTTCGCAGACGTCCGTACTCACCTAAGGAAAGTTTTTAAGAGGATTTTATCCTCGATCTGAAAGCCCCTTACGGGGCTTCAGATCGATGCTACTTAATAGTGTTTGATCAAATCAACTGTAGAGCGATCCAATTTCTTAACCAATGCTTGTAAGAAGGCTTGCGCTTGTAAGAAATCATCCATGGCATAGAGGGTTTGGTGAGAGTGGATGTAACGTGCACAGACACCAATGGTTGTTGATGGGACTCCGCCGTTCTTCAAGTGTGCTGCACCTGCATCGGTACCACCTTTGGCACAATAGTATTGGAATTTGATGCCCGCTTCTTCAGCCGTAGTGAGCAAGAAATCTTTCATATTTGGTAGCATGATGTGACCTGGATCGAAGAAGCGAAGCAGTGTTCCTTCCCCAATCGCACCTTGGTCTCCAAAGACATCGGCTGCTGGCGAACAGTCTACAGCAAGGAAGATTTCAGGATCAAATTTTGTGGTTGAGGTGTGGGCTCCACGCAGTCCCACTTCTTCTTGAACGTTGGCCCCTACATAGAGTTCGTTGTTTAAGGCTTGTCCAGAAAGGCTCTTGGCCAATTCGCTGACCATCAAGACGCCGTAGCGGTTATCCCATGCTTTTGAGATGACGTTTTTACCATTAGCAGTGAGAATCGCAGAGCTATCTGGGACCAAAGTATCTCCAGGACGGACCCCATAGCTTTCAGCTTCGGCTTTAGAGCTAAAGCCTGCATCAAAGACGATGTCGCTAATGGCAGGTACGGTTGGTCCACCTGTTCCACGTGTCAAATGAGGAGGAACAGATCCTGAAATAGCAGGGTATTCACGTCCGTCACGTGTAAAGAGTTTGAAGCGTTGGCTGCTGACGACCATCGGATTCCAACCTCCGATTGGGACAACACGGAAAGTTCCGTCAGCTTTGATTTCGCTGATCATAAAACCAACTTCGTCCATGTGGGCAGCTACTAAGATACGAGGAGCATCGGCTGCTGTTGAGTGTTTGACCCCAAAGATCCCACCGAGACCATCTGTCACGATTTCGTCCACATGAGGGGTCAATTGTTGACGCAAATAATCCCGTACAGGAGCTTCATGACCTGAGATAGCAGGGATTTCAGTTACTTCTTTGATTTTAGAAAATAAATCAGTCATAGGTTACCTTCTTTCTGATGCTATTTTATCACTTTTTCTACAAGGATGGTAGCGTTATTATGGAAATCAGTCTCTAAAAGCAGAGGGAGAGATCTAGCCTAGACCGTTGTCCCTCTGCTTATTTTGTGTTACAATAGGCACTATGAAAGCTAAAAAAATTATTTTGTCTAGTCTGGCTGTAGCAAGTGCAGGAGCTCTTGCGGCCGGTGTTTATAAAATCGCCAAAGATCAAAAGCGTCTCCGTACCCAAGAAGAGTTGGTAGCAGAAGTACGGGAGCAAATGGAAGCCATGGGGACGATTGCGACCCTGTACGTGGAACTCTACGAGTCTAGTGAAGAGCGCTTAGTAGGTGGTGTCATTTTTGAAGATGAGCGCCATTACCGCTTTGTCTATGAGGATGGTCTCTTGCATTACGAAGAGGAAAAACTATGATTATACCGAGTTCTATAGAAGAAATTGCTTCATATGTAGAGCAAGATGGCAAGAAAGTGTTTGTCTTTTCAGCAGATTGGTGTGGGGATTGTCGTTACCTCAAGCCTTTTTTGCCGGAGATTGAGACTGAAAATCCTGAATTTACCTTTATCTTGCTTGACCGAGATGCCTATATGGATCTGGCGAAAATCTGGGATGTTTATGGGATCCCTAGTTTGGTTGTTCTGGAAAAGGATAAGGAAATCGGTCGGTTTGTCAATCGAGATCGGAAAACCAAAGCGCAGATTACAGCATTCTTAGCAGGATTAAAATAGGAGAAAATCATGATTGTAACATACAACAAAGAACAAGTCGGCGATGTCTTGATGCTGACCTTGAAAAATAGTGGAGATGCAAAGCTCGCGGTGGAGAGAAAAGGGAAAGTGGCACGCGTTTACCGTGAGGACAAGCAAGAAACCGTTGCCTGGAATATCTTTGATGCCTCATCTTTCTTCGCCATCGAAGGCAAGGGCCAAGTCTTTTTGACAGATGAGCAAGTGGATCGTTTGAACCAAGAATTGGAAAGAGAAGGCTTCGCAGAACGTTTGGTCAACGATCGGGAACCAAAATTTGTGGTGGGAGAAATCCTTGAAATGGTGGCCCATCCAGATAGTGACCACTTGAATATCTGCCAGGTAGCAGTTGGACCAGATAAGACAGTTCAGATCGTAGCAGGAGCTCCAAATGCGCGGGTGGGTCTCAAGACCATTGTTGCTCTTCCAGGTGCCATGATGCCGGATGGTAGCTTGATTTTTCCAGGGGCCCTTCGTGGAGAAAAAAGCTATGGCATGATGTGCAGTCCGCGTGAATTGCACTTGCCAAATGCTCCTCAAAAACGAGGCATTATTGAATTGGATGATGCAGAAGTAGCAGGTACACCTTTTGATCCTGCTCGTCACTGGCATGAATAAAGAGAAGAATCTAGGATGTTTTGAATCCTAGATTTTTTGATAATTTTGAGTTACAACCTCCATTTTTTGAAATTTTTTCGAATAAATAGATAGGAGGTAAACGATGTATAATAAAGTTATTTTAATCGGTCGCCTGGTGGCGGCTCCAGAATTGCACAAAACCAGCACAGACAAATCCGTTGCCCGAGTGACCGTTGCGGTCAATCGTCGCTACAAGGACCAAAACGGGGAGCGAGAGACTGATTTTGTCAATGTCGTTGTCTGGGGGAAATTGGCTGAAACCATGGCTAGTTATGCCAGTAAAGGGAGCTTGATCTCTTTGGATGGAGAGATTCGGACGCGCCGCTACGAGAAAAATGGGGTCATGCAGTATGTGACAGAGGTCCTCTGCCAAAGTTTTCAGTTGCTAGAGAGCCGCGCTCAGCGAGCGATGCGTGAAAATGGTGGAACGGGAGATTTAGCCGATATCATCTTAGAAGAGGAAGATCTTCCCTTTTAGGATCAAAAAAGAAAGCTGGTTCGTTTATAGACCAGCTTTTTTGATACTTGCTAGGGATTTCATTCGGGAACAAGTCTTTTAAAAATAAATCAAAAATATGCATCTGTACAATAAAAGCCAGCACTTTTCTTGAAAAAGTAGTAAAATAAAGTAATATATATTCAAAATTTTCAGAAAAGGAACGGAGTTTGAAGGGGAAAGAAGAAAGAAAAGAACTGTTAAAATGGCTGATAAAACGGGTTCTACTGGTGATTCCGGTGGCCTGCATCCTCTTGTGGATCTATGCCGTTTGTCAAACCAGTAGCATCAAGGATCAGACCAAGATCGGTGTCACCTATATGACCATGAACAATGAGTTCTATAAAAGTATTCATTCGGAAATTAGTCGGATTGCTGATGAGAGAGGGGCTCTTGTATCTGTTCGAGATCCAGAATTGGACGAAAAAAGGCAGAGCCAGCAGATCGATGATTTTTGCGCTCAAAAGGTAAATGTGATTGTGATTAATCCGGTTAAAGGGGATAGTCAGCCCATTTTAAGAGCTCTTAAAAAAGCTAGAAAACAAGGAATTAAGATCATTGCAGTTGATACCCAGCTCAAGCATTTTAAGCCGGATGCCAGCATTGTCTCTGATAACTACCAAGCAGGAGTCTTGATTGCGAAAGAGCTGATGAAACGCTCTTCAAATGCTCGGATCCTTCTCTTGGAGCACAAAGGGACTGTTTCGGCAGATACGCGGATTCAGGGATTTAAGGATACCATCAAAGGACATGGCTCTTATGAGATTATCTCTGAACTAGAAACCAAAGGTCAGACGGAGATCGCCATGCCGGCTGTCCGTAAGTTCTTGCAGTCAGGGGGGAATGTCGATACACTAGTTGCCCTAAATGACCGCTCGGCTATAGGAGCTTTAGCAGCGATCAAGGAGCAAGGAATCACTCATCCCATTGCGATTTATGGGATCGATGGCTCACCAGATATGAAAGCCTTGCTACACTCGACAGATGATGTCGTGGGAACCGTTGCCCAGTCTCCGTTGAAGATGGGAGACCGCGTGATGGAGGTCATCCAAGATATGACGGCTGGGAAAAGCTACCAAAAAGAGATAACCATTCCGGTTCAAATGATGACAAAGGAAAACATCGATCACTTTGATGTGAATGGGTGGCAGTAATGAGAAAATTTAGAGGTGTGAGATACAGTTTAGCCATCCTGATGGTCGTAAATTTTATCGCTGTGATGCTCAACAGTATCATCTATCTTCAAGCAACCAACTATATCATTGCCCAACGGCAAGCTTCTCTATTAGTAGAACGCTTAGAGCGTATTCCTTTTGCGCCCTCTACAACTTTTTGGTTGTCTGCGCTCTTATTTGCTGGAATTGCCTTGATCTCCATGAGTCGTTACCGGTCTCAAACGAGTCGATGGTCCATTTTTGATAAGTGGAACATTCTGGAGATCCTCCTGATGTTGCTCTTGATGTGGGTCCAAAATGTAGCTTATAACGGGCTTATTCTATTGGTTTTTGCGGATATCTTCTATGGTTCCAAAGAGTTGAATACCAAGCGAGACCGCAAGTATTGGTTTGCGTTTATCCTAGTGAGTTTCTTGATGCTTCTTGTGACCAATTCAGACGTCTTTTCGCTTTTCTTTCCGATACCTTCTCTTGATGTCTATATTCATTTTTATCCTGCCTCCATCCGGATTCTGGCCTTTTTCTTGAAGAATTCCCTCTATGCCTTGAATATGGTGCTCTTCATTATTTCACTTTTGTTCTATATTATGAATGTTCTTGCGGAAAACCACGAAGTAGAAGAAGAGTTGGCCATGGTTTCGAAGGTCAATACGGAGTTGAACAACTATATGGCCTTGTCTGAGAAGATTGCAGAAGATCGGGAGCGCAAGCGGATTGCTCGGGAAATTCACGATACCTTGGGACACGCGCTAACAGGGATCTCGGCCGGCTTAGATGCTGTTGGGGTCTTGATTGATATCGATCCCAATCGGGCAAAAGAGCAGGTAAAAAGTGTATCAGAAGTTGTCCGGGAAGGGATCCAGGATGTGAGGGGCTCTCTCAACCGCCTCCGTCCAGGTGCCCTTGAGGGACGAACCCTCAAAGATGCTTTGGAAAAGATGATCCGCGAGTACCAGACGCTTTCCAACTTGCAGGTTGATTTACACTATGAATGGGTCGATGTCGATATGGACGTCATGATTGAAGATACGATCTTTCGTGTGATCCAAGAGTCTATGACCAATGCGGTTCGCCACGGTCATGCCAGTCAGATGAGCCTTCATTTTTTTGAGGATAAAGAAAATTACCTGATTGAGTTGCAGGACAATGGGGTTGGATTTGAAACCTTGACCTATGGCTATGGGCTCAAGCAGATGATGGAGCGTATTTCCATCCTAGGAGGACAGCTTCAATTTGAAAGCCGCGATGGATTTTTCACGCGCATCAGTTTACCGAAATATAAAGAAGGGAGATAGAGATGGTGATAAAAGTAATGGTGGCAGATGACCAGGCCTTGATTCGAGAATCTCTGAAAATTATTTTGTCAGCCCACCCCGATATCGAAGTGGTGGCCACAGTGGAAGATGGGAATCACGTCTTGTCGAGCATTCCGCAGACACATCCTGACCTGATCTTAATGGATATTCGGATGCCAGGCATGGATGGAGTTTTGGCGACAAAAGAAGTCAAAGAGCACTATCCGGATATCAAAATTATTATTTTAACGACCTTTGATGATGATGAATTTATCTATAGTGCACTCAAGTATGGTGCTTCAGGTTATCTTTTAAAGGGAGCCTCGACAGAGGAACTCTATGAAGCGATTAAGGTGGTGTATCAAGGCGGAGCCATGATCAACCCGAATATCGCTAGTAAGGTCTTTCAAATTTTCTCACAAATGGCCAAGACCAACTTCTCTATTGCTGTGGATGAGGACAATGTCAAGGATTTGAGCACGACGGAATGGCGCATTATCCAAGAAGTCGGCTATGGGGAGTCTAATAAAGAAATTGCGGCCAAACTTTTCTTGTCAGAAGGAACCGTGCGCAATTACTTATCAACGATTTTGGCGAAATTAAACCTACGAGATCGAACGCAATTAGCGATCTGGTCAGTCCAAACAGGAGTGACGAGACGTGATTTTTCTAAAGGAAATACAGAATGAAATTGAAGCGAAAGCATCTTTGTTGGGGGATTGGTCTCCTTGTTGTGCTCTGTGTGAGCGCGGGTTTTTATTGGTGGAAACAGCAACCGACCGTACTCCATATCGGCGTTTATGCAGGTTCTAGCTGGGATGTGCCGACCAGTCAACGTTCCCATGCCTTGGATCGTGCGATTCAAAAATTTGAAAAATCCCATCCCCACGTTCGTGTAGAGTATGAAAATGGGATTCCTCAGTCGGATTATTCTGACTGGCTCTCCGAAAAGATTGTCTCAGGAAAGACGCCGGATGTGTTTATGGTCTCTGAGCAAGATCTTTCTTTATTAGCAGCGCGGGGCGTATTAGAAAAGTTAAACGGCTATATGGATCGAAAAGATCAAGCTGCCTTTTATCCCGTTGCCTTTGAATCCGGTGTCTATCAGGGGCAAACCTATGCCTTACCTTATGAAAGTAATCCGATTTTGATGTGTGTCAATAAAGATCTCTTGGATAAAGAAGGCATCGCGGTTCCCAAAGAAGGTTGGACCCTTGAAGAGTTCTATACGATTTGCAAGAAACTAACCAAAGATACCAATGGGGATGGGCAATTGGACCAATTTGGGAGTACAGAATACACCTGGAAAGAAGCCTTGGCGGCAAATGGAGGTCATCTCTTCCAAGGTGGCATGCTCAAGCTGACAGCTCCAGAGGTGAAAGAGTCTCTGACTTTTCTGCAAAAATTGGAAGATCTAAATAAAAATTACAAGGTGAGCTCTAAAGATTTTGACCAGGGAAAAGTCGCCTTCTATCCCATGACCTTGGCCCAATATCGGACCTATAAACCTTATCCCTACCACGTTTCTAAATATTCAAACTTCACCTGGACCTGTATCCCGATGCCTGCTAAGTCAAAAACGACCAAGGCAACCTTGGTCACGACGACTTCTTTTGCTATGTCGGCTCGAAGTTCTCATTCCAAGTTGTCTTGGGAATTGATGCAACTCTTAACAGAGGATCCAGAAATTCAACAAACTCTCTTTGCCCAATCCCAGGGGATCTCTGTCATGCCACAGGTAGTCAAGAGTCGCTCTAGTAAAGACCTTTTGCAGGTAGATGATTTTGGGACGGATTCCTTGACCAATCAGACCTTGAACCGCATTATGGAACAAGCTGTTGAAAGTAGTCCGAAAAATGTCTCAAAAGAGGTGTTAGAAAAGTTAGATTACTTGATTGGCAATGCCTTGCGCGATCAAGATGTTGAGAACCGCTTGCCTCAAATTCAGAGGGAGATTGAAAGTAGTCTACAGGTAGGAGTTTAGAGTAAAATAAGATGGCATTTTGTCAAGTGACAGATGTCATTTTTTTATTGCTAAATGTCATATTAGGAATGTGACATTTGACAATGTAAAAACGCTTTCAAATAATCTACAATAGAGTCAAATAAAGGAGGCGTAGCAAAATGAAATACCTCGTTTTGGTCAGTCATGGTGGACTGGCAGAAGGTCTAAAGACATCACTAGCCATGTTTGCTGGTGATAAGATGGATCAAGTCATCGCAGTTGGACTCAAAGAAGGAAAATCGGTCGATGACTTCGCAGTTGATTTCAGAGAGAGCATTTCAGGATTGACAGCTGATGATTCTGTTTTGGTCTTGGCAGATATCGTAGGTGGTAGTCCATTAACCACTGCAGCCACGGTTCTAGAAGAAGCTGGAAAGCTCGATGGAGCCTTGATCCTTGGTGGGATGAACCTCACCATGGCCTTGACGGCAGTTGTGATGAAGGATGTGTTGGATGGAGACGATTTGTCAGCTACCATCTTATCAGAAGCACGATCTGCACTACAGCCTTTTGAAGTTTCAGCTACTAGTGCTGAAGAAGATGATGACGATATTTAATAGGGAGGTACCTTATGGTAGTAACATTTGTACGGATTGATGATCGCATGATTCACGGTCAGACAGTCACACGCTGGGCAAAAGAAAAACCATGTGATGGTTTGATTGCCGTAAACGATGCAGCAGCATCAAACAAGGTTTTGATCCAAGCTTACAAAGGCGCATCAGACAAGAAAACCTTTGTATGGACAAAGGAAGCCTTTAAGGAAAAATCAGCAAAAGTAACAGAATCAGATAGTCGTTACTTCTTAATCACCAAAAATCCAATCGATATGAAGGAAATTTTGGTCGACCAAGGGTTTGTCCCAGGTGATGTCAAAGAAATCATTGTTGGCCCTGCAAATGATCGTCCTGGAGCTGTGAAATTGGGAAATAACCAATCCATCACTCAGGAAGAAGCAGAAGCCTTCCAAGCCATTCAAGCAGCAGGCTACAAGGTGAAATTCCAATTGTTGCCAGATGTTTCCATCGGGTATTGGGATGATTTCAAATCAAAATTTGGTTTTTAAAACTAACAGTCCTATCTGTTAGGTAAATAAATTTACAAACAAAAGGAGCGTTTGTTATGACAATTTCATGGATTCAAGCAATCTTGCTTGGTATTTTCGCCAGCTTGTCTTCAATGCCTGGTATGGGAGGTTCCAGTATCGGGAACTATACACTCGGTCGTCCTTTGATCGGTGGGTTGATTTCAGGTTTAATTCTTGGAGATGTGACAACCGGTATTATGGTCGGGGTTGCCCTTCAAGTCGTTTATATCGCCTTGGTAACACCTGGTGGTACCGTATCTGCCGATGTGCGTGCCATCTCTTACATCGGTGTTCCTCTTGCTATCTTGTTTGTGCATGCTAATAACATCACAGATGAAGCAGGAATCGCCGCAGCTGCAGCTCCAATCGGTGCAGCCGTTGGGACAATTGGTACAGTTCTTTTCTACGGTACCGCTACTATGAACTTGGTTTGGCAACACATTGGTTGGAAAGCCGTTGAAGAAGGAAACTTCAAAAAACTCTACGCAGTTGACTGGGTTTACCCTTGGATCTCTCACTTCCTCTTCTCTTTCCTTCCAACAATGATTATCACCAAATACGGTGAAAACATGGTTGATTTGATGAAACAATACCTTCCTATGGATGGTTACTGGATGAAAGCCCTCTTTACAGTCGGTGCTCTTCTCCCATGTGTCGGTATTGCCATCTTGTTGAAACAAATTGTTACAGAAGCAACTGACTTCATTCCATTCTTTGTTGGATTTACCTTGGCAAAATCTCTCGGATTGAACTTGGTATCCAGTGCCGTTGTTTCATTAATCTTTGCAGTAATCTACTATGAACTTGAAGTGATCAAATCGATGAAAGCTGCTCCAGCCGGAGTGGTGGACCAAGACGATGATGAGGAGGATATTTAAAATGGCTGATAGAAAGAAAATTTCAAAGAAAACATTAGCAAAAGCATTCCATCATTGGTATTATGGTCATTTGACTTGTTTCTCTCAAGAACATATGCAAACCTTCGGGTACTTGACTTCTATGCTTCCAATCGTAGAAGAAATGTATGATACAAAAGAAGAACAAAAGGATGCTATGCAAACCTATACGGCCTTCTTCAACACTGAACCACAACTTGGATCTCTTGTTGTAGGGATCACAGCTGGTTTGGAAGAAGCGCGTGCAAACGGAGATGCAGTAGATGGCGAAACCATCAACGGTATGCGTGCCGGTTTGATGGGACCAATCGCTGGTATTGGAGACTCATTGGTCGTTGGTACCTTGATTCCAGTTCTATTAGGGATTGCCCTTGGACTTTCTAAAGGTGGTAACGTCGCTGGTGCTCTCTTCTACATCGTCGTATGGAACCTCTTAGTCTACTTTGGTATGCGCTTTGCCTTCTTCAAAGGTTACCAATTAGGGGATAAAGCCGTTGAATTCCTTGTAGGACCAAAAGGACAAGCTCTTCGTAAAGCGATCAGCGTTGTCGGTGGTATGGTTATCGGTGCCGTAGCAGCTACTTGGGTATCTGTTACAACAGCCCTTCAATTCAAGAATTCTGAAGGAAAAGTCTTCTTGAACATCCAAGAAAAGATCGATGGTGTTTATCCAGGTCTCTTGACAGCAGCCTTCATCACTCTTTGCTGGTGGTTGATGTCTAAGAAAAAAATTTCACCAAACAAAGTTATGTTACTTCTCGTTGTAGTTGCTTTGATCGGTGTTGCCCTTGGTATCTTTGACCCACATCTTAAATACTAAGGTAAAAAAACGAATTTGCTAGTAGGAGTTTTTGAGAATGAAGTGAATGGACCTCCTTTACTTGCACTTCATTCTCAATTTTTATCAGGAGGAATCCCATGGTTACAAAACAAGAACTTGTCAATGGATATGAAACAGAAATCAAGTACCAACGCCACATGCTTGAAAACCTTGGTCGTTGGTTCAGCTTACTCTTTATCATTGCCAGTATTGGTGTGGTATTGATCTATCTCTTTCACAAAAGTTTCCTTCCACTCTTGATCCTCGGGATTTTACTAGCCTTGATTGGAATTTTAGGCATGATTGTTTTTGGATATGGCATCTACCGCGGGCGGATCAATCTTCAAAAAGTGATCGATGATTTCAATCAAAAATTGACAATTTTAAATTGAAATTTTAGAAACATCTCATCTATTTTTGAGGTGTTTTTTTCTTGACTATTTCTGACCAAGTGATACAATAGAAACATAAGTTAGCACTTACGTATAGAGAGTGCTAAAAACACGTATGGAGGAATGAACATGTTAAAACCATTAGGAGACCGTGTGGTCTTAAAAGTAGAAGAAAAAGAACAGACTGTTGGAGGTTTTGTCCTCGCAGGTGCGAGCAAGGCCGATACAAAAACAGCTGAAGTGGTTGCCGTTGGTGAAGGTGTGCGTACCCTAAGTGGTGAACTCATCGCTCCAGCTGTAAAAGCAGGAGACCACGTTTTGGTTGAAAGCCATGCAGGAATTGAAGTGAAAGATGGGGAAGAAACCTACACCATCGTTGGAACAGCAAACATTCTTGCAATTGTAGAGTAAGAGAAGAAAGAGGTAAGAGAAATGGCAAAAGATATTAAATTTTCATCTGATGCACGTTCTGCAATGGTCCGTGGTGTCGATGTCTTAGCAGATACAGTGAAAGTTACGTTGGGCCCTAAAGGGCGCAATGTGGTTCTTGAAAAATCATTTGGTTCACCCTTGATCACAAATGATGGGGTGACCATCGCAAAAGAAATTGAATTGGAAGACCATTTTGAAAATATGGGTGCTAAATTGGTGTCAGAAGTGGCTTCTAAGACCAATGATATCGCAGGTGACGGTACAACGACCGCAACGGTCTTGACTCAAGCTATCGTCCGTGAAGGGATCAAAAACGTCACTGCAGGTGCTAACCCAATTGGCATCCGCCGTGGGATCGAGACCGCTGTTGCAACAGCAGTAGAAGCTTTGAAAAACAATGCGATTCCAGTATCGAGCAAGGAAGCGATTGCTCAAGTAGCTGCTGTGTCTTCTCGTTCTGAAAAAGTCGGTGAGTACATCTCTGAAGCCATGGAAAAAGTTGGCAAAGATGGGGTCATCACCATTGAAGAGTCTCGTGGAATGGAAACCGAGCTTGAAGTGGTTGAAGGCATGCAGTTTGACCGTGGTTACCTCTCACAATACATGGTCACTGATAATGAAAAAATGGTGGCAGATCTTGAAAATCCATACATTTTGATCACTGACAAAAAGATCTCAAACATCCAAGAAATCTTGCCATTGTTGGAAAGCATTCTTCAAAGCAACCGTCCACTCTTGATCATCGCAGATGATGTAGATGGCGAAGCTCTTCCAACACTTGTCTTGAACAAGATCCGCGGTACCTTTAATGTCGTAGCTGTTAAGGCACCAGGATTTGGTGATCGCCGCAAAGCCATGCTAGAAGATATCGCTATCTTGACAGGTGGAACTGTTATCACAGAAGATCTCGGTCTTGAATTGAAAGATGCAACCATTGAAGCCCTTGGTCAAGCAGCTAAAGTTTCAGTCGATAAAGACAGTACTGTCATTGTCGAAGGTTCTGGTAACCCAGAAGCGATCGCTAACCGTGTTGCGGTCATCAAGTCACAAATCGAAACCACAACCTCTGAATTTGACCGTGAAAAATTACAAGAACGTTTGGCTAAATTGTCTGGTGGCGTTGCCGTAATCAAGGTTGGTGCTGCAACAGAAACAGAATTGAAAGAAATGAAACTCCGTATCGAAGATGCCCTTAATGCGACTCGCGCAGCCGTTGAAGAAGGGATCGTTGCCGGAGGTGGTACAGCTCTTGTCAATGTCATCTCTGCAGTCGCAGCCCTTGAATTAGAAGGGGATGAAGCAACAGGACGCAATATCGTTCTTCGTGCTTTGGAAGAGCCAGTGCGCCAAATTGCCCACAATGCCGGTTACGAAGGATCTATTGTGATTGATCGCTTGAAAAATGCCGAAGTCGGAACAGGTTTCAATGCTGCAACAGGTGAATGGGTGAATATGATTGATGCAGGAATCATCGACCCAGTTAAAGTGAGCCGTTCAGCCCTTCAAAACGCCGCTTCCGTAGCGAGTCTGATCTTGACGACCGAAGCAGTCGTAGCCAACAAACCAGAACCAGCAGCCCCAGCAGGACCAGGAATGGATCCAAGCATGATGGGTGGGATGATGTAACACACTTAGCCTAATGGGTGCTAAAGCACCTCATTAGGCTACGGCAAGCACCATGGTGCCTTGCCGAAGTGTCTTACTAAGAAAATAAAGAAGGCGTTATAGGCCTTCTTTATTTTCTGTCGTAACTGTTACACGATTGAGGCTATACCTCTCATCGTTGGATAGTAGCCACTATGTTGCGGCCTGGCTAATCGTCTTACTAGCTCAAAGAGAGTGGGACAGAAATCGGTAATTCGTTAGAATTCGATTTCGTCGTCCCACCTCCGCACAGTTGAGTAGGGCTGTATAAGCTGATGAAATCAGCGTATTAGAGCCCACTCAACCACTGCGTCTTGCTCTACAATCCAAAAATAATTGAGAGGCTAGGACTTTTGTCCCAGCCTCTTTTTATCGTGCTTTGGGATTTTCATTTATTATGGAATAATATTTTTATTTTAAATTTTGTAACAGAAATGATAAATACTAATTAAAGAGGACTTGCGTAGATGCTTGGGAATCAAGCATTTGCGGTGTTTTCAGGCAGAGGGATATTTGCCAACAAATTGCAATACAAATTAACTGATTTTGTAATAATTCTAGTGTATACTAGTAAGAGTAGATCACAGGTCTACATTGTTGCAAGGGGAGAACTTCCCACATACATGTCTATTGACAATAAAACTTGATCGTAATATCGCTGTTAGTAAAATGAGAGTTTGAACATAGCATAGATTTTATCGACCTTTTTCATATTAAAAAATATTTTTCAAATTCCCCTTGCGCAAGCTCTTCCGGATTCCTCCGGGAGAGTTTTTTTGTTAAGGAGAAAAGGTAGAAGGGCTATTAAGTCTCTTTTGAAAGAGTGGCTCAGCAGGCATCATTTATGGTAAAATAGAACATATTCGTAGAGGGGAAGGAGTGAGGACTTTGTTGAAGATTTTTGTGTTAGAAGATGAATGGATCCAACAATCGCGTATCGAAGCGGTCTTGCAGGATCTCATCCGTCAAAAATTCTTGCAATGCAAAGCGCCAGAAGTGTTTGGGAAGTCAAGCCAGTTGCTGGATGCTATCACAGAGAGAGGCGCCCATCACCTATTCTTTTTAGATATCGAGATTAAAGGTGAGGAGAAAAAGGGGCTGGAGATCGCAAAAGAGATTCGTAAGAAAGATCCCCATGCGACCATTGTCTTTGTCACCACTCACTCTGAATTTATGCCCATTACCTTTCAGTACAAAGTAGCCGCCTTGGATTTTATTGATAAAACGCTGAGCGAAGAAGAGTTCAGAAAAAGAATCGACTCGGCCATTGACTATACCTTGGAGCAAGCTGGGACCACGATTGCGCAAGATGCTTTTACATTTGAGAGTGCGATGGCGCGTGTACAAGTTCCCTTTAATAAGATTTTGTATGTTGAAACGTCTCCAACCATTCACAAGGTTATTTTACACACCCAGGATGAGCGATTAGAATTTTACGCCAGTATTACCGATATCGAAAAAGCAGATCCCCGCTTGTATCGGTGCCACCGCTCCTTTGTGGTGAATCCACAAAATATTACGAAGATTGACAAAGAAGCCAAGAAAGCTTTTTTTGAAAATGGGGACAATTGCTTGATCTCACGGACCAAGTATAGAGGCTTACTGGAAGCTTTGAAAAAATAGAAGGGAGAAAGAATTGCTGTTAGATATTCTAATGTCTTACTTAAAGTTCTTCGTCAGCATGCTGATCTATCGTCATATCAGTAGACAAGAGTTCGCCTTACGTTGGCTCTTTTTGTGCCCCTTCTTCTTTGCAGTCGTCTTTACCCTTGTGCCACCGGTAGGCTTTTTTGGCTATTTCTTAGTATTTATTGCCTATAGTTTCTATCGGAATCGTAACATACGACACCTTTTGAACATTTTTTACGGGCTCTACCCGGTTGTCGTGGAGAGTCTCATTGGGCGTCTCTTAGCCTTTTATGTCTTTCCGATGCTAGGGATTGTACTTGTTCGTGAGGCATCTGTCAGCTGGTATGATGCTCTACTTGAATTGCTGGTCTTTCCTGTTTATATAGGAATCACTAAATTGTTAAAACTAGATTTTACAGATCTAAAAGTAGGATTTCAACGGCAGTATTTTAATCGTTTCCTACTCCCAATGGATCTTTCCATGTTTGTGTATTTGCTCAGTGTTGTAGGTCTGGTGGTTTTTGAGGATGCTATTCCTCATGCAGATGCTTTACGGGAACAGTTAAATAGTATTTATCTGATTTTGTTTTTTGTGATGCTCTTGTATTTCAATGCAGTGTCCAAAGAACGATTGAAACAAGAGATTCTAGAGCAAAAAGATAGGCAACTGCAGGAGTTAGCCACCTATAGCCAACACGTCGAAATGCTCTATGGGGAGATTCGTGCCTTTCGTCATGATTACCTGAATATTTTAACCAGTCTCAAATTAAGTATTGAGCACGGAGACCTCAATGCGATCAGGGAAGTCTATGAGAATGTTCTTCGAGAGAGTGGCCAGCAATTTTACAATAGTAAGTTTGATATTGCCAAACTCAGTCACATAGAAAATCCAGCTGTAAAAAGTGTTCTGTCCGCAAAATTATTGGAAGCCCAAAATAAAGGGATTGGGATCTCTGTCGAGATCGATGAACCTGTTCGTGATTTATTCATCGAGGTTTTAGATTTCATCACCTTCTTATCCATCCTTTGTGACAATGCTATCGAAGCGAGTCTTGAATCAGAGGACCCCCAGCTGACCCTTGCCATGCTTCAGGAGACGAACTCCCTCATCTTAATAGTTGAAAATAGTACAAAAGCTGAAAAAATAGATCTGGCGAGAATTTTTGAAAAAGACTACTCGAGTAAAGGAGAGGGCCGCGGTCTTGGCTTGTACAAGATCCAACAATTACTGGAAAAGTATCCCAAAACGACCGTGTCTACCAAGAGTTCAAACTACCGATTTACTCAGAGCCTGACCTTTTGGAAGGAATAATGGAAGAGAGAGTGGGACAGAAATCGGTCATTCGTTAGAATTCGATTTCGTCGTCCCACCTCCGCACAGTTGAGTAGGGCTGTATAAGCTGATGAAATCAGCGTATTAGAGCCCACTCAACCACTGCGTCTTGCTCTACAATCCAAAAATAATTGAGAGGCTAGGACTTTTGTCCCAGCCTCTTTTTTGACCATTCGCGACGATTTTCTGACCGATTCTGACAGAGAGCCACAAAGCCTGTCTCTTTGAAGTATACTGTACACAAGATCAATAAGAAAAGAGGGATCCTATGTTTCAGGTAGCATCTATTACAAAATCATTTAAGGAGAAAGCTGTATTAAAGGGAGTGTCTTTTTCGATAGAAGAAGGAGACAAAATTGCCTTGCTGGGAAATAATGGAGCAGGAAAAAGTACCCTGTTCAACATTATCGCTGGGCAGCTCCAGGCCGATTCCGGGACGATAAAGACTTCGCTTGATTTTCAAAAGGAAATTGGGATGATGCCTCAGGGGGATCTGCTCATCGAGGATCTTACCGTTGCTGAATTTGTCGAATTAAAAAGTCGGATGAATCAGTTGAAGCAGGCTGATATCAATGGAC
This sequence comes from Streptococcus sp. HMSC061E03, assembly GCF_001813505.1. Lineage (NCBI taxonomy): Bacteria > Bacillati > Bacillota > Bacilli > Lactobacillales > Streptococcaceae > Streptococcus > Streptococcus sp. HMSC061E03. The sequence continues at coordinate 26,883 of NZ_KV812801.1, forward strand.
TCTTAGAGATGGTCGAATTAAGAGAATCAAGAGAGCAGATGGTGGGTAGTCTTTCTGGTGGTCAAAAGAGACGCTTGTCCTTGTTGGTAACCATTTTGAATCATCCAAAGTTGATTTTTTTAGATGAGCCGACGACAGGCATGGACTTGGAGGCAGTGGATAATTTTTGGAAATTGCTGGAGCAGCAAGAGTTTACATCTGTTGTGGTGACCCATGATTTTAACCAAATTGATGCCTTTTTTACAAAAGTCCTGATTTTAAAAGACGGTCGAATTGCTGCCACAAAGACTGTTGAGGACATTCACCAGGCTGGTCAAACCATTGAGCAGTATTTCCGAGAAGAGATGAATAAAGGAAGGGAACAAGCATGAAAAAGATTCAATTAAAACAAGTTTTACGAAATAAGCGCTTCGTATTATTCACCATTATTTTACCCATAGGCTGGTATATCTTCTTTTATCAGCTTCAAAAAGGGGTTTCGCCAAGTATTTTATTAGGTATTGCCGTATTTATCGGGGTCATTGGCAATAGCCTTGCAACTTTTAGTAAGCGAATCGCCTCAGATATCGGGTTTTATTCTTTTGAATCCCACTTTACAAGCTATAGTGTCAAGAACTATTTATGGGATCAAAGCATCGTACAACTGATTTTGAACAGCTTGATCTTTTTAGCAGTGCTAGTAGTTGCTGTTCTAGGTTTTCACTTTCCGGTGACGACTAGCCTGTTGGTACAATTTTTCCTCTTATCCTTGATGGGGATCTACTTTAGCGTGATTGGCTTTGTACTCGGGGTCAGGGTAGATGCTAAGACGATTGATACCATTGGCTTTCCTGTTATTATTTTGGCCGCTATGACCATTATTCCCTTTGATAAGCTTGGCGCAAGTGGAGGATTTATGGACTTAGTTGGCAAGCTACAACGGGCTTTCCCAGGTTATTATTATACAAAGCTGATTCAAGATTTGACCGAGAAACAAACGATCGATGCTAGCCAATTAGCGCTCTTTGTTGCCGTATTTGGATTGAATTTACTATTTTTCTATCTGCTCGTACCCAAAGGAAAAATGGGGAACTAGGAGCAGTTAAAAAGAGGCTGGGACAAAAGTCCTAGCCTCTCTATTGTTTTTGGATTGTCGAGCAAGACGCAGTTGTTGAGTGGGCTATACTACGCTGATTTCATCAGCTTTTACAGCCCTACTCAACTGTGCGGAGGTGGAACGACGAAATCGAATTCTAACGAATGACCGATTTCTGTCCCACTCTCTTTTTTTTGCTATAAAACGGTTATTCGGTATTCGTCCGTCAAGTACTTGGACAGATCTTGCCAATCTTCTTCCTTAAATTTACAAAGATTGACGAAGAGTTTTACGGTATGGTGCTCTGTGTCAATGATGACATTCGATTTTGAGAGATTTTCTAGTGCAGTATCTTCCTTCAACTGAAACTCGATGAAATAACTTTTACTATTTTGGTGATCCGGGTCACTGACGTCAACCACTTTATAGGCTGCACTCACCAAATCTTCCTTGGGAATAAAGATGTCTTTTGTCAGAATCACTCCTTGATAAGCATAGATCCCATCAGAAGTCAGCTCAAAGGCGATCTGACGACTGGTCAGTCTTTTGATCCCAGCAATGGTTGCATAGATCGCAATCAAAAATAAAAGGATCTGAATGAGAGTGATAAAAGTGATTTTTGGAAAACCCTCAAAACCTAGGATCGATAAAAAAGCTAAGTGGATAAAGAGCGCACAGGCAAAAGCCAGAGAGCCATATACGATATATTTTGAATAATAGATCTTCATTTTGGACTCCTTACATTTAAGATGCAACGAAAACTTGGAATTTCAAGTACCCTTATCATAGCGGATTCGGTGAAGAGCTGTCAAATGTTTGCTAGGGTTCAAAGGTGCTTTTTTTATTATAAATGGAATAACAATGGTGCAGAATGATTTAACTTCGTACGCTACATTATAGTATATAAAAATATGAGCCAAATGCTCTTAAGACAAGCAAAAAAGCCTTGGTTTTCAAGGCTTTTTGTGCATAAAAAAATGCCCCCTACATGGATTTGTAAGAACTTTTCATATTGAAAATAAACAAAAATGTTGAAATATAGCTGATTTTAGGGAAATACTTTTAGGTATTTTCAATGTCAGGATTTAAAAATGGGGCAAAAGTGGGGAAAAACGAATGACTCGCATTTGGTTTGAAAATCTATAATACCTAATGATTATGCTATACTAGATATATAGTGTTGTTATAAACAAATGTCAGTGCGAGATCAAATTGGAGGATAAAATGGAAAAACAAATTAATGAAAAAAAAGCCTTGGTTCCCAAAGCTTTTTAATCTTATAAACTCATTAAAATATCCCCCAGTTAGATTTGGAATATTTTTTATTCTGTGTCATATAAAAATAAATAAAATGAATGGTTATAGCTAGAGCTAAAATGGTTGTTATACTCACTACTATTATAGGATTAGAAGCAAAGATTAAAGAGAGAATCAAGGCAGCCAGATAGAGTGTCGCTTGGACACAGTAGTAACTTTTCGAATAGCGAAGATAGTGTTTGTTATGGGGCCCATTTACTAGGACAGCAGCTTGAAAGAGGCCAAATCCGATATAAGAGAAGCTGGTTGCAAAGAGACGATTAGCTTCAGGATTCAGAAGAAAACTCATCGATACAGTCATCATCATAAGCCCAATGAAAATAGGATAGTGACTGTAAATTAGAAATAGCCCCTTTTGATTAGATTTTTCATCAATAGCATGGTCGAATTGACCAAAATAAAACAAGAACAGAGAAATCATAATAATGAAATAAAGAACCGAATAAATCGAGAAATTCTCGATTGTAAAGAAGTTAGCTAGCTCCGTAATCATCTCTCCAAACATAATAATGACAAGAAGGGAGATGCGCTCGATTAAATGGGGGAGATTTACCTGGTAATGCTTATCTTTATTAAGCAAGATACTTGGCATAATAAATGTTAGCAGAATACTAGCAAATAAGACAGAGACTCCAACGTAAATAGGAAGAAGAGCTGCTAAATAGACTCCTAAACTTCCTAGACCTGTTATCCATAGAAAACCTTTGATACTTTCCCGATGAACATCATCGGTTGATTTTCTAAAAAATTCAACCAAATATTGAAAAAATAAGGTAAGGGTTAATGTACCAATAGCCCAACAGAGATAATGAAAATATTGTTGCCAATCAGGTCCAATCATATTGGCTATAAAGAGTAAAATTCCCATTTTGATAAACATGATTACTATGTTAAATAAAGAGTTCTTTCCATAGCGATTGGTATAATCGGTTTGAATCATCCAGGAATCGATGAGAAGCAAAGAAGCAATGAAAAAATCAAGGAAAGAATTCCAAGTCAAAATACCGTTATGAAGATGGTCAATTAAAGTAGTTACTTTTGAAATTGCAAAAACAAAAACTAAGTCATAAAAAAGTTCTGAAAATTCTACACGTTTATGTTAAATAAGAGTTGTCATCTTAAGACCTTTCTATTTTAGAAGTACAATTTATTATAACAGAAAATGGTAATGAGAGAAAAGGATATGCTTAAATAATTTCATGTGGCGCGAATTGTCAAAATCTTGACTTCTTTTGTCATTTACTTGAAAAAGCAACCCTGACGAGTTGATTAAAATCCTATTAAAAATTAACTTTGTCAGGATCATCCTGAGTTTTGATGCCTTGAATCTTATCCAAGACCGCCATATCTTCCTCTGATAAGTCGAAGCCGAAGATATCCAAGTTAGCTTTTATATTTTTAGGTGTCACAGACTTAGGTAGTGGCAAGAAACCTTTTTGAAGGCTCCAACGCAGAGCAACTTGTGCCACAGATTTACCGTTACGTTCAGCCACTGCTTCAACATCTTCATTTCCAAAAATACCACCTGTACCTAGTGGACTATAGGCTTCAAGAAGGATATCGCGCTCTTGGCAATAGGCAACTAAGTCTTTTTGGTCACAACCTGGAGCCAAGAGGATTTGATTGACATGTGGCACAATTTCAGCTGTTTCAAGAAGAGCTTCTAGGTGATGTTGCATAAAGTTAGACACACCGATAGCACGCACCTTACCTTCTTTGTAGGCTTCTTCCATTGCCTTCCAAGCGCCTGCATTACCAGACTTCCAAGCATCATTCTCACGAAGCGCCTTTGGATTAGGCCAATGGATAAGCAAAAGATCCAAATAATCCACACCAAGTCTTTCGAGAGACTCATCGATAGAAGTCTTAGCCAACTCGTAATCGTGCTTATCATTCCAAAGTTTGGTAGTTAGGAAAATATCCTCACGTGCCAAATCACTATCAGCAATCGCCTTACCTACAGAAACCTCGTTACCGTAAATTTGTGCGGTATCAATATGTGTGTAACCCGCCTTAAGTGCGAAGCTAACGCTGTTATAGGCTTCTTCGCCTTCAGCAATTTGCCAAGTTCCAAAACCAATTTTAGGAATAGCAACCCCATTTGCAAGTGTATATGTTTCCATGATTTTCACCTTTTCTTTTTTTAATAGTACTATCTTAAATAAGATAAGGCAAAAATGCAAAGATTTGCTACGGCTATTATTATGAATAGTTCCTTACTTCTTTTTCCGCTGTTCGTAACAGCTTTTGGAGATATTATTACTTGGGAAGAGAATGAATTTGTAAGAACTTTTCATATTGAAAATAAACAAAAATATTGAAATATAGCTGATTTTAGGAAATACTTTTAGGTATTTTCAATGTCAGGA
>NZ_KV812801.1:31743-34215 GCF_001813505.1 Streptococcus sp. HMSC061E03
GGATAAAATGGAAAAACAAATTAATGAAAAAATTCGTGAGATTGCACAGAGTGTTAATGAGACAATACCAGTAGCATGGGATAATCTTTTTATTAACATAAGTTTAGCTTTTGATGGAGGAGAGGTATATTATTTCTTTAATGAAGAGGGGAAAAATGAGTATATCTACAATCTATATATTCCAAAGCGGTATGGTATTCCTAATTTAGAATTTCGGAATCAAGAAAGACGCACCTTTAGATTAGCTTGGGAGTTGAGAGAAATTTTTGAGAAAGAAGGCCAACCTTTGTGGACTTCTTGTACTATAAAAGTAATTGGCACGAAATTATCTGCTGAATTTGACTATGCACCTTGGAATGAAAGTGATTATAGTTCAGGTCAACAAATGGACTTTTTTGAATATAAATATCTCGGAAAGCAACCAGCTAATGAAAAAGAACTAGAACAGTTCAAGGCTATGAAAGCCTTCCAAAGAGAGCATAATGGCAAATAGTTATATCTAAAGAATAAACCACCTACGCGGTGGTTTTCTTGTTGTTTAACAAATGTTGGTACATATGGTTTATGGTATACTATGGTTGTAGAGAAATGATGCTAAAAATCAAATCGGAGGAAAACATGCTAGAAAACTTTATCAAAGTGGCAGATATGCCCCAAGAAGTTATTGAAAAATACAAGGACCAAGTCCCTGCTGAGTTGTTACAGATTTGGCAGGAAGATGGCTTGGGAACCTTTTTAGATGGTTATCTAAAAGTCATCAATCCAGATGATTATCTTGAGCTTCTCCAAGATAGTTATTTCAGAGGAGATGTCGCTTTTCCTATGTTCGTAACAGCGTTTGGAGATATTGTTACTTGGGAAAAGAACGCCTATGTGGGAATTGTCCAATATAATATTCAGGATTTGGATATTATTTGTAAGGGGATGGATTTATTCGTTCAATATTTAGATAACGAATATATTACAAAAAAATTTGAACTTGATTTATACAGACAAGCTGTGTCAAAACATGGTGCTCTGTCTTATAACCAATGTTTCGGTTTTGTCCCGCTCCTAGCATTAGGAGGCTTTAAAGATGTGGATCATATGGATAAAGTTAAAGTCCTGGAGCACATTTACCTCATGTACCAACTCACAGGCGGAGTGTTTGACGATTGATAAAAAAGAACCACCCTCGCGGTGGTTTTTTCGATGAAAACGAGTGTTAGATAAATAGTGAGTCTTTGGATGAGACTCGCTTATTTTGTTAATGTAAAATTTTTTGGTACAAATTTTGGTACAAAAAACAAAATGACAAACAAAAAAGCCTGATATATCAGGCTTCCTGTTGATTTATTGGATGCCCCCTGCATGAATTTGTAAGAACTTTTCATATTGAAAATAAACAAAAATGTTGAAATATAGCTGATTTTAGGGAAATACTTTTAGGTATTTTCAATGTCAGGATTTAAAAATGGGGCAAAAGTGGGGAAAAATAACGAATGACTCATATAGGTTTCCTATTTGGTTTGAAAACCTATAATACCTAATGATTATGCTATACTAGATATATAGTGTTGTTATAAATAAATGTCAGTGCGAGATCAAATCGGGATACTGTCAATAATTATGTGTAAATACTCAAGTAGAGTTACGGAGTGTTAATCAAATAATTATTGACAGTATCGAATTTTTCTGGTAGAATGGCTTCGGTTAATATCTAAATGTTGTGTAGTTTTCTATCAACATAGTCAGGAGAAAAGGAACTTATGCTAAAAAAATTTAATGAATTGTCACTGAAAGATAAGGCTTATCTAATTGGCGGTTTGATCTTATTAGTCATTGTGATCTGCTTTGGTCTGCTCAATCGTCAAACAGTAACTGTCAGTCTTGTCTTTACACAACTATCTGCTTCCTTGATTTTGGTGATTTTTACTTGTCTAGTAATCGGAATCATTGCTGGTAGTGTTATTGGTATTAGCTATCACCATAGCAAGACTCAAGATCTGAGAAGCCGCATTGCTGAAGCAGAAGCGACTATCAATATAAAAGACAAGGAGCTTGTCCAGTACGAGGAACAGGTGCAACAATTAAAACAGGAAGCCAAACAATAAGTGTAGAAATCAAAAAGTTCCAGAGTCAGGTGAGACTTTGGAACTTTTTTGGGATAAGAGTGTCCCGTCTTAACAGAGCAGGTGTTTATTAGCAAGGATGAAGTCGATAAACCGTTGGCTGGCTAAGGGAAGAATACTCCTATCTGTAAAAGCAATAGAAAAAGGTCGGCAAATAGGTGGTTTGGTACTGCGTTGGACAATATTATAATTGACTTTCCGACTCAGAAAGATGCAAAAGATTTTCAGTTATTTTTCATTACACAAGTTAATGAAAAATAAACATATGTGGCTTTCGTGTTAGATAAAGACCTTATTTTAATTTATTCTAACTATTCTCAGGATAACGACATGAATTTGTAAGAACTTTTCATATTGAAAA
>NZ_KV812801.1:34315-98769 GCF_001813505.1 Streptococcus sp. HMSC061E03
TGTTATAAATAAATGTCAGTGCGAGATCAAATTGGAGAATAAAATGGAAAAACAAATTTCTACGCAGAATGGAATGCGAAAAAGTGATAATTAAAGAGACAAAAAAGCTGAGAATATGATTTCCCAGCTTTTTTGAATGCGATAGAAATAGCAACTAGACTATTTACGAAAGGCCTCAATAATGTAGGTGAAGCCAGTAACTAAAACTGAAAAGGCAATGACATAAACGACAAAGACACCTGTAGCCACTGGATTGAACAGAATCACTAGACCTAGTAAAAATTCAAGCAAGGCTACCCACGTGATATTGCTACCAATAATAGGGAAATTCAATCTTAGACGATTGCCTTTAAAGAAAGCAATAATGGCTTCTACAATTAACCAAATTCCTACAATGGTCGGAATGACGACCGGCAGGGTCACAAAGCCATAAGCAACGAGGTAAAGAGCTAAGAGAAGACTAACAAATCCTTGGAAAAGATAAACAGGTGAGCGAAGCTCTTTTGGTGCAGAGAAATAGCCTAAAATAGCTGCTATAGAAGAAACCAGTAAACCAAATGAAATCCACCAGCTGTAAGCAACAAGATTAGCTACTGGGTTTGTAAATAGGAAAAGTCCTAAAAGGACAAAAACAACTCCTGCAAGGAATAGCAGTAAACGATTAGAAAATTTCATTTCAATACCCCCTATATAGTATAGTTTTCTAATAAAACTATTATACTTATTTTTATAGAAAATGTCAATAAAATAAATAAACAATTTGGAAGTTTCAGTCTGACTTACAAAAAGAAAAGGAGTTTTCACTCCTTTTCACAGATTTAAGACAAAGTCCTTATAAAAGTGTCTTCTAAAGATTTTAACTTCAATCTGAAGCGAGGATATCCTCGCTTTTTTTATTTAATCTAATAGCTCCTTATTTTCAATTAAGAGCTCTAGTGGAGATTTATCCCTTGCTTCAATAAAACCAGGTTCATATTGGTTATGAAGTGTTCTTTTCTGAGAAGTTGGATCAATATACAACTCATCTCCATCTTCTGTGTATAGTTGGTTGCCTCTTGTTAAGTAAAGTAAATCCTCTAAGTACTGTCCATCAGTATGTAGGAAATGCTCGATGTATTTGACAGCTTTTAAGATTTCACTTACTTTATCAGAGTATTCATTAGATTCAAGAACACTCTTTTCTAACTCAATCTCTTTACTCGTTCCAAAGAGTTGGGTTGGAGTTGCATTAAAATATTCTGCTATCTTATCCAAATTTGCAAAGGTAGGATAGCTTTTTTGTTTTTCGTAATCAGAGATGTCTGGAAAGATTGCTCATAAAAAAATGTGGGGCAAATGATGGGGCAAATCAGTTATAGACAAGCAAAAAAGCCTTATAAATCAAGGCTTTTTCCTGTTGATTTAGATGCCCCCTGCAGGGCTCGAACCTGCGACCCATAGATTAAGAGTCTACTGCTCTACCAACTGAGCTAAGGAGGCAAATATAAAAAGCTGTATTGGTGCCGAAACTTCACGATTTGTATTGAACCCGCGCAATTAAGCAGGTGGGCAACTCGCTCTGACTTAGCTGCTTCCGCGTGAAACGGCCTGCATACTGCCAGAAGTCTTTTGTTTCCCTAATAATACAAAAAATAGTCGGTCAACACTTAAGTGTGAAGTCGTACACCACAGCGTTTCTATATGTATATGATACCACATTTTGAAAATATTTCAAGGGAAAATCTCAATTTTTTGAAACCGATGTCACTTTTTCTTGAATTGATCAATCTTCTCCTTGGTGGCTCCGAGAGCACGCTCGTACTTGCCATTTTCATTGGGAATAAAGTAGGACGCGTGTTTGAGCTTGTCTGGCAGGTAGTCCTGCTTGACCCAGTTGCCGGGGTAGTTGTGGGGATATTTATAGTTTTGTGCATTTCCCAGTTCCTTGCTTCCAGCATAATGACCATCGCGGAGGTGGCGAGGAATAGGAAGGTTGCCAGAACTTCTAAGATCAGCCAGCGCCTTGTCCATGGCAACGTAGGCTGAGTTGGATTTCGGCGAAAGGGCTAGATCGATGACGATGTTGGCGATGAGAATGCGGGCCTCAGGAAAGCCGATGCGCTCAGCTGCTTGTAACGCTGTCACGGTATGAATCTGCGCATCTGGATTGGCCAGACCGATATCCTCATAAGCGATGACAGTCAAGCGACGAGCTAGGCTGGGTAGATCTCCGGCTTCGATCAAACGAGCTGCATAGTGGAGACTAGCATCGACATCCGAACCACGGATAGATTTTTGCAGAGCAGAGAGCACGTCGTAGTGGCCGTCTCCATCTTTGTCCATGGTGATGTAGCTGCGCTGGAGACTGTTTTCCATGATCTCTAGCGTAATATGGCGAATTCCTTCTGCATTTTCAGAGGTCGACAGCACCGCCAGATCGAGAGAATTAAAGGCAGAGCGAAGATCTCCATTGGTTGAGGTAGCGATGAAATCCAAAGCGTCCTCATCGAGCACGACTGGAAAATCAAAGCCACGGTCGGGATCGTCCAGCGCCGTTTTTAGAGCTTGCTTGACCTCCTCCGTCGTCAACGGTTCCAGCTCAAAGATTTGTACGCGGCTACGAATAGCGGGTGTGACAGAGAAAAAGGGATTTTCAGTCGTTGCACCGATCATGATGACCAGACCACTTTCGAGCAAAGGCAGGAGAAAATCTTGTTTAGTTTTATCGAGGCGATGGATCTCGTCCAAGAGCAGGACCAAGCCACCAGAAAATTTGGCCTCCTCTGCGATTTCTTGGAGGCGTTTTTTACTGTCAACTGTTGCATTAAAGGTCCGAAAAGCATACTTGGTCGTTCCTGCGATCGCAGAAGCAATACTGGTCTTTCCGATCCCCGGAGGTCCATAGAGAATCATAGAGGACAGACGATTGGCCTCGACCATGCGACGAATGATTTTGCCTTCTCCAACCAGGTGCTGTTGACCGATGACTTGATCGATCGTTCGTGGTCGCATACGGAGTGCGAGATTGTCGGGCATTTCCTTCTCCTTTCTAGCTTTGTCTCCTTTCAAAGAGACGGTTTTTATGGTAAGATTGTAGTAACTATTGTATCATATTCCGCTCTAAGAGTGGGAAATTAGAAAGAGGACGCTATGTCTAAATACGGATTTTTGGATGTTTTAGAAGAGGAGATGGACAAGGTTTTTCCCTTTGATTTTGAGATCAATTGGGATAAGAAAAACCATGCGGTAGAAGTGGCTTTTCTCTTGGAAGCGCAAAACACAGGCGGGGTTGCACTGGTTGATGAAGCCGGTGAAGAGTCTGATGAGGATATTTTCTTTGAAGAAGCCGTGCTCTTCTACAATCCAGCCAAGTCTCATGTGGAAGAAGATGCCTATTTAACGGCGATTCCTTATGAGCCTAAAAAAGGCTTGTCTCGTGAGTTTCTAGCCTATTTTGCGACTTTCCTCCGAGATACAGCTGAGTTGGCCTTGGATGAGCTCATGGATTTCTTAGCAGACGAAGAAGCAGAGAGCTTTGAGATCGTCTGGAACCAAGAAGTTTTTGAAGAAGGCAAGATTGGCCTAGAAGAAAGCACCTTTTATCCCTATCCGAGATATTAAGAGGGAAAGCTCATGCTTGAGGATTGCTTAGAAGCACGATTCGAATTTACGGGTTGTAAAATTGCCTTGATTTGTGAGGGGCAAATTTTGACCATCTTGCGCGATGATAAAGAAACGATTCCTTACCCCAATATGTGGGACTTGCCAGGTGGTGGTCGGGAAGGAAATGAGACACCTTTTGAGTGTGTGGCGCGTGAGGTTTATGAGGAATTGAATATTCAACTGTCGAAAGAGGAAGTGATATGGTCCGAGATCTATCCTGGCATCTTGGATGAGAAGAAACAGTTCGTTTTTCTAGTTGGCAATCTAGCCCAAGAAGAGTTTGAACACATTGACTTTGGAGATGAGGGACAGGGCTATAAGTTAGTGAGCTTTGAAGAGTTTTTAATTTCAGATCGAGTGGTTCCTCAATTGCAAGAACGGGTGAGAGATTATGTGGAGGAAAGTTTATGATAAGACTTGAGAAAGCAGGAGCAGAGGATTTAGAAACCATTATTGCCATTCAAAGAGCCAGTTTTAAAGCAGTCTATGACAAATACCAAGATGAATATGATCCCTATCTAGAAGATCGCGAGCGAATCAAATGGAAATTAGTTGAGCGGCCCAATAGCTATTACTACTTTGTGAAAGAAGACGAAGAGAAGATTGGTTTTTTACGAATTCATACCAATGAAGAGTTAACGGAAGCTTGGTTGGGGACCGCAGCGATTCTGCCTCCGTATCAGGGAAAAGGGTATGGATCTAAAGGTTTGAGCTTGCTGGAAAAAGAATTTCCAACCATCACACAATGGGATTTGTGTACGGTGTTACAAGATGCAGGCATGGTCGCCTTCTACGAGAAGAATGGCTACCATCAAACCCATATCGAGCCTGAAAAAGAAGGCATGGATATGGTCTACATGAAAAAATTGATAGAGAAATAGAAAGGACGGTTCGGTTAAATTTCTAAACTGAACCCGCCCTAAACACTATACCAAAAAGATAAAATTCTCATAGACACAAGTGTCTTCAGAGAGTTTCCTATTTTGGCTTTGTGTTTTACGGGCTTGGTATCTTAATGATGGAAACATGGCAAGAGTTAAAAGTTACAGTGAAGCGTGAAGGGGAGGAGCTGGTCTCCAACCTCTTGATCGAGTTAGGTGCCCAAGGGGTCGCAATCGAAGACAGCATGGACTATGTGGGCAATGTCGACCGCTTTGGTGAGATTTTTCCTGATGTCGAGCAGCAAGAAGAAATCGTGGTGACGGCCTACTACCCGGAAACGGTTGATGTAGCAGCGGTTGAAGCGGACTTGCAGGCTCGCTTAGCAGAATTGACGGATTTTATGGATCTAGGAGAGGTCAAGATGGGGACGACCGCCTTGGCTGAGGAAGACTGGGCAGATAATTGGAAGAAATACTATGAACCAGCTCGTATCACTCATGACTTGACCATCGTTCCGTCATGGACGGACTATGAGGCAACTGCTGGCGAGAAGATTATCAAGCTAGATCCAGGGATGGCCTTTGGGACAGGAACTCACCCGACGACCAAGATGAGTCTTTTTGCCTTGGAGCAGGTCCTTCGTGGTGGGGAAACGGTGCTAGATGTGGGAACTGGTTCAGGGGTCCTTTCTATCGCTAGCTCCCTTCTAGGTGCCAAAGAAATCTTCGCCTATGATCTCGACGATGTGGCGGTTCGCGTCGCTCAGGAAAATATTGAGCTCAATCCTGGCATGGAAAACATTCATGTAGCCCCAGGCGATTTGCTCAAGGGCGTGGAGATTGAGGCAGATGTCATCGTGGCTAATATCTTGGCGGATATCCTTATCCATCTGACGGATGATGCTTATCGTTTGGTCAAGGACGAAGGCTACCTGATCATGAGTGGCATTATCAAGGACAAATGGGACATGGTACGTGAGTCGGCTGAGTCAGCTGGATTTTTCCTTGAAACCCACATGATCCAAGGGGAATGGAATGCCTGCGTCTTCAAGAAGACCAAGGATGTCTCCGGTGTGATTGGAGGCTAGCATGCAACAGTATTTTGTTAAAGGGAGTGCAATTTCACCTGTCACCATCGAGGACAAGGAAACCAGCAAGCACATGTTTCAGGTCATGCGCTTGAAAGAGGATGATGAGGTGACTCTAGTCTTTGATGATGGGATCAAGCGTTTGGCGCGCGTGGTTAATGTGGAAGCCCGTCAGTTGGAACTAATCAAAGAATTGGCTGACAATGTGGAGCTGCCAGTCCAAGTGACCATCGCATCAGGCTTTCCCAAGGGAGACAAGCTCGAGTTTATCACTCAAAAAGTGACGGAACTCGGTGCCAGCCAGATCTGGGCCTTCCCTGCTGACTGGTCCGTTGCCAAGTGGGACGGCAAGAAATTGGGTAAAAAGGTCGAAAAACTAGAAAAAATCGCCCTTGGAGCAGCCGAGCAAAGCAAGCGGAATTTGGTCCCAAGCATTACCCTTTTTGAGAAAAAGGCAGACTTTTTGGATCAGTTCGACCAGTTTGATCGGATAGTGGTGGCTTATGAAGAGTCGGCTAAAGAAGGAGAGGCAGCAGCTTTACTTCAGTCTCTGACCGGATTGGAAGCTGGAAGCAGATTGCTCTTTATCTTTGGGCCAGAGGGAGGCCTCTCCCCTGCAGAAATTGAAAGTTTTACAGCTAAAGGAGCAGTGTTAGTAGGGCTTGGGCCTCGCATCCTACGAGCGGAAACGGCCCCACTCTATGCTCTCAGTGCCGTGAGTGTTGTTACAGAATTAATGAACTAACGAAGTGAAGGAATCGCTTCGTTAGTTTTTTTACAAGAATGATGAAAGCAAGGTGGATCCCAGAATGATCTTCGAGAAGTATCCGTATATTAAAGTAGCTTCATTGGTTCCCATCTGCTTCTAAAAGTGTTAAAATAGTATCCAAGAAACTGGAGAAAATACATGCCGAAAGAAGAGAATTTAACAGGGGACCAAGTCGTTGCCCTTACAAAAAAATATTTATCACCTGAAGATGTTGCTTTTGTGCAAAAGGCTTTGGTCTATGCGGTTGATTGCCATAATGGGCAATTCCGTCAGTCTGGCGAGCCTTATATCATCCACCCAATTCAAGTAGCAGGAATCCTTGCCAAGCTGAAACTGGATGCTGTGACGGTCGCCTGTGGCTTTTTGCATGATGTCGTAGAAGATACGGATGCGACTTTAGATGATTTAGAGCGCGAATTTGGTCATGATGTGCGCGTGATTGTCGATGGGGTGACCAAGCTCGGGAAGGTCAAGTACAAGTCCCATGAAGAGCAGTTGGCGGAAAACCATCGCAAGATGCTCATGGCCATGTCTCAAGATATCCGTGTCATTTTGGTCAAATTGGCAGACCGCTTGCATAATATGCGTACCCTCAAGCATTTGCGCAAGGATAAGCAAGAGCGCATTTCGCGTGAGACCATGGAGATCTATGCACCACTAGCTCACCGTCTCGGGATTTCCAGCGTCAAATGGGAACTTGAGGATTTGTCCTTCCGTTATCTGAATGAAGTCGAATTCTACAAGATTTCCCATATGATGAAGGAAAAACGTCGCGAGCGAGAAGAGTTGGTGGAAGAGGTTGTCCACAAGATTGAGACCTATGCTGGGGAACGCCATCTGCATGGAAAAATTTATGGTCGACCAAAGCATATCTATTCGATCTATCGCAAAATGCAGGATAAGAAGAAACGCTTTGATGAAATCTATGACTTGATTGCTATCCGCTGTATCCTGGATACTCCAAGTGATGTTTATGCTATGCTAGGCTACATCCATGAGCTCTGGAAGCCAATGCCAGGGCGTTTTAAGGACTATATTGCCAACCGGAAGGCCAATGGTTATCAGTCCATCCATACGACTGTATATGGTCCTAAAGGGCCGATTGAATTCCAGATCCGAACCAAGGAAATGCACGAGGTTGCCGAATACGGGGTTGCGGCTCACTGGGCCTATAAAAAAGGGATCAAGGGTCAGGTCAACAGCAAGGAATCGGCTATTGGGATGAACTGGATCAAGGAGATGATGGAACTCCAAGACCAGTCAGGCGATGCCAAAGAATTTGTTGAAAATGTAAAAGAAGACATCCTGGCAGAAGAGATTTACGTCTTCACACCAGATGGAACCGTGCGCTCGCTTCCGAAAGATTCTGGGCCGATCGATTTTGCCTATGAAATCCACACCAAGGTTGGGGAAAAAGCGATTGGTGCTAAGGTCAATGGCCGGATGGTGCCCCTCAATACCAAACTTCGGACGGGAGACCAGGTGGAGATTATCACCAATGCCAACTCCTTTGGTCCGAGCCGTGACTGGCTGACCCTTGTTAAAACTAGCAAGGCGCGCAACAAGATCCGTCAATTCTTTAAAAATCAAGACAAGGAATTGTCGATTAACCGTGGTCGGGACCTCTTGATGGCCCAATTCCACGAGCATGACTTGGTAGCCAATAAGTTCATGGACAAAAAGCACATGGACAAAGTGCTACAAAAATCAAGTTATAAGACAGAAGAAGCCTTGTTTGCGGCGATTGGTTTTGGAGAGATTGGGGCTATTACCATCTTTAACCGCTTGACGGAGGATGAACGCCGGGAAGAAGAGCGGGCTAAGGCACGCGCAGAAGCAGAAGAGCTAGTCAAAGGTGGCGAGGTCAAGGTTGAAAATAAAAAAGACACCTTGAAGGTCCGTCACGAGGGTGGCGTGGTCATCCAAGGTGCTTCTGGACTCTTGATTCGGATTGCTAAGTGTTGTAATCCAGTTCCAGGTGATGAAATCGTCGGTTATATTACCAAAGGACGCGGTGTTGCCATTCACCGTCAGGACTGTATGAACCTACGTGCCCAAGACAACTACGAGCAACGTTTGATTGATGTGGAATGGGAAGATAACAATACGACCAAAGACTATATCGCCCACATCGATATTTACGGATTCAACCGTGCCGGACTTCTGAACGATGTACTACAAGTCCTCTCCAATACAGCTAAGATGGTCTCAACCGTTAATGCCCAACCAACCAAAGATATGAAATTTGCCAATATCCACATTTCCTTTGGGATTCCAAACTTGTCTATGTTGACAACGGTTGTGGATAAGATTAAGAGTGTGCCGGAGGTGTACTCTGTTAAGCGTACCAACGGCTAGTCTTCTACGAAAATCGACTTCATACTGCGTTAGTTTCGACTGGCCTAACTACAGTTATGCCTGCGTCTCACTGCCTTGTCTGATGTCGATTTTCTTTGAAGATTGAGAAGCGTGGTCAGAACTCTTTTATTGCTTGGTAGCTCGCCTTGCCGTACTTCAGTACTGTCTTCGTCTCGCTGCCTTGCCCTAAAAGCAACTGAACAGCCTTTGGTTTTCGGATAGTCTGCCTGCGTCTCACTGCCTTGTCTGATGTCGATTTTCTTTGAAGGTAGCAGTGAATGCTCAATAGATTGTTAAAATAGGATAATAAAATGAAATTAGTGATTCAACGGGTCAAGAGTGCCTCGGTTTCTATTGACGGTCAAGTTTATAGTCAGATTCAGGATGGGCTTCTACTCTTAGTGGGAGTAGGACCTGAGGATGACCAGAAGGATTTAGATTATGCGGTCCGCAAGGTATCGCAGATGCGTATTTTCTCAGATGAGGAAGATAAGATGAATCTTTCGGTCAAAGATATCCAAGGAGAAATCTTGTCAATCTCTCAATTTACCCTCTTTGCGGAGACAAAAAAAGGCAACCGTCCTGCTTTTATAGGGGCTGCCAAGCCAGATATGGCCAGTCAGTTATATGATGCCTTTAATGATCAATTAGAAAAAGAAGTCCCTGTCAAACGAGGGATCTTTGGGGCCGATATGGCGATTGAATTGATCAATGATGGTCCAGTGACGATTTTGTTAGATACAAAAAATCCATAAGTAAGAAAACATGCAGTCGGATTAGACTGCATGTTTTTCGATATAGAGTTGTTGGGCGATCACTTGGTTGATAGAAATTTCTTGTCCATGGATGACTAAGTGATAGAGGCCTGTGTAGTCATCATACCGTTGAAACGCGATAGTATTCCCAATCTGGAGATGGATCTGGTCTAAGAATTTTAGCAATTCATAGGTGTCATGGACCCTTTGCAGAATATACAGACCAGGTTGGGTCGCTTCGCTGAGACGGTCTTGGTAGGCTTCGACAAGCCTTTCGCCTTTCTTTGGAATTGTCCCACCGTGAGGGCAGGTCTTAGGAGTTCCAAGCATGTGATCCAGCTGGTCAATGAAATGTTCAGAAACGGTATGCTCGAGAACTTCTGCCTCTTCATGGACTTCTTCAGTTGTATAGTCAAGTTTTTCCAGAAGAAATACTTCGATCAAGCGGTGCTTGCGGTAGAGATCAGAGACCAACTGCGATCCTAGATCCGTTAGTAGATACCCATGGGTTTTATCTTTCACCAAGAGGCCCTCAGAGATCATACGCTTAATCATCTCGGTCACAGCGGGTGGAGAGACCTGCATGCGACTGGCAATTTCTTTATTACTGATTTTTTCTACTTCTGTGCCAATTTCGTAAATGCACTTGAGGTAATCTTCTTTGTTTGGTGTCATGCTTTCCTCTTTTCTTCGCTCACTTCTAGTATATCAAAAAAATCCTCAAAAACGCTAGTGGAGTAATGAGAATTGTCTCAAGCTCCAAAAGATGGTAGTATAGTAGCATAGAAAGGACGGCACTATGAACAGACGGGAATTAGTGAGATTAGGCTGGAGAGAGAGTAGTTTAGCCTATCTAGAGAAGCACTTGCAGGGATTGAAAGATCCACAAGCCTACCAAGAACAATACCAGTCTGTCTTTTTCTTTGCCAGTCCTCTGTTTCAAAACATGTGGTTTCAAGAGATCAAAGATCTAACGGAAACGGCTGCCCAAGACTTGCTGAGGGGAGTCATGAAAATTCTTCTTATGCCAAGTGACCTGTCCGGAACTTGTGAAGAAACAGCCTTTCTTCTGAGTAGGATGTCTCCAGATTGTCCGCCAGGTTCCGACTTTTGGAAGGCTTTTTCACACGTCGTGCAAATCGCCTTTGAAAAGGATCCCTTAGCAGATCAGTCGGGAGATCAGCTCTTGAAACGCCAGGTTCACCAGTTACGCTACCTACTTTCAAGTTACCAAGCCCAATGGATTCGGACGCATAAGGCCAGAGCTGGACAGACTGACGAGGAGGCCTTACAAGCTTACATACAAAAGGCTAGAGCGGTCACGGTGGATGCTTATGCGGCTGCCCGCCTTCACAATAAGGTCTCCCTAGGGCCAGATGGTCACCTTCATTATCCATCAGGGGCCTCCCAACAAGTCAATTTCAAGGTCTTGTTAAATTTTCATACGGAGTATATTCTCGATCAAGCCGGGCGTTTTCTCAATGAAGTCGATCCAGTAGAAGTTTCTGAAAATGGCATTGTCAATGGGGCTAGTTTTAACTACGGGCTGGCTAGGGGACGGACCCATAAGGACTTAGATATTGACCCCGTCAAAGCTTGGGACCCAGCCTTTCGGAAGCAGGTCCTTTATCGCCAAGGTATTCGCTATCTAGCCCCTAAAAATGATCGCAGTGTCGAAGGCTACTGGAGTCGAAAAGGGGTCTTTGCACAAGGAGGCAAGAGCTACAAGCAACAAGTGGCACAGCGCGTGCGGAGTTTCCTCAGAGGCATCCCTCGCTTACGCTGGCGCGTCCTCCTACAGAATGGACTTCATCGGATTTTATAGCAATGGAAAAGAGGTCGCAGACCTCTTTTTTCATTTATCCAAGCGCATTGACGGCTTCGATTGCAGCGTCGTAATTTGGTTCGCTGTTGATATTTTCTAGGTATTCAACGTAAGTAACCTTGTTATCCGCATCTAAGACCAAGACAGCACGCGCAAGTAGGTGCCATTCATTGATCAAGAGGCCGTATGCTTTCCCGAAGGAATGGTCGTAGTAGTCTGAGAGCATGATGGCATTGTCGAGCCCTTCAGCAGCGCACCATTTACCTTGAGCAAAAGGAAGGTCGACAGAGACCGTCAAGACGACAGTGTCTTCCATATCTGATAAGGTTTGATTGAAGTGACGTGTTTGAGTGGAACAGATACCAGTGTCAATAGATGGGATGATGCTGAGGACTTTTTTCTTGCCAGCGAAATCAGCTAAAGATTTCTTCTCAAGAGCTGGAGTGATCAATGAAAAATCATGGGCCATTTCCCCTACTTGAAGTTGAGATCCGGTAAAGGTCACAGGGTTTCCTAAAAATGTTGCCATAAAAAGACTCCTTTTTTGTTTTTATTGTACCGCAATACCGGTGGAGGGACCACTGATTTGTTTAGAAATCTGAATGGTCTACTGACTCAATCCTTCTGCGATCTTGTCTAAGTTCCACTTCATCATGCTGTAGTAGCTATCGCCCTTTTCTCCTTCTTTGGCAATCGAGTCAGTGAAGATCTTTGCATAGATCGGGATATTGGTATCCTTAGACACAGTTTTCATAGGACGCTCATCGACACTGGATTCGACAAAGAGGGCCGGTACTTTGGTTTGCCGGAGCTTTTCTACCAGCGTTTTGATTTGGTCAGGTGTCCCTTCTTCTTCCGTATTGATTTCCCAGATATAGGCAGATGGGACGCCGTAGGCTTTGGAGAAGTACTTGAAGCAGCCTTCACTGGTTACAATCATCTTCTTCTCTTCTGGGATATTGTTGAATTTTTGTTTGGCTTCTTGGTCGAGCTTACTAAGTTTTTCAGTATAGGCTGCTAGATTTTTTTCGTAGAAGTCCTTATTTTTGGGATCTTTTGCGATCAATTGTTTGGCAATGTTTTTAGCGTAGAGGATCCCGTTTTCGAGATTGAGCCAAGCGTGAGGGTCTTCTTTTCCAGCTTGGTTTTGGCCTTCCAAGTAGATGACGTCGACTCCGTCGCTAGCTGCGAAATAGTCTTTGTTTTCAACTTTATTGGCATTTTTGACCAATTTAGTAAACCAAGCATTGCCACCGGTTTCGAGGTTGATCCCGTTGTAGAAGATGAGGTCTGCTTGCGAAGTCTTTTTGACATCTTCTGGAAGCGGTTCGTACTCGTGAGGATCTTTGCCGACAGGAACGATACTGTGCAGATCGATCTTATCCTCAGCAATATTTTTAGTTATATCTGCAAGGATTGAATTGGTGGTGACCACTTTCAATTTACCAGAAGCTCCAGAAGAAGAGCCTTTGCTACAGGCCAACAGACCAAATAAGAGCGCCACAAAGAGGGCGAGGATAGAAGCGGTTTTTTTCATGTGTTTCTCCTTTAATGAGATGAAAGAGCGTGCTTATTCTTTCTCTGCTTAGGAGCGATAAAGAAGCTGATGAGAAAGAAGACAGCAGAAGTGAGGACAATACAAGACCCGACGGCGATGTTTAAGCTATAGCCAATAAAGAGTCCCAGGATGGATGCAAGAGCACCTAATCCGGATGAAAGGAGCATCATGGACCAGAGACTATTGGTATAGAGATAAGCTGTCGCAGCGGGTGTAATGAGCATGGCGACGATGAGAATGGTTCCGACACTCTGCATAGCAGTGACAGAAACCAAGGTCAAGAGCACCATAAGGAGGTAGTGATAGACCTTGACCCGGACGCCCATGGATTGAGCCAGAACAGGATCAAAAGATGTGAGCAGTAAGGGTCGAAAGAGTAGGACAATCACCAGCAAGACCGCAGCACCAACACCGATGGTTATCCACATATCCCGGTCTTGGACGGCCAAGATATTCCCAAAGAGGATGTGGAAAAGGTCGGTGGAACTTTTAGCGACTCCAATCAGGATGACTCCTAAGGCGAGGAAAGAAGAAAAGGTAATCCCAATTGCAGTGTCGCTCTTGATGATGGAGTTACTCTTGATATAAGTGATAAGGATGGAAGCTAAAAGTCCAAAGACAATGGCGCCAATAAAGAAATTGATGCCAAGGATAAAGGACAGGGCCACCCCTGGAAGGACTGCGTGCGAGATAGCATCTCCCATGAGAGACATGCCTCGCAAAATAATGAAGCATCCGACAGCTCCAGCGACAATACCAATGGCAATGGCTGTGATCAGGGCATTCTGTAAGAAGTGGAATTGCTGTAATCCATCGATAAATTCTGTAATCATCCGACTCCACCTCCTATAAAGAGTTCATGCCCATAGGCTGCATGCAGATTCTCCTTGGTAAAGGTTTCCTCTGTTTTTCCAAAAGCGATCAGCTTGCGGTGAAGGAGGAGGACCTGGTCGAAATAAGCTGGGACCTTGCTGAGATCGTGATGGACGATCAGAATGGTCTTGCCTTCTTGTTTCAAGGTCTGAAGGGTCTGCATGATAATGTCTTCGCTGACGGAGTCAATCCCTGCGAAGGGCTCATCCAAAAAGATGACCTCTGCTTCTTGGACCAAGCAGCGGGCGATTAGCACCCGTTGGAATTGCCCTCCCGAAAGCTGGCCGATCTGGCGATCTGCTAGATCAAGAAGATTGACAAGTTTCAAGGCATTTTCCACTTTTTGGAGATCTTCTTTACTTTTTCGCTTGAAGATAGAAAGATGGGGGTAGAGGCCCAGTGAGACACACTCCCGCACCGTGATGGGGAAGTGGAAATCAATAGCGGATTTCTGTTCGACGTAGGCCACTCGTTGAAGAGCTTGGCCGAGATCTTTTTGATCGAGCAGGACCTTTCCCGAATGAGGGAGAAGTCCTAGCATGGCCTTGATCAGGGTTGATTTTCCAGCTCCGTTGGGTCCAAGAATGCCTAGGATGGTTGGACCCTGGATGGTGAGGGAAAGATCCTCCAAGGCCAGTGTTTGCTGGTAAGCAACACTTAGATGTTCAATTTGAATCATGATTTTTCTCCTTTACTATTAATATACATAAATAAAAAAATTAAGTCAAGTTAATTTTTAAAATGATTTAGATTAACTTACTTGTAATCATTGAAAAAAGTTCCTATTTTTGATAAGGTTATTAGAAAAGAATGAAAGCGAGAAGATCATGGTACGTTTACAAGATGATTTTTATGATTACGTCAATGGGGAATGGGCTGAGACAGCTGTGATTCCTGATGACAAACCGTCAACTGGTGGTTTTATGGACTTGATCCAAGATATCGAAAACTTGATGTTGGATATCACTGGAAAATGGCAACGGGGAGAAGAGCTGCCTGAAGACAGCATTCTGCAAAACTTTGTCAAATACCATAAAATGGTGGCAGATTTTGATGCGCGAGAAGCAGCTGGTGTGGCACCAGTCATGCCTTTGATCAATGAAATCAAGGCTCTGTCTTCTTTTGAAGACTATACCAGCAAGTTAGGCACCTATGAACTAGCTGGCAAACCGAATCTCATGCCATTTAGCGTGTCACCAGACTTTATGAATGCCCAAATGAATGTCTTGTGGGGAGAGTCTCTTGCTCTCATCTTGCCAGATACGACCTACTATGAAGAAGGTAACGAAAAAGGCCCAGAATTACTGGCTATCTGGCGCCAA
This sequence comes from Streptococcus sp. HMSC061E03, assembly GCF_001813505.1. Classification (NCBI taxonomy): domain Bacteria; kingdom Bacillati; phylum Bacillota; class Bacilli; order Lactobacillales; family Streptococcaceae; genus Streptococcus; species Streptococcus sp. HMSC061E03. The sequence goes on from NZ_KV812801.1 coordinate 49,387, forward strand.
ATGATGGAAAAACTCTTACCTAAATTTGAATTCTCAGAGGAAGAAATCAAGGATATCCTGGATAAGGTCATTGTGGCGGATGCAGAATTGGCCAAATATGTCTTATCAAACGAAGAAAGATCCGAGTACAACAAACTCTACCATCCTTATGAGTGGGCAGATTTCAAGGCCTTGGTCCCAGAATTGCCACTCGATGCCTTCTTTACTGAAGTGATCGGACAAACACCAGATAAAATCATCGTTCCAGAAGAGCGTTTCTGGAAGGAATTCGCACCAAAATACTACTCGGCAGCCAACTGGGAAACCATTCATGCCAAATTGAAACTTGGTGCAGCTTTAGATTGGACGTCTTTCTTGACGGAAGAAATCCGTGTCTTGTCTGGTGAATATGGACGGATCATCACGGGGATTCCAGAACCTCGTCCAAAAGAAAAAGCAGCTCTGGCCTTGGCAGAAGGACCTTATAGCCAAGCACTTGGACTCTGGTATGCGGGCGAAAAATTCTCACCAGAAGCAAAAGCAGACGTAGAGCATAAAGTAGCGACCATGATTGACGTCTATAAGGAGCGCTTAGAAAAAGCAGACTGGCTCGCTCCTGAAACTCGTGAAAAAGCCATTGTCAAACTCAATGTCATCACACCACATATCGGCTACCCTGAAAAATTACCAGAAACATACGCCAAAAAGATCATCGACGAAAGCAAGACCTTGGTTGAAAATGCTCAAGCCCTTTACGAAATTTCCATTGCCCATACTTGGAGCAAGTGGAACCAACCGGTTGATCGAAGCGAATGGCACATGCCAGCCCACCTGGTCAATGCCTACTATGATCCGCAACAAAACCAAATCGTCTTCCCAGCAGCGATTTTACAAGCACCTTTCTATGACCTTCACCAATCATCATCAGCCAACTACGGCGGAATCGGTGCAGTCATTGCCCATGAAATCTCCCACGCATTTGACACCAATGGAGCATCCTTTGACGAGCACGGTAGCTTGAAAGACTGGTGGAAACCAGAAGATTACGAAGCCTTTACCGCTCGCACGCAAAAAGTCATCGATCAGTTCGAAGGTCAAGACTCTTACGGTGCCAAGATCAACGGGAAATTGACCGTTTCTGAAAACGTAGCAGACCTCGGTGGTATCGCTGCAGCCCTTGAAGCCGCTAAGAAAGAGGAAGATTTCTCAGCAGAAGAATTCTTCACCAACTTTGCTCGCATCTGGCGCATGAAAGCTCGGACAGAGTACATGCAACTCCTCGCAAGTGTCGATGTCCACGCACCAGGAAAACTCCGCACCAATGTCCAATTACCAAACTTTGACGAATTCTTTGAAACCTTTGATGTCAAAGAAGGCGACGGCATGTGGCGCGCACCAGAAGATCGTGTGATCATTTGGTAGTTTAAGATACTAAGCCCGTAAAAAAGCGAGAAGAAAATAGGAGATTGACCATGTGGGCCAGGCCCACCAGTCAATCTCTCTTTTTCTCGACGCTTTTAGGGCGAGTTCAATTTCGCGATACTAGTTTTGTTGATCAAAGGAAGTAGTCTCGACTTCAGTTAAGTGATTGATTTTCTCAATGCTTGTAAAAAAATAAAAATCCCCAAAGCCAAGTTTCAATCTACTGAAACTAGCTTTGGGGATTTTTGATAATAAGATTCATCAAATAAAAACGAAGCGCTTCCAATGACTGCGTGAATAGATAAATTTAATTGATTAGAGCCTTGTATAATTCTTTGAATTTCATAGAAATAAATGCTACTATGAGTGTGAACTAAATAAATTTTAAAGGAGCAGACTATGAGAAATTTTGCAAGTCCGTCACGTTACATTCAAGGTGAGAATGCCTTATTTGAAAATGCGCAATCTATTTCAGAATTAGGGAATCACCCTGTTTTGCTATGTGATTCAGTGGTCTATGATATCGTAGGGAAGCGTTTTGAAGAATACCTTGGTCAAAATGGGCTCACGGTTTTGCCAGTCTTCTTTAATGGAGAAGCTTCTGACAACGAAATCAATCGTGTGGTTAGTCTGGCAGAAGAAAATGGCTGTAATTTGGTCATTGGACTTGGTGGAGGAAAAACCATCGATAGTGCAAAAGCTATTGCTGATCTTCTAAAATCACCAGTTGTGATTGCTCCGACCATCGCCTCTACAGATGCTCCCGTTTCCGCCTTGTCGGTTATCTATACGGATGAGGGTGCCTTTGAGCGCTATATCTTCTATTCTAAGAACCCAGAATTGGTCTTGGTGGATAGCAAAGTGATCTCTCAAGCACCAAAACGCTTGCTCGCTTCTGGTATCGCAGATGGCCTAGCAACTTGGGTAGAAGCGCGTGCAGTGATGCAAGCGAATGGAAAAACCATGTTGGGTCAACGACAAACCTTAGCGGGTGTCGCCATTGCACAACGTTGTGAAGAAACCTTATTTGCTGATGGTCTCCAAGCCATGGCTGCTTGTGAAGCCAAAGTCGTAACCCCTGCTCTTGAAAACATCATTGAAGCCAATACCCTTCTTAGTGGGATTGGGTTTGAAAGTGGGGGATTAGCTGCTGCCCATGCCATCCATAATGGCTTTACAGCCCTTACTGGGGACATCCACCATTTGACTCACGGTGAAAAAGTAGCTTATGGAACCTTGGTTCAATTGTTCTTGGAAAACCGTCCTAAGGAAGAATTGAATAAATACATTCGTTTCTATCAACAAATCGGTATGCCAACCACTCTGAAAGAAATGCATCTTGAAACTGCAAGTTATGAAGATCTTCTCAAGGTTGGCCAACAGGCCACCATCGAAGGAGAAACCATCCATCAAATGCCATTTGAAGTGAAGGCTTCTGATATTGCCCAAGCCATCGTAGCAGTAGATGCCTACGTTCAAGGTTTGGCCTAAGATGACTTTGTCGACAAACCAAGAACTCCCATACCTTATGGTAATGGGAGTTCTTTTTCTATTTTCTTCTTTTTGGATCGGTTTGTTTAAAGATCAGGTATAAAATTCCGGCAGGCAGGAAGCAGAAGAGCCACATGACATCGAGTCCCTTGCTTTTACTGCTAGAGGTCGTTGCTTTAGACTCACTTACAGCCACCCCAGGTTTAATGCTTGGAGATACCTGTTGCAAGCCGTTCTGGACGACTAGGCGGTTGTCTTCTAGTTTAAGGGCTGGCTTCGTCCCCTTCTTAACGGTCGCATAGAAGTCTTGCTTCAGTTGAATGGTCTTCCCGTCGATGGTGTGTTCCCCTGCAGAAAGGATTTTTTTATACTGGTAGTCTGCGAACATTTTCTCAGCTAAGGTATTCCCGATTTGATTGCGGTAACTTTCGGCGATCTCGACATCATAGTTCCCAACCCCCAAAATGACTTCGATAATCCGCTGTTTCCCCCGCTTGGTAGTCGCGGTGTAGTTGTAGTCAGCAGTCGGGCTAGATCCAGTTTTGAGTCCATCTGTTCCTTTAAGGGCGAATTTTCCACCTTCGAGCGAAGTATTGTAGTTATCGTAGCTTTGCTCGTAGGGGGTTCCTTCCATGATCGTAGTGTGAGCTTGCTTGGTGTATTCCAACATTTCTGGCAGGTCGTTTACGATGTGATAAGCCAGAATAGACATGTCCCGCGCTGTGATTTCGTTATTCGCATTGACATCGTAGCGCTGAGGGTTGTAGTAGCCCTGAAGCACCGAGATCATCGCTCCATTTGGATTGTGCCATTTGGTATGGCTCATCCCCATTTCTTGTGCGTACTGATTCATTAAGTCCAAAAACTTATCGGGATCATTGTCAGTAACGGCGTTGGCCAGCATAATCACGGCCGCACTGGAAGATGGAACAAAGAGCATCTTGATCAATTCAGATACTTTGTAGTCAACACCAGCTACAATAGGTGAGTTACTTAACAGATTGTTTTCCGAGATGGCTTGGTCTGCCTCTGTTGCTGTAACCACGGTATCATATTTGATCTTGCCTTCTTTGAGGGCCCGAAAGACTACATAGGCACTCATGAGTTTGGCCATGCTTCCTGAGTCCCGGACCGTGTCGATATTGTCTCCGTACAATATAGCTCCAGTATTGGCGTCGATGACGATGTCAGCCTTAGGCTTGTAAAAATCATCCAATACCAGTCCAGCATCAGCTGCGATTTTCATGACATCTTCTTGCTGGTAGATGTCGTCCGCAAAGGCAGTGGAAATAGGGCCTAATGTCAAGACTCCTACAAGGAGGGACAAGAGGCTGTGTTTTAGTCGTTTGTGTAAATGTCTCACATAATTCATAGATTCCATTATATCATACAGGCCAGGGATTCAACTTGAAAAAATTTTAGAAAAAGTAGAAATTGAAAAAATAAAGGAAAAATAGAATAATTTCGCAGTAAAAGCGTTTACATTTCCCTAGAAAGTGCTATAATTTAAATTGAGTATAACATTTTTTACAATGAGGTGATTTATATGAACAAAGGGAAGGTACTCTTAGCTACCAGCGCTCTGCTTTTATCAGCTGGTGTACTGGCAGCCTGCTCAGGAGGGAAATCTAGTAGCTCTGGTGGTCAGACATTTAGCTATGTCTATACCCAGGATCCGGATACCTTAGACTACTCGATTTCCAATAAAAAATCGACTTCCGAGTTTACAGGAAATGCGATAGATGGCTTGTTGGAAGTGGACAAGTACGGGAACTTGATCCCATCGCTTGCTAAAGACTGGACTGTTTCCAAGGATGGCTTGACCTATACTTATAAACTCCGTAAAGGGGTCAAATGGATGACTTCTGAAGGGGAAGAATATGGAGAAGTCAAAGCCCAAGACTTTGTCACAGGCCTCAAACACGCGGCAGACAAGAAATCACAAGCGATTTACTTGGTCCAAAAATCTGTCAAAGGCTTGGATGATTATGTATCAGGGAAAACATCTGATTTCTCAACTGTTGGAGTAAAGGCTATTGATGATTATACCGTTCAATATACCTTAAGCCAACCGGAAAGTTTCTGGAATTCTAAGACTACGATGGGGATCTTGATGCCGGTTAACGAAGAATTCCTGAAATCTAAAGGAGATGACTATGGTCAAGGAACTTCTCCATCTAGTATCCTCTACTGCGGTCCTTATTTGATCAAGTCCATCACTTCTAAATCTTCTGCGACCTTGGAAAAGAACCCAACATATTGGGATGCGGATAATGTCAAGATCAGTAAAGTCAAGTTGACCTATTATGATGGACAAGATTCAGAATCCTTGATCCGTGGATTTGATAAAGGCGACTATACGGTTGCCCGTGTCTTCCCAAGTGGCTCTAACTATAAGAGTGTAGAGAAGAAGCACAAAGACGATATCGTCTTTAGTGACCAAGGTTCCTCAACCTACAACCTTTCCTTCAACATTGACCGTCAGTCTTATGAAATTACAGCCAAGACCACAGATGCTCAAAAGACTTCAACTAAGAAAGCAATTTTAAATAAAGACTTCCGTCAAGCCATTATGTTTGCCTTCAACCGTAAGGCATATGTAGCTCAGGCGAACGGGGAAGCTGCTGCCAATAAGGTCATCCGTAATACCTTTACGCCACCAAACTTTGTCCAAATCGATGGCCAACAATTTGGGGATGCAGTAGAAAAAGACTTGGAAGCTTATGGGGATGAATGGAAAGGGGTCTCTGTCGCAGATGGAAAAGATACCCTCTACAATCCAACCAAGGCCAAAGAAGAGTTTGCCAAAGCTAAGGCAGATTTGCAGGCTCAAGGAGTTGAATTCCCAATTCATTTGGACCTTCCAACTTCTTCAACTTATACAGAAGGAATCAAACAAGCCCAATCCTTCAAACAGTCGATCGAGTCAACTTTAGGAGCAGAAAATATTGTTATTGATCTGAAAATGATCTCAGATGATGACCTGCAACGGGTTACCTACTTTGCTGAAAATGCATCGCAACAAGACTGGGATTTGAACAATAACTTGGGTTGGGGACCAGACTATACGGACCCATCTTCTTACATTGATATCACTAGTGGTAAATCTGGCGAAAATGCCAATGCCTACTTTGGATTCGATGCTGGTACGGATAATGCGGCCGCAAAAGCAGCTGGTTTTGATGAATACGATCAATTGATCGAAGATGCGCACAATGAAACCAAAGATGTGAACAAGCGTTACGAAAAATATGCTGCCGCTCAAGCTTGGTTGACCGATAGTGCACTCTTGATTCCGATCCATTCAGATGGAGCTTCTCCAGGTGTTCGTAAGACTGTACCATACTCCGCAGCCTTTGCTTGGACAGGCCACAAGGGTCAATCCTTCAACTATAAATATTTGGAAGTTCAAGACAAGGTCGTATCGGCTAAAGACTACGACAAAGCGCGTGATCAATGGAAGAAAGAAAAAGAAAAATCCAATAAAAAAGCGCAAGAAGAACTTGAAAAGCATGTGAAATAGACTTTTCTTGAAGAAAACAGGAGAGACAGGTCCCGTATGGGACCTGTCTTTTTCTTTGTCTGAACCTTTAAAAATCGCCTAAAAATGGTATAATAGGAGCATCACGAAAATTGGAGAGACGCTATGAGTTTTTACAATCATAAAGAAATCGAGCCTAAGTGGCAAAAATACTGGGCTGACCATCACACTTTTAAGACAGGAACAGACGCTTCAAAACCTAAGTTTTATGCTTTGGACATGTTCCCTTACCCATCTGGAGCGGGTCTTCACGTAGGACACCCAGAAGGCTACACAGCGACTGATATCCTTAGCCGTTTCAAACGTGCCCAAGGTTACAATGTCCTTCACCCAATGGGATGGGATGCTTTTGGTTTGCCTGCAGAGCAATACGCTATGGATACAGGGAATGACCCAGCGGAATTCACAGCGGAAAACATCGCCAACTTCAAACGCCAAATCAATGCGCTTGGCTTCTCTTATGACTGGGACCGTGAAGTCAATACGACAGATCCGAACTACTACAAGTGGACGCAATGGATCTTCACCAAGCTTTACGAAAAAGGTTTAGCCTATGAAGCGGAAGTGCCAGTAAACTGGGTTGAGGAACTAGGCACAGCTATCGCCAACGAAGAAGTTCTTCCAGATGGAACATCTGAGCGTGGTGGCTATCCAGTTGTTCGTAAACCAATGCGCCAATGGATGCTCAAAATCACTGCCTATGCGGAACGTTTGCTCAACGACTTGGATGATCTGGACTGGCCAGAGTCTATCAAGGACATGCAACGCAACTGGATTGGAAAATCAACTGGTGCCAATGTCACCTTCAAAGTAAAAGGGACTGACAAGGAATTTACCGTCTTTACGACTCGTCCAGATACTCTTTTCGGTGCGACCTTCACTGTTTTGGCTCCTGAACATGAACTAGTAGATGCCATCACGACACCTGAACAAGCTGAAGCTGTAGCAGACTACAAACACCAAGCTAGCCTTAAATCAGACTTGGCTCGTACAGACCTTGCCAAGGAAAAAACAGGGGTTTGGACTGGTGCTTATGCTATCAACCCTGTCAATGGCAAAGAAATTCCAATCTGGATTGCCGACTATGTCCTTGCTAGCTACGGTACAGGTGCTGTTATGGCCGTACCTGCCCACGATGAGCGTGACTGGGAATTTGCTAAACAGTTTGGACTTCCAATCGTAGAAGTACTTGAAGGTGGGAATGTTGAAGAGGCTGCTTACACAGAAGATGGCCTTCACGTCAACTCTGACTTCTTGAACGGTCTCAACAAAGAAGAAGCGATTGCTAAAATCGTGTCTTGGCTAGAAGAAAAAGGCTTTGGTCAAGAAAAGGTGACCTACCGTCTCCGCGACTGGCTCTTTAGCCGTCAACGTTACTGGGGTGAACCAATCCCAATCATTCATTGGGAAGATGGAACTTCGACAGCCGTTCCAGAAAGTGAACTCCCACTGGTCTTGCCAGTAACCAAGGACATTCGTCCTTCAGGTACTGGGGAAAGTCCATTGGCTAACTTGACAGACTGGCTGGAAGTGACTCGTGAAGATGGAGTCAAAGGTCGTCGTGAGACCAACACCATGCCACAATGGGCAGGTTCAAGCTGGTACTACCTCCGCTATATCGATCCACACAACACAGAGAAATTGGCTGACGAGGACCTTCTCAAACAATGGTTGCCAGTTGATATCTACGTGGGTGGTGCAGAACACGCCGTGCTTCACTTGCTTTACGCTCGTTTCTGGCACAAATTCCTCTATGATTTAGGTGTCGTTCCAACTAAGGAGCCATTCCAAAAACTCTTTAACCAAGGAATGATCTTGGGAACTAGCTACCGTGACCACCGTGGTGCTCTTGTGGCAACTGACAAGGTTGAAAAACGTGACGGTTCTTTCTTCCATGTGGAAACAGGAGAAGAGTTGGAGCAAGCGCCAGCTAAGATGTCGAAATCTCTCAAGAACGTGGTCAACCCAGACGATGTGGTGGAACAATACGGTGCGGATACCCTTCGTGTCTATGAAATGTTCATGGGACCACTTGATGCTTCCATCGCTTGGTCTGAAGAAGGTCTGGAAGGAAGCCGTAAATTCCTTGACCGTGTGTACCGTTTGATCACAAGTAAAGAAATCGTTGCGGAAAACAATGGCGCTCTAGACAAGGTTTACAACGAAACTGTTAAGGCTGTTACAGAGCAAATCGAGTCTATGAAATTCAACACAGCCATTGCTCAACTCATGGTATTTGTCAATGCGGCGAATAAGGAAGACAAACTCTATGTGGATTATGCCAAAGGTTTTATCCAATTGATCGCTCCATTTGCACCTCACTTGGCAGAAGAACTCTGGCAAACAGTGGCAGCAACAGGCGAGTCTATCTCTTATGTGGCTTGGCCAACATGGGACGAAAGCAAATTGATTGAAGACGAAATTGAAATCGTCGTTCAAATCAAAGGTAAAGTTCGTGCTAAACTCATGGTCGCAAAAGATCTGTCTCGTGAAGAATTGCAAGAAGTCGCTCTGGCTGATGAAAAAGTCAAAGCAGAGATCGATGGCAAAGAAATCGTGAAAGTGATTAGTGTACCTAACAAGCTTGTAAATATTGTAACGAAATAAATTTAAAAATCCTTCAGAGCTAAGTTCTGGAGGATTTTTGAGTGAATTTGGAGGAAAAATAAATATTTCTACATAATTTTATGGAAATAAATCACTATTTAAAGAAATTTTTAGTTTTATCCCTCAAAATGCTTTTATTTTTTGAGCGAATACATTATAATTATATCAAAGAAAAAGTTTAAAGGAGATTTCTTATGTCTAAGAAAATCAAGGATGAAAACGGAAACGTTTATGTGAAAAAGACACCTTTCTACAAGAAATGGTGGTTTATTTTGCTTGTAGTGCTAATTGCTTATGGTGCTGTAACGAAGGGTGGAGGCTCTATAACTTCAAATAATTCAACAAGTAACTCAACAGCAACACAAACAACCAGTTCCACTGATCAAGCAACTAATGATAAAAAAGGGGAAACGGCAGTATCAGAAGAGAGTAAGTCTACCGAGAAGAAATCTGTAGCACAAGCTATGCCCAAAATTGGTGAAGTTACTAAAGTGGGAGATGTTGAATATATTGTAAATTCTAAATCTGTTTCTCAAAATGTTGGGGGAGAGTACGGAAAAACAGCAAATGGTAGTTATTTGATTTTGAATGTAACGGTAAAAAATTCAGGGAAAAAATCAATTACTGTTACGAATGATTTCTTTAAACTGCTAAAAGGTGATACGGAGTATGAAACTGATAGTGTAGCTGGTATGTATGCTAATGAGGAAGGGAAATTCTTTCTTTCAGAGTTAAATCCGGAAAACAGCATTACTGGTAATGTGGTTTTCGACCTGAATGCAGAAACTGCTAATGCATCAGGACTTGTATTACAAGTACAAACAGGTGTTTGGGGTACACAAAAAGGAAAAATAAACTTGGATTGATAAATCGTTTATGTGTAGACATTAACCCTTATCTCTTTCATAAAAAAAGCTTCGGTAGGAAGAACCCTACCGAGGCTTTTTAATAAATTTCATTCTGCATTACAGTGAACAGATGTAAAACTCAGTGTTGTTCTACAAGGAGTTTAAATGTTGCTCTTCTTCCAAGAAAAATTGTGAAAAAGAGAAAAAGTCAGGCAATTTTGAGGTCTTCAAGAATTCTTTGAAGACCATCTTAGAAAAAAATGTTATTTCGATATCGAAATAGTTGACAGATGTAATAAGCAGTGGTACAATGACTTTGATATTTCGATATAGAAATAAAAAGGAGACAAAATGGACAAGATGCAAGGGGGCTATCAAGCTTTACAGATACGCTTGTTAAATGGGCGTATCTTTCAAAAACTGCTGAGTAAGGAACCAGATGCCCTATACCGAAGTGAACAAGGGAAAATTTTAACGATTTTGTGGAAGCAAGAGTTGGAGTGCGCTACTGCGACCGATATCGCTCTTGCGACGGGTCTAGCCAACAATACATTGACCAGTATGGTTAAGAAATTGGAAGAACAAGGCTTGGTTACGATTCAACCTTGTACGCAGGATAAAAGGAAAAAATATATTTCTTTGACAGACCTTGGTTGGGCGCAAAAAGAAATCGGTGACCGTGTCAGCAAAGAACTTGGAGAGATTTTTTACCAAGGATTTTCCAATCAAGAAATCCGAGAATTTGAAGCCTATCAAGAGAGAATTATCTCAAATCTAAAGGCTAAAGAAAATGACATCTAGGGAAAGGAGGCAACAGTTATGATTGGAATTACAGGTGTAACAGGGAAATTAGGCTCTTATGTAGCGGATCTTGTCGATCAGCAAGGAATTGCTTCTATCCATCTGGCAAGAAGCCCAGAGCGTGCAAAAGTTTACGCGTCAGCGGAAATCCGTAGAATGTCGTATACCAATACTCCAAAAGTGATTGAGGCCTTAAAGGGGATCGATACCTTGTTGATGGTCTCTGCTCGGGAAAATCCAGAGCGTGTCAAGGAGCACAAGGAGTTTTTAGATGCCGCAAAGCTAGCGGGGGTGCAGCATATTGTTTATACCTCCTTTTATGGGGCAGATGAGAAGGCAACTTTCACCTTGTCTCGAGATCATGCCCAGACGGAAGCCTATATCAAGAAGTTAGGATTCACCTATACATTTTTGAGAGATAATTTTTACTTGGACTTCTTGATAGATATTGCTCTTGAAAATGGAGAAATTCGTGGTCCGGCTGGCAGGGGCCGTGTGTCAGCAGTTGCCCGTAAGGACACATCTAGTGTTGCTGCAGAGATTCTCTTACATGCTAAGAAATGGGAAAATCAAACCTTGAATCTAACAGGACCAGAGGATCTTTCTATGGAAGAAATCGTAGAGATTCTCTCAAAAGAGACCGGTAAGACCATCACGTATGTAGACGAATCAGTAGAAGAAGCTTATGAGTCTCGGAAAAAATGGTCAGCACAAACTTGGGAGTACGATGCCTGGGTCAGCACCTATACAGCGATTAAAGCTGGGGAACAAGCTGGGGTTTCTACAGATGTCGAAAAGGTATTAGGACGTCCAGCTATGAGTTTAATAGATGTTTTGAAAGAAAGACAGTTGCTTGAGGAAGATTGATGATTGAATACAAACATGTAGCCTTGCGCTACACGGATAAAAACATTTTAAAAGATGTTAATCTCCGCATTGAAAATGGAGAATTCATGGTGCTAGTGGGTCCTTCAGGATCTGGAAAGACCACCATGCTTAAGATGATCAACCGTCTTTTGGAGCCGACAGACGGCAATATCTATATGGATGGGAAACGCATCAAGGACTATGATGAACGGGAGTTACGTCTCAGTACCGGCTATGTCCTTCAAGCCATTGCCCTATTTCCTAACTTGACCGTTGCGGAAAATATTGCTCTGATTCCTGAGATGAAGGGCTGGAGCAAGGAGCAAATCACTTCGAAAACAGAAGAACTCTTAGACAAGGTTGGTCTCCCTGCGGCAGACTATGCCCATCGTTTACCAAACGAGCTATCGGGTGGGGAGCAACAACGGATTGGCATTGTGCGCGCCATCATTGGGGAACCAAAAATCTTACTCATGGACGAACCTTTTTCAGCCTTGGATGCCATCTCTCGAAAGCAGTTGCAGGCACTTACCAAAGAACTGCACAAAGAATTCGGTATGACCACTATTTTTGTGACCCATGACACAGACGAGGCTTTGAAATTAGGCGATCGAATTGCAGTACTGCAAGAAGGAGAGATTGTACAGGTAGCGGATTCTGAGACCATTCTTGCCAAGCCAGCCAACGACTTTGTCGCAGATCTATTTGGAGGTGCTCACCATGTCTAAACTACTTGCAACCTTTCAAGAACGCTTTGGGGACTGGCTCACTGCACTGGGGCAACATTTGCAACTGTCATTACTGACCTTGCTCCTTGCGATTTTTCTAGCTGTTCCTCTAGCTATTTATTTGAGTATCCACAAAAGAACAAGCAACTGGGTCTTACAGCTAGCTGGTATCTTCCAGACCATCCCTTCCATGGCTCTTTTGGGGCTTTTCATTCCCATTATGGGGATTGGGACGCTTCCGGCCTTAACAGCTCTTGTCATCTATGCCATTTTCCCCATCCTTCAAAATACCATCACCGGTTTACAGGGGATTGATCCAAGTTTGGAAGAAGCTGGGATCGCCTTTGGAATGACCAAGTGGGAGCGACTCAAGAAGTTCGAGATTCCCTTGGCCATGCCCGTCATTATGTCTGGGATTCGCACGGCAGCCGTGATGATTATTGGGACAGCTACCCTAGCTGCCTTGATTGGAGCAGGGGGACTTGGCTCCTTTATCCTCCTAGGGATTGACCGCAATAATGCCAGTCTGATTTTGATCGGTGCCCTGTCCTCTGCCTTCTTGGCCATCGCCTTTAACCTTCTTCTCAAATGGATGGAAAAGGCCAAATTGCGGACCATCTTTGCAGCCTTTGCTGTGATGGTTATTGGATTAGGAGCTTCTTATACGCCAAGTCTTCTTCCAAAACCGAAGAAAGAAAACCTGGTCATTGCTGGGAAGTTAGGACCAGAACCTGAAATTCTCGCCAATATGTATAAGATCTTGATCGAGAAAAATACGGATATGACAGTGACTGTCAAACCGAATTTTGGGAAGACCACCTTCCTCTATGAAGCCCTGAAAAAAGGGGATATCGCTATCTATCCAGAGTTTACAGGTACGGTGACCGAAAGTCTCCTCAAGCCGGCACCACAAGTCAGTCATGATCCAGAAGCAGTCTACAAAGCTGCTCGAGATGGGATCAAGCGACAAGACGACCTAGCCTTGCTCAAACCTATGGCTTATCAAAATACCTATGCTGTTGCAGTGCCTAAGAAGATTGCCCAAGAGTATGGACTCAAGACTATTTCAGATTTGAAAAAGGTGGAAGGACAACTCAGGGCGGGCTTTACGCTTGAGTTTAACGACCGAGAGGACGGAAACAAAGGCTTGCAGAAGATCTATGGTCTCAACTTACAAGTCTCCACCATGGAGCCAGCCCTTCGCTACCAGGCGATCCAGTCTGGGGATATTCAAATAACGGATGCCTACTCAACAGATGCTGAACTTGCTCGCTATGACCTGGTGGTCCTTGAAGATGACAAACAACTCTTCCCACCTTATCAAGGGGCGCCCCTTATGAAAGAAGCTCTTCTTAAGAAACATCCCGAATTGGAAGGTGTGCTTAATAAGCTAGCTGGTAAAATCACTGAGAGCCAAATGAGCCAGATGAACTACCAAGTCGGAGTAGAAGGCAAGCCTGCTGCTAAAGTAGCGCGTGACTTTTTGGTAAAAGAAGGATTTATCAAAAATTAACAAACAATTCTCAAGTCTTTGCACTTGAGAATTTTTTAATAGAAAGCAATTTTATATCCTTTCAGCAAGCTTTTGGGTTAGAAGGGGAGACCTTCCTTCAAAAAAATCTCCATTGAGTCTGGCTTCAAATTGTGTTACAATAAGCCTTGAAAATGAATGAAAGTATATGGAAAAAAGTATGAAAAAGCAACCAGTGATTGGAATTACAGGAAATGAAAGACCCTTCCCGGATGATCCAGACGCGAATATGAGTTATGCGGCGACTGGTTTTGTCGAAGCGGTCAAAGAGGCAGGAGGGATTCCCTTGATCTTGCCAATTGGAGATGCGGCCTTGGCTAAAGGCTATATATCGATGATTGATAAGCTCATCATCACCGGTGGACAAAATGTCTTGCCCAAGTTTTACGGAGAAGAAATCACCATCGACAGTGATGACTATCTCTTGAAACGCGATCTCTTTGAGTTGGCCTTGATTGAAGAAGCGCGTGCGGCTAAAAAAGCTATCTTTACCGTCTGCCGTGGGACCCAGCTCTATAATGTCGCTCTAGGGGGAACTCTGCATCAAGACATTGAACACCACTGGCAGGACAATCCAGGTCAGTACACCAGCCAAGAGTTGGTGACCAAGGATCAGACGATCCTGCAAGAGATCTATGGTAAGACCAGTCGCATCAATTCTTTCCATCATCAAAGTATTAAAGACTTGGCAGATGGCTTAGAAGTGATCGCGCGGGATCCTAAAGATGACGTCATAGAAGCCGTTCAGTCCACAGATAAGAGTCGTTTCCTCGGCGTTCAGTGGCACCCGGAACTACGTTTTGACAAGAGTCCAGCAGATCGTAAGCTCTTTGAATATGTCGTGACTCAATTGTAAAGAGGACCAGCCCCCTTAGGAATTTTTCCTAAGGGGCTTTTTCTTTAATCTGCGTAAGAAAGACTGTAAATTGTGCCTAGGTTTTGGGGAAGGATTCGCTACAATAGAGCTAGTAGAATGAGGAGGATTAGGACATGTATCAATTTCCAAAGGATTTTTTATGGGGGAGTTCGACCTCGGGCCCTCAAACGGAAGGACGTTTCGCCCAGGATGGAAAGGGAGACAATCTCTGGGATTACTGGTATAGGATCGAGCCCAACCGCTTTTATCAAGGGCAAGGACCAGAGAAAACATCGACTTTTTATGAACACTGGGAAGAAGATCTGGACCTCTTGTTAGAAACTGGGCACACCGCCTTTCGAACCTCTATTCAGTGGTCCCGTATTTTCCCAGAAGGACGAGGGGAGATCAATCAAGCAGGCGTTGATTTCTACCGTCGTGTCTTTGAAAAGATAAAGGAAAAAGGGATTCACCTCTTGGTCAACCTCTATCATTTTGATTTACCGATGGCTCTTCAAGAGCAAGGGGATGGTTGGGAAAATAAAGAAACCGCCTATGCTTACCAGGAATATGCGCGTTTTTGTTTCAAGACCTATGGGGATCTGGTCGATCAGTGGATCACCTTTAATGAACCCATTGTGCCTGTGGAGTTTGGTTATTTTTATGATGCCCATTTTCCTCATAAGGTAGACGCAGCAGCAGCTGTTAAAGTAGCCTACCACACCCAGTTAGCAAGCTCTCTAGCGGTCAAGGCCTGTCACGAGGTGGATTCTAATTTCCGTATCGGGATTGTGCTCAATTTGACACCAGCCTATCCTCGGAGCCAGCATCCAGAAGATGTGAAAGCTGCGCGTATTGCCGAGCTCTTTCAAGCCAAATCCTTCCTAGATCCATCTGTTCTTGGTCATTATCCTGAAGAATTAGTGGAGATCCTACGGGAGCGTGATCTCTTGCCGGATTATGATCCCTTTGAATTGCGCTTGATCGAGGAAAATACGGTGGATTACCTAGGGGTTAACTATTACCAACCACTTCGTGTGGCAGCTCCTCGTTATGCTCCAAATCCAGTATCTCCCCTACTCTTTGAACAATTTTATGAACCTTATGTTATGCCAGGGCGCAAGATCAATCCCCACCGTGGTTGGGAAATCTATGAGCAAGGCTTGTATGACATTGCCCAAAATATCAAGGAAAACTATGGCAATATCGAGTGGATCCTGACCGAAAACGGAATGGGGGTTGAAGGAGAGGAAAAATTCCGCAAGGACGGAGTGATCCAAGACGACTACCGGATTGACTTTGTCAAAGACCATCTTCGTGAGCTCCACCGGGCTATTCAAGATGGTGCCAACTGTAAAGGCTATTTGATCTGGACCTTTATTGACTGCTGGTCATGGCTCAATGGCTACAAGAACCGCTATGGCTTAGTTGAGTTGGACCTCGAAAGCCAAAAACGCACCCTCAAAAAATCCGGTCATTGGTTCCGTGGGTTGAGCCAGCAGAATGGATTTGAAGACTAAATCAAAATCCGCAGTCTGTGTTCCGTTCAATTTGAGTCTCCTCGCATTGTCGTTTTAAAGATTGGAGTCAAACAGTTTCCCAAACGGTTTGACTCTCAATCATTCCGAATGTCTGAAACTATTCTGTTTCAGGCATTTTTCTTACAGTGGAAATTTTCTTAGATGATTTTGTCTCTAATCTTAACCCTAACTTAACTAGACCAATTTTCTTGAATTTCCTAGTTGACAAACTAGAAGAAGCATTGTATACTGACTCCGCTGGTTGCTTTTTGGTCAAATTAGACTAGACCAATTTTAAAGCAACTGAGAAATCGACCATGGGTCGCTTGACTAAGTAAAGGGGAAAGTATAGCAAGGCTATATCGTAAAAACTATGTGCGGAATCGTTGGTGTTGTAGGAAATACAAACGCTACTGATATTTTGATTCAAGGACTTGAAAAACTCGAATACCGAGGCTATGACTCTGCGGGTGTTTTCCTGGCTAGTGAAGGCAAGAGCCAA
This sequence comes from Streptococcus sp. HMSC061E03, assembly GCF_001813505.1. NCBI lineage: Bacteria > Bacillati > Bacillota > Bacilli > Lactobacillales > Streptococcaceae > Streptococcus > Streptococcus sp. HMSC061E03. The sequence goes on from NZ_KV812801.1 coordinate 66,080, forward strand.
TTGGTAAAGGCAGTTGGCCGTATTGCAGAATTGTCATCTAAGGCAGAAGGTGTCGAAGGGACAGCTGGGATTGGACATACCCGTTGGGCCACTCATGGAAAACCAACTGAGGACAATGCCCACCCACACCGCTCTGAAACAGGTCGCTTTGTTTTGGTCCACAATGGGGTGATTGAAAACTACCTTGAAATCAAGGAAGAATACCTAGCCGGTCACCATTTCAAGGGGCAAACAGATACAGAAATCGCAGCCCACTTGATCGGAAAATTTGCTGAAGAAGATGGCTTGTCTACGCTCGAAGCCTTCAAAAAAGCCCTCCACATCATCCGTGGGGCCTATGCTTTTGCTTTGATGGATGCGGAAGATCCAAGCACCATCTATGTGGCAAAAAATAAATCACCACTCTTGATCGGTCTTGGCGATGGCTACAATATGGTCTGCTCTGATGCCATGGCCATGATTCGTGAAACCAACCAATACATGGAAATCCATGACCAAGAGTTGGTGATTGTCAAGGCTGATAGCGTTGAAGTGCAAGACTATGATGGAAACGTCAAAGAACGGGCTAGCTATACGGCTGAACTTGACCTTTCTGATATTGGAAAAGGGACTTACCCATACTACATGCTCAAGGAAATCGATGAGCAACCAACTGTCATGCGTAAGCTGATCCAAGCCTATACAGATGAATCTGGTCAAGTAGTGGTAGATCCAGCTATTATCAAGGCTGTTCAAGAAGCAGACCGCATCTATATCCTTGCGGCTGGTACCTCTTACCATGCTGGATTTGCATCTAAAAAAATGTTGGAAGAGTTGACGGATACCCCAGTAGAACTCGGTATTTCATCTGAGTGGGGCTATGGTATGCCACTTCTTAGCAAGAAGCCACTCTTCATCTTTATCAGCCAATCTGGTGAAACGGCCGATAGCCGCCAAGTGTTGGTCAAGGCCAATGAAATGGGCATTCCAAGCTTGACAGTAACCAATGTTCCGGGTTCAACTCTTTCACGTGAAGCAGACATGACCATGTTGCTCCATGCTGGTCCTGAAATTGCGGTAGCTTCTACTAAGGCTTATACGGCTCAAATCGCAGCCCTTGCCTTTCTGGCGAAAGCTGTTGGGGAAGCCAATGGCAATGAGAAGGCCAAAGCCTTTGATTTGGTGCACGAATTGTCTATCGTTGCCCAATCGATCGAATCAACCCTTTCAGAAAAAGAAGTGATCGACGAAAAAGTTCGTGGCTTGTTGGAAACAACCCGCAATGCATTCTATATTGGACGTGGCCAAGATTACTATGTTGCCATGGAAGCCAGTCTGAAACTAAAAGAAATTTCTTACATCCAATGTGAAGGCTTCGCTGCGGGTGAGTTGAAACACGGTACCATCGCTCTGATCGAAGACGGTACACCGGTCATTGCCCTCTTGTCTGATCCAGTCCTAGCCAGCCACACACGTGGGAACATCCAAGAAGTGGCAGCACGTGGGGCTCATGTTTTAACTATTGCAGAGGAAAATGTCGCTAAAGAGACAGATGATTTGGTCTTGACAGCGGTTCACCCTTACCTCTCTCCAATCTCAATGGTGGTGCCAACCCAATTGATTGCCTACTTTGCAACCCTTCATCGTGGGCTCGATGTTGATAAACCACGGAACCTTGCTAAGTCTGTAACCGTTGAATAAAATTATCTATGTAGAAAAAAACATCCTCGTTAGGTTTTTCCTAGCGAGGATGTTTGCTTTATTTGTCAAAACCTTGCAAGGCTTTGAGGCGTTCTTCTGTTTGTCCCTTGGCATCTAGTTTTTTACCTTGGTAAACAGCAGATTCCCATGATCCATACATTGGATTTGGGAAGATGATGAATTTTTCACCAAATTCTTTTTGCAATTCGTCCAATTTCTTGTCGCGATCAGCTTCAGAGGTCTTGGAAAAATCTGCAAAGTCAACCAGGTTGTCCCCGAAGAGCAAGACAAGATTGGTCTTTTCTTGTACAGCTTGGCGACGGCCTTCTTTTGATTTGACGCCATCTTCTAAGAACATGAGGTGGTCACGTCCTTGAACAGGAATGCCTTCTTTTTCAAGGTTCTTGATGGTATCATCTACTTGAGAGCTTGTACGGTCAGAAATGTAGTAGATTTGAACCCCGTTTTGATCCGCATATTGAAGAAAATCTTTGGCACCTGGCACCGCTTTTGCGGCTGCTTTTTTCACCCAAACATCCCAATCTTTAGGATTGAAGGCCGTACCATCTTTGACGTTTTGAACTTGGTAAGGGCTGTTGTCTAAAACAGTTTCGTCCAAATCCAAGACGATGGAATAAGGCTTATCAGAAGGAGTTTGGAGGATCTCTTTCAAACGGTCAGTAGCGACATTGTAGCCTTGTAAATACAAAGCCTTGGTTTCTGCTGCCTTTTGGTACCAGAGAACAGACATGGTATTTTCTTGTGAGCGCTGTTGATCATAGGTCATTGTTACCTGATTTTTAGTGCTGCTTGCTTTTGTCTCTTGCGTTTTAGTGGTGTTGCTTCCACAACTCGTCAGTAAAATGACAGAAGCAAGAGCAGAAACGATGGTAAAGGTGGTTTTTGTTGTTTTCATAAACCGTACACTCCTTAAAATTATTCTATAAAAATTATACTCCTTTCAATCTTGCCTGACAAGAAAGAGAAGAAGGTGTCTAGAAATCGGTGAAAAGAAAAAAGAAGGAAAAATGCTGCTATGAAAGGTTTCTTCGCATCAATATATGCTATTTTTTCCTTTAAAAGAATGGGTATAGTTTTATGCTATAACCGGATCAAGAAAACATCAAAGCATCCCTTTTCTTCTAAAATGAAACAATCGAGAAAGATACTCGCAAGTCCCTATTTTCAAGGACTTGCGTTTTTTTGATACCTTTTTTAATAAAGAAATTTTAAGGCCTTGATAGGGAAAATATATTAGTCAGCTACTTTTCGAGGTGATATCATGGTTACAAATTCCAGAAGGAAAGCAGTCAGTCTTTCTGTTGGAGAAATATTGAGGAGGATGTACAGTATGAGTAAAAAAGAATTGGTTCTTCGTGCCATTCGAGGCGAAACAGTAGAGCGAATCCCTGTAGGATTTTGGCTCCATTATGTGACCCAAGAAGAAAAAGAATTGGGTCTAGACAATCCGGCTGTAGTAGAAAAAAGTATTAAGGGCCACCAACACTATGTAGAAGAAATTTCACCTGATTTTGTCAAGATCATGAGCGATGGCTTCTTCCGCTATCCGAGTGCACTTTATTCGAGAGAGATCAAATCGATCCGAGAATTGAAGGATATTCAACCGATTGGGGAGCATCATCCTTGGATTGAAAAACAAATCGAAGTGGTCAAGGAGATTCGTTCCCATTTCCATGAAGAGATTGCTTCTTTCTACAATATCTTCTCGCCCATTTCTTATTTGAAACGCTGGTTCCGGACGGATCAATCCCGTGGAGACCAAGTGATTGCAGACTTTATCAAGGAAGATCCAGAAACCTTGGCCCATGTTCTTGATGTCATTGCAGGAGATATCGCCATTCTTAGTCGCCGCTTAATCCAAGAAGCAGGTGTTGAAGGGATTTACTTCTCAACCCAGCAGGTCCAAGATGAGCGCGTAACCCAAGAAGAATACCGTAAGATCATTGAGCCTAGTAACATCGCAGTCCTAGAAGCTGCCAATGAAGCGGGAGGCATCAATATCCTTCATATCTGTGGTTTTGAAGGGGCCAGCAATGAAGTGGAACTCTTCAAGGATTATCCAGCTCAAGTCATTAACTGGGCGACCCATCATGAAGGCCTTAGTCTAGCCGCAGGTCGTAAACTTTTCGGCAATCGCGCCGTTTTGGGTGGCTTTGTCAATGGCAAGAAAGGCTTGCTCTACCAAGGGGAACGAGAAGCGATCGAGCAAGAAACGCGTCGCTTGGTGGCAGAAGCTGGAAGCCGCGGTTTGATCCTTGGAGCAGACTGTACTGTGCCAGATGATTTCCAATTGGAACGCTTAGATTGGGTACGTCAAGCAGCTGTGTTGTAAGAAGAAAGGAGAGGGAGATGAAAAAGATCAATGTATGGTGTATCGTGGTAACCGTTTTGTTTTTGCTTCTAGGGCTTAGTAAAGCTGCTCTAGCAAGTAGTCAGGGGAAAGCAAAAAAAGATCCAGATATGGCAAGACTGGAGAAGATTCCAGCTCATAGCCTCTCCCTCCTTCGCCCGTCTGATCTAGCAGGAATTCTTCTTCTCGAAGATCAGTGATAAAAAAAGATGAAGAGCTTGATAAAAAATATATATTAGTCAAAGCATCATTGAAGTGATAAGATAACAAACAAGAAAAGATAGAACGAGGTAAGAACATGTCATCAAAAAGAGAATTAGTCTTAAAAGCTTTTAAAGGAGAAGCAGTCGACCGTGTGCCAGTTGGATTTTGGCATCATTTTACAACAGAAGAAGAATGGTTGAAAGGATTTTCAAATCCGGAAATTATTGAAAAAAACCTCAATGGCCATAAAAACTTCCTTCACAAGGTCAAACCAGACTTTGTCAAACTCATGAGTGATGGTTACTTTGCTTATCCAAATCCAGCCATTCACAAAGGCCTTGAAAATATCTCTGACTTAGCAGGGATTGAACCACTCGGAGCAGATCATCCATGGATCACAGAGCAAGTAGAGCTCGTTAAAAAAATCCGTGCCGGTTTTGAAGAAGACATTGTGGCTATCTACAATATCTTTGCTCCAGTGACCTACTTCAAATGGTTGGTCGGAGAAGTTTCAGGAGGAGATGACTTGATCGCCAACTTTATCGATCAAGATGCAGCAACTCTTAAAAAAGTATTGGATACAATTGGCCAAGATATTGCAAGTTTGAGCCAACGAATTATTAAAGAAGCAGGAGCAGACGGGATCTACCTCAGTGTTCAAAGTATCCAAGATGCGCGGGTTACACAAGAAGTCTATAAAAACATTATTGCACCGAGTGAACTCCATGTCTTAGAGGCGGCCAATGAAGCCGGTGGCGTAAATATTCTTCATATCTGTGGCTACGAAGGAGCTCGCAATGATATCCATCTCTTCACAGACTACCCAGCCCAAGTCATTAACTGGGCAGTCGGACCAGAAGGAATCAGCCTAGCAGAAGGACGCGAAATCTTCGGTGGACGCACGGTTCTTGGTGGCTTTGAAAATGGTAAAAATGGTCTTCTCTACACAGGAGATAAGGCTGCGATCCAAACAGAAACCAAACGCATCATCGAAGAAACAGGAACCACAGGCTTGGTCATCGGTGCCGATTGTACCATTCCAAGTGACATTGATGAAGAACGAATCGAATGGGTTCGTGAAGCTGCAGCAGAATAAGGAAAATAGAAAGAGGGAGAACAGAGTATGAGTAAAAAAACATGGATTATCGGTGGGGTGGCAGTACTTGCCATTGCAGGAGCAACCATTCTTGGACGGAGCTTGAACCATGCAAACGACAGCAAGGGCTCAACAGGATCGAACAAGGTGACAACCTTGAAAGTAGCCCACACTCAAAACTATGTACCGTATGATTTCGTTGATGAAAAAGGAGAATCAGATGGCTATGAAGTAGCCGTTCTCAAAGCCATTGACGAAAAACTACCAGACTACAAGTTTGAGTACACTGGAACAAGTGATGACGATCTCTTGATCGGTCTAGAATCTGGTAAATACGATATCGGAACCAAAGGAGCTTGGTATACCGAAGAACGTGCCAAGAAATTTATCATTCCAAAAGAACCAATCGGAGCAAGTATCATCGGATTTACCGTACGGAAAGAAGATGCGAATAAATACAAGAACATCGATGACTTCGCTAAAGAAAAAGGAAAATTGGTTCCAATTTCACCACAAAATGCGCAGTGGAATGTTATTAAAGAATACAATGAAAAGCATAAGGACCAACAAATCGAATTAACAGCTGCGGAATCTTTCAAAGTCGCAGATGCCTATGCTTGGGTTCTTGAAGGACGTTACGATGCCTTCTTTGACATCAAACTTTCCTTTGAAAAAGCTGTCACAGATAAAGATGGTTCTTACCACCAATATGCGGACAAACTGAGCTGGTTTGCCTACAAAGGAATTCCAACTTACCCATTGATCCATAAGGATAAGAAAAACGAAAAATTTGCGGAAGCATACAGCAAGGCTATCAAAGAATTAGAAAAAGATGGCACACTTGCTAAATTGTCGAAAAAATATTTCGGTGAAGATGTCTTCAGTTATGTAGATAAAGAGAAATAAGATGAAACTGGGTGCGTATAGCCCCAGCTTCCTTATTTCTATACGGATACAGAAAGGAAAAGAAACATGGTCTCATACGACATTTCCAAGGTCTGGTCATTTCTTCCAACCTTGGTCCAAGCTCTACCAGCGACCCTAGCTTTGATGGTGTTAACGACGGTTCTCGGTTCTGCATTTGGCTTGGTTTTGACCTGGGCACAAGTATCAGAAGATAAGGTAGGAGCAGGTCTGGCAAAAGGTTATGTCTTTACTTTGCGTTGTACCCCTCCGATTGTCTTGCTCTTTTTGGTCTTTTATGGACTTCCCCAATTTTTGAACTGGTGGTTGGGCATTGACATTGACCACTGGTCCAAGTTTGTCTTTGTCCTTGTTGCCATGTTTCTTCTCTTTGCCGCTATGATCTCTGAGGTCTTCAAGGCAGCCTATTTGGCCATTCCAAAAGGTCAGATGGAAGCGGGCTTGAGTATCGGCTTGACGCCAGCTCAAACCATTTGGCGAATTGTCCTTCCCCAAGCCTTTCGCGTGGCTCTTCCCAATATGACGACTGCCATCTTGAACCTCATGCGCGATGCCGCTTTGGCTTATACCATTGGCTTTATCGATATCATGGGAGCAGGCAACAACTTGATCAGCCGCAATCTTGGGAATTATTCCCTCGAAACGTATACAGCCGTCGCAGTGATCTACTGGGGAATTGCCCTTGTGATCTCCTTCTCCGCTCAACTCCTTGAGAAACGACTCAGTGTAACAGAAAGGTAGCTTATGGATTTCAATTTTATTAGTAAAGCATTTCTAGCCACCTTGGGTGGTGTTCCAGTGACCCTTCTGATCATGGTCGTATCGATTCTCTTGAGTTTTTTTCCGGCCCTCTTTTTAGCACTCGGTCAGATTTATAAGGTCAAAGGTGTTCGCAGTTTCTCAGTGATTTACTTAGCCTTTATCCGCGCGACGCCTCCGATTCTCTTGATTCTCTTCTTTTATAGTCTCTTTCCCAGCCTCTTAAATAGCTTTTTTAAGAGTATTGGCAGTCACTTTAATGTCTTTGAGATCAATCCCATTTACTATGCCTTTATCATCTTTAGCTTGATGACAACAGGGAGTCTGGCTGAAATTCTCCGGTCAGCCATTCTGACGGTGGATAAGGGCCAGCTAGAAGCAGCGCAAGCCATTGGTTTGACCAATCGCCAAGCCTATATCCGCATTGTTTTTCCACAAGCCTTGCGTTCAGCCCTTCCCAATTTGTGTAACTTAGTTATCAACTTGGTCAAAGGAACCTCCCTTGTCTTTGTCATGACCATCAAGGATATCACCGCCATTGCCAAGGTCGAAGCCTCTTATGGCTATCAATATTTTGAATCCTATCTAGTGATTTTTATTCTTTATATTGTCATTTGTGGGGTGATTCAATGGGGATTCAATCGCTTAGAAAAACGCCTGACACTCGCATAGAAGAAGGAGAAATAAGAAGATGTTAGAAGTAGAACACGTATCGAAAAAATTTAAGGACCACCAGGTCCTGGTAGATGTCAATCTCAAGGTCAACCAAGGGGATGTCGTCGTTATTTTGGGTCCATCTGGATCAGGAAAAACAACCTTCCTTCGCTGCCTCAATCACTTGGAAAAGGCAGATACAGGGCACCTCACCCTGGGTGGAAAAGAGTACGACCTCTCAAAACTTAGCAAAAAAGAGATTCTAGAAATCCGCCAAAAGACAGCCTTTGTCTTCCAGCATTATAATCTCTTTGCCAACAAAACAGCGCTTGAAAATATCTTAGAAGGCCTGGTTGTAGCTCGTAAGATTCCAAAAGAAGAAGCCATCCAACGGGCAGAATCAGCCCTTGAAAAAGTTGGTCTCCTCGCTTACAAGGATTACTATCCTTCTCAATTGTCAGGTGGCCAGCAGCAACGGATCGGAATCGCGCGTGCCATCGCAGTGAAACCAGACGTGATCTTGCTGGACGAGCCGACTTCAGCGCTAGACCCAGAGTTGGTTGGTGACGTCTTAGATGTCATGAAGCAATTGGCCCAAGAAGGAGTGACCATGGTTGTCGTAACCCATGAGATGGGCTTTGCGCGTGATGTGGCCAACCACGTTATCTTTATGGATGGCGGACACATCATCGAAGAAAATGAACCGCATGAATTCTTTAATAGTCCAAAGGAAGAGCGAACCAAACAATTCCTTTCACGGATTTTATCCGATGCCACTTATAGCGTCGAATACATGATTTAACAAGAGACACACCCAGTAAGGGTGTGTTTTTTGGATTCTGGAAAAAATTTTTAAAAATTGGGTCATTTTTTAAAAATCATTACGAATAATATAAGTGAGAGGGAACATATGACTGATAAAAAACAACGATTAATGCTACTATTTTTACTGACTTTGTTTCTAGGAGGTTGCAGTCTATTTACGGATAAAGCTGCTGAGAGAAGGGAAATGATTCAGATCGCAGAAAGCACGAAAATGGAGCGAGCGATAAAACACTTGTTAATCAGTATCGATCCGAAAGCTTTCACTTCAGAAGGAGTCATTCACTCCTATACCCTGATAAAAGGTGAATTGGAATACAATCCAATGGGAGGGATGAATGTCACTCTCGTTAAAAATGGCGATAAAAAGTTAACGATCGATACGACTGTTCAAATGAAAGATTCAGGACAGTTTGAAGCAGGTAGTTACGGTATTTCAGCAAAATTAAGTGATCTGTTAAGTGAAGCAGAAGAGGCTGGGAAATAAACTCATTCAGTGGAGCCGTTCATGGAAGCATCAAAGGAAAATAGGAACACTAAAATAAGATGGACGTTATGGTTATTGCTAATCACTTTGTGCCTAGGAGGATGTAGTGTTATTACTAGACGATCAGAGCAACGAAGAGAAATGCTAGAGATTGCAGAGAGTAAGCAATCAAAAAGAGTTCTCGAAAATATATTGAGACAAGAAGATCCCCATGCCTTGACAGCAGAGGGAATTGTGAAGTCATATAAAATTAATACCCACCGGCTGAGATATCACCCTATGGGAGGATTGACGGTAGAAATGGTGATTAACGAGGATAAGAATTTAACCATTACGACAACTCTAACCCAGGAGGCTGATGGGCATCTGGAACAGAATGGAGTAGTCATTTCAGGGGAATTATCCAAGAAATTAGTAAATGCTAAATAAGGACTTGCTAGAGAATGAAAAAAAGATACAGTGTGGCCGTAATCATGATTTTGTCAGGGCTACTTCTAGGAGGATGTAGTCTTATTACAGGACAATCTACAAAGAAACGAGAAATGATTCAAATCGCAGAGAGTCAGAAGATGAAAGTAGCAATTGAAAGCTATTTAAAAAATCTGGATCCAGAGGCATTAACTCCAAATGGGAAAATAAAGTCTTATAGAATTTTAAAAGATAAATTAAAATATAATCCAATGGAAGGAATTATTGTCGAAATTGTCATTAATAGGGATGATCGGTTGACGATTGATATGACGGTCATAGAAGAGGATTCAGGAGAATATCTTGTTGCCACATCAGGAACGCCTAAAGAATTAACGAAATTAATAGAAAGAGACAAGCAATAGCAACCTCATCTATTTTATAGAATTTATTCATTGGGCCAAGTATGTTACATCAATATGTAGTGCTTGTAACCTTTTGGCAATGTTTTTTAACAAAAGTAACATTTCAGACGTTGATGGAATTTTGTATAATAAATTTTAAGAAAACTAGAGAAAGAAATGGGAAGAAATGAAAAAAAGTAAATTAATTGTGTTGATAATGGTAGTATTTAGCTTGAGCTTAGGAGGCTGTAGCTTTTTTAATGGACAATCTGCCAAAAAACAAGAAATGATTCAAATTGCAGAGAGTACGAAGATGAAAGTGGCGATTGAAAATATGTTGAAAAAATTAGACCCTAAAGCTCTTACTCCAGAAGGAAAAATAAAATCATATAAAATTTCTAAAGATGATTTAGATTATAATCCGATGGGAGGGCTTATGATCAAAATCATTATCAATGACAATGAAAATTTATTGTTAAGTACAACTATACAAGAAGATTCAGTTACTGGTAAGTATGAAGAGACATACTATGGTAAAACAAAGGAATTGAACGACCTTCTGAAGGGAAATTGAAATGGCTGAAAATTTAAATTTTAATGATCAACAAAATGTTAAAACTGCATTACTTGAGTATGAAAAGGATATAAAAGTTGGACGGGAATTCGATATTGGACCCAAGAATGAAGAGTACATTGGTCACGTTTCTCATATATATGACAGTACCAATGGAAATGAAGAACAAGTTTTTGTATTAACAAATAATGGTATGGGAATTAATGAAGATCCAGTCCCCTATACTGCTTCAGATGAAGAACGTGCCCAAATCCATGACGTGACAGTTTTGATGAAGGGATCTGAAACTGAAACAAGTACACAAAAATTACTCCATGATACATTTACGGATTGGGTAAAGACAGATTTGCCTGCTGCTTCTAACATTCTTGGTCCCAATGGAGCGGCGAACTATGCGACAGATTATGCGAAAAGATTCACCAGAGATAAGATTAAGGAGAATTTGAAAAAAAGGGATGAAACTGCCGATTCTAATATTTCGGAGCTTATTAGTTATCCGTTTAGTTTACTCGATAAAAATGTTGGAAATAATGTAAAAAGCTTTGTCAAGAGTATTAGAAGTAATCCAATAACAAATGCTTATCGTGAGGCGAAAGCAAATCTATATGGTATGGGAACGGATATTCTAATTGATAGTCAAGCAAAGTTTCCAGTATTTATTGGGGCTACCATTTTAAAAGAGTACAACAAAGATAGAGGTACTTTCCCGCCTCCGCAGTTTAAAGATGCTGCAGCTCATTTGAAAGAGGTGATCCGAAAATACCCCAATGCCAAAATCGATCTATACGGTCACTCTCTGGGTTCTATGAATATTCAGTATGCGCTTGCCTGTTTGACGGAAGAGGAAGCTTCTCATATTGGGACCGTACACCTATATAATGGCCCTAATGCCTATCCTATCTTAACACCTGAGCAAAAAGTGCGTATAGATTCGCTGAAGTACAAAATCTACAACCACATTGACCATAAAGATTTGGTTAGCTTGGGCTATCAGGATTCTGGAAGCAAGGAATCCAGTGGGATTGTCAAGCACCTCAAAACTAAGAATTTGATAAATACGGGCCTTCAGCACATGATGCATGGTTATATCTATGATAAGGACGGGAATTTGGTTCTTGAAAAGGGAACGGAAGCCATCACTCGCAAGGAAATCATTGAAGAGCGGATGAAGGTTTACTATCGCCTAAAGGATAAATTGCAAAAAACAGGTGGTGGACTGAGCTCAAGTGAACGGATCTATCTGGATGCTTTGCAGGCGCGCTTGGCTTCTGATGAGCTGATTCGAGTAGTGGATGAAGGGATGGAGCAAGCTCAGAAATCTAAGGTACAACTGGATACGGATTTAGAAGCTTTGGAGAAAGTATTACAGACCGTTCCGAAAGGCTTCATTCTCAATCTTGCGGAAGTAGAAGAGGCCTATGCACAGGCTGGTGCAACAAGGCAAATAGTTGTCACTGAAGTAAGAGAAAGGTTTGACAATCGTTTGGCTGCATATCAGTCCTTATCGAATGAATTCCATGCTTTAAATGAGCAAGTGAATGCAGGAATTGAACTCTTAAAAGCAAAAGATCAAGAAATAGCAGGAGAAATGAACCAGTGGGAACAACTAGCTTATTAATTTCATCTACTCTTTCAAAAAAGGAAAAGAAACTAGATCACTTGGAAAGAGAGTTCCAAAAAGCGCGCTTGGAGCTAGATGAAAAGCGTTGCCTAGTAGAAAGAAAACAGCAACTCTTCACCCATATGCTGGAAGAAGAGTATGCGATGGCAGCTTCCTTCTTACAAGAGCAGGAAGTTGATAACAGTTGTGGATGGGAGTCCCTCCATCGCTGTATAGAAGAGTATGATCTCGAAGCTAGAGAAGCTGCACAAGTAGCCTTAAAACAGATCGAAATCGAGGAAGAGAATTTATGGCAATCCTACCGGAAAGATAGACGCCAACTGGAAGAGGAGTTTGCACAAGATAAAGTTTCATAGTATAGAAGAGGAGGAAGTATGGGTGATAGTCCAGTTAAAGATTTCTTTGATTTAGATATGAAAGATAAGATGAGGATCATCGAAAGCCGAAAGAAACTTGAAAAAGATTTAATCCGTGTTGTCTATGCCCCCGTTTTATTGACCTGCAAGGCAGGAGTTGAGAAGCGTTACAATGATGGATTGACGGCGATTACAACAGTAGCCGAAGAAGGCGTCCAGGTAGTTGGAAAGCAACTGGATCAGTCCATGGTGGGTCAATTTGCTAAAAATGTACAGACGGCTATTCAAGAAAAAGCTGGGAAATTTAAATCTATCTAGCCAAGAACTTCTATTTAAATATGGAATCTGGAGTGACTCCAGATTTTTTTAATAAATTTTAAAAATTATGTAAAAAAGTGTTGACAAAGAAATCAGTCTACGTTATAATAATTTATGTAAACAAAAAGAGGTTGAAAAACCTACTGGTTTACAAGATCAATAGTGGAAAGGAGATGGTGATATGCTATTTCCAGAATTAAGACAACTAATTGATAAAAGGAAAATAGAAACTGTTAGCCTGTAGGGCTATTATTAAATAAATAAATTAAAATTATGTAAACAATCAAACAGCAGCCAATTGGTCTGCTAATTTTCAAGAATGAATTAAAATTATGTAAATTAGAGGTATACAATATGAATAACAACTTTAACAATATGGATGATCTTTTCAATCAACTAATGGGAAACATGGGTGGTTTTCGTTCTGAAAGCCGTCGCTACATGATCAACGGTCGTGAAGTGACACCAGAAGAATTCGCTATTTACCGCCAAACTGGTCAACTTCCAAATGAAGGAAGCGAGCAAGTGCAACACCATCAAGGTAAAGGAATGAAACAAGATGGGATCCTTGCAAAACTTGGTCGCAACTTGACCGAAGAAGCTCGTGAAGGAAAATTGGATCCGGTCATCGGACGTAATAAAGAAATTCAAGAAACTGCTGAAATCTTGTCTCGTCGTACCAAGAACAATCCTGTTCTTGTAGGGGATGCTGGTGTTGGTAAAACAGCAGTTGTAGAAGGTCTGGCACAAGCTATTGTGAACGGGGATGTTCCGGCTGCTATCAAGAACAAAGAAATCATCTCGATTGATATTTCTGGTCTAGAAGCTGGTACGCAATACCGTGGTAGCTTTGAAGAAAATATTCAAAATCTGATCCAAGAAGTCAAGGCTATGGGAAATGTTATTCTCTTCTTTGATGAAATCCATCAAATTCTTGGTGCAGGTAGCACAGGTGATGGTCAAGGTTCTAAAGGTCTTGCGGATATTATCAAACCTGCCCTTTCACGTGGGGAATTGACAGTCATTGGGGCAACTACTCAAGATGAATACCGTAACACTATCTTGAAGAATGCGGCTCTTGCTCGTCGTTTCAACGAAGTGAAGGTCAATGCTCCATCAGCTGAAGATACTTTCAAGATTCTCCAAGGGATCCGTGATCTTTATGAAAAACACCACAATGTCATCTTGCCAGATGAAGTTTTGAAAGCAGCAGTTGATTATTCGATCCAATACATTCCACAACGTAGCTTGCCTGATAAGGCCATTGACTTGGTCGATGTGACAGCTGCTCACTTGGCAGCCCAACATCCAGTAACGGATGTTCATGCTGTGGAACATGAAATTGAAGAAGAAAAAACCAAACAAGAAGAAGCTGCAGCTAAAGAAGATTACGAAGCAGCTTTGAAAGCAAAAGTTCGTATCGAAGAACTTGAAAAGAAAATTGAAAACCATACGGAAGACCATAAAGTAACAGCGACAATCAACGATGTGGCTGAATCTGTAGAACGGATGACGGGTATTCCAGTATCACAAATGGGTGCAACTGATATCGAACGGTTGAAAGATATGGGTCACCGTTTGCAAACTAAGGTTATCGGTCAAGATAAAGCCGTTGAAGCAGTGGCACGTGCTATCCGTCGGAACCGTGCAGGATTTGACGAAGGGAACCGTCCAATCGGTAGCTTCCTCTTTGTAGGTCCTACTGGTGTCGGTAAGACTGAGTTGGCTAAACAATTGGCTCTTGATATGTTCGGTACCAAAGATGCCATCATCCGTTTGGACATGTCAGAATACAGCGACCGCACAGCCGTTTCTAAATTGATTGGTACAACAGCTGGTTATGTTGGTTATGATGACAATAGCAATACTTTGACAGAACGTGTTCGCCGTAACCCTTACTCAATCGTCCTTCTTGACGAAATTGAAAAGGCAGATCCTCAAGTGATCACCCTTCTCCTTCAAGTCTTGGATGATGGTCGTTTGACAGATGGTCAAGGGAACACGGTCAACTTCAAGAACACTGTGATTATCGCCACTTCAAACGCTGGCTTTGGTTACGAAGCCAACTTGACAGAAGATGCGGATAAACCAGAACTCATGGATCGTTTGAAACCTTACTTCCGTCCAGAATTCTTGAACCGTTTCAACGCTGTTATTGAATTCTCACACTTGAGCAAGGAAGACCTTTCTAAGATTGTTGATTTGATGTTGGTAGATGTCAATAAGACCCTTTCTAAGAAAGAAATCGACTTGGCAGTGAGCGATGCAGCTAAAGAATACATGACTGAAGAAGGTTATGATGAAGTGATGGGTGTTCGTCCACTCCGTCGGGTAGTTGAACAACAAATCCGTGACAAAGTCACAGACTTCCACTTGGATAACTTGGATGCCAAACATCTTGAAGCTGACATGGAAGATGGTGTCCTTGTGATCAGAGAAAAAGACACAAAGAAGGAAGAAAACACTGATAAACAAGCAGACTAAGGCGAATTAGTTTGTGAAAAATAGAGGCTGCTATCATATAGCAGTCTTTATTTTTTCTTCCCACCTGGGGGAAATTATTCGCCGTATAAGGCCAAAATCCTCCTATTTGGGCTAAAAAAACATCAATAATTAGTGAAATTAATCCAATTTGAGCAAAATTATTAATAAATAAAGAAAATAAGTATATAATCTATACAAGAATAAAATTTGAGGAATGGAAGTAAGATGAGCAATACAATTGATATCTACTCAACTCCCGAATACAGAAAAGTGGAAGCCGTTGTTCAACTGATGGTTGACGGTCGCTTGACGAGCTATCGTGTCGCAACTGAAACAAACATCAGCAAAATGAGCTTGGCGACTTTGACGAAGGGAACGAGTAAAATCAAAAATATTACCTATCAAACGGCTTTGGCCTTGATTGATTGGTATGATGAGAATCATGAAAAGTATGGCATTACGATTGACTAGTCAGTAGCCCACTTTTCGTGGTTTTTTTCTTTTTCATCAAAACTTGCCTCCTCTCTGAGGCTGGAGTCTGATTTTACTTGAAGAGGATGGGAAAACTTGAAAAGACGGGCGAAATTTGATATAGTATAGCATATATGAAAATTAAAGGAGAAACATATGCAAGGCGGAAGTTTGCTAATTATGCTCGTTCTTATGGTCGGTTTGATGTACTTCATGAGCCGTAGCCAAAAGAAACAGTACCAAAAACGGATGGAAAGTTTGAATAAACTTCAAAAAGGAAATGAAGTCATCACGATTGGTGGCTTGTACGGAACCATCGATGAAGTCGACACAGACCGCAAGACCGTTGTCTTGGATGTTGATGGTGTCTACCTGACCTTTGAATTGGGAGCGATCAAAACAGTTCTTCCTGTATCAGAAGGAATCTCAGCCACTGCTACAGAAGGTGCTAGCTCAGATGCCGATTCAGCCATCGAAGAATAATCATCAAAGAAGAGGCAAGGGCCTCTTTTTTGGTGGGCAAATAGGACGATGTGATGAAGGAAAGTCCTGCTGGTTCAAAAAAGAGGCCAGAGTCCCTATTTTATGGGGATTTATGGTATAATGAAGCGATAAATATTGAAATAGGTAGAAAAACATGTTTCGTTTTAAGAAAAAAGAAAAAATCGAGATACCTTTAGAAGTCCCGAAACACATTGGGATCATTATGGATGGCAATGGTCGCTGGGCGAAAAAGCGGATGCAACCGCGCGTCTTCGGTCATAAGGCAGGGATGGAAGCTCTCCAAGAAGTGACGATTGCAGCAAAAAATATGGGGGTTCAGGTCCTGACTGTCTATGCCTTTTCTACGGAAAACTGGACACGCCCTGAAGATGAAGTCAAGTTCATCATGCACTTGCCGGTTGAGTTTTATGATCGTTTTGTCCCCGAATTGCATCGCAACAATGTCAAGATTCAAATGATCGGTGATACCAAGAAATTACCAAAAGAAACGCTGGAGGCTTTGGAAAGAGCAGAAGCGATGACCCATCTCAATACAGGCTTGATCCTGAATTTCGCGCTCAATTATGGTGGACGTGCTGAGATCACCCAGGCCGTGAAGCAGATCGCCCAAGAAGTCTTGGATGCGAAGTTCAGTCCAGAAGATATCACAGAAGAGATGATCGCAGATTCTCTCTATACCGAGAGTTTGCCACGCGTCCTAAGGGATCCGGATTTGATTATTCGTACCAGCGGAGAGATCCGTTTGAGTAATTTCCTTCCTTGGCAGGCTGCTTATAGTGAGTTGTATTTCACAGATGTGATGTGGCCAGATTTTGGAGAGGAAGCACTAAGAAGTGCCATAGTAGAATATAGCCATCGCCATCGGAGATTTGGTGGTGTTTAGGAGAAAATGATGACGAAAGATTTACAAAAACGTGTGATTTTTGGAGGAATTGCCCTGCTCTTTTTCATTCCAACAGTAATGGTTGGAGGGGTGTTCTTCCAGATTGTGATTGGCTTGATCGCCATGCTAGGGGTTCATGAATTGCTCAAGATGAAGGGACTTGAGACAGCGACTTTTGAAGGAGCGCTAGCCATGTTGGCGGCCTTCGTCCTGACTTTGCCGATTGAGGACTACCTCCCTTACCTTCCAGCAGATGGCAATATGATTGCCTATGGTCTGGTTGTCTTGATTCTCATGGGGACAACTGTTCTTGCTCAGAATTATAATTATGAAGATGTGGTCTACCCCATTGCGTCCAGCTTTTATGTTGGACTCGGCTTCCATTCCTTAGTAGATGCGCGAATTGCTGGTATTGATAAGGTTTTGTTAGCCCTCTTTATTGTCTGGGCTACAGATTCAGGTGCTTATCTGGTAGGAAGCCGGTTTGGGAAACGCAAGCTCATGCCTGCGGTTTCTCCTAATAAAACGATTGAAGGCAGTCTTGGGGGAATCTTGTCTGCAGTTGCGGTAACTGTGATCTATATGATCGTGGATCGCTCTGTGGCAGGTGGACATGGTTTTCTTGCTATGATCTTCTTTACCATCCTCTTTAGTATTGCAGGTCAGTTTGGAGATCTGGTAGAGAGTGCGATTAAACGCCACTTCGGTGTGAAAGATTCTGGGAAATTTATTCCAGGACATGGTGGTGTTCTAGACCGCTTTGATAGTTTGATTTTTGTCTTTCCCTTGATGCATTTCTTGGGCTTGTTCTAAGACAGAAGAGATAGAAAGGAAACCACGTATAGAACGATGCAGTTTATTGCCTTTATTGTTATTTTTGGAGTGATCGTTCTCGTTCACGAGTTTGGTCATTTCTATTTTGCAAAAAAATCGGGCATCCTGGTGCGAGAATTCTCGATCGGGATGGGTCCCAAGATCTTTGCCCATATTGGTCAAGATGGAACAGCTTATACGATTCGCATTCTACCTTTAGGTGGCTATGTGCGTATGGCTGGTTGGGGTGAAGATACAACGGAGATTAAAACCGGAACGCCTGTTAGCTTGACACTAAATGAGGCTGGTAAGGTTGTCCGGATCAATCTTTCAGGAAAGAATCTGGATCAGACAGCCCTTCCCATGAATGTTACCCAGTTTGACTTTGAAGACAAACTGGAAATTACAGGCTTGGTTCTCGATGAGACCAAGACTTATGATGTCGATCATGATGCGACTATCGTTGAAGAAGATGGGACGGAAGTGCGGATTGCACCAAGAGATGTTCAGTATCAGAATGCCAGCATTTGGGGACGATTAATCACCAACTTTGCGGGTCCTATGAACAACTTTATCCTCAGTATTGTCGTCTACTCACTTCTAGCTTTTATGCGTGGTGGTGCGATTGACTACTACAGCAACAATGTTCAGGTGGCACCTGATGGGGCGCTGGCTAAGGTCGGTGTCAAAAGCACTGTTCAGATCCTTCAAGTCAACAACGATACCGTTAGCAACTGGGATGAGCTGACAGACGCTGTTGAGAAAGCAACCAAGGACAGCAAGACGGCTCCTGAATTGACCCTGAAGGTCAAGACAGACGGCCAAGAAAAAGAAGTCAAAGTGAAGCCAACCAAGTCAGGGAATCGTTACTATTTGGGTGTGACAAATGGCCTCAAGACAGGATTTGTGGATAAACTCTTGTCTGGTTTTACAGATACCTGGAATACAGCGACACGGATTTTGGGAGCTTTGAAAGATATCATTTTCCACTTTAGTCTCAATAAACTGGGTGGACCGGTTGCCATCTACAATGCCAGCTCACAAGCTGCTCAATTAGGAATTCCGGCAGTCTTATCTCTTATGGCTATGCTCTCTATTAATATTGGGATCTTCAATCTAATCCCGATTCCCGCTTTGGATGGAGGAAAAATCTTGATCAATTTGATCGAGGTCGTCCGGAGAAAGCCACTGAAACAAGAAGTAGAAACCTATATGACGCTTGCAGGTGTAGCTGTAATGGTTATTTTGATGATTGCTGTCACCTGGAATGATATTATGAAATTATTTTTGAAATAGAAAAGGATATTGTCCATGAAACAAAGTAAAATGTTGATTCCAACGCTTCGCGAAATGCCAAGCGATGCCCAAGTCATTAGCCATGCTTTGATGTTGCGTGCAGGTTATGTTCGCCAAGTATCAGCGGGGGTCTATTCTTATCTGCCCTTAGCAAATCGAGTAATTGAAAAAGCAAAAGGCATCATGCGCCAAGAATTCGAAAAAATTGGAGCAGTAGAAATGCTTGCTCCAGCCCTTTTGAGTGCGGATCTCTGGCGTGAATCTGGTCGTTACGAAACTTACGGGGAAGATCTTTATAAGTTGAAAAACCGTGAAGGCTCTGACTTTATCTTAGGTCCAACTCACGAAGAAACCTTTACCGCTATTGTGCGCGACTCAGTAAAATCTTACAAACAATTGCCGTTGAATCTCTACCAAATTCAACCAAAATACCGCGATGAAAAACGCCCACGGAACGGTCTTCTTCGGACCCGTGAGTTCATCATGAAAGACGGTTATAGCTTCCATGCTAACTACGATAGCTTGGATGTCACTTATGATGAATACAAGGCAGCTTATGAGCGGATCTTCACCCGCAGTGGCATTGACTACAAGGCTATCATCGGTGATGGTGGTGCCATGGGCGGAAAAGATAGCCAAGAGTTTATGGCTGTTACGCCTGCTCGTACAGACTTGGACCGTTGGGTTGTTTTAGACAAATCAGTGGCTTCCTTTGATGAGATCCCAGCAGAAGTCCAAGAAGAAATCAAAGCAGAATTGCTCAAATGGATGGTCTCTGGTGAAGATACCATTGCCTATTCAAGTGAATCAACCTATGCTGCGAACTTGGAAATGGCTACTAACGAATACAAGCCAAGTAACCGTGTCGTAGCGGAAGAAGAAGTGAAGCGCGTGGAAACACCAGGTGTCAAATCGATTGATGAAGTAGCTGCATTCTTGAATGTTCCAGAAGAAGCTACGATCAAGACTTTGGTTTACATCGCAGATGGTGAGCCTGTTGTTGCCCTTCTCGTAGGTAATGATCAGCTCAATGAAGTGAAGTTGAAAAACCACCTCGGCGCAGACTTCTTTGAACCTGCAACCGAAGTGGAAGTGAAAGAATTATTAGGAGCTGATTTTGGCTCTCTCGGTCCAGTTGATCTTCCTGAAAATGTTAAGATTATCGCAGACCGCAAGGTCCAAGACAGCCGTAATGCAGTAGTCGGTGCCAATGAAACAGGCTACCACTTGACTGGTGTCAACCCAGGACGTGACTTTACTGCAGAATACGTCGATATCCGTGAAGTTCGTGAAGGCGAAATCTCACCAGATGGGAAAGGTGTCTTGAACTTTGCACGTGGGATCGAAATCGGTCACATTTTCAAACTCGGCACACGCTACTCCGCTAGCATGGGAGCAGATGTTTTGGACGAAAACGGTCGTGCGGTTCCAATCATCATGGGCTGCTACGGTATCGGTGTCAGCCGTCTTCTTTCAGCCGTTATGGAGCAACATGCTCGCCTCTTTGTCAATAAGACTCCAAAAGGGGAGTACCGTTACGCTTGGGGAATTAACTTCCCTAAAGAATTGGCGCCATTTGATGTGCATTTGATTCCAGTCAATGTTAAGGATGAAGCAAGCCTTGCTTTGACCGATCGGATCGAAGAAGCCTTGGTGAATAAAGGCTACGAAGTCTTGGTGGATGACCGAAATGAACGCGCTGGTGTCAAATTCAGCGATAGTGATTTGATTGGACTTCCAATCCGCGTAACAGTTGGTAAAAAAGCAGCTGAAGGTATCGTAGAAGTGAAAATCAAAGCAACAGGAGATACCATCGAGGTTCATGCGGACAATCTCCTTGAAACTCTTTCAATCCTGAACAAATAAGAAAAAGCTTTCTGAGCTCTCACCAGTATGGTGATGAAACTCAGGAAGCTCTTTTTATTTTTCTTCTTTGAGGCCTTGATCTTTGAAATAGGTAAAGAGATCTTGAGGTTTGCCTTTTAGATATTTCAACATGGTAGTGTTGGTTTCTTCCCCTTGATCAGCCAGTAATTTCACAAAATCTTCTTTTTTCATTTGAGTAAAATCAACATGCATAACGTTTGTATAGGTCTGTTTATCATCAGCGATTTTGATGCTTGTGTTGATTCCAGCTTGTCCGTTAACACCGTGTTTGGAATTTGCTTTATCAGCTTCCTCTTGATAGACTTCCTTCAATTCAGCGACATCTGATTTTTGCATATCATCCGGTATTGGTGCAACTCCCATGATGGTCATGGAAACAATCTCATCATTCTTGTAGCCAATTTGAATTTTGTTTTGGTGGTGATCGCCGAGGTCACTAACAAAGGTCTTGGTTTGGACTTGCTCCTTTTTGGTTTGAGTGGCTTCTTGCTTGGAAAAAGCGGCAGTAGTTCCTTTGCCTTGTTGGCCTTGGCTACAAGCGGTAAGAGCTAGCAGACAGACAGAGGCAAGTAGAAATTTTTTCATATATACTCCTTATAGGTTAATGGTGTTCGATCTTGTATAAAACAAGCTCTAAACAGTTCTCATTATACCATAAAAGTTTTAAAAATGAAAAAATATACAAAAATCTTCAAAATTTGCTTTTAAAAACACCTAAAATCAACAATTTCTATCTATGTGTTGAGTTAATATAAAAGGACAGAGTGTCTTCTTTTCTTCTCAGAAATAATACTAGTTGGAGACTACTGGGGCAAGGAATTCAGAAAATATATTACAGGTTTATGACAAAATGTTACACAATTGTAACAAAGTTACAATGTTTTATCAGTTAGCCCTCTAAACTTGACATTCTGGCAATATTTCATTAAGATATTTTTAAGTAAATAATACAAAAAGGGAGCAAAAGGTAAAATATACAGTTATCTGGCATTTTACTAATTCGTACTAAAATGTATTGTTTATGAAAAAAATATAAGGGTATCAGCCCAAAAGGAGAAACATATGGCTCAAATTAAATTAACTCCAGAAGAACTACGTCAATCAGCACAACGCTATGCACAAGGTTCTCAAGAAATCGATCAAATCCTTAACACTTTGACTCATGAACAACAAGTCATCGACGCAAACTGGGATGGATCTGCATTTGATAGCTTTGAAGCACAATTCAACGAATTGTCTCCAAAAATCAAACAATTCGCTCAATTGTTGGAAGACATCAACGCTCAATTGATCAAAGTTGCTGATATCGTTGAACAAACTGACCAAGATATCGCTGCACAAATCCACTAAGATAGTCTTGGAGGTGATCTTACTTCTTGTAGGTAGATCACCCTTTTGTCTTTTGATATATAGAAAATAGGGGTTAGATTCTTAATTCCTAACCCCTATTTTGTATCTATGAATTAGAAAAAGGAAAAGGTATGGAAGTTAAAAATAAAAAATGGTTAAAATACATCGGTCAGAGTGCGGTTGTGCTCCTTTTGATGGGATCTGTAGTGGGTCTTTATACGACGGTTCAAAAGGACCAAAAGCAAAACGAAGCCAAGACCGTGCAAACGACAGAAAACACCAAGCTCAACATTGCGGTTGTCAATGAAGACAAGGCGGTCAAACTGAATGATAAAGAATATAACCTTGGGGCTAGTTATGTAAAGAATATCGAACGGGATAATTCGCAAAACTGGTCTGTACTCCCTCGTGGAGCTGCTGAGTCAGGGCTTGCAGATGGCAAGTACCAGTTGATGATTGTCATTCCAAGTGACTTCTCAGAGAAGGTCTTGGAAGTGAACGCGGTTAATGCAGAGAAGACCACGGTGACGTATAAGGTCAATGCGGCTGGAAATTCTCAGGTTGAGAACGAGGCCAATAAAGTCGCTAAAGATATCGTTTCAGACTTGAATAGCCAGTTGGTTGATATGTATATGGTCAGCATTTTGAGCAACCTTTATACAGCTCAAAAGAACGTGGAAACAAGTAACAAAATTCAATCCACCAACATTGGTTCTTACCGAAGCAACTTGCTGGATTCGGCCTTGGATTCCAAGAATATCTTCCCAAGTCTCTATAGCTTGTCTACGTCTTCTGTCGAGTCGAACAATGCCTTGAAGACAGTCCTTGAGTCTTATACACAGGCTTTTGATCAATTGACCCAATCTCAGGATCAGTACGGTCAAAACTTCGACACATTGATCAAGCAACGCTCTGAGGATAAGATCAGCCATGAAGAGTTCATGAACCAGCTGATGTCTATGAACCAGTCTGTTGTCAGTGAAAAGACCCAAGAGTTGTATAAGAATCTACAACAAAACCAAGAAGCAATTACCAAACAATTGAGTCAACCAACTGAAACCGAAGGAGATGCTTCAGGTACCAAGACCTATGCAGGCTTGACAAAAGATGTGAATGATCGTGTGGCAGACCTCGAAAAAGGGATCAAGGCAGAACGCGACAAATTAGATGAGCACGAAAAGAACATCGACTCTTCTGTAAAAGCGAAGATCTTTGACTACTATGGGCTAAAAGAAGGAGACAAAGTCACTCTTCGTACCTTGCTTGGAAAGCCAAAAATCGAAACTATCAGCAAGGCTCGAGATAAAGCGGATGATGACATTCGTCAAGCAATTGAAAAACTTCCGTCTTTAGATCCTGCTAGTCTGAATCTGAATAAGTATGGAAATCTCAACGCAGCGATTGATTTTGATAGTGCTTTTGCTGGTACGAAGGGGCAAGCAAAAGGGAATGCCGATGAATTAAAACGATTGGCTGCAGAAGTGGATGCCAAATCAACGGCAGTTGCGGATGTCCTCAATGCTAAATCTGGAAAACAGAAAGTTAGTATTCATGTCCCTGCAGGGGTCAAGGTTGATACTTGGACCTATGATGGACAGACTTATGCAGGTGGTGGTGAGCAGGAAGTCGAACTGAAAGATGGTAAACAAATTCAAATTCACCTCGTTGAAGATGGAGGAGCTATGCCAAGCGCGATTGATGTTGAAGTTCTTGTGAATGGAGTTTCTTCAACCAGTGTGACCGTATCTGCAGATGATTTGAAAACAGCTGTCGCTAACTATGCGTCGAAAGCTAGTGAAATTGCCTTGGATTATCAACGAGCGGGAGCATTGATCGATGCCTACTATCCAAAAGATGAAAAGGAAAATCGTCATTCGCTCTATGATCCGATCGAAGATATGGATTTGACAGATGCTTTGGTCGATGTCGTGAAGGCTGCCGTTTCAAGTAATATGAAGGACTACCGTAAGAGTATTGAAACGGATGAATCTGGGGATGCAACGAAGAGTGTGAAAGCCCAGTTAGATGGTACACTCCAACAGTTGCAAGACTTGGGACCACAATTGCAGGCCAATCTTCAAGCGATCGAAAACACCAACAAGGATCTAACCCAAAATATCAACGATCAATTGACGCAATATGCAGAGCTTCAAAAACGTTTAGAAGAGATCTCAAAATCACAAGAAACAGTGACACAGGCTCAAACCAAGACCGATGCAGATTTGTCAGCTCTTGGTTCTGAATACACGTCATTATTGAGCTCGACAGAAGGTGTTAAGAGCTCATCTCGTAGCAATGTAGAAGCTGCTAACTCTACCAATGAAATCTTTAGTCAATTGAACAAAGAATTGGAAAAAGCCCAAGGCAATACAGAGAAATTGTCTAGCAATGCAGAGAGCTTGATGGGTGAATTCGACAAGGAATTGTCTGAAAATGGGAACTTCGTCGAAGCCTTCCGTAAGGTCTTCAACAATGCCTATGAAAACGGAGTGCCAAATGAAGTCTTGCTCGACTTCTTGTCAAATCCAGTTGCAGAGAAATCGTCTTCTGTGAAAGCGACCATCAACGTCTACCGTCCATTTATCTGGATCTTTATGTTGGAAGTCTTGAGCCTCTTTACAGCTTATCTCTTTGCGACTCAGCCAATCATCCGTAAGGTTAAGGATCGTTTCAAATTGGATCGTTTGCAAGAATCAGATCTCTTGTCTGTCGGTGTCCTTGTGGGACTATCTCTCATCCTTGGACTGGTGATCGGAATGATTTCAAGTATTCAACTCTCTGTTGGTCGTGAATATGTACCTTCTTGGGTATTCTTAGCGGTTCTAGCAAGCTTTGTCTTGGTACAACTGCAATACCTTCTCTTGAAACACTTCCGTGTGATCGGAATGGGACTGGCCTTCTTCATGTTGATCAGCTATGTCTACCTATCAAGTGCGATCGGAACGACCGCGACCTTATCAGGCCTTCCAGCACTGGTGAAAAATGTCAACCTCCTTTCTATTTTAGAAGGACAGTTTGCGGGTTACTTTGATGGACAAACAGCCGGTATCGGCGTCTTCTTCGGATTGTTGGTCTTCTTCGGCCTTTTGGCGGTTGCCAATATCTTCATTCCAAAGAAGTTTACTCAAACAAAGGAAATTGAATCAAGCTTATGAAAAAAATGATGTATCTTCTCTTTGTCTTTAGTCTCTTGCCAGTAGCTGTTGTTTCTGCAGATGATTTTATTGATAATCGTCTGCAGGTCAACAACTCACGTCTTGAGACAGAGCAGGAAAAGACACTTGGGGGCCAATTGGATGCGACTGAGTCTCTTTTCAATGAGAAGGATCAGAAAAAATTAGCAGATGAAAAACGCAAGCAAGAGAAACAATTGACCGATTCAGACGGCCAGTTGTTTTCTGCTATAAAGGGAAAGAAAAAAACGGGGCCTGAAGCGGACCTGTTCCAGCCTGAAAATCAAAAATTATCTAAATTCGAGTCCAATGTGGAGGACAATTCGGCCAGTTTGTCGGATTTTATTCCAGCCTTGCAAATGCTGGCTTGGAGTGCCCTTCTCTTTGGGATTGCTGGCTATATTTCCTATCGAATCTATAGAAAAGAGGCCTAAATGGACCAACATATCAATGTCACCTTCCGTATGAATGGTGCAAGCCATGACCTCCGAATCCCAACACGGATGGAGGTGCGACGCTTGATTCGGGAATTGGATCAGATCTTTGGGTCTGCCATGGAGCCTAGAAGCAAGTATCAGTTGCGCGTGGTAAATAAGGGCATCTTGCTAGATGAAGGCAAGGTGGTACAAGAGTATCCGATCACGAGTGGTGATCTGATCGAGATTGAGGAGTGGTAAGGTGAAAGAAGAACAATTTACACTGGAAGAACAAGTCTTCCGTTTTGAAAAAGAAGAAACGAGCTGGCGGCTGGACCTTAAGCGTTCAGAAGTGGATAGCCAGGATTTACGCAATTTATGGATTTTGGATCTCCATCATCCCTTGTTTTTAGAGCAAAGCATGATAGCTGATCAAGACCAGATTCATCTGACCTATCAGACAGATGCGCTAGGATTGAGTGCTGAAGAAACCCAAGAATTACCCGTGTCAGACCGTCTGCGTCTAGCTATCAATGTCTTGGATTTGGCGCCAGCCTTGGAGCTTCCGGTGACCTTTATGTTGCATCCTATCAATTTGTTTGTGACCAAGGATGCGCAAGTCAAGATCGCTTATCGCGGAGTGCCGGGGATGATGGTGCCACGCAAGTGGGATCAGGTTGAATTCTTGCGTCAGGCCAAGTGCTATGCGGTCACTCTCTTTGGGGACTGGGACTTCATGGAACTCTATCAAGGCACGCTTGAATTAGAAGATCTGCCAGATTTCTTGGTGGAAATCCGTGATGCCGCTAGCTTAGAAGAGATGAAAGCTCTCTTAGAAAAAGCCTACCAAGAACGCAAGGAAGAGGAAGAAAAGACCTTGACCTTGGTTTCAAGTCGTCAACAGTCAACACCGAATCTTTAAGTTGGCAACGGTTTGGCTTTCAGCTGTAGTGGCCCTCTTACTCTTGCCCTTGATTTATTTGGTCTTTTTCCAAGCACCCTTTAAAGAAAAGTTGCTTCAAGCGGATACAGCCTATCTCAAGGTAGACTATACGGGTGTGATCGATGAGCTGGAAGGAGTGGCTCCAAGCAGTCTTCCGATGACACAGAAATATGAGTTGGCGACGTCTTACTTGCAAGGCTTGAATTTCTCGGAGGACCAAAAGAAGGTCATCCTCAATAACGTCACGCTCAAGTCAGACAGCCTCTATCTCCACTACTGGATCTATATCGGTCGTCATGACTTTACCCAAGCGCTGGATACGGCTAAGCGGATCGACGATTCAGACTTGATTATCTATGCCCTTCGTAAAGAAATCAAGGCGACACGTGATAGCGAAAAACTCTCTGGTGAACAGCGCGAGAAAAAACTCTCTGAGCTTGAGGGCGAATACAAGAAATACTGGGATGCTCGCTCTAAACTCTTGGAAGCAGAGACAGATGAAACCAAAGCTTCCACTAGCAGCTCAACAACAGCTTCATCTACAGAAGGCTCCTCAACAGAAAGCTCGTCTTCTACAACTGCAAGCTCGACTGAGTCTAGCGACCACAAGGAGTAGTCTATGAAAAAACGTATCATACTCTATAAAAAAGGTTTTCGCTATGAGCTAGCGCTAGAAGAGGGAAAAACAGCGACCGTATCGAATCAAGAAACAGCTCAGTTGACCCTGGCTTCGCAAGAAAATCCCCTTCATTTCCAATGGAGTCAAGGTGAAATCTTCTACCAGTATGGGGAAGACAAGGGTGTGCTTGAAAATAGCAAGATCCTTGGGGATGTGGTCTGCTACTTGGCGACAGGAGAAGTCCATACCTATGAACTGCTAGACAAGGAAGAAATTCTCGTAGCAGATGAAAAGGGTGCAGATGTGCGCTTGCACTATCCAGTACGCTTTCTTCTTGTGAAAAAAGAGCAGACTTGGACATGTCAGCTTTTATCTGGAAAACTCTATCATAACCATAAACTTGTCAGTGAAGCAACTTTTCCACTAGCTTTTGGAGATGAGCTGGCCATTGGAGATGTGACCTTTAAGCTCTACCCGGAAGAATTTGGCGTGGAAGGGGCTGTCGAAGTAAGTCCTTATCTGGTGCCGCGTTTGCATTCGCGTTATGACTTTTACAAAGACTATCCAGAGTACCACCGGTCTCCGCGGATCATCTACCGGAGTTCGGAAGACAAGATCTTGATCAATCCTCCGGGAGCGGAGCCTCAAAAACCATCCGATGAACTCTTGAAGTTGATCATGCCACCCCTCATCATGGTTGGGGTGACCCTCTTGATCACCATCTTCCAACCGCGGGGGCTCTATATCATCGCGACGGTATCCATGTCTGTGGTCAGTGTGATCTTTTCGGTACAAGGATTTTTCAAGAATCGTAAGAAATACAAAGAAGATAAGAAAGAGCGCGTGGAGCTCTACCATCTCTATCTCAAGGACAAGGCCAAGGACTTGGAACAGCTCTCTCGTAAGCAGCGAGAAGGCATGTTTTACCATTTCCCAGCCATCGAAGACTTGACCAAGATGGTCAAACGTTATGACTCGCGGATCTACGAAAAAACACCGCTTCATTTTGACTTTTTGGCCTATCGTTTGGGCTTGGGCAAGGTTCCAACTAGCTATGAGCTCAAATATGGTCAGGAAGAACGCAGTGGGAAAAAAGATGCCTTGGAAGAAGAAGGCTATGCCCTTTTCCAAGCTCACCAAAAGATCGACAATCTTCCGATTGTAGCTAGCCTTAATCGGGGACCTGTCGGGTACGTCGGCCCTCGTCCTATCGTGCTAGAGCAGTTGCAACTCCTGGTTTCCCAATTGGCTGTCTTTCACTCTTACCATGATCTGACCATTATTCCGATCATTCCAGAAGAGGAAAAAGAAAGCTGGGATTGGATGCGCTGGTTGCCTCATGCAACTCTGCAAGACATGAATGTCCGTAGCTTTGTCTACAATCAGCGGACACGCGATCAGGTCTTGAACAGTCTCAACCAAATCCTCAAGCTCCGCAAGGCGCAAAAAGAGGAAGAAAAAGCTAATGATACCAAGATCTTCCACCCTCACTATGTGGTCCTCATCACCGATGAAACCTTGATTTTGGACCATGTCATCATGGAGTTCTTCCGTGAGGATCCGACAGAGCTCGGCTGCTCCATCATCTATGTGGCAGACGTGCTCTCATCTCTTTCTGAAAATATCCAAACCGTTATCTCTATCAAGGACCGCAACCAAGGGCAATTGCTCCTGCAAGAAGGGGTCCTTCGGGAGCTTGACTTCCAATTGGATCACTTCCCTGAAGGTTATGACAAGGAAGCCATCTCGCGTGGCCTTGCCCCTCTTAAGCATATCCAACAGCTCAAGAGCTCAATTCCAGACTCGGTGACCTTCCTTGAAATGTATCAGGCAGAGACTTTCAATGACCTCAAAGTCTTGAGTCGTTGGGAGAGCCATGCTCCTTACCAAAGTTTGGCCGTGCCGATTGGTCTGCGCGGGAAGGACGATTTGGTCTACCTCAATCTCCATGAAAAAGCTCATGGACCCCACGGCTTGATCGCAGGGACAACTGGTTCTGGTAAGTCTGAAACCATTCAGTCTTATATCCTGAGCCTGGCTGTCAACTTCCACCCCCACGATGTGGCTTTCCTCCTCATCGACTACAAGGGTGGGGGAATGGCCAACCTCTTCAAGGATCTGCCTCACTTGCTTGGGACCATCACCAACTTGGATGGTGCCCAGTCCATGCGGGCCCTAGCCTCTATCAATGCGGAGATCCATCGTCGGGAGCGGCTCTTTGGTCAATATGGGGTCAACCATATCAACCAATACCAAAAGAAATTTAAACTGGGTGAAGCGACTGAACCGCTTCCTCACCTCTTCTTGATCAGTGATGAGTTCGCCGAACTCAAGGTCAACCAACCAGACTTCATCAAGGAATTGGTCTCTATCGCGCGTGTCGGGCGTTCCCTCGGAGTGCACTTGATCCTTGCGACGCAAAAACCTTCTGGGGTCGTGGATGATCAGATCTGGTCCAACTCCCGCTTCAAGCTAGCCCTCAAGGTAGCAGACCGTGGAGACTCCATGGAGATGCTGCGGACAGCAGATGCGGCTGAGATCACCCAGACCGGTCGTGCCTACCTCCAAGTCGGGAATAACGAAGTCTATGAACTCTTCCAAACCGCTTGGTCAGGAGCAGACTACCAGCCTGAAAAGGACCAGCTAGGGATCGAAGACCATACCATCTACTTGATTAATGAACTGGGCCAATACGAAGTCCTCAACCAAGACCTATCCGGTCTGGATATGGCAGAAGAAATCAAGGAAGTGCCAACAGAGCTAGATGTCATCGTACAAGAAATCAACCACTTGCACCAAGAAGAAGGCATCGCAGCTGTGGCTCAACCATGGTTGCCACCCCTCAAAGAGCGGATCACGCTGGATGAGTTGGACAAGGTCGTGCCGATCGAGGCTTGGCAAAAACGAACAGCTCCAAGTGTCCTAATCGGGGTCGCCGATATCCCGCAAGCGCAAAAGCAAGAAGCTGTCGCTATTGATCTGTCAAAAGATGGGAATATCCTCCTTTACGGAAGTCCAGGGACAGGAAAGACGACTTTCCTTCAGACAGTCGCCATGGATCTGGCTCGCAAGCAGAGTCCAGAAAATCTGACCATGTACTTACTCGATTTCGGAACCAATGGTCTAGCACCCTTGACTCAATTGCCACATGTGGCCGATAGCCTCTTGCTTGATCAGACAGAGAAAATCCAGAAATTCATCCGGATCATCAACCGCGAGTTGGATCGCCGCAAAAAGCTCCTCTCTGAGCATGGTGTCGGCACCATCGCCCTCTACCGTGAAGTGACTGGCAAGCAAGAGCCTACCATGGTTATCCTCATGGATAGCTATGAGTCCATGAAGGACGAGGCTTATGAGACAGACCTCTTCAAGCTCTTCATGCGCATCTCCCGTGAAGGTCTCAGCATCGGTGTGCACCTGATCATCACAGCTAGCCGTCAGAATAACCTACGGGCTCAGCTCTATTCAAACTTCAAGCACCAGCTTACCTTGCCACAAAATGATATCTCTGAGATCCGCGGTATCGTGGGAGCAACCCCACTAGCGTCTACGATGGAAGACATCAAGGGACGCGCCCTCATGAAGCGTGACGAAGTCGATGTCGTCCAATTCGCCCTACCCGTCGCAGGGGACAATGATATCCAAATCATCAACAACCTCCGCGACCAAGTCCAAAGCCTCAAGGAGATGTGGACAGGCCTCACCCCAGCAGGCATCCCAATGGTGCCAGATGAGTTGACAGAGGCAGTGTTCTACGGACGTGAGGATGTGAAAGAGTCCATGGAAAATCTAGAATTTCCAATTGGACTTGACTTTGAAATGGTCAAAACTATCAAGATTCCATTTGATCGCTTGAAAAATCTGGTATTTATGGCGGACTCTCCAGAATCACTGGAAAATCAGCAAAAACATTTGTTAAATACAGCACTTCAATTTGGATCAAAATTACATATTATGCTGGTGGATCCATTAGAAGAATGTATTGCCTACAAGGATAGAGTTTCTACTTATATTAGTAGTAGCCAAGAAATCTCTGAAATTGCTAAACAATTAATATATGAGGTTAATCGTCGTCTTGAAAAAGATCTATATTCAGACTGGTTGATCATGATGCCAACTATTAAGGCAATTGTTGATCACGGACTCACAGAAAAAGATCTACGCTATCTATTTGATAATGGACCACGAGTTGGTATGCACTTTGTAATAGGAAGTGAATATGCCTATCTTGGAAATAACATCAATGAAGTACCGAAATATCTCAAAGGCAATGCTCAATGGTTTATGATCGGTATGAGATTGATGGATCAAATGTTCCTAGATAAGCCTTATAATAATCGAGAAGCACGTCTTGCTTCAGATGAAATTTACTTGCATGATCGCAAGCAAGCTATTAAACTTAAAATCACCAAGAATGGATAGGGAGGTAACTATATGACACCAATACAGAGTAGAGAAGAAGTCGCAAGTTCTATCGCTTCAGGAATAGCGAGTGCGGCAGGAAGTATAACAGCACCTGGCCCAGTCACACTAGATGGATCGAGTGAGTATCCAGGAAATAGTACAGCTGCAGAAAAAATTCCAGAGGAAGCCAACTATGCAGCCTCAATTAGTGGTGTGCTAAATGATTTTGTAGAATTGATCCATGGGGTTGCGGCAGAATTTGTAGCCATGGATAGTAATATCGCGTCCAACATCGATGCCAATACATCTAATTTACCAGAAACCAGTGCAGCTCCTGGTGAGAGCGGAGAGTTTGTACCAAATTCGGGATACTTTGCAGAATAATGAAACCAATCACCTTAGAAGAGATCGATAAAAAGAAGAAAAACATTACCCAATCGCTCGATCAGCTGAACTTAGAAAAAAGGAAAGTGGAGAGAGCAGAAAAGGAAATGTTTGAACTACATCGACAAAGCTTAAAACCTCTTCGTCAGATCTTAACGCTGCCCATATCTTCCAAAGACTATCAAGTCTACGAAAATCTAATCGTGAGTGTAGAAGGCATCGGAGCTATGGTTGAAGAATGGTCTGAAGGACGAAGAGCGGATATTAAGAAGCGAGAAAATCAGCTGGATGAGCAATTAAATGAACTCTACCACGCTAGAAAGAAACTATTAATAGAACAGGAGTCGAAAAAGTAATATGGTCAAAATGGTATTAAGTTCATCGG
>NZ_KV812801.1:98869-99195 GCF_001813505.1 Streptococcus sp. HMSC061E03
CGGTTAAAGCCCTCTCTAACTTCAATGGAGCGAGTGACTTGCAAGGGAGTGCCTATGATTCAGGGAAACAATACGGAGTGAGTGTGATTACGCCACTAATTAAAGGGGCGATCATGTATTCTGAGTACCTCAGTGAAGCTGTACCAAAACTCCCTTCAAAATATCGGTCAGAAGTTGGGGACGAAGATCTGGATTCAGCCGTACTTGAAAGTGAAATTCAAAGCCTCGAAAGTAGCATTAGTAGTCTTAGAGGTACTTTGCGAGCTATGGAAGGAAGTGATCATGCGGATAAGAGTCTCCTGCAAAATATATCTTCTCGTATGGAT
>NZ_KV812801.1:99295-101756 GCF_001813505.1 Streptococcus sp. HMSC061E03
ATGTATTCTGAGTACCTCAGTGAAGCTGTACCCAAGCTTCCCTCAAAATATAGGTCAGAAGTTGGGGACGAAGATCTAGATTCAGCCGTGCTTGAAAGTGAAATCCAAAACCTTGAAAGTAGCATTAGTAGTCTTAGAGGTAGTTTACATGCTATGGAAGGAAGTGATCATGCGGATAAGGGTCTCCTGCAAAATATATCTTCTCGTATGGATGGTTTAACGTCTCAAAAAAATGAGAAGATGGATAAACTTCGTAAACTAAATCTATTTGCGGGGAGTTCCAATGAAGTTTTCTCAGGAGAAGGGGAGGTTGGCCCGATTAACACTTTAATTCAAAGTATTCAAATTGGTTTAAGCCAAATTCAAGCAGAGTTTACAAATTTTAGTGGAACTTTTCATATGCCAAAGGAAACTTCTTGGATTACTGATATTTCTACTCAATGGGAAGAGCGTGAGAAAAAATCTCAACTAGATGAGGATTCCAAGAAAGCATTAGATAGACTTGAAAAGGATAAAAAAGAGGGTAAAATTTCAAATGATACCTATCAATCATTGCGAAGTGGAATTATAAGTGGTGGAGTTGCATTTCTTAATGAATTAGCAAAAAGTAAAGTTATAGAAAAGGGCGTTGAAGGTTTTGTGAAATTTGTTTGGAAAATTTTAGCTTATAATCCACAAAATACACAATATGGATTGGTGGGAGCAGTTGCAGGAGGTGGGACAACTACTATTCCAATCAATGTTAATCCTGCTTATAGTCAATTTGTTAGTGGTGTTGCCAAATACGGAGCACCAATAATTGGTGCGGCTATTGATTTCACAATGCAGGTTAATGATGGAGCAAATATAGTTGATGCAGGTATAAAGACAAGTGCCCATGTTGCGATTGGTGTTGGAGCAGCTAAATTAGGTTCAGCAATTGGAAGTGCACTGGTTCCAGGTGCAGGTACAGTTGTTGGTGGAGCAATTGGTTTTGTTGCAGGAGTAGCAGGGTCGATGCTCTTCGACTTCGTGTATGATAACAAAGATAAGATTGCAAAATTTGTAAAAGATTCTTCTGATGCAGTTGTTAATACTGTAAAAACAAAAATGAAAGAAGTGGGCGATGCAGTTTCTGGTTTCTTCAGTGGCTTAGGTTCAGTTTTTTCTTAGATAAGGATAATATTTTACAATGTTAGAAAAAAAAGAGAATCATAAACAATTAGTGAATTTGAGTAACTATAAAAATAAAACGGTCTATTATGATTTGAGGCTTAATAAACTTTATTTTTCATTACCTAAAGGTAGTTCTAAAAATCAACAATTTTATACTCTTTTTCTTATTTTAATAACACTGCCAATCGTTCGATTATTTAATAATATGGATATATTTGGTGTGTTTGTAATAAAATATTTAAGTTTGATATTATTTACATTAATTTCAATATTTTTAGGAAATTTTTTTGTAAAGTATCAGTATAGGAATTTAGACCTGTATCCGGCTTCTTTTAGTGATATTGAGTATTTAGAATATTTGCATTATGAAAAGAAGAACTTAATGCTCGTTTTTGGATATTTCATTGCAGTTATCTTTAGTTTAGTAATTTCATTTGTAATTTATTTAATCATTGGAAATTTTTTAAGTTTAATCATATATTCAGTATTATTATTTGTTATATATGTATGTTTTGCTAATCGTTTATATATGAGAAAAAAGGTAGTAGATACCTTGTTAAAAGAAATAAGTACCTAAATTAAAGATACTATAAATGTTTATTGTTTCTTAAGTAATATAATTAATTTTAAAAATTTTAGAATAGTATTAAATTTAAATGAAAGGAATCAGATAAATGAATGAAGTGTTGCCAATTGGAAGTATTGTCCAATTGAATAATGGAGAGGTGAAGTTAATGATAATAAATCGTTATCCACTTTACAATAACCATGGAGTGATAGGCTATTTTGATTATTCTGGTTGTGTATATCCTAATGGTAGTTTAGATAATCAGGCATATTTTTTTAACAAAGAAAACATAGCTAAGGTCTGGTTTAAAGGTTATATTGACGAGTCCGAAGAGTTACTTCAACAGAAATTCAAAAAGGAAAAAGATAATATTAATTATCCTCGACTAAGTCTTGATGAATAATACTGATAGATTATTAAAAAAATAATAAAATTGAAATAAGATAAAGAAATAGTTATATCGTATATTGAAAGAGACAAATAGTAGAACAGGAATTGAATTGATAATATGGTCAAAATGGTATTAAGTTCATCGGATGCACAAGGTCAGACCATGTCTTCCGTTGGAAAGGCTAGAATCGATGCTTACAACTCAGCGGTTAAAGCCCTCTCTAAATTCAATGGAGCGGGTAACTTGCAAGGGAGTGCCTATGATTCAGGGAAAAAATACGGAGTGAGTGTGATTACGCCACTGATTAAAGGGGCAATCATGTATTCTGAGTACCTCAGTGAAGCTGT
>NZ_KV812801.1:101856-123138 GCF_001813505.1 Streptococcus sp. HMSC061E03
CAAAAAAATGAGAAGATGGATAAACTTCGTAAGTTGAATCTATTTGCGGGAAGTTCCAATGAAGTTTTTGAAGGCGATGCTAAAAAGAGCATGGACACAGTCGTGAAGAATTTGGCATCTGGATTGAATATGATACAGGGTGATTTCGCGAGCTTCGGTGGGACATTCCCCAAACATTCTGGAAAAACGTTGAACTGGGCTAATAGTATCGAAGGTGAATGGGATAAAAAAGCCAAGATAGATGAAGATTATCAGAAGGTGCTTGAGAAAATAAAAGACGGGAAAGAGCTTAATGACGATGATGTGAAGAAGATCGATGCTTATAAGAAGCGATTTTCGAATAGAGATATACCAGAGACAGTCCAATTGGCTGTTGATAAGCATAAACAGGCAATTGAAGATAAAAAGTTAAAAGCAGCGGCTAAAGAAGTGTCAGAAAAGGAAGGGGTTCCTTATGAGGAGGCTTTAGAGCTCGTAGGTTCTACAGTTGCAGAAGAACTTACCTCATCGCAACTTGAAAAAATTAAAGTTTATTATCCAAAACTCGCAGAATATATTCAATACTTTGCTAAAACAGATAAAATGGGTAATGTACATATATCTATGAATTCAAACGTAAAAGGTTATACTAATAATGTAGTAAAAGAGACAACTAAAAGTTTCCTTAAACGTTTGGCTTCAGAGGTAGACATTCCAGTACCAGGAACTAATTCGTCTGTTGGAATTTCAGCAGTAAGTTCGGCATTTATAGGCTATGATTATTATAATAATTTGCAAAACGAGAATGCGGGACGTGCCTTTATGCATACGGCAGCCACAACTACATCTACAGCAGTAGGAGTTGATATGCTGACTACAGGAATCTTATATACTAGTACAGGAGGTAGTATGTTCACACCAGCTGCAATGGAATTAGTTGGATTTATGGGAAGTCATCCAGTTGGATGGGCTATTATGGCAGGCATTGGAATTGGTTATCTTGCAACAGTAGCCTATGATAATAATTTTTTAGGTATTAAAGATATAGCTAATGATTTTGGTGATAATCTTAATAAAGGACTAGAATGGGTGGGGGATAATATTCATTCGGGTCTGAAAAAAACAGGTGAATTTATTGATTCGACATTAGATGGCGTTGGCAAAACTTTTGACTCAGGTATAAAGTCAATTCAACATGTTTTTGGTTTTTGATGAGGTAGGAATTAAGTGGAATTAAAATTTAAAAATTCAAGTATGACATGTTTTCAGATTGTCCAGTTAGATCAAGAATCAAAGAAGTATATCATGGATACAAGTACAATGAGTCCAAAGAGTTATTACTGGGGATTTAAAACAGATACGATTACAGTGGGTATGGTGGAGATCGAAAAGAATAACAATCAGTTCGAAATTAAGCCTACAACACCTGTAAGTACAACAATGGCAGCCATTATCGTACAACCAATTGTCAAAATTGGTTACGATGTTATAAAGCGGCTTTTTATTAAAAACAATCTTAGTGAGCAAGTGTTATTAAAGTTATTACTCTTTGCAATTTCTATGCTTATTTCTTACTTTGCCATTTTGATTTCATTAAAGGTGGCCCATAAAAAAGCAGATAAATGGATTCCTAAAAACAGCCATAAATACACAGTTACCTTTACAACTATTAAGAAAAGTAATGGAGGAGTATATCCTTTGGTTGGAGCAATTTTCATTTGTTTACTTTTCTTTCTTGGTTTGAATAATGGAACAGAAGGAGCTTTTTTGGTAATCAATGGAATCGTATCCTTATTCTTTTTCATGTTTACTCTAGGAAGTTATCCAATTGCTTATCCCTATAAGCAAGGTCAAATTGTGGTTAAAAAGATTGAAAAATTGTAGAAGAAAGGAAATAAAATGTCAATATTACCAATCGGAACAATCGTATATTTAAAAGAAGGAAGTCAAAAACTCATGATTCTTAATAGGGGTGTGACTATTGATCAAAATGGGGAAAGTGTTCTTTTTGATTATTCTGCAGCCTTTTACCCAATAGGATTAAATCCAGAACAGTTATTCTATTTTAATCGTGAAGATGTGGATAAAGTTGTATATCCTGGTTATAGCGATGAAGAAGAGGAGCGATTTGCTGAAATCTATCAACGTTGGCTTGATGAGAACTCGGAGACTATTAAAAAAGGTGTAACGAAATCTAAATAACACGATAGAATTTTATCATCAATGGTTTATACTGAAAATTTATAACTATTAATTTTAGAGAGAACCACGGTTCTCTCTTTTTCATCCACAACTTTCCCCACCTAGTAACTAACTTGCTCTTCAAACTAATTTTCGGTATGAATAGTAGAAAATATTCTTAAATCTAACTCAATCATAAAAGAAGGAAAATAATCCATGAAAAAGATGCTACTATTACTGGCGAGTGTGCTTGTTTTAACAGCCTGCACTCAGCCGAAAAAAGAGGCCAAGGAGGCAACCGCAAGCAAAACGGAGCAAACTACAAAGGCTTCCTCGTCTGCTAAAGAGGAAAAGGGGTTGAAATTTGTAGTCGCGCCTCAATTCGAAGGAAAGACATCAGAATTGATGGAACTGGGGAAAAAGTTAGTTAAAGAGCATTCGGAAGTTGGCGATCAAGGGGATATCACTGTGTATTATACAGGGAACACCTATACTGTAGAGCAACAAGAATATGCAGTATTTATGTTGGTCAATAAAACTACAACGAATATTGACCATGATGCGACCTTTAAAATTAGCTGGAGTTATGATGGGTAATCTGTTTACCAAGATCAAGTGGTCCAGTATAGTCTATCGAATAATCCTAAGTTACCGACCCAATCAGCGACTCTCTTGTTGCTTCCTTTGACGAGTGAACAAAACTCGATCGTAGAGAAGATATCAGATGAAACGAAGATGAGTCTTAGTATGTCAGATCTGATGATGAAGTAGGTGATGGGTATGCCCGATATCAGAATACTTCTAGTAATTGCTGTGGCTGTTATTGGATTTCCTTTGTTTAACGTACTCTTTTTTGGACATTTTTATAGAAGAGAAGTTAGGATTAAGACTCTCTCTTCAAAGAGCATTGAGGGAGTGGTAGTTGGCTATAAGAGGTCACAAATTGTAGCGGCTCCAATTGTCGAATATAGAGTGGATGGTCAGACCTATCGAAATAGCCTGAAATATTATTGGGTGGTGCGGGCAACACTTCCTTGGAAAACGAATCAAGCAGCCAGCGATATCGATTTGATGGCACAAAGGATAACCATCTACACCAATTCTACAGTCTCAAAGGGCAATCTTTTTCAAGATGCTTTTCCACTGGGATCGAAGATGACGGTCTGGTATAATCCAGCCTGTCCAAAAGAATCATACGTTGAACGCTATAGTGGACTAGACAAATCTTATAAGCGCGAAATGTGGATTGGAATCTGGATGTTAATTTTATTGCCTATTTTAGCAGTTGTGGCCATCATCATGGGGATGAAGTATAAATGATAGATCAGCCTTAACTGAATAAATGACGAAGAGAAATCACCGACCTATCGGTGATTTTTTTGTCTTCACTTCTCCCTCGAATTAATCCTTAAATTGTGATAAAATAAGGGTTACGAATGTTTTTGAATGGTCTGTTTTTGCTTAGAAGCGGGCCACTCAAAAGCGAGCAAAAGAATCAAGATCAAGGGAGAAACAATGTCCAACACCTTTGAAATTTTAATGGATCAGCTGGATATGCCGCTGGAGATGCGATCTTCCAGTGCCTTTTTGCATGCGGAGATTCAAGAAGTCGTGGTGCACAAGGTCAGTCGGGTTTGGGAGTTCCGCTTTGCTTTTGCGGAAGTCTTGCCGATTGCTTTGTTTAAGGAATTGCGCCAGCGCTTGAAGGATGAATTTTCAAAGACAGGAAACCAGGCGACCTTTACCATCCAAGTGGCTAATCCGGATTTTTCTGCGGATTTATTGCAGGCCTACTACCGAGAGGTCTTTGAGGAAGGACCTTGTGCTAGTCAAGGCTTTAAGGGACTCTACCAAGACTTGGAGGTGCGCGCGGAAGGGCAGGAATTGATCATCTCTGGGCCTTCTTCGGTTGATACGGAGCATTTTCGTAAGAACCATTTGCCAAATCTTGCCAAGCAGTTGGAAGCCTTTGGTTTTCCACATTTTACCTGTCGAGTGGAGTCTGATGAGGAGTTGACAGAGCAAGAAGTGGCGCGCTTTGAGCAGGAAAATGAAAAGATCTTCCAAGCGGCCAA
The DNA here is from genome assembly GCF_001813505.1 of Streptococcus sp. HMSC061E03. Classification (NCBI taxonomy): domain Bacteria; kingdom Bacillati; phylum Bacillota; class Bacilli; order Lactobacillales; family Streptococcaceae; genus Streptococcus; species Streptococcus sp. HMSC061E03. The sequence continues at coordinate 106,092 of NZ_KV812801.1, forward strand.
TGAAGAGACCTTGCGGGCCATGGAATCCTTGGCTCAGATGGCTCCGCCACCAGCGGTTGAAGAAAAGCCAGCCTTTGATTTCAAGGCTAAGAAGGCGGCGACTAAACCTAAGCTAGACAATGCTGAGATCACTCCGATGATCGAGATCACGACAGAAGAGAACCGGATTGTCTTTGAGGGTGTGGTCTTTGACGTGGAGCACAAGGTGACACGGACCGGTCGGGTTTTGATCAGCTTTAAGATGACCGACTATACCTCGAGTTTTTCCCTTCAGAAATGGGTCAAAAATGAGGAAGAAGCCCAGAAATTTGACATGATCAAGAAAAACAGCTGGCTACGGGTGCGGGGAAATATCGAAATGAATAATTTCACGCGCGACTTAACTATGAATGTCCAAGACATCCAGGAGGTCGTGCATTATGCCCGCAAGGACCTGATGCCAGAAGGTGAGCGCCGGGTGGAATTCCACGCCCACACCAATATGTCGACCATGGATGCCCTGCCGGAAGTCGAAGAGCTAGTTGCCAAGGCAGCTGGGTGGGGCCACAAGGCGGTGGCGATCACCGACCATGGCAATGTACAGAGCTTCCCACATGGCTTTAAAGCAGCCAAGAAGGCTGGGATCCAGCTGATCTATGGGATGGAAGCCAATATCGTAGAGGACAATGTGCCCATCACCTATAACGAGGTGGATCTGGACCTTAATGAAGCGACTTATGTGGTCTTTGACGTGGAAACGACGGGACTTTCAGCCATTTACAATGACTTGATCCAGGTCGCCGGTTCTAAGATGTACAAGGGCAATGTCATTGAGGAGTTTGACGAGTTTATCGATCCGGGCCATCCTCTGTCGGCCTCTACGACCCAATTGACAGGGATCACCAATGAACATGTCCGTGGGGCCAAGCCTTTGGTGCAGGTCTTGAAGGAATTTCAGGCCTTCTGTGAGGGAACCGTTCTTGTCGCCCACAATGCCACTTTTGACATGAGCTTCATGAATGTCAACTACGAGCGTCATGGCCTTCCAAAAATCACCCAACCAGTCATCGATACGTTGGAATTTGCCCGCAACCTCTACCCATATTTTAGATGGCATAGCTTGGGGCACTTGACCAAGCGCTTTGGGGTCGCCTTGGAACATCACCATATGGCCAACTATGATGCGGAAGCGACGGGGCGCTTGCTTTTCATCTTTATCAAGGATGTAGCAGAAAAGCATGGGGTGACCAATCTCAAGGATTTGAATATCGATCTGATCAATGAAAATTCCTATAAGAAGGCGCGGGTCAAGCATGCCACGATCTATGTCAAGAATCAGACCGGCCTTAAGAATATGTTTAAACTGGTCTCTCTTTCTGGGACCAAGTATTTCGAAGGGGTCCCACGGATTCCCAAGACCGTGCTGGATGCCCACCGAGAGGGCTTGATCCTTGGATCAGCTTGTTCTGAAGGAGAAGTCTTTGATGCGGTCATGTCGCAAGGGGTGGATGCGGCGGTCGAAGTGGCCAAGTACTACGACTTTATCGAGGTTATGCCACCGGCTATCTACGCGCCTCTCATTGCCAAGGAGCAGGTCAAGGATATGGAGGAGCTTCAGACCATTATCAAGAGCTTGATCGAAGTGGGAGATCGCCTAGGTAAGCCCGTTCTTGCCACAGGGAATGTCCACTATCTGGAACCGGAAGATGAGATCTATCGGGAGATCATTGTCCGCAGTCTCGGGCAAGGGGCCATGATTAACCGGACTATCGGCCATGGAGAAAACGCCCAACCAGCACCCCTACCAAAAGCCCATTTCCGTACAACCAATGAAATGCTGGATGAATTTGCCTTTTTGGGAGAAGACTTGGCGCGCAAGATTGTTATTGAAAATACCAATGCACTCGCAGAGACCTTTGAGCCAGTCGAAGTGGTCAAGGGCGACCTCTATACACCATTTATCGACAAGGCCGAAGAAACAGTTGCCGAGTTAACCTATCAGAAGGCCTTTGAAATCTATGGAAATCCACTACCTGATATTGTGGATCTGCGGATTGAAAAGGAATTGACCTCTATCTTGGGGAATGGATTTGCTGTGATTTATCTGGCCTCGCAAATGCTGGTGCATCGTTCCAATGAGCGGGGCTACCTGGTTGGATCGCGTGGATCCGTTGGATCCAGCTTTGTGGCGACCATGATCGGAATCACCGAGGTTAATCCGCTCTCGCCTCACTATGTCTGCAGCCAGTGCCAGTACAGTGAATTCATCACGGATGGTTCTTATGGATCAGGGTTTGATATGCCCAATAAGGACTGTCCAAACTGTGGACACCAACTCAGCAAAAACGGGCAGGATATTCCCTTTGAGACCTTCCTTGGTTTCGATGGGGACAAGGTACCCGATATCGATTTGAACTTCTCTGGGGAAGACCAGCCGAGTGCTCACTTGGATGTTCGCGATATTTTTGGGGAAGAATATGCCTTCCGGGCAGGAACGGTAGGTACGGTCGCAGCCAAGACCGCCTATGGGTTTGTTAAAGGCTACGAACGGGACTATGGCAAGTACTACCGAGATGCCGAGGTCGAACGTCTGGCCCAAGGTGCCGCTGGGGTCAAACGGACGACCGGTCAGCACCCAGGGGGAATCGTTGTTATTCCTAACTACATGGATGTCTATGACTTCACCCCTGTTCAGTATCCAGCAGATGATGTGACAGCTGAATGGCAGACCACTCACTTTAACTTCCACGATATCGATGAGAACGTCCTCAAGCTCGATGTCCTCGGGCATGATGATCCGACGATGATTCGCAAGCTTCAAGACTTATCAGGCATTGACCCCAATGAAATTCCTATGGATGATCCAGACGTCATGGCTCTCTTTTCTGGGACAGACGTTCTAGGAGTAACTCCTGAGCAGATTGGGACCTCTACGGGTATGCTGGGAATTCCAGAGTTTGGGACCAACTTCGTTCGGGGCATGGTCGATGAAACCCATCCGACGACCTTTGCCGAGTTGCTTCAGCTCTCTGGTCTGTCTCACGGTACCGACGTGTGGTTGGGAAATGCTCAAGACTTGATCAAGGCGGGCATTGCCGATCTATCGACCGTTATCGGGTGTCGGGATGATATCATGGTCTACCTCATGCACGCGGGGCTCAAGCCTAAGATGGCCTTTACCATCATGGAGCGTGTGCGGAAAGGCATGTGGCTCAAGATCTCAGAAGAAGAGCGCAATGGCTATATCCAAGCCATGAAGGAAAACAATGTTCCTGAGTGGTACATCGAGTCCTGTGGAAAGATCAAGTACATGTTCCCCAAAGCCCATGCGGCGGCCTACGTTATGATGGCCCTTCGGGTGGCCTACTTTAAGGTGCATCATCCTCTCTATTATTACTGTGCCTACTTCTCGATTCGGGCCAAGGCCTTTGATATCAAAACCATGGGAGCTGGCCTGGAGGCCGTGAAAGCTCGAATGAAAGAAATAGCTGAGAAACGCAAGAATAATGAAGCTTCCAACGTAGAGATCGACCTCTACACCACCCTTGAGATTGTCAATGAGATGTGGGAGCGTGGCTTCAAGTTTGGCAAGCTCGACCTCTATCGCAGTCAGGCAACAGAATTCTTGATCGATGGGGACACCCTCATTCCACCATTTGTCGCGATGGATGGTCTAGGAGAGAACGTTGCCAAGCAAATCGTGCGGGCGCGTGAAGAAGGAGAATTCCTTTCTAAGACGGAGCTCCGTAAGCGTGGCGGTGTCTCCTCAACCCTGGTTGAAAAGATGGATGAAATGGGCATTCTGGGCAATATGCCAGAGGATAATCAGTTGAGTTTGTTTGATGATTTGTTTTGATGGATAAATGATTTTTATTCAAAAGAATTAGCTACCCTTAACTACAGATTCATATGAATTTGTAGTTTTTTAAAAAATACGATAAAGGCAGATAAAATGAGTATTCAATTTACTTCAAAAAAGGTTGGAGAGCTATTGAAAGAAGGGAATTTGCGGATTCCTTCTTATCAAAGACCTTATAAGTGGAACAGAAAGCATATTCGTAATCTTTTTTATGATTTACGAGATGCTATGGAAAAAAAGGAATATCAAGTTGGCTCTGTTATCTTTCATGATAATGGTGGATACTTAGATATTGTAGATGGGCAACAACGACTAATTTCTATTTCCTTGTTTCTTCATTCATTAGAAAAGTTAAAGGATTATGAAGGCGCTAATCAACTTTTAGGTGCTGAATTTGGAGAGATATCCTGCTATCATGCAAGCGAAAATTATAACGAGTGGGAAAATTTAACTCAATTGGTTGGTACAAGCCAGGCAAAAGATATTTGCGAATTTTTATTGGAAAATTGTTCTATTTCTTGTATCATCATGCCAGAGGAACGTTTGGCAGAAGCCTTTCAATTATTTGATTCTCAGAATAATCGTGGAAAATCTTTAGAACCTCATGATTTACTCAAAGCCTATCATCTGCGACAACAAGACTCAGAAGATGAAAAAATTGTTGAGAAATGGGAGCAGTTTGTGGAAGATGACGATTTAAGTCTGAAAGATTTATTTGATAAGCATCTTTTCCGTATGAGACGTTGGTCTAGGGGAGAAACAGGACTAACTAACAAGCGTTATGGTTCTTATCTGCGTTTTACAGAAGATTTTATTGACGATTTTAAAGGTGTTGATTTAAATCAGAATTTTCCATACCTAGAATTATATCGTCATATTGAAAACTTCCCTATGTCAATTACTATGCCAATCATAGATGGAAGCAAATTTTTTGAATATATTGAATCTGTTCATCAAATGATTAAAGATCATATAGATGTTTTAAATAAACAGTTAGGAATTTTTAATGATCCTAAGAGTGAAGAAAATGGTTCAGATTACCCTGAAGGTATGTTAAAAATTTACAATAGTTCAAAGGGGCGCTATCGCAAGTGCCACAATCTGTTTCTAAACATTTGTTCTCTCTTTGCGGAGAGATTTGGAAAAGATAAGCTATCAAAGGAAATAGTAGAAACCTTGTTTATTTGGGCTTACTACCCCCGTGTGAAGTCTCGAGCCATATATGACGCTACTGTAGGAAACTACGCTGCAGGCGGGAAGTTCAGACAAAGAGAAGTTCAAAAACTATTTCAAGTTTTAGCCCATGCTGTGACTCCGAATGATTTCATGGTTAAGATAGATAGAGAATTATTTGAAAATTATACGATGGAACAAATTATAGAAGAGGAAAAAGATAAATGGTAGAAACACATATAAGCTTATCCGTTAACCGTTTGTTAAATGAAGATACCTATGCTATTCCTCTTTATCAGAGAAATTTTGCTTGGACTTATGATGAAATTGAACAATTATTGAACGATGTGGCAGATGCTTTTCAAGAAAAGAGAGACAATTATTATATTGGAACATTAGTTGTTAATGAAGAGAATGATCTTTTCAAAATAATAGATGGGCAACAACGGACAACAGCACTTAATTTGATTGCCTTAGCTTTGAAGCATGAGTTTGGTTTTGATAGATTGAAAGCTGTCAATCTTACCTTCCCAGCTCGGAAGAAATCAAACGATAATATTCAAAAACTATTTATCAATGAAAAAATTTCTGAGGACGATGAAAATGAATTAACTAGAGGTTACAGACATGCTAAAGATGCCTTGAAAAAAGTGCTAGGAGAGCGCCAACTTGAACCTCAGCCCTTCGTTGATTATCTTTTTAATAAAGTCATCATTTTTCGTAGTATTCTTCCTAAAGATTTAGATTTGAATCTTTATTTCGAACGTTTCAATTCTCGAGGAGAACAACTAGATGCTCATGAGATTCTTAAGGCGCAAATGATGGCTAAGTTCGGTATAGATCAAGAAATGGCTCAAAAGTTTGCAAGAATCTGGGATGCTTGCGCAGAGTTTGATAAGCCAGTAGCAAGTCAATTTAAGATGAGGCGGAAGAGGGCAGATAATTTTCAGGAGCGTGAACGTATTTTCGGATGGCACTTTTCAAATTACTCTTTTCATAATATTTATGATGACATTGATTTTTATCAAAATGAAAGAAGAAAGTTATCAGATATATTAGGAATAAAGGTCAATGAAAAAATTACAGAATCAGAAAAAGATTTTGGTGACTATACCCAAGTTATTGATTTTCCGACGTTTTTACTCCATGTATTGGCAATTTGGGAAGGTAAGGATACCAGTGAGGTTCAGTTAGATGATAAGAAACTCTTAACTCTATTTGATATAAAAAATAAAAATGAGACTTGGGTTATTGAGTTCAGTGAATTCCTTCTTAGAATGAAACATATTTTTGATAATTTCATTGTTAGAAATTCAAATATGGATTCTTCAAGCAGAAATAAGGATGAATGGTTTTTGCAGAAGGGTACTTACTATGAATACCAGCCAAATGGAAAAGCAAAAGAGCATTACATAGTTGAAGAACGCTTTACTAAGAATACATTTTCAGATTCAGAAATGAACAAAAACATCATTCTTCTTCAATCTATGTTTGCTGTGACTTTCACTGCCAATCGTGATAGTCGTTGGTTATATGAAAGTTTGCGATTCCTCTTCAACCATATTGAAGAGTTAGATCAACCGGAATTTGGTTCTTATTTTAAGGATTTTCTTGAAATAATGGCTGTAAGATTTGCTGAGGGAAGATTATTCACCGAGGAAGATATGATCAAGAAATATGGTGATATTCCTGTTTATGCATTCAATTTTGTTGATTACATCTTGTGGAAAAACCGTGAAGAATTAGGAAGAAAGTATAAAGGTATAAAATTTGATCAGTTCAAATTTGCATATCGTCGTTCTATAGAGCATTGGTTTCCGCAACATCCAAATAGTGATGAAAGAGTTGAGAAAATGGATGATCAATTCTTACACTCCTTTGGGAACCTTTGTATCATTACAGATAGTCAAAATTCGAAATTTGGGAATTTAGTTCCGAGTGCAAAATATAAACAGTGGGAAGGAATTTTTGATCGTCAGAGTTTAAAATTACAAATAATGGCTAGCATAACAGAAAAAACTAAATGGGAATCGGATCAGATAAAAGGATTAGAAAAAGAAATTTTACTTATGGTCAAAAAATTTATAGAGAGTAAGTCATAAGAATTGCCTTAATCATCAATATTAAAATGCAATTGTATATCTTTTGTATTTACAATATCCTTCTTTTTGTTATAATAATCAATAGAAAGAAGGTGAGAGTATGTCTAAGACGAGTATGAGTATTCGTTTGGATAGTGAGGTTAAGGAACAGGCCCAACAGATTTTTAATCATTTAGGGATGGATATGACAACAGCCATCAACATTTTTCTCCGTCAGGCTATTCAATATCAGGGCTTACCTTTTGATGTTCGATTAGATGATAATGGGAAGTTGCTCCAAGTCGTAACGGATGTAGAGCAAAATCGGAATATGAGTCACCCCTTTGAATCAGTTTCAGACTTGATGGAGGACCTGCGTGCTTAAGATTCGTTAGTGGCAGACCATGTGCTGCTCCTTTCTACCGCTATGCTCTCGGGAGCAATTGCTCTAGCCGGCTTATTTTCAGCCTTGAAAGATTAACTGATAGCCTCTATTTTCCTGTTGAAAATAGAGGTTTTTCAGTCTTTTCAGATCTGATAAGTATTTTCTTTGGCACTGGATTGTGTTACAATTTTTAGTGATAAGTGTTTGTAATAAGGAAATAGAAATACAATGGATGTTCTTCCAAAAAAATGAAACAGAGGAAAAGCGCGTGGCAAGATATTTAGTAGGGCCTTACAACAATAGTTGGAACTTTATGGATGCGATTGAAAAAGCGCAGGATGGGGATACCATCGAGTTTGAAAATGGGTATGTCTTTCAATGGCCGACAAATAAAGTGATCGAGATCGACAAGAACCTTCATTTCGTGGGGCATGTGGTCCCAAATCCAAATGGCAATGGGCGCATGTTTAACAACATCATTGAGGCTTCCTTCCGATTTGTAGAGGGAGCTCAGGTGACGTTTGAAGACTTGTGGTTTAAAGTTGGTGGGAATTATACTACATTGATCTTATGGAATAGCTCAGACATCACCTGTAAAAAGGTCTATTTTGAAATCACCACTCCAACAAATAGTGAATTTTTTATCTATATGGATACGCATTCGAAAATGACATTGGATGGAGTTGGGATGAAGGTTCCGGAAAAACACCAAAGTGTCATCGGAATGTCAGCATCAGAATTGTCCATTCAAAATTCAACGATTTTTTCTAAGATAGATCTGTCAGAAGGATCTAAATTGACCTTAGAAAATGTCCATATTGAAAAATTTGGGAATAATACGATCCATGCCAAGGACTCAGAAGTGATCGCAAAAAATTCAACGATTACAGGCGGGGATCTGGAAAAGGACTTTCCACCAGTTTGGTTGAGGAATGTCATCTGGGAGTCTAAAAACTGTAAAATTGAGTTGCCTACCGGTACTGGAGTCTGTCTTGATAATAATGTTCAATTCAATTCGGATTCGGATCGTATGACCTCCATCAATTCATTCAATAGTATGATCCGAGCTCACCAGGCTACATTTACAGAATTTTTATGCGTCTATGAAGAGTCCTTTGCTTCCCTGACTGGGGAAACGACCTTCTTGAATGAGAATGCCGAAACCATTTCATTTGGCGTTTTTGATGATGGTGTGCTGATGGCTGAGCATCTGATTTGCCATAAGATTGCGGCTCCTAATATACGGCTTCAAGGTGGAGCCTTTGTGAAGGTGGGCACCGTGACCTATAGGCAGGGCGATGCGCGTGATCTGACCAAGGAAATCGAGGATGGTTGTGACTATCTCATTGGCAGAGAAGTGGCCAAGGGCAATGCGCAAGTCGTTGCTACGGGACAGGCAATGGATGCAACGGTGGCATCAACCCCTACAACGGGCTCTGGACCAGAGAAGAAACAAGAGGCTCTTCAGGAACTCAATAGCCTGATCGGTCTTGAAAAAGTTAAACATGAGATCAAGAAAATGATCAACATGGTGGAATTTAACAAGAAACGAATCGCCAGTGGTAAGGCCCCTGAAAAGCAAACACTCCATGCGGCCTTTATGGGAAACCCTGGTACAGGGAAGACCACGGTGGCCCGTCTGTTGGGACAAGTGCTCTTTGATGCAGGTGTCCTCTCAGGGGAGGAATTCCGTTTCGTGGAAGCAACGGAGTCCGATCTGATCTCTTCGAATATTGGAGGAACGGCTGAACAGACCCAAGCCCTGCTTGAAAAAGCGCGAGGAGGCATCCTCTTTATTGATGAAGCCTATAGCTTGGATAAAAAGGACAGCGGTGCGGACTTTGGGATCGAGGCGATCAATACCATCCTCAAATTTATGGAGGACAATCGTGACGACATCATGATTATCTTTGCCGGCTATACCAAGGAAATGGAGGAGTTCTTAAAGACCAATCCAGGCCTTCGTTCTCGGGTACCAAATAATTTCATCTTTGAAGATTTCACAGGAGATGAGATTGTCCAACTAGGTGAAATGATCCTGAGCAAAGGTGACTACAAACTCGAAGACCGGGATTACTATGCGCGGCATGTTAAACGGGCTTATGATGGCTCGCTAGATAAGAGCAATGGTCGCTGGATCCGTAACCTGGATGAGCAATTGACCAAGACCATGGCAGATCGGGTGGTGGCCCAAGGTTCTGACGATATTGAGACCATCCTCAATAGCGACATCGATGCTGTCCTTAACCAAGGCAAGTATCAAGCAGGAGCCGACAAGGAAGAAGATGGGATGGCTGCCCTCAACCGATTGGTTGGAATTGCTAAGGTGAAAGAGCAAGTTGAACAATTCGTGGCCATGGCTGAGTTCAACCAAAAACGGGCTGAACAAGGTGGCATCGTTGAAGATACGACCTTGCACTCCCTCTTTCTTGGAAATCCCGGTACAGGGAAAACGACTGTGGCCCGCATTTTGGGTAATATCCTCTTCCAAAAGGGGGTTATCAAGCAGAAGAAGTTCATCGAAGTATCCCGGAGCAATCTGGTTGGAGGCTACCAAGGTCAAACAGCCTTGAAGACGCGCGAAGTTTTGGAGAGTGCACTGGGTGGAGTCCTCTTTATCGATGAGGCCTATACGCTCTATACCGGTTTAAATGACGATTTTGGGAAAGAAGCCTTGGACGAAGTCCTCAAATTTATGGAGGACCACCGCCGCGATATCGTTATTATCTTTGCTGGTTACACGAAAGAGATGCACGACTTCTTGCAGGTCAATTCAGGTCTACAAAGCCGGATCCCAACTACATTTGATTTTGAAGACTACAGCCCAGATGAGATCGTGGAGATCGGTTTGTTAGGATTGCGTAAGCAAGGTTACCAGGTCAATGAAGCCCTTTATGGAGAGATTGTGAAAGGGAATTATATGCGTGCCAATGACCATAGTAATGGTCGCTGGGTCCGCAATCTCAATGAAAAACTCTTGCGCCAAGTATCAACTCGGGTAACCCGTGAAGGTAGTACAGACTACAATTCCATTTTGGATCAAGATTTGGAAGCTTTGAGAGAGAATAGCAGTTCAGAGCAACCCCATACCGTGGATGATCAAGGCTATGTTCTTCCTTAAGCTAGAAGGGACAAGAAAAATGAGGCTGGGACAAAAGTCCTAGCCTCTCAATTGTTTTTGGATTGTCGAGCAAGACGCAGTTGTTGAGTGGGCTCTAATACGCTGATTTCATCAGCTTATACAGGCCTACTCAACTGTGCGGAGGTGGAACGACGAAATCGAATTCTAACGAATGACCGATTTCTGTCCCACTCTCTTTTTGCATGGACTTATGGTATACTAGGAGAAGATTATTCACTTATGAAGGAGAAAGCAATGGTTTTACCAAATTTTAAAGAAAACCTCAAAAAATACGCTAAATTGTTGGTGGCGAACGGCATCAACGTGCAACCTGGCCATACCTTGGTCTTGAACATTGATGTGGAACAAAGAGAATTGGCCCACTTGATTGTGAAGGAAGCCTATGCATTGGGGGCGCACGAAGTGATTGTCCAATGGGCAGATGATTTTACTACCCGGGAAAAATTCCTCCATGCACCGATGGATCGTTTGGATAATGTGCCAGACTATAAGATCGCGGAAATGAACTACCTCTTAGACCACAAGGCTAGTCGTTTGGGTGTGCGCTCGTCTGATCCAGGTGCCTTAAATGGTGTTGATGCAGAGAAGCTTTCTGCCTCTGCCAAGGCTTTGGGTATAGCCATGAAACCAATGCGCATCGCTACTCAATCTAATAAGGTCAGCTGGACAGTTGCTGCAGCAGCAGGTTTAGAATGGGCGAAAAAGGTCTTCCCAAATGCGGCGAGCGATGAAGAAGCAGTGGATCTCTTGTGGGATCAAATCTTCAAGACTTGTCGAGTTTACGAGGAAGATCCAGTCAAGGCTTGGGAAAAGCATGCTGCTATTCTCAAGAGCAAGGCAGATACATTAAATAAGGAACAATTCTCAGCCCTTCATTACACAGCCCCAGGGACTGATTTGACCCTTGGCTTGCCGAAAAACCACGTCTGGGAATCTGCCGGAGCCATCAATGCCCAAGGTGAAAGCTTCTTGCCAAACATGCCGACAGAAGAGGTCTTCACAGCTCCTGACTTCCGCCGTGCAGAAGGCTATGTCACCTCTACAAAACCGCTTAGCTACAATGGAAACATCATCGAAGGCATCAAAGTGACCTTTGAAAATGGAGAAATCGTAGATATCACAGCAGAAAAAGGCGATCAAGTCATGAAAGATTTGGTCTTCAAAAACAAGGGAGCGCGTGCCTTGGGTGAATGTGCCCTCGTACCAGACCCAAGCCCAATTTCCCAATCAGGCATTACCTTCTTCAATACGCTCTTCGATGAAAATGCCTCTAACCACTTGGCCATCGGAGCAGCCTATGCAACCAGTGTAGAAGGTGGCGCAGAGTTCACAGAAGAAGAACTCGAAGCAGCCGGCCTCAACCGCTCAGACGTTCACGTCGACTTCATGATCGGTTCAAGCCAAATGAATATCGACGGCATCCGAGAAGACGGCACCCGCGTCCCAGTCTTCCGCAACGGAGATTGGGCAATATAGGGAGCAGGACAGAAATCGGTAACTCGAAGAGTTTGATTTCTACCTCGCTTTTCGATTTTAAGGCTCGGGCAAAAAAGGTCCACAGGACCTTTTTAGTACCCCCGCACAGTTGATTAGGAAGTACGAGTCCCGCAGGTAGGAGTAGTTCCAATCAACCACTGCGCCAAGAGACAGAAATCAGTAGACGTAGTCTCGTAAAAAAAGTAAGGTAGTAGTGATGATTCACTACTACCTTACTTTTTTGTCATTTACCCTATTCTAATATCAAAAGGCCTTCTTTGATTTCAAATGGGTTATTTGGGTTGATGCGGTCATAGAACATGATGCCGTTGGTGTGGTCGATTTCATGTTGAACAACGATGGAGTTGTAGCCTTTGAGTTTGATGCGTTTCTTTTCCCCATCTTTTGTGAAATACTCAACCGTCACGCGGGCATGGCGAACCACATAGCCTGGGACGTTGCGGTCTACTGAGAGACAGCCTTCCCCGTCGCCAAGAGCTGCATCTTGAACAGAATGGGCGACAACCTTTGGATTGTACATGACTTCTTGAAGGCTATAGGCTTCTTTTGGTGGGTTGCCATCGGCATCTTCTGGATTGGGAACCAAAACAGCGATGATTCGTTTAGAGATATCCAGCTGAGGGGCAGCGAGTCCCACTCCTCCACGGAGGCCAAGTTTTTCAGCCATAACAGGGTCTTGAGAATAGTGCAAGAATTGCATCATTTTTTCACCCAGGATAATTTCCTGATCAGACAAAGGGAAGGTCACATCTTCTGCAACAGCTCGAAGTGTTGGATTTCCTTCGCGGATAATGTCATCCATATCAATCAAATGGGACGCTCTTGTAACTTTTTCAATTGCTTTCATCGTTTTACTCTCACTTTCTTTCTACCCTCCATGATAACACAAAAGAGCCTAAAATTAAAGTTATCTGTCGATGGTTTCCGCATGTTTGATGGACAAATCACTCATCATTTTGGGATCTAAAATCGTATAGACTCGCCCTTCTCTTTGGACTAACCCCTCTTCGATCATCTGCTTGATGACGCGGTTAAGGTGGCGGTAGCTGATCCCAAAACGCAGGGCCAGCTGATTCATCTTGGGTTTGAGGGTCCCATTTTCATCGCAATGTTCCAGAAAATGCGTAGCGAGGCGTTCCTTGACCGAATAATGAAAGTTGGCAGGAGCCAAATAGTTGATCTGGTGCAATTTCTCAGCCAAGGTCTTGGCCGTAGAGCGCAAAAAGGTTGGATCAAGCAGGAGGCGTTTCTTAAAGTGCTGGGCTGGGAGCTGGACGACTAGCGAGTCCTGGTCTGCAATGACCGATGTAATACAGACCCGATCGAGCAGGAGCTCAATCTCTCCTAAGAGTCCAGGTTTTTCTTGGATTTCAAGGATGGTGTCACTGCCGTTTTCAAGACTGTGAACGATCTTGAGCCGGCCTTTGAGAAAATAAGGAATGACATCTTGCTCAGAACCCTGGCGGCAGATATAATCTCCAGCCTGGTAGAGAACGAGGTCCAGCTGGCTGAGGCAGTCGCCCGGAAAGATCTGGTCCAATTGGTAGTCTGTGATGATTTCCTTGAGTCTGGTAGATGGGGAAATTTTTTTCATCTCAATCTCCTAAAATAGGACAAATGTCCTGTTTTTCTATTTCTAAATTGATTATACTAGGATTCTATTAAAAATACTAGTTTGAATCTTTTCTGAAAAAACCAGTAAAATCAAATGTTACCAGTAAAGTGTAGGAAATAAACAATGAAAAAAACAATGGAAAGAATCAGTCTCTTGAGCTTGTCGCTCATGTTGATCTCATCTTTTTCAATAACAGCCGGTTTGCCGGCTATGAAGGCCTATTTTAGCCACTTCGGCTATTCAGCAGGCCAGGTAGAACTCTTGGTTTCCCTGCCAGCCTTTGCGGTCGTGGCCATGCTCTTTTTAAATAGCGTGATCGAGCGGTGGATGAGTGAGCGTCAGATGATTGTCGCAGGGCTTTTACTCTTTTCAACTAGCGGGCTCTTGCCTTTGGTCGTACAGGACTATCCTCTCATCTTTCTAAGTCGTTTGCTCTTTGGTTTGGGGACAGGAATGATCAATGCCAAGGCTATTTCGATTATCAGTGAGCGCTACTCGGGCAATGACAAGACTCGGATGCTGGGCTATCGGGGATCTGCTGAAGTGGTGGGCTCTGCCATCTTGACCTTTATGGTGGGACAACTCTTACCCCTAGGCTGGCCAGCGATCTTTGCCGTATATGGTGGTGGTTACTTGATTTTACTCCTCTATATCCTTTTTGTCCCTTATCCTAAGGAGAAAAAACAGGCTAGCTTGAAGGTGAAAAAGTCAGGATCCGTCCGCCTTCGCTCTCCTCAATGGCGTTTTAGTCTAATGCTAGCCGTGATTGCTGGTATCATCATTTGTTTCAATTCCATCATTAGCCTGCGCGTGCCGGATATCATTGTTGACGCTCGTATGGGAACGGCGACAACAGCTGGAACCGTCTTGAGTCTGATGCAATTAACAGGGATTGTAGCAGGGGTAGGCTTTGCCAGTTTGACACATGTTTTCAAAAAGAACTTGCTCATGATCATGTGCATTGGTTTCGGTCTAGCTCTGGCTTTGATTGGCTTGTCCGGACAGCTGTGGAGCTTGGTTCTAGGAACCCTCTTAGCCGGATTTACTTACAGTACGGGAGTCACCAGTATCTTCTATCACCTATCTGAAAAAATCCCGACCAATCTCCTGAACCTTGCGACCTCGCTGGTCTTGATCGGCTGCAATCTCGGATCAGCCCTCTCTTCTTTCTTCATCCAGTTGGTGACGCCACTAGCTCCCTCTAATAACCTGCTCTTTGTCTGGATTGGTGCTTTGATGGTCCTAACGGGAGTTTTTGCCTCACAATTGTTAGCACGAACGAAATGATGGAGAAATCATTTCGTTTTTTTAATTCAATCTATTGCGTCCTGTCACTAGCTCGTGTTATTATAGGAGGAGTGTGAAAAAAAGATTAGTTTAAAGGAAAAAATAATGAAAAGAATCATGGAGAAAGTGAGTATTCTCGCACTTTCATTTATATTGACGACTTCGTTTTCAATTTCGAGTGCGCAGTCGGCCATGTTTGCCTATTACAAGGGAATTCCTCACAGCATGATTGAGCTCTTGGTCTCGCTTCCTTCAGCAGGGATCATGGTTTCACTCATCTTCAATAAATGGATTGGACGCCTTTTTTCAGAGCGTCAGATGATTGTGACGGGCTTAGTTGCTTACGCTCTATGTGGCTTTATTCCCTTAATCAGTCCAGCCTATCCGGTTGTCTTTTTGTCTCGGATTATTTTTGGGATGGCAGTTGGTTTGCTCAATGTTTCTGCCATTGCCATTATCAGTGAGCGCTATAAAGGAAAAGAACGCGTCCAAACCCTAGGCATTCGTGGTTCTGCAGAGGTTGTTGGGACGGCCGTTTTAACCTTTGGAGTCAGCCTTTTGATTCGCTTTGGCTGGCAGGCTGCCTTTCTCGTATACGGTATCAGTATTCCTATCTTACTTTTGTATCTCTTATTTGTGCCTTATGGATCTAAGACAGAAGCAGTGGAGGAAAAACACCGGGATGTCAAGATGACGGGGGGACAATGGCGGACGGCACTAGGCTTAGCAGTCGTTGCGGCAGCTATCGTCTTGTCCAATGTCATGATCACCGTTCGGATTCCAAGTGTGGTCGAGCAAGTAGGGCATGGTACTGCCCAAACTGCTGGGATTATTTTAGCAACCATGCAATTTGTCGGAATCCTTGCAGGATTAGCCTTCTCCCCATTAACCCAGCTCTTCCGCGATCGCTTGTTGGTAGTTTCGGGAGTGGCCTATGGCTTGACCCAACTGTTGATCGGGGTTTCTACCAATCTCTGGATGCTCGCCATTGTGACCATCCTTGCAGGTTTTGCCTATAGTGTGGCTCTCACAACTGTTTATAATGTCTTATCTGATCAGATGCCAGCTGGAGTATTGAGTCAGGCAACATCCATTGCGGTGTTGGGGTGTAGTGCAGGTTCGATCGCAACGACCTTTGTCCTTAGTCTATTAGGGACGATCTCATCTGCTCCAGCCTTCATTTTTGGATTTTCTGGTATCCTCATGATCCTGATTTCCTTTTTTGGCCTTTGGATTGTGCGAAAGAGCGGGAAGTAATCATGCGGCTAGATAAATTTTTAGTGGATTGTGGCGTGGGGAGTAGGACCGAGGTCAAGCAGCTTCTCAAGCAAAAGAAAATCGCAGTGAATGGGAAAAAAGAGACAGCAGGGAAGCTACAGATTGATCCAGCCAAGGATCAGGTGACCTTTATGGGGGAAAATCTGGTCCATGAAACCTTTGTGTATTATCTGCTTCATAAACCAGCTGGAGTCATCTCAGCGACTGAGGATGACCATCACCAAACTGTCTTGGATCTATTGGATGAGACAGCCCGTCACAAGGAAGTCTTTCCTGTCGGGCGCCTAGATATCGATACCCATGGCTTGCTCCTTTTGACCAATAATGGTAAGCTCGCCCATGCCATGCTTTCACCGAAGAAGCATGTGTCGAAGGTCTACCGTGCCCAGGTGGCTGGGATCATGGATGAGGCAGATGTGGCCCGTTTTGAAGCAGGCATTGCCCTCAAAGACTTCACGACTTTGCCTGCGAGATTGCAGATCTTAGAGGTGGATGAGACAAGCGCCAGTTCCTATGTCGAAATTGAAATTGCAGAAGGAAAATTCCATCAGATCAAGCGCATGGTCGCTGCCTGTGGCAAGGAAGTAGTGGATTTAGAGCGGATCTCGATGGGTCCTCTAACGCTAGATCCCACTCTTCAATTGGGAGAATGGCGGAGACTCCAACCTTCTGAACTCAAGTCCCTAGAGGGGTTCGGAGTTTCCTTATAAGCAAAAAACTAAGAGGCTGGGACAAAAGTCCTAGCCTCTCA
>NZ_KV812801.1:123238-150917 GCF_001813505.1 Streptococcus sp. HMSC061E03
CTAACGAATGACCGATTTCTGTCCCACTCTCTATTTTTCTTTGTATCAAAAAAATGTACTTAAAATACAAAAAAGCATATATAATAGCTTGTCTTCTCAAAGTAAATCGATTATAATGAAAAAAGATGGGTTGTGTAAAAAATCACAATATGTAGTGATAATTTTTCGACTCACATACCTTATCTAGTAAACGTAGAAAAAGGAGAAAAATCGTTTATGAAAAAGTGGCTCTATTCTGTTGTGACAACAGTTGCCCTATTTTTATTAGCGGCTTTAGGATTTGCCAAACCCAATAGTCCAGCTAAAGTCCATGCAGATACGATCAATGATGTTGTGACATCTGTAAACATCTCGAAATCAACTGGTGGAGCGATTACAGATCCACTCGGTGTTTGGGAGAGTTTTCAAGTTGAAGCAAACTTTGTGTTGCCAAATGGACGTGTAAAAAAGGGAGATCAGACCGTTATCCAACTTGGAGATGACTTTAAGGTCTTTGAAACGGACACCATTGACCTGCTGGATCCAAGTGGTCAAAAGGTTGCGACAGCAACGGTAGATGATCAAAGAAAGGTCATCACCGTAACCTATACGGACTATCCTGAAAGAATGGCCAATGTGACAGGGAAACTGCGTTTCTTTGCACGTGTAGACCACCAAGTCGTCAAAGGACAAAAGACACTTGATTTTACTCTTACGATCGATAAGAAAGTGATTTCAGGTGGAAATATCGATTACAAAGGGGTCAATCCAGGTGAGAATCCTCCTACTCCAGAAGTCTTTAGCAAGTGGGGGTGGACCAACTCAGACGATAAATTAAAATTGACCTATACCTTGAACATCAATCAAGGCCACACAGCCCTTCATAATATTGACATTAAAGACCAATTGGCCTTACAGATGGGAAGATCAAAGCAGATTCTGTCAACATCCATACAGGAACTTGGCAGGTCAGTGACGAAGATGGGGCTTATCATTTAAAAGATACCACAAACGTCACCAAGAATTATTCCCCTGTTGTCAGCGCTGATGGTCGTTCTCTAACGGTTCATATTGGAGATCTAGCTCCTGAACAAGGGATGACTGTTCGCTATGATGTCTATTTGGACAAGGTCCCAGCCATCAATACATCCTTTAAAAACAATGCTAGCATGACAGCTACAGAAATCAAGGAACAAAATAAGGTTGCAGACATTCTGTATCAGTTCCTTGATGGAGACTTCAATGGTGAGAAATATTCCTTCACCATTCACAAAAAAGGTGAAAATGGTCAAGCGCTTGCAGGTGCTGTCTTTGCTGTGACAGCAGATGATACTGGTGAGCAAGTGGGAACCATCACGACAGATGAGAATGGTGTTGGCACCATTACGGGCTTGATCAAACAAGCTTATACGGTTCAAGAAATTCAAGCTCCAACAGGCTATGTTCTCTCAGAAGAACCTATCAAGATCAGCAAGGACGATTTTGGAAATGACCTCGCGATTTCTCGTGATGTTGTGAACCAAAAAGAAAAAACAAGTGTCTCTGGTCAAAAGACATGGAATGACAATGACGATCAAGATGGCAAGCGTCCATCAAAAATCATAGTCAATCTCCTAGCAAATGGCGTCAAAGTCGCTTCTAAAGAAGTGAAACCAGATGCAGCAGGAACTTGGGCTTATCATTTTGATAATCTCGATGTGGTCGATGATGCTGGTAATGTCATTGCCTACACTGTTTCAGAAGAACCTGTTGAAGGCTATGAAACAACTATCGAAGGAAGCAATATTACCAACAGTCGGACACCAGAAGTTGTTGAGATTCCAGTAACGAAAGTTTGGAAAGACAATGAAAACCAAGATGGCGTTCGTCCTGACAAGGTCACTGTTCGTCTCCTTGCAGATGGTCAAGAAGTAGCTAGCCAAGAGCTAAGTGCAGCGACTGATTGGAAGACAGTCTTTACCAATCTTCCAAAATACAATCACGGCAAACAAATTGTCTACACAGTCACAGAAGACACAGTAGCCAATTACTCTGTTGCGATTGATGGAACAACCATTACCAATAGCTACAAGCCAGGTAAAACCAGCGTCACTGTTACAAAACGTTGGGAAGACAACAATGACCAAGATGGCAAACGTCCAAGCACCATTAAGGTACAGCTCTATGCAGATGGCAAAGCTCAAGGAAAAGAAGTGGAACTTTCTGCTAAAAATAACTGGACCCATACCTTTAGCGATTTGCCTCTAAAAGCGAAAGGCAAAGAGATTCAGTACCAAGTGAAAGAAGTTGGGACAGTCAAAGGCTATTCTAGTACGGTCGATGACAGTAACAAGGGAAATGTAGTGATTACCAATAGCCGCACACCAGAAGTAACAGAAGTAGCGGTCAAGAAGATCTGGGATGATGCAGACAATAAAGATGGTCTTCGTCCTGAAAAAATCACAGTTCGTCTCCTTGCGGATGGTCAAGAAGTAGCTGTAAAAGAAATCACAGCTACTGATAATTGGCAGGCAAGCTTCACGGATCTACCTGTATACAAGGAAGGTAAGAAGATTGCCTACACGATTACAGAGGATCCAGTAGCAGGTTATACAAGCAACATTGATGGTTTCACGGTAACGAATCGTCATACTCCACCGACGACTCCACCGACAACCCCTCCAAGCACCCCGCCAACGACTCCTCCTACAACCCCACCAACGACACCGCCAACAACTCCTCCTACAACTCCACCGACGACACCACCAACAACGCCGCCAAGCACACCGGAAAAACCAGAAACTCCAACTACACCAAAAGAAGGAAAGAAAAAAATTCTTCCATCAACTGGTGAAGTTGTTGCTTACGGGTTGACCATACTCGGTGCACTCTTAGCAATTTTTGCTTTGGCTTTGCTCTTGCGTGGTAAACGGAAAGAGAAATAAGCTTCATACCGATAAAGAGGCTGGGACAAAAGTCCTAGCCTCTCAATTGTTTTTGGATTGTCGAGCAAGACGCAGTTGTTGAGTGGGCTCTAATACGCTGATTTCATCAGCTTATACAGGCCTACTCAACTGTGCGGAGGTGGAACGACGAAATCGAATTCTAACGAATGACCGATTTCTGTCCCACTCTCTTTTGAATAAGTTGCTTGAAGAATGTTCCATCAAACCGTCCAAATTCCCAAGGTTCTTTTTAGAAAAGAGAAAAGCTCCTCTCAAAGGAAACATAAGTGTTTGACAGAAAGATGAAATCTTGGTAGAATAAGAAGGTCGAATAGACAACTAACTCTTTCTTGGTAGCAGGATATGCCAAACCTGCCACTCGGATAGAGCATAAAGAAAAGGAGCTTATCATGGCAATCTCAAAAGAGAAAAAAAATGAAATCATTGCACAATACGCACGTCACGAAGGTGACACTGGTTCAGTAGAAGTACAAGTTGCTGTCCTTACTTGGGAAATCAACCACTTGAACGAACACATCAAACAACACAAAAAAGACCACGCTACTTACCGTGGTTTGATGAAGAAAATCGGTCGCCGTCGTAACTTGTTGGCTTACCTTCGTACAAACGACGTTAACCGTTACCGTGAGTTGATCAACTCTCTTGGACTTCGTCGTTAATCTTGCGTCTAAAACGTTTCTATACTTCGTTGACTTCGCCTCGATGTACCGTCAGTACAATCTTCGGTTCGTCGCCTTGTCTAGAAACGTTTTATCTAGCAAGAATGGAGCTCTCTGGATTCAGAGGGCTTTTTTCTTGTCTTTTCCTTATCGAACGAGATTCATCATTCTGAGGAAGTCGTTTTATTTGACAGATGTAATGTCTAGAGTTACAATTGATGCATCATAAGAAATAGAGGTTATCGATATGATTGAAATTACATATCTAGACAGTGCAAAACAAGAAAGAGTCATGCATTTTGATTCCTACGAAGAGTTTGAACGCTCCCAACAAGCTTGCTTGATTGGGGTAGCAGATTTTTATCCTGTTGTGAAACTGACCTATAATGGGCATGAGTTGGATTACCAAGGGACTTACGGGGATGTTTTCTTCTATTTGATGAAGCAAGATTTGACGCAGTACCAAAACTAAAGGAGAAAGAAAATGGCAAAAGCAATTACAGACGCAACATTTGAAGCAGAAACAAAAGAAGGTTTGGTCTTGGTAGACTTTTGGGCAACCTGGTGTGGTCCATGTCGCATGCAAGCTCCTATTTTAGAAAAATTATCGGAAGAACTTTCGGAAGATGAGTTAAAAATCCTAAAAATGGATGTGGATGAAAATCCAGAAACAGCGCGTGCTTTCGGCATTATGTCCATTCCAACCTTGCTCTTTAAAAAAGATGGGCAGGTTGTTAAACAAGTAGCAGGAGTGCATACCGCAGCACAAATTAAGGCAATTATTGCTGAGTTGAATTAATCACAAAACACTCCCATTTGAATATGGGAGTGTTTTTTACTATATAGTTGAATTATTTGTCTAACTTTTTGGGGTCAGTACAGCTACCTAACACTCTTCATTAATCCGTCACGGCACCTGTTCCATCAAAGCTCCAAGTCTCTTTGACATAAGTTGTCAATTGATCTATTGTTTTTTCATCGCCAACACATACAATGTTATATACCTTATCATCCTTTTGGAATGTCCAGAGAATAGTATAATTGCCTGATTTAAGACTCATATTTACTTGAATTGCTTCGTTTCCTCCAACGGTAACAGAAGATCTTGAAATCTTAACGACTTTATTTGTTTTGTTCATGCCACTTTCAAATCTTTTAGCCATCATATCAGGACCAAATTCCTCTCCTTCAGCTACATTTGCTTTTTCTCTATTGGAGGCATTTAAAATAATAGCATAATTACCACTTGGATCTCTGTATTCAATGTTATCTCCATTTTCTACAGATTCATATTTTTTCCAGTCACTCGGGATATTGACATATCCATAATCTGCTGAACCGATTCGTTTAGTTTCTTCAGAACTCTGATCACCATCTGATGTTTTTTTCTCTACCTTACTACTCGATTCTATAGTCTCTTTCACCACACTAGTGGAAGTAGATTCCGAAGATGATGGCCCACTGGACTCTTTCTTTGGACTGCTACAAGCAACAAGACTAACTAAAGACAAGACTGCAACAGCCACTAGTAGGGGCTTATTTTTCATGTTATCTCCTCATTGATAGATTTTTACTAACTAGTCTAACATATTCGCCAATGAATTCCTCACGGAATAAGTATCTATTCTCCCAATTCGGCACTGTAAGCAATGATTTGATCGACAGTGTCTGAAAGGAATTGGATGGTGTCGCGGAGTGGTTTGTCAGTCGAGATATCTGCTCCGATGATCATGGCTGACTCAAGTGGGGTCTTGCTGCCACCTGATTTGAGGAGGTCTAGCCAATCTTTGGCTCCGTTTTCGGAGTTCTTCAAATGCAAGTATCCCGCTGTTGAGATAACCAAGCCAGCTGAGTAAGTGTAGCTGTAAAGCCCCATGTAGTAGTGGCTTTGGCGCATCCAGGTCAAGGCTGCGTCGTCATCGATTTCAACGGCGTCTCCCCAGAATTCTGTCAAGACTTCCTTCATGATGCTATTGAGCTTGCTAGCGCCGAAGGTGCCACCTTCTTCGATCAGGGTGTAGACCTTGCGTTGGAAGGCTGCTTCCAACAAGTGAGTGATGAAGTTGTGGAAGTAGGTATCTGTCAAACGGTGAGCCAAAGCAAAGCGTTTTTGACGAGGATCGTCAAACTGGTGTTCCAAATAGTCGCTGAGGAGGAGCTCGTTAAAGGTAGAAGGAGCTTCCACATAGTAGGTCGACATGTGGGCGTTGAAGTAGCTTTGGTTGTTGTCTGAGAAGATGAATTGACCAGAGTGTCCGATTTCGTGGATCAGGGTGTAGACATCGCTCATCCGTCCTGTCCAACTCATGAGGACATAAGGATGGACACGGTAAGGATCGGCTGCATAACCACCGGAATCCTTGCCTTCATTGGCAGCAAAGTCGACCCAACGTTCGGTTTGGTAGCGGGCAATTTCGCGGGAATATTCTTCCCCAAGAGGAGCTACAGATTTCATGACCAAGTCATAAGCGTCATCAATGGTGACATCTGGGTTGAGCGCACTGTCTAAGTCCAACTTCCAATCAGCAAAAGTCATTTTCTCAAGGCCGTTGACCTTGGCCACGTGTTTGAGGAATTTTTGAGCGACCGGAGCGAAGTCTTTCATGATCAGGTCGATCTGACGGTCAAACATGGCACGATCCACTTCCTGTTCAGCCAAGAGATAGTCAAAGACTGAGTCGTAACCTCGCATGTCTGCGATCAGTTTTTCTGCTTTGACTTGGGCTAGATAGGTGGCAGCAGCCGTGTTTTGGTGCTTGCGGAGACCTTCTGAGAAGGAACGAAAGGCTTTTTCACGAACTTCCGCATTCTCATGGTTTTGGTAGAAGTTTTCATAGGTAACAAAGCTATTCTTGTAAACTTTTCCATCCACTTCAAAATCAGCCATTTCAAAGTCGCCTGCCCGCATCTTGGTATAGATGTCTTGAGGCCCGTAGAAGACTTCACCAAGGTTGGTCAGAGTTTTTTCCACATCAGCTCCCAAGTAGTGAGCTTTTTTGATTTTAGCCTGACGAATGGCAAAAGTGAGGTGAGGGAGTTGTCCGAGACGTTCAAGGACTTCTTCATCCGCTTCTACCAAAGCATCGTCAAAGAAGGAAAGTTCAACGCTCGCCCAAGTTTCAAAATCCATCCCCGCTTGGGCAATTTCCGCAAAAGCTTCATCGCCAAAGTCAGTGGTTTGGGGCATAAAGCTGTAGTTACCAATGTGGCTGAGTTGGATCTGAATTTGTTCAAAAATCGCAAATGCGGCTTCAAAGTCTTCAAAGGTGTGGAGGTTGCCCTTGTAGTTACGGACAAATTCATTGATTTCTTCACGTGTTTTTTCAATGGCGCGCAAGAAGTCTTCCTGTTCTTGGTAGAGGGCTGTGAGGTCCCAGAGTTCGTTCTCAGGAAATTCAGAACGTTTTTTTAATTCCATAATGTTCTCCTTTTGATCGGTATTCTTCCTTAAGTATAGCAGAAAAAAGGACAGAAACATAGAGGGAGAGGGGAAAATGCTTGTGTAAAAATCTTGAAAAGAGCTGGAAAAATCGACCATTTTTGATATACTAGGATAGATATGAGGAGGTTTTTATGAAAAAGGTTATGATTTCACTACTGGCGGGTGCGTCCGTTCTAGCTCTGGTGGCTTGTGCACCCAAACGTTATGAACGCCAAAGCAAACCAAAAACGGCCACATCATCGGCGGTTAAAAAAGAAAAGAAGGATACAGGTCAGAAGCACTATCAAGAGGTTTTGGAGCGGTATGCTAAGTATGATACAGCTCTTAAAAATGGGGATAAAGCAGGCCTGTTTGCGGAATTGGGGAAATCACCAGCCGGTTCAGAAGAAAATATCTATCTAGATGCTTTGGAACGCTTGGGAACTCCCGTAACTTTCCAGTATGCTTTTACAGACTTGAACCAAGATGGTGTGGATGAGCTCTTGGTATCTAATCAATACACGGGAAACAAACAGTATGTTTCTGCTATCTATTACCTTAAAGGTCAAAAAGCTGAATTGCTCCATACAGCTTATACAGCTGCGGTGGGTGGCTATCGCTCCAGCTTAGATGTTTTTGACAATGGACAAATCGTCTATGCTACTTGGCAATCTGTGAATCCAGAAATGGAATTGACCCTTTATTCGCTAGGAAAAGGGGAGGCTAAGGAAGAAAAGAAAGCGACGATTCAAATTGGTGGGGATCAAACAGCGGAGCAAGCTCTTGGGATGTCAGCTAAGAAGTTAGACCTCACTAAGCTCGATTGGAAAAATTTTGACGGTACAGGGGATTCCAAATCAACAGCGAAAGCAGAAGAGAAAAAATCGGGAAGCTTCCAAGTACAAGTTAGCGTAGCTGATCTTCGTATTCGGAAAGAACCGTCTACCTCCGCCTCATCTGCAGGAATGATCGCAAAAGGAACTCACACCATTACGGAAACTGTAGAGGCAGATGGCCATACCTGGGGCAAATTGGAATCTGGACAAGGATGGATCGCCCTTGACTTCACAACGCGGGTGGATGGAAATGCCGATCCTGCTCCTGCCAAAACAAGCACTGAGATGAATCTGGATGAAATAAAAGCTGGAAATTTCTCAAGTGTAGCGGGAGTTTGGAAAAATAAGTACGGTACGAGCATTGAGTTTGATGCGCAAGGAATTGTGAAAGTCAATGGTAGTGCTGTCAATGGTGTTCAATTTTCTGGTTTTTACTTCAAGGAGGGTAATCTACACGGAGTTAGTCGGATGCCTGGGGCAACGAATGAAACGCCTATTCTTTTCATTCCTTCAAGAGAAGGTGGTAGTGAATCCATTTACTGGAGTAAGAGTGATGCTACGAATGGGAACGATTTGTACTACCGTGTGGACTAAAAAAAGGAGACAAGCATGAAAAAAATAGGAACATATTTACTAGCTGCAGCCCTCTTGCTTTCTCTGGCAGCTTGCACCCCAAAACGCTATGAGCGTAAGCACAGTCTAGTAGGAGCTTCATCGGTCAAAAAATCATCTGACAAAGCCCAAGAAAATGAGCAAACAGAAGAAGCTAAGTCAGATGAACTTGATAAAGAAGCCATTGGGACCTTGTCAAAAGCAGACCAAGCGGACATCTATTCGATCATTGAAAACAGTGCGTCTTTGACCTATTCACTTCAGGTGCAACCGACTCGTTTGCTGGAGTTGAACAACGATCACAGTGCAGTTGAAGGCTACTCGCAAGACATGTTCATTGATTACTACAATACCTACACGCCGGGAACTTATAATTTACAAGATGTCATTGATAAATTGAATGCTGAAGAGACCTCGGACTCTATCCGTAGTCTGTCACAAGACCAGCTGATCCAACTGACAAACGAAAAGAAGGACGGCTGGATCTATTCGACAAAAGACAAGGCCTTCTACGAAATTGTAGCTGGTGGTCGTGGCGGAGCGATGCCACCGATGGAAATCCCTTCACCGGATGAATGGGTGATCAATGAAGATTCAGTTGAAGTGACAACGACTATCCAAGGAACTTCCGACCCATACAGACGTTTTGTCTTGAAACGAAACAATAAGGACTACAAGGGTGGAACACACAAAACACGCTTTTATGTCGACAGCACTGAATTCGCAAAATCGTAAAAATAATCAAAAGCTATATCCAGCTCTAAAATTTTTATATAGAACTTGCTGAAGAATCAAAGAAAAAGGCCCTCAAAGCCTTTTTCTTTTGGGCTTGAATATGTTAAAATAAAAGGTATACGTGCTTGGATACAAAGATGAGGATATAACATACAGATAGGCTGTTGAAATTCCTATCTCGTTGAGTTGCTTGACGCCTTGGTATCTTGAGTAACTGAACCCGGCCGAAAAGCTGTGTAAAAAAGATAAACTGTCTTGTCTTCATCGAAGACTTCGTCAGTTTCCTATTTTTACTTTGCTTTTGGCGGCCTAAGTATCTTGATAGTTGAACACGGGCTAAATTCCTAGTGAAAAAGATAGATTTCCTAGTGTGCGTGGCACACTGCGTCAATCTCCTATTTTCATACGGGATTCTTCACGCCCTTTGTATCCTGATTTTTGTAGGCAAGTCGTATAATTTTATCAATCCAAAGGGGATTACAATGACAAAACAAGTGTTTCAAACGACTTTTGCGGGTCGTGAGTTGATCGTAGAGACTGGTCAGGTTGCTAAGCAAGCAAATGGATCTGTTGTCGTGCGTTACGGTGAGTCAACTGTCTTGACGGCAGCTGTCATGTCTAAGAAGATGGCAACTGGGGATTTCTTCCCACTTCAAGTCAACTACGAAGAGAAAATGTATGCGGCTGGGAAATTTCCTGGTGGCTTTATGAAACGTGAAGGACGTCCTTCAACAGATGCGACCTTGACAGCGCGTTTGATTGACCGTCCAATCCGTCCAATGTTTGCGGAAGGTTTCCGTAATGAAGTGCAGGTCATCAATACTGTGCTTTCTTACGATGAAAA
Source organism: Streptococcus sp. HMSC061E03 (assembly GCF_001813505.1). Taxonomy (NCBI): domain Bacteria; kingdom Bacillati; phylum Bacillota; class Bacilli; order Lactobacillales; family Streptococcaceae; genus Streptococcus; species Streptococcus sp. HMSC061E03. Next base: position 133,270 of record NZ_KV812801.1, read on the forward strand.
TGCATCTGCACCAATGGCAGCCATGTTTGGTTCATCCTTGGCACTTTCTATCTCAGATATTCCGTTTGACGGACCAATCGCTGGGGTCCAAGTAGGTTATGTTGATGGTCAAATCATCATCAACCCTACTCAAGAACAAGCAGAGCAATCTCTTCTTGAATTGACAGTAGCTGGTACAAAACACGCTATCAACATGGTAGAGTCTGGTGCCAAAGAATTGTCAGAAGAAATCATGTTGGAAGCTCTTCTTAAAGGACACGAAGCCGTTAAAGAATTGATTGCCTTCCAAGAAGAAATCGTTGCGGCAGTTGGTAAGGAAAAAGCAGAAGTAGAATTGCTTCATGTAGATGCTGACTTGCAGGCTGAAATCATCGCAGCTTACAACAGCGACCTTCAAAAAGCTGTTCAAGTTGAAGAAAAATTGGCGCGTGAAGCTGCAACTCAAGCCGTGAAAGACCAAGTCACAGCAGTTTATGAAGAAAAATATGCAGACCACGAAGAATTTGACCGTATCATGCGGGATGTGGCTGAAATCTTGGAACAAATGGAACACGCAGAAGTGCGCCGTTTGATTACAGAAGACAAGGTTCGTCCGGATGGTCGTAAGGTTGATGAAATCCGTCCTTTGGATGCACAAGTCGACTATCTTCCTCGTGTGCACGGTTCAGGTCTCTTCACTCGTGGACAAACTCAAGCTCTTTCTATCTTGACTTTGGCGCCAATGGGGGAAACGCAAATCATCGATGGTTTGGACCCAGAGTACAAGAAACGCTTTATGCACCACTATAACTTCCCACAATACTCTGTAGGGGAAACTGGTCGTTACGGTGCACCTGGTCGTCGTGAAATTGGTCACGGTGCTCTTGGTGAGCGTGCGCTTGCTCAAGTCTTGCCAAGCTTGGAAGAATTCCCATATGCCATCCGTTTGGTAGCAGAAGTCTTGGAATCAAACGGTTCTTCATCTCAAGCATCTATCTGTGCAGGAACACTTGCCCTTATGGCTGGTGGTGTGCCAATCAAGGCTCCAGTAGCAGGTATTGCCATGGGTCTGATCTCAGATGGAAACAACTACACCGTATTGACAGATATCCAAGGTTTGGAAGACCACTTTGGAGATATGGACTTTAAGGTTGCAGGGACGCGTGACGGGATTACAGCCCTTCAAATGGATATCAAGATCCAAGGGATCACTGCAGAAATATTGACTGAAGCGCTTGCCCAAGCCAAGAAAGCTCGTTTTGAAATCCTTGATGTGATTGAAGCAACCATTCCAGAAGTTCGTCCAGAATTGGCTCCAACTGCTCCGAAAATTGATACGATCAAGATTGATGTGGACAAGATTAAGATTGTCATCGGTAAGGGTGGAGAAACGATTGATAAGATCATCGCTGAAACAGGCGTTAAGATTGATATCGATGAAGAAGGGAACGTATCGATCTACTCGAGCGACCAAGCAGCCATTAACCGCGCTAAAGAAATCATTGCTGGTTTGGTTCGTGAAGCTAAAGTGGACGAAGTCTACCATGCTAAAGTTGTGCGTATCGAGAAATTCGGTGCCTTTGTCAACCTCTTTGACAAAACTGATGCCCTCGTTCACATCTCTGAAATGGCTTGGACTCGTACTAACCGTGTCGAAGACTTGGTAGCCATCGGTGATGAAGTCGATGTGAAGATTATCAAGATCGATGAAAAAGGTCGTGTCGATGCTTCTATGAAAGCACTTCTTCCTCGTCCTCCAAAACCAGAACATGCAGAAGACAAAGGGGATAAGGGTCATCGTCATGGCGATCGTCCTCGTCACCACAACAAAGATTATAAACCTAGAAAAGACTTTACCAAAGATCCAGGTGAAGCAACGAAAGAATAAGCATTTAAAAGAAAGGAGCACGGTATGGGATGGTGGCGTGAAACCATTGATATTGTAAAAGAAAATGACCCAGCAGCACGTACCTCGCTGGAGGTCCTCTTGACCTATCCAGGCGTCAAAGCGTTAGCTGCTCACCGTGTTTCTCACTTTTTGTGGAATCATGGCTTTAAGCTTCTAGCTCGGATGCATAGTCAGTTCTGGCGTTTTTGGACCCAGATCGAAATCCATCCAGGTGCGACCATTGCTTCGGGTGTCTTTATCGACCATGGAGCAGGCCTCGTTATTGGGGAAACAGCTATTGTTGAAAAAGGTGTCATGCTCTACCACGGGGTGACGCTCGGTGGAACTGGAAAGGATACAGGGAAGCGTCATCCAACGGTTCGTGAGGGAGCTTTGGTCTCCGCTCATGCTCAGGTCATCGGCCCGATTGAGATTGGAGCCAAGGCCAAAGTAGGAGCGGGAGCGGTCGTGGTCTCCGATGTACCGAGTGATGTGACCGTTGTCGGTATTCCTGCCAAGATTGTTCGTGTTCACGGTAAGAAGGATGAGCCAATCATTCACCAAGAAGAAGAAAAACGCGAATACTATGTGAATAAGATGGAGCATGCCAAGGAAGCCAGTCATCGGTCTTCTAGCTTGTAAGGAGATCGCTACGTGATTCAATCAACCAATACATTGAATGACCACCAACTACTGGAAGCAAAGGCCCTTATTGCCATCTGTCAGAACTATGACGGAACGTTTCGGGATCCTTATCTCTCCAATATGCTCAATTTTGATCCCGATATGCCGGCCTTTTTCCTTTATTATGAAAAAGGTGAACTTGTTGGCCTATTAACCGTCTATGCGGATGACCAAGATGTGGAAGTAGCGATCCTGGTCCATCCCAATCATCGCCGCCAGGGAATTGCGCGTGCTTTGTATGGAAGTTTTGAGAAAGAAACGGCATCTTATCCAATTGAGTCTGTGACTTTTCAGACAGAGCGTATTTTTCTAGAAAATCATCCTGATTTTTCCAGCAATTGGGGACTGGACGAGGATGAGGAGACAGAAACCTGGTTAGGACGTGATCGAACCGCTTATGCATTAGATTCCCGTTCGGATGTCGATGTGCTCTTGGCAGAACCTTCTTATCTTGAAGCCATTGCCCAGCTCCACCACCAAACCTTTTCAGATGAAGTGGAAGCACCGGAAGTGAGCCACAGATACATTTCAGAGGCTTTAAAGGATCCTGATAGTCTGCTGTACATATTACTCAAAGAAGGTCAAGTGATTGGCGTTTGTACGGTCGATGTATCTGGGAAATGCAATTACCTTTATGGACTTGCGATTGCTGAAGTCTATCGTGGGCAAGGCTACGGAAGCTATCTAGCCAAATCCCTCGTCAACCAAGTCATTGAGCAAAATGATAAGAAATTTCAGATTGCAGTGGAAGATAGCAATGTAGGTGCCAAACGCTTGTATGAAAAGATTGGCTTTGTCAAACAGACTCAGGTGGTTTATCTAGATAGGAAAGAGTGAATAAATATTACTAGAAGAATTTGAAAATGTACCTGCTGTTATCGAGCCAACTGATCGAAGCCTTCTTAGTAGTGGAGAAATTTGTGACACTATTATTCTGTCTTTTAATGGAGAGATAGTGGACAGAGTCAAGCAGATAGACGGAGTCTATGAAGGTGGTTATCTCACCAACCTAAATGGCAAATTTCCATGGTATATCTATGAAGTAGATGGACTTAAACTTGCAGTTGCTATGGCTACTATTGGAGCTCCAATGGTTGTGGGTTTCTTAGAAGAACTCAAAGCGAGAGGGTTTAACAACTTTATTGTTCTGGGCTCTTGTGGAGTTCTAGATCAGTCTATTCAAGCAGATAAAATTATTATACCAAGTTCAGCTCTACGTGATGAAGGTACAAGTTACCACTACGCTCCAGCAAGTGATGAGATTTATTATGATGAAGCGCTTTTCTCAACTCTGGAGAACGCTTTGAACAAATCTGGTATTGAGCACATTCGGACTAAAGCTTGGACGACAGATGCCTTCTATCGTGAAACAGCTGCTAAGGTTAAACGAAGACTTGCAGCAGGAGCGAAAGTTGTAGATATGGAAGCTTCGGCTATCATGGCTTGGGCTCAATATCGACAAGCCAAGGTCTATCAATTTTTCTACACGGCTGACTATGTGGATCATCACAATCACGAATGGGATGCTAGACGTGAAGATAGAAAAGCAGATGCTATGACTTTCTTTAAGATTGCTGTCGATATTGCGTTAGAGTTGGAAAAATGAGAATATAGATTCAAAATCTAGAAACAGAAAGGAAATGAAGCGTGTTAAAAATTTATGATACCATGTCTCGTGATTTGCGAGAATTTATCCCCATCGAGGAAGGAAAGGTCCGCATGTATGTTTGTGGGCCAACGGTTTACAACTATATCCACGTAGGGAATGCCCGCTCAACGGTGGCCTTTGACACGATTCGTCGCTACTTTGAGTATCGTGGCTACGAAGTTGCCTACATTTCCAACTTTACAGATGTGGATGATAAGATTATCAACCGTGCCAAAGAAGAAGGCATCACACCACAGGAAGTAGCAGACAAGTACATCGCGGCCTTCCGTGAGGATGTGACGGCTCTTGGCGTGAAGCCTGCAACCCGCCACCCTCGTGTGGTTGAGTTTATGGATGACATCATTCGTTTTGTCGCCGACTTGATCGAAAAAGGCTATGCCTATGAGAGCCAAGGCGATGTCTATTTCCGTGTGGAAAAATCCCACAACTATGCAAAATTAGCGAATAAAACCTTGGAAGACTTGGAGCTAGGAGCTTCTGGTCGGACAGATGAGGAAACAGCTCGCAAGGAAAATCCAGTCGACTTTGCCCTTTGGAAAGCTGCTAAACCAGGTGAGATTTCTTGGGATAGCCCATGGGGACCAGGTCGCCCAGGCTGGCACATCGAGTGTTCGGTCATGTCGACGGGGATTTTAGGCGATACCATTGATATCCACGGTGGTGGAGCCGACCTTGAGTTTCCGCACCATACTAATGAAATTGCCCAGTCTGAAGCTAAAACAGGCAAGACTTTTGCCAATTACTGGATGCACAATGGCTTTGTCAATATTGATAATGTCAAGATGTCCAAGTCCTTAGGCAACTTTATCACCGTGCATGATGCATTGAAGACTATCGACGGCCAAGTGCTTCGCTTCTTCTTTGCGACCCAGCATTACCGCAAGCCCATTAACTTCACAGAAAAAGCGGTGCGCGATGCGGAGACCAACCTCAAGTATTTGAAAAATACCTATGAGCAACCGTTCACAGGAGAAGTGGATACAGCAGAATTGCAAAGCTTTGTGGACAAGTTTATCGCGGCTATGGATGAAGATATCAATGCGGCAAACGGCATCACCGTCGTCTTTGAATTGGCTAAATGGATCAATTCAGGTCACTACAACCAAGACGTCAAGGATGCCTTGACCAAGATGTTAGAAGTCTTTGGAGTGGTCTTTGTCGAAGAAGTCTTGGATGCAGATATTGAAGCTTTGATCGCTGAACGTCAGGAAGCGCGGGCTAAGAAAGATTTTGCGCGAGCAGATGCCATTCGCGATGAATTGGCTGCACAAGGAATCAAGCTCTTGGATACAAAAGAAGGTGTAAGGTGGACACGTGATTGATGTCAATCTAATCAATGGGATCGCCCTTGCCTTTGAGGGAGATGCGGTCTATTCCATGTATATTCGCAGACACCTGATCTTTCAAGGGATGACCAAGCCCAATAAGCTTCACCAGGCTGCCACCCGCTATGTCTCAGCTAGGGCTCAGGCCAGCTTGATTGAAAGCATGCTGGAGCAAGAAATTCTGACGGGAAAAGAGTTGGAGATCTACAAGCGCGGTCGCAATACCAATAGCCATACCAAGGCCAAAAATGCGGATGTCGTGACCTATCGGATGTCGACGGGCTTTGAGGCTGTCATGGGTTATCTCCATATGACGGGAGAGCTCTCTCGTCTAGAAGAGCTGATTGACTGGTGCATCCAGCAAGTAGAAGAAGGAAGAAAGCAGTGAAAAATATCAGAGAGTGGTTTCCTCATGCAGAGGTGACGGATCAAGCCAATCCACCAGCTGGTTATGTAGCCATTCCCCTTCGGGCTCATCAATGGCTGCTGCTGAAGGAAGAAGAGCTAACCGAGCGAGAAAAACAATTGATTTCCTGGTTGGGCGGTGAAGAAGAGGTTGCCCCTAATCCTTGGTACCAGTACCTGATCGATGGAAAGGGAGAAGCCCCTCAAGTCATCAAAAAAATGCAGCTCGTCTATTGCCATATCTCGCATTCAACAGCGGAAGGGACGGCTTCTTGGCTAGAGATGATGCAGACACTCTTGCCCAACTTCCGAGCAACCTTGCAACTGAGTGGACAGGACTACGTGCTCATTCTGGACCAAGACCAGTCGCTGCCTGTAGCTGCTATCTTAAAAGATACTGTCTCTGCCATGGAGTATGATTTTAACATTCGTTTATCTATCCTGGTCGGGCAAGTATGGACCGAGTCAAAAGAAGGAAAAGTGTCTCCGGTTATCCGAGCAGAACAGGCGGTCTTTCGAGCTTGGATCCGAGAAGGTCATCAAGGCGTCTATCGCTTTTCTCAACTCTATCTGTGGGGGATCGAGCAGGCAGGTCTGGATCTTACCCCGATCAAAGAACGCTTGTATCAGTTGATTGAAAGTCAAGATCAATTGCAAGACATCATTGTCGCTCTTTGGGAAAATGGGGCAGTCGTGACCAAGGCGGCCCAGCAACTCTATCTCCATCGCAATTCGCTCCAATACAAGATTGATAAGTGGGAAGAGCTAACGGGTCTCCAGTTGAAAAGTCTGACAGATCTGGCTCTTTGCTACCATTTAGTCTTGCAAGATGTCATTTAAACGGAATCAATCGAGAGTTTTGTGCAACTTGCACAAAACTCTTTTTCTTTTTTGTGAGACTTGCCATAGATTTGTAAAACGTTTTCATTTACAATAGAACTATAAAAATCAAAGGAGTACCATCATGGTAGAATTAAATCTTAAAAATATTTACAAAAAATATCCAAACAGCGAACACTACTCAGTAGAAGACTTCAACTTGGACATCAAAGACAAAGAATTTATCGTTTTCGTAGGTCCTTCAGGATGTGGTAAATCAACGACTCTTCGTATGATCGCTGGTCTTGAAGATATCACAGAAGGTGAATGTTCAATCGATGGCACTGTTGTAAACAACGTGGCACCTAAAGACCGTGATATCGCCATGGTATTCCAAAACTACGCTCTTTACCCACACATGACTGTATACGATAACATGGCTTTCGGTTTGAAATTGCGTAAATACAGCAAAGAAGACATCGACAAACGTGTACAAGAAGCAGCTGAAATCCTTGGCTTGAAAGAATTCTTGGATCGTAAACCAGCTGACCTTTCTGGTGGTCAACGTCAACGTGTGGCCATGGGACGTGCCATTGTCCGTGATGCAAAAGTGTTCTTGATGGACGAACCTTTGTCAAACTTGGATGCTAAACTTCGTGTATCCATGCGTGCTGAAATTGCGAAAATCCACCGTCGTATCGGAGCTACAACGATCTACGTAACTCACGACCAAACAGAAGCAATGACACTTGCTGACCGTATCGTTATCATGTCTGCTACTAAAAACCCTGCAGGTACTGGTACAATTGGACGTGTAGAACAAATCGGAACTCCACAAGAAGTGTACAAAAACCCAGTAAACAAATTCGTAGCTGGATTCATCGGAAGCCCTGCAATGAACTTCATTAACGTGAAATTGGAAGGTGGATACATCGTTGCCAATGGCTTGAATTTGAAAGTTCCAGAAGGTGCTTTGAAAGTTCTTCGTGAAAAAGGCTATGATGGTAAAGAAATCATCTTTGGTATCCGTCCAGAAGACGTGAATACAGAAGCTGCTTTCCTTGAAACATTCCCAGAATCAGTCGTGAAAGCAACCATCTCTGTATCTGAATTGCTTGGTTCAGAATCTCACTTGTACTGCCAAGTTGGTGACAACGAATTCATCGCTAAAGTAGATGCACGTGACTACCTTGGAACTGGTGAAACCATCGAACTTGGATTTGACTTGAACAAAGCTCACTTCTTCGACAAAGAAACTGAAAAAACAGTATACTAATACCTACTGAAACTGTAGAGACTGAGACGATATGTCTCGGTCTCTTTCATTTTAAGGAGACAAAACATGGAAAAAGACTGGTGGAAGGGGAAGGTCGCTTATCAGATCTACCCAAAAAGCTTTAAGGATAGCAATGGTGATGGCGTTGGAGATTTGAAAGGCATCACGGAGAAACTCGATTACCTTCAAGACTTAGGGATTGACATTCTCTGGTTATCCCCTATTTACAAGAGCCCTTTTATTGACCAGGGTTATGATATTTCCGACTATTATGCCATTGATCCTATTTTTGGGACTATGGAAGATATGGAGGAGCTGATTGCTGAAGGTAAGAAACGGGGCATTTCTATCATTATGGACTTGGTGGTTAACCACTGTTCGAGCCATCACGAATGGTTCCAAAAAGCTCTAGCAGATCCAGATGGTCCTTATGCGGATTACTTTTATTTCATCGAAAGTGACAAGGAACCCAACAATTGGGAAAGTTACTTTGGAGGCAGTGTCTGGGAACCAGTTCCTGGCACCAACAAATACTATCTCCATTCCTTCCACAAGGATCAGCCGGACCTCAATTGGCAAAATCCTGTCGTGCGCGAAGAGATTTACAAGATGATCAATTGGTGGTTGGACAAGGGAATCGCGGGCTTCCGGATCGATGCCATCATCAACATCAAAAAAGACCTGGAATGGCGTTCGCTTCCGTCTGATCGTGACAATGGCCTGGTTCCAGTACCGGAGTCTCTAGTCAATGCCCAACCGATTGAACCTTTCTTGCAAGAGTTAAAAGAGCGTACTTTCGCCAAGTACAATGCCTTCACAGTAGGGGAAGTTTTCAATGAAACCGACGAAGAATTGCATTTCTTCATTGGAAAAGATGGTGTCTTCTCTTCCATCTTTGATTTCAAACAAACCATGCTGGGTCAGGAAGGAAAAGGCTGGTTCGACCATGCTCTTCCAACTGCAGATGAACTCAAGGAAAGTATTTTCCAAGCGCATGAGCGCGCGGATAGCATTGGGGTGCTCTCGACCATCATTGAAAACCACGACGAACCTCGTGGTGTGTCCCACTATATCGCAGAAGGTCCGGTAAACGATACCAGTAAAAAGTCCTTGGGAACCATTCAGGTTTTACGCAAGGGAATTCCGTTTATCTATCAAGGCCAAGAAATTGGAATGGAAAACCAAGTCTTTGAATCGGTGGAGGATTTTGATGATATTGCGACTATCAATGGCTACCATGTTGCTAAAGAAGCTGGTTTGAGCGAGGAAGAAGCCTTAGCAGCGATTGCCAAATACAGCCGGGATAATGCGCGGACACCCATGCAATGGTCAGCAGAGCCAGGTCTGGGCTTTAGTGATGGACCAGCCTGGTTGATTAGTCCCAAACCAGATGTTGCCATTAATGTGGAAGATCAGGAAAAGGATCCCAATTCTATCTTGAATTATTACCGGCAGCTGACGGCCTTGTATCGCCATCCCCTCTATGGGAATACCATCCGGTTCGGAGATATGATCCCAGCGTATCGCGACCGTGAAAACATCATCGCCTTTGAACGCCGTGGGGACAAACGTCTCTTGGTTGTCAGCAATTTCCAAAATCGCCAGGCTACCTTGGAGTTGCCAGCTCCGATTAAAACAGTCGTTTTAAATAATACAGCAGGATTATTCCAAGAAGGAGACCAAGTGCTAGAATTAGCTCCTTACCAAACTGTTGTGTTGGAATTGGTGGAATAAGGAGAAACTTTGCATCAGTATTAGGATTTAATGTAGAATAGTATGTTCATTAAATATTCTGGAGAACATTATAAAAGTTTTCTATACTTTAGAATCAGTCAAGTATAAACTGAAACTTTCCGCTGTGAGAAAAGTGTTTGAAACATTATTGTTTCAAACACTCGGGAGTTTTGAGACCTTAGGCTCAAAACTAAGTCATGGAACTTCCTGGATTGCTGAAATCATCCACTGGATAATTTCACCTAACATCCGTACTCACCTAAGGAACGTTTTGAAAGATAGTTTAGATCCAAAAAGAACCTTCGCATCTGCGAAGGTTCTTTTCAAGTCATCCAAGTCTAAACCTGGAACTTACTCAACTTCTTTCTTTTTCAAGAGGAGGAAGCCTCCGCTAACGGCTAGCAAGAAGCCTGAAAGAATGAAGTGTGCGGTTGTGTCTTCTCCAGTTTGTGGCAATTGTGCCTTGGCTGGACTTTCTTGGAAGCTTTGTCCTACTTGGTAAGTCAAGGCTTGCACGCTTTCTTCATTTTTTGTTGTCATTTCTTTTTGTGGAAGGAGCACTTTAGGAGTATCCTTCTTGGCTAAGATTGGCTGTGGATTGCTTGTTTGGTTATGAATTGGAACCACCACTTGATCTGGTTCTTTAGCTGGAACGTAATCCATCAAGCTTGCCAACTTGCTGCCAAAGATCGCATTGGTTACCCAGCGGAAGAAGTGGACAGGGTGTTGACGGTTGGTTGGATTTCCTGCATAGACAAAGAGTGGTTGTCCCATCAGTTCTCCAGAGATGGCCATGACTTTGTTAGCCAGAACATCATTATGTGGCCACCAACCTGCAATATAATAATCGCTCGGAGCGATGCTCATCAAGGTCTTGAAATGTTCTGGAACCTTTTCAATCCAGTTTCCTGAGTTGGAGTAGAAGAGGGTATTCTTCTTGTATCCGCTGGTCAATGGATCCTGGTCATCAATGATCGCTTTCATCAAGCCTTCGTAGTCACTACCGCCTTTTAGTTTTTCAGCGTCAAATCCTGTAAGAACTCCCAATTTTTCCAGTTTTTGCATGGCTTCCCCACCAATGACAAGGGTTGGTTTCTTGCCAAAAATGGAAGCGTCAAAGCGGTTGCTTTCCAAAATAACAACATCGGCTTCTTCTGGTGTATTGACGATTTGGAAGCCTAATTTTTCAAGGACCAGACTAGTATGAGCAGGCGCATCTACTCCAGCCCAATTATAGTGGTAGTTCGGAGAGTAGATCTTCATCGGTTTCAAGGTTGGGCCGCTAGGTACCTTGTAGAGGGCATCCCCATAGATGGCATAGTTTGGTAGGAGCGAAGCAAAGGTATCGCGGTCAACGATGTAGCCATCGTCTGTTAGGTAGACAGATTTTCCTTGCGCGATGGCCTGATTGACAGCTTTAACGGCACTGGCTGAGGTATTTGCGATCACATAGTAAGGAGCTTTTGGATCGATCTCAGAGGTACGAGTGGCGCGGGTGGTGGTGACTTCTCCTAATTTTCCGTTGAAAAGACCATCCGCAAATATAGGTTCGGACTTGAACCCTCTCATATCTGGGAAGTTGACCAGTAACTCTGCGTACATCGCAGCCCAGGCAGATTCGTTGGAGCCCTTGTAGAGAATATGGTTGGCATAGCCACGTTTGGCTTGGGCCATGTCAATGACCAAGTCCCCTTTTTTGTAGGGACCTGTATCTTCTTTAAGTTCCTTGACGAGGACACCATTGCGTTTGAAGTAGTCAATCATATTGAAGGCTTCTTGCGCATCATTGTCCTTGTCGAGGCTCATTGGGATGACGTAGTAGTCTGGGAAGAATTTCGGACGACCGTTTTTCACACGTCCAACGATTTCCCCATTTGGGCCGACCAGTTCATTTTCAGCTTTTGGATCTTCCGTTTTATTGAGACCACGTAAGTAGAAGTTGAGCCGCATCTCAAGGAGACGGTCTGGATCTTGGTTGAGGAAGTCAATGCCGCCTAGGACAGCATTGCGTCCAGCCTTATAGGATTCTTGGTTGGATTCTGGTATTTCAATGGTGTGGCCCAAGATGCCGTGATAGACAGCATAAACCCCTGTATAGCCAGAGAAGGAATCATCCCAGCCATCGCCCCAATCTAGTTTTGGAATGATGTAACTGTCGTATTTGGAATTGGCAACTCCAGCCCGGCCCATATGATGGGCATTTTCCAGCATGAGGTTGGACATGAGATCGTATTCAAAGTTCGGATCATGTGGAGGTGTTGCAGGTTCGATTAAGAATTCTTTTACAAAACCGTGTAAGTCGTAGAGAGCGATCGGATTCCACTTGTTGATCATTTGGATGACGGTCCGGACTTCAGGGTTGGTTTGGTAGCTGGCATCCCGGTTTGGATCGAGCCCGTTTGCTAGGGCCCGCAGGTTGAGAGCATCTCCATCTGGGTTTTCCGTGAAGTCAAATAAGAAGATGAATTTATTGAGCAAGGTTGGAATATCTAGCGTGACAGTTTTAGCATTTCCAGCTTCATCTGTGGTGTTAAAGCTCACCTTTTCCTTGGTCGCAAAGGTATTAAAGAGGCCTGTGATGATGTCGATCCCTGGCTGCTCATCCGCATGGGTGTTGTGGACTAAGACAGGTAGTTTGTAATCCAAGGTCTTGTCCTTCAGTGCAGCCAGCATTTCGCTTGGTTTGGTCAAAGCTGTAGGATTGGTGCTAGACAGGTAGTGATCGATGCTGGCTTGGTCCTTGCTCACGATCCCCATCTTCATGTCCCGGCCTTGGGCGCTCTTACCAAGGGTTTCTAACTGCACCAAACGATCGGGTTTCGCTTCTTCCTTGGATTTTTCGATAGCAGCGAGCATCTCTTCATGTGTATGGTAGTCTTGGTAAGGTCGAAAAACAAGAGTTTTATTGATGGTCACACCCAAGTCTGCATTGGTTCCGACCAGCTCATGATTACCGATGTAGTTGCGGTAAGTCCGGCGGATATTATTTGGGCTCCGAAGGCTAAGATCTTCACCAAAGAGATCTTTCACTTCCATATGGAGATCCAAATCATTGCCGTTTGCAGTCTCTGTGATAGTAAGGAATGGATCCTTGCTTAGGGTTCCAGTCTCCATATCCCAGGTTTTCCACTCCGAGAGAGGCTTGTTGTCCAAGGTCCAGTTGATCTTGCCAGCAGCTTGAGCTTTTTCTTGGACTTTGTCATCAATCGTGCTCTTTTCAGAGAGATAAATGGTGCTATCTGCCAATCGTGTCGCTTGGTCAGCGGTTGTTGTAGCACGGTTAGTGCTTGGACTAGCAGCTGGAGCAACTTCTGTAGTAGAAGCCACATCAGAGGTCGCGGCTGTTCCCGCAGAAGTGGCAGGGGCTGCGGTGTCTCCTTTTTCAGCTGTAGCAGGACTGGCAGTCTCAGCTGTCACTGCTTGCTCAGTAGCGGGTGCTGCTTCAAGGACCGTACTTGGTTCTGTTTGAGGCGCTTCTAAGCTATCGGCTGATACTTGACCATGACCGATGACAGAAAGCAAGACAGCAGCTGAGAGGCTGAGCGTCGTAGTGTACAAATGTTTCTTATATGAAGACTTCATATAGAAGACCCTCCTTAAAAAGTTATTTTCCTGTTCCAGTATACCATTTTAGGAAAACGTTTTCAACATCTCCCGCAATAAAGAAGCCTTTGCATTTGGCAAGGGCTTCTTTGTCTATTCTGTCTCCTGATGAAATTGTTGGTAAAAATCAACCTTGACCTGAATGAAGGTTTCTAAATCTCTTAACAATTGGAGCAAGGTGGCGCGTGTTTCAAATTCTTCCCGGGTCTTGGGCAAGGGCCGTTCGCGGAAGATCGCCAAATACTGAGTAATATCATCTAGAAGATTTTGGGCAGGATTTTCCTGACTTAACTGTTGCGCAGTCTTCTTAAAAAGTTGAGCCAAGATCATACTTTCACTCGCTGCTAACTGACAGCGGTTGACGTTTTCTGCCATATCCCGCAGGATATCGTTTTGGCGCTTGCGCATTTCGAAGTAGTGAATGTGGTAGTTGGTTTGATGAAAAAGGTGGTTGGAATGATCCAGATAGACGAGATTTAAAGCGTCCTTTAGGATACCATCCAATTCCTTGATCAAGCGGGCATCGTTGCGACCATCCCCTTTACCAAGTAATTCCGCAAAACGACCAAGGATCTTTTTCAGTTGGTCTTCGACAACATCATGGTAGTGATCAATCGCAGCCTGATTAGAAGGCATATAGAGATTGGCCAGCAGGGCAAAGCTGGTCCCGATTAAAAAGAGGGCAAGTTCATTGAGCAAGAGCCCCCAGGAAGTAGACTGCTCAATCAAGAGATGGGTGACGAGGACCGTACTAGGGGTGATGCCAATCTGCCAACCCATTAGAAAGGCGCATGGAACATAGAGAGCGATAAAGACTCCCAGTGCCCAAAGGTTGAATCCAAAAAAGGAAAAAGCGATACTTCCGATCACAAGGGCCAGCAAGGTCGACATAAAGCGCTGGTAGGCTTGCTTGATCGTACTGCGACGCGTATCAGAGATACTCAAGATGGCAATGACGCCAGCTGAGATGGCATAGGTCAAGCCCAGAGCATAAGCAAGGGCAGCTGCTAAACAGGTGGCCAAGGTGAGCTTGATGGTTCGTTGAAAAAGAGGCATGGCTTCCTTTCTAGTTCGGTTCCTTCATTAAGATAGATTTGATTTCATTATATCATGAATTGGCCTCAACCTCCTTTCTTGTGGTATACTAGTTCTATGGAAAATAACGATATCGTATACGGTGTTCACGCAGTCACCGAGGCTTTACAAGCCAATACAGGCAATAAATTATATATTCAAGAAGATCTCCGAGGAAAAAATGTCGACAAGATCAAGGCCTTAGCAGCTGAGAAAAAAGTGTCGATTTCTTGGACGCCAAAGAAAACCCTGCAGGAAATGACAGAAGGAGCTGTTCACCAAGGCTTTGTTCTTCGAGTGGCAGCCTTTGCTTACACCGACTTGGCAGCGATTCTGAAACAGACAGCCCAAGAAGAGAACCCGCTTTTATTGATTCTCGATGGCTTAACAGATCCGCACAATCTTGGATCTATCTTGCGGACAGCTGATGCGACCAATGTCTCAGGAGTCATCATTCCTAAGCACCGAGCGGTTGGGGTGACCCCAGTGGTGTCAAAAACTTCTACCGGAGCAGTGGAACACATTCCCATTGCGCGTGTGACCAATCTTAGCCAAACCTTAGACAAGCTAAAGGAAGAGGGCTTCTGGATCTTTGGAACCGACATGAACGGCACGCCATCTCATCAGTGGAATACGGCTGGCAAGTTAGCCTTGATCATTGGCAATGAAGGAAAAGGGATCTCAGCCAATATCAAAAAACAAGTCGATGAGATGATCACCATTCCCATGAATGGTCATGTGCAAAGCCTCAATGCCAGTGTGGCAGCAGCCATCCTTATGTATGAGGTCTTTCGCAATCGACTATAATCCTAGAAAGGCAATGATATGAAACGAAAAATCTTATTGGTTGACGGCTATAATATGATTGCCTTTTGGCAGGAGACCCGCCAGCTCTTTCAAAAAAGTGAGCTCGATGCAGCCCGCAATATCCTCCTGCAAAAACTGAGCCACTATGCTAGCTTTGAAGGAATCGAAGTCATCTGTGTCTTTGATGCCCAGTATATGCCAGGAGTGCGGCAGACCTATGAGGAGTTCAATGTTCAGGTGGTCTTTACCGGTGAGGATGAGACGGCAGATGACTATATCGAGCGCTTGGCGGCAGAGCTTAACACGCCCCTCCACCAAGTATCAGTAGCGACCAGTGACTTAAATGAGCAATGGACCGTCTTTGCTCAAGGAGCTCTTCGGGTATCTGCCAGAGAGTTAGAAAAACGGGTCGCAGTCGTCAAAGGAAACCTCAATCAAGCGCAGCGAGTGGTTAACGATCAAAAACCACCCATGCGACCGCTCGATCACGAAGTATTGCGACAATTACAAGAAATGATGGGAGACAAGTAATGACATTTGCTATTTTAACCGATTCGACCGCAGATTTAGACCAAAACTGGGCCAAGGAACATCAGGTGACCATTCTTGGCTTGACCATTGAGTTAGATGGGACGGTTTACCAGACAGTAGGCCAAGCTCAATTGACCAGCCCGGAGCTTTTAGAAGCCATGAAAAATGGGGCCAAACCGACAACCAGTCAGGTCAATGTGGGCCAATTTCAGGAAACCTTTAAACAATTTGCCAAAGAAGGAAAAGATCTGCTTTATGTGGCCTTTTCATCAGTCTTATCTGGGACCTATCAGAGTGCAGTCATGGCACGAGACCTGGTTTTAGAAGACTACCCGGAAGCCGTGATCGAGATTGTCGATCAGAAGGCTGCTGGGATTGGAGAGGGTTATCTGGTCATGCGAGCAGTAGCTGCGCGTGATGCAGGTCGTTCATTAGCAGAAGCCAAAGAAGAAATCATGGACCTAGCGCCAAAACTGCGGACTTATTTCCTAGTTGATGACCTCTACCACCTCATGCGTGGCGGCCGTCTCTCAAAAAGTGCCGCGATCATGGGAAGTTTGGCCAGCATCAAACCCATTCTCTGGATAGATGCGGAAGGGAAATTAGTCCCTATTAGCAAGGTTCGGGGACGCAAAAAAGCTGTCCGGGAATTACTGGAGCTGATCAAAGCAGATATCGGTGAAAGCACAGCCTTGGTATCTTATACCAACGATCTAGAAGGAGCCGAAGCACTGAAGCAAGAAATGCTTGCGCTTGAAGGCATCGATGAAGTTCTCGTGATGCCTCTTGGACCGGTTATTTCAGCCCACGTCGGCCCGAATTCCTTGATCGGATTTGTCATTGGAAAAGAAAATCGCAAATAATTTTCCAAATCGGTTGACTTTTATCTTAGAATTTTGATACAATAGTAGGCGGTATTGTTTACCCCATTTGTAAGGCCCCGGAACCTTTCAAATAACTTGCGGACCGGAACATCCGCCCTGTAAACAAAAACGACATTCATATAGGAGAAATCATGAACAAAACTACATTCATGGCTAAACCAGGCCAAGTAGAACGCAAATGGTACGTTGTTGACGCAACTGATGTACCTCTTGGACGCCTTTCAGCAGTTGTTGCTAGCGTGCTTCGCGGAAAAAACAAACCAACATTCACACCTCACACTGATACAGGTGACTTCGTAATCGTTATCAATGCTGAAAAAGTTAAATTGACTGGTAAAAAAGCAACTGATAAGATCTACTACACTCACTCAAACCACCCAGGTGGATTGAAATCAATCTCTGCTGGTGAACTTCGTTCTAAAAATGCAGTACGTTTGATCGAGAAATCAGTTAAAGGTATGCTTCCACACAATACTCTTGGCCGCGCTCAAGGTATGAAATTGAAAGTATTCGTTGGAGCTGAGCACACTCACGCTGCACAACAACCAGAAGTTCTTGATATTTCAGGACTTATCTAAGGAAAGGAACAATAAAGTATGTCACAAGCACAATATGCAGGTACTGGACGTCGTAAAAACGCTGTTGCACGCGTTCGCCTTGTTCCAGGAACTGGTAAAATCACTGTTAACAAAAAAGATGTTGAAGAGTACATCCCACACGCTGACCTTCGTCTTGTAATCAACCAACCATTCGCAGTTACTTCAACTGCAGGTTCATACGACGTTTTCGTTAACGTTGTAGGTGGTGGATACGCAGGTCAAGCAGGAGCTATCCGTCACGGTATCGCTCGTGCCCTTCTTCAAGTAGACCCAGACTTCCGCGATTCATTGAAACGCGCAGGACTTCTTACACGTGACTCACGTAAAGTTGAACGTAAGAAACCAGGTCTTAAGAAAGCTCGTAAAGCATC
>NZ_KV812801.1:151017-172769 GCF_001813505.1 Streptococcus sp. HMSC061E03
TAAAGCATCACAATTCTCAAAACGTTAATCAACACGATTATATCAACGTTTCGAAACACTTCATGGTTCACACCATGGAGTGTTTTTTTGATGATTTTTAGCAAAATTCACACCACTTTTCACACCAAATTCACACCATTACTTTTTAAGATTACGAAAGGCAATTTCTCCAACAGCCATTGGGATTACGTTTGAAGTGTTCACGTAAGTCTTAGTTGTAATCGTATCACTATGAGTGAGTGCTTCAGAAATAGCTTCCATAGAGGTTCCAGCCTGTTTAGCGAGTGTAGCTCCTGTATGTCGTAATTTATGAGGGGTTGCATGTGCGAGCTCTGGATGACGACGCTTAACAGATTTCATCTTGTTGTTAAGATAATCAGCATGGAGACAACTGTTTACATTTCCCTTTGTATCAATATATGTAAAAACATACTGTTCAGGAGTTTGCATGATGTTAAATGAAGCCAGTTCAGATTTTTGTTGCTTCTTCCAAGAATTTAACAAGTCGGTAAGTTCTTGTGGAATTGAAAAAATCGTCTTTTTATTCCCTTTAGTTGACTTTTGATTTTTATATCGATCTAAGGCTTGAACCAATTGAATTTGTTTATTTTTGAAATCAATATGTTTCCATTGCAAAGCGTAGCTCTCTGACTTTCTATCCCCTAAAAAGAAGGTAGTATAGAACAAAACATAGTCTTTGAATAGAATTTTTTCAGTCTCTAAATCCTTTTCAAAAGCTGTAAACCATGCTTGCAGTTCTTCTTGAGATAGATATAAATCTTCATCTTTTTTAGATTCCTGTAGCTTGATTTTCTTAGTAGCTTTGATACGGCTTATCGTTTTTGATAGGCGATTAGTTTCGATATACTCTAATTCTTCTGCCCAGTCAAAGATAGAGTTAACGTAGCTCCTGATAATTTTGAAATTTGCATATTCTTCAGCCTTTTGGGTCAATAGATTTAGTACAACTTGCTTATTTTGATTAAGAAAGTCTATTGAGTAGTTCCCAAGTAAAGGTAGGATGTGTCTTCTAAAAGCAATTTCTGTTCCAACTATAGTTGCTTGCGATGGTGGTTTGGCAGTAGAGGTAGTTTGACCTGCTTTGTAGGATTCCCACCAAACATTTTGGTAGAAATCTGAAAAGAGGATAGAACCGCTATTCTCCAATGAAGCAGATTCTCCACAAAGAATTTTATCAATCTTATTTTGAAGTTCTAGTTCGTATCTTTTTGCTTCACTCCTTGATTTGAACCGCTTTTCAATCACTTTCTTATCAATGCCTAAAGAAGGCTTAACTTCCTCAGGAATATAAAGACGTAAGCGATAGGTTCCGTTTTTAGTCTTTGTAATGGACATAGTATTCTCCTTTTTTTGAATTGAGCTAGAAAAATACCGTGGCTTAATTATATCAAACCACGGTTATAATGCTACTGATTTTGTAACCAGTGATTGAGTTCAATTTTGTTAAATCTGACAGTTTTCCCGATACGAACTACTGGTAAACCTTTTTGGATCCAACTGTCAAGAGTGTTGTTGGATATTCCGAGATATTCGCAGGTTTGTCGTTTGTTTAAAAATGGGCTTTCAAAATTGATGTTGTTTAGTTGATTTTCAATTTCTCGTTTAACTACATCATCAATAAGGAGATGAATTTCTTCATCTGGAAAAATTACTTGCATTTGCTTACCTCTTGTTTCTTTTCGAGATTTTTGAGATAATAGCAACAACAAAAGTAGTTGTGCTATTTTTGTTGAGTGTCTGGGTTATCGTTGTTCGTTTGGTCGCTTGCATCGATAACCTTTTTTTCTTTGTTCCAATTCATATTTGTCATCACTGTTTCTAGAATTTCTTCTAACGCGCCATCTCGCTGAATAGCAGGAGACTTTTGAAAAGTGTAAGAATGTTGGACGCGAATGTTAGTTCCGAAGGCTTCGATTGTGCTTTCTTCCGCTGTTTTCTCGTGAGGACACACATGAAAAATGTCATTGTGCATGTGTACTAACAGGTCAATCCTTCGTATAAATTGTCCCAAGTCTTCCTTATGGTTCCCCTTAGCAAAGAAAAAAAATTCAACTGGTGTCTTAGTATTCGTTATTAAAATAATTCTTGGTGTGCCTAGTTTATTGTGATAACGAGCCGATATTGGACTGATCATGTAAGGATCTAGTAATTTTAACCAGTCTGAAACAGTGAGGCTATCGCCTTTGATGTCATCTAAGAATAAGATTTCTTCACCATTGTACTCATCAAATGCATTAGTAGAAGCTGTCAGACATGCTTCCCAATTTAATCCATTCTTAACTGCATTTGCTTGAATAGCATTTATCAATTCTTTACTGAACTTAGTCTTTCCTACGCCACTTTTGGCTTGAATAAAAATAACTGTCTTCCTAAATTGGCCTGCTTCAAGGTCAGCTATCGTACGGTAGCTTCTACGCTCTCCAGCAGTCTCTAAGGCTTCGTTTACTTTACGTTTATGTTGGCCGTAAATAGCGTAGTACTCATCTGTGAGCATGATATTCCGCTTAGTTATTTCACCATCTAATATCCGTTCAACTAGCCAATCAACACTGAGGTTTGTTTCCTTCGCTTTTTTGGTTGCTCGACCTTTAAACCACGTTTCCATGCTTCGTTGGTAAATGCTAGTATAATCTTCGCCCCTCACGGTCATAACCTCATCAGGTTGGTATTGATGTTTGCTTTCATCTTTGGCATGTACTAGATAAGCCAAACAATTATCGTACCCGTATCGTCCAGATTTCAATTTTTCAAGATATTGAGGTTCTACACTAATAGCTAGAGCAATTTTTGCTAATGAAGCACCTCTTTCAAATTTTAATAAAGCATGAATATGGGCTGGCTTATCTTGAACAACATTTTTTTCTGGTTAGCATCCCAGGTTGAAATCTTATCTTTATCATGTTTAATGATATAAGCTTCTTTAACGATAATATTGCTAGATTCAAGTTTATTGACAATCATTTTGAGCAATGGAAGGCAATCACCGTTCTTAGCTTGTTGGAATGGTGTTTTATAGTCAGTAGATAGCCAGTAGTCTGCATCTAATTGTTGAACCAGCATGATTGTTGTAAGGTTTGCTTCTTTCTTTGCCATAAATAGATAGGCTCCTTTATTTTAATTATTCCTTTAACTATTCCTTCGATAAATCAAGGATTCGAAATTTGGTATGTTACTTCAAACCCTTGTTCTATCTAAGGTTTTTGTTGTGCACGGCACTTGACAAGCCCAGTGCCGTGCAGGCGTAAAGAATAGTTAGGAATTGACATTAGTCAGCTTTTCCAAAGCTGAGCGACCTTGTGACCCGTCGCCTGCGTCATGACTCCGTTCCTGTATAAGACAGACTACGCTAGTCATATGCAGAAACAGAGTAAATAATAATCTCTTATTCTCCAAACCAAGGTGTTTCAAAAAAATGAGGAGTTTCCCATTTTTTTCCTGAACCAATAATTCGAGCAACCCCCTGCCCTTGTTTATATGATCTTTTTGGCATATCAGCAAAACCAGACATGAGAAATTTACGCTCATCTGCGGAATCAGCAGCACCACCTAGCATAATAACTGCGTCAGAGCAATTTGCACGGGCTAAGGAGGGCAAAAACCCTTCTTTTGTGCCAAATTGGCTAATAGCTATAATGTGGATACCAGCAGAGCCACCAGTAGCAGATAGACGGTTGATGGCATTAGTCCAACGTGTAGTTATTTTTAATGTCTTATCAGCCTTATCTAAAGATTCTAATGATGCATTTAAATTACCAAGCTCATCATAGAATAAAGCAATGTCAGGCATATTATCCATCTCAAGATATTTCTCTTTGTCAGCTTCATTGATTTTGGCTAATCGTTCTTCCATGATGGAACACCAATACTCAGTGCGTTTTACTATATCGATAGGATCTGATTTACCTCTGTACTCTTTTACATAGCGGTCAAATTTGGCTGAGTTATACTCAACGATCCAATTTTGGTGTAACATTAACTGAGCCATGTATCTACCAGCAAGAACAGACTTACCCGCACGAGTGCGAGCGATAATTGACATGTGAGGAACAATATCTGAGTGCCAGACTAAGTCTTTTGCGAGTTGTATCGCATGACTATCATCGTTAACAAATGGCTGTAATGTATCTGTACCTTCTTTTACAAACAAACGCTGAGAAGTAAGTGTATCCTCAATGTGAAAAATGATGTAGCTATCGCCATATGTTAGTTCAGAATTGGTCACAGCAAATCGTTGATACTTGCCAGATAAGATACCGGAAACACATTGTTCAAATTTTTCGCGGTCTGCACGCTCCCAATTTGCGATGTTTTCTATTGCAATATATCCGCTTGATAAATCTTCGTCTATCCAAATCTCGATTTCTGGCATTTCTTCTCCGTAGCGGGTTGTATTTGACAATTTGAGTACATCGGTTACCTGTTTATCGTTAAATAATCGTTTTAACTGTTGTGCCAATTTTTGGGATTTATTAGACATTAGTGGAATCTCAATTGATGAAACTTCCTCACGTTGTAACCAAGTATATAGTAGTATAAGGAATGTGATAATCGTTACAGCAATACTGTATATCAATAGTTTTGACAAATATGATGACAATACAGTTATTGTTTGATTTATAAAGAATAGCAATACACTCAAACCACTTGCAACTTCGAAGGCTATCAAAGATAATTGATAGCCTTGAAGTAAACAGTTTGGTGTAGGCTTGATTCTTCGGAATCTACGCTTACGCATTACGCTGAACCACTGCTACTGAGTCAGCAGCATACCAACCTAATCCATTCGAGAGTGCTCCACCCCGTACATTTTCAAATTGTAAAATTTTGCCAAAACTTGTTTCTACTCGGTTTGGAACTTTGATTTTATACTCTAAATCGTTCTTGCTGTCAACGACTAGGTAAAGATATTTTCCATCTTTTTCTTCGACAGATCCAGTGGATAGTACCTTTAATTGCCGAATTACATCTGTTTGGTATACGTTTCCAGTTTTCTCACTTACAAGTTCAAGTGACACTGTTGGTTGATTGAGTACTTCGCTAAGAGTTTTATTCCATTTTGGTGTTGCCATGTTATTTTCCTACTTTCTTTTTCTGAGGCAAATGATAAAAGATTTCGTATAAAACAAGAATTAAGTAACACTCAGTGCAAATATAGGTTAGGAGTGTTCTAATTGATTCGCTATCAAGTTCGTATTCTTTATCATTGTATAGGCTATAAAAGGAGATTTTTTCAGAACTATACCAGCGTTCCCATAGTTTTTCAGGTACACACGTGAAGAAAGTATCTCCTGACCGTTTTTGATAACTTGTGTTACTGTAATTTGTCATACGACATTCTCGTAGTTGTTGTAAATGTTTTTGAAGTGTTTGAGAAATCATTATATCTACTATTGCTTTCTAACCGACTAGAGCTCCGTCGGTGGGAGATGCTGAAAGAAATTCCGGAATTTTTCTTTGTGGTAATATTATACTACAGAATCAGATAATAAAAAACAAAATATTGCACAATAAACGGACACATTAAAAAAGGAAATAATGCCTTACATAATAGTATTTTGTTTGATTTTTTGAAAAATAAAAGGTAAAATTAAAGCAATAAAAGGAATGGGGTGATATGATGCCAAAAATTGCATCTGAGACAATCGTTAAAAATAACGTACGATATTATACAACAAATTACTTTGCTAAACAGACATTTGTGACTGCAAGAAATGCAAGAAAATACTTGTCACGATTTGATAGTGTTGAAGGATATTCTAATCCAAAGTTATACACTGAGGAAGTTATGATGGCGGCCATTGCTACCTATGAAGCTGATAAGCCACAGGAAGAATTTGAAGAAAGACGGGAAAGAAGGAGGGCTGAAATCGAAGAGGCTAAACGTATTGAATTTTTTGAGTCGCTTGAAAATGAAGATCCAAATATAGTAGAAAATGACACAGGATATCAAAGAGAACTAGATGCTTTGCGGACTGTAAATGAAAACTACAGGGAGGATCTTATCATTATGATGCTAAAGCATTTACTGTATCTAAAAGGATATGAATTTAATGAAGAGCTTTTCCGTAATGATCTAGAATATCATGCTATTGCAGAAGAATTTAGGGAAGAAGGGGTTATGAGAACAAAAGAACATCGTAAAATTGTAAAACGTATAGAGTCTTCTCATGCATATTTGTTGAAAAAATAAAACTGTAAGTTTATAAACAATTGATCAAATAAGACTTAAACTATTGATACAACTGAATTAGAAGAATAAAGTACATTCTTTAAGAGAGTGTACTTTATTTTTGTTTTGTACATTATTCTGAAGTGGTATTTTGTATGTTTTCTAGTACATAATATCCTCTAATCTGAGAAATTAATTTGTACATCATTTTTAATGATAATCAATGTATAATAAAAAATTTAAAGTTCAAATTCTGAAACTACTTTCACATATAAAAAAATGAAATTTCATTCAAATTAAAGTATAATAAAATAAGAAAAAGTTGTTACTAAAGATAAAATTTTCAGAATAAAAAATTACCATAACTAATTAATATTTATATAAGAAAGTGGATGATTCCGATGTGCAAACTATAATTATCAATTCTTAAGCTGTAAATAGTAGTGCTTCAGGTCAAATTAAAGCAGAGTTGTTAGGAGCTGGTCTAATCGATTTGGTAAATAGCTTTCCATTAGGACTGGATACCATTATATCGGAAAATGGAAATAATCTGTCTGGAGGACAAAGACAAAAAATATCTCTAATAAGAACACTTATTTCAAAACCATCAATAATATTTCTTGATGAACCAACGAGTTCTATGGATGTATTGTCTGAAAAACAAATGATGGAGTTGATTTTCAAAATAAATTGTACAGTTGTGGTTGTTTCGCACAGAATCTCTTTAGTTGATAAGTTTGACAAAATATTAATTGTTAAAAATGGAAAAATCGAAGGCTTTGATTCACACAGTAGATTAATTAAGAATTGCCCTTATTACAACAGCCTCTATTATAAAATAAAGGAGCTTGAAAATGAAAAATGATAGAAGTACATATCTTACTAAAAAATTTATAGTATTAATGGCAGTAACATGTTTTAGTATTTTTCCATCTGTTATGATTTTTGGGAAAATAGGATTTATAATTTATGCAATCTTATTCTTTTGGACTGTAAAGACGTCGCTCGAGATTGAGAAAATTAAAAAGCAAAACAACTTAAATACTGTATCGGATTTATTAAAGGATAAAACTACCGAAGAGTATAAAATGATAGAATCAGATGAGAGGGTAAAAAACTTTATAAGTAGTTTAAGTCAAACAAAAATAATATTATATACGGTCATTGTTGGGGTAATAATAACACTGTTTTCGGTTCTAATTTATTATCTTATTATGGAGATTGTTTAGGTTTGACGTTATAAATTTATAAATTTCATCGTAGAGGGGAATGGAAAATGAAATTATTATTTCGCTTAGTTATATTATCAGTATGTTTTCTTTGCGTTGGAAAAGTATATGCTGAAAATGTTAGTAATCTTTCTTATATGATTACGAATAGAGAAGTTTGGAAAATTTCAGAAATTGCAGATATAGAATATTGTTGACAAATATTTTATGTTTTGTTATACTTATTTTAGATTTGAAGTCATCGAAGGTACCGTCGGGTATAACTAGGTGGCCTTTTTTTATACATAGAGGGAATATTATTTATGTCAGATAACATATTTGAACTCAAAAATTTTAAAGAATATTTACCATTAGAAGTTGATATTTCTGATAAAGATTGTTTACGTTATAAACCGGTTCTAGCACCAACTCAATTGAAGAAAGAAATTGAGCCATCGTTATCGGAAGAAAAGCTCTATGACCACATGAAAAATAACTCTAACTGGGATTTCTCAAAAGAAAATTGCGATGATTTCTATAAAGAAGATTGCGTTAATTTTTTAAGAGATATTGATTTTCAATCATTCTCACAGTATGGTAAGCTAACGGAACGTAATTATTTCAAAGCAAAATCTGCCTATTTATTTGATAGCTATTTAAGAAATTTTCTTCAAGAGATTTTAGAACGTATTGAAGTTTTTTTGAAAAAGAGTACCTCAGATGCTATAACATTGGGCTATAATAAAGAAATCTACATTTTTGAAGATGATGAGTTGTATTATAATGAGAGTAAAAAATATAGTAAGGATGACCCCCATAGGAAAGATTTAGTTCTTCGAACGAAATATTATTTATCAAGCCTGATATTGCAAAAAAGTGATGATAATATAGTTAAAAAACAGATATCTGAATTTGGGGTAGTGCTTCCTTGGACAGTTTTCCGCTTGATGACATTTGGGAATATTTCTTCTTTTTTGGTTGCGTTGCAGCCTCTTTATAGAAATAAGGTTGCTTCCTATGTGAGTTCACCCTTAGATCAAACAAATAAAATTGCCGCTAAGGTATTGTTGTCATGGTGTAATGCTCTGCGCTACTTGAGAAATATCTGTTCCCACAATGGACATTTATATGGTAGGTTGCACAATACGTTACCAGTTATTCATCGTGCTGATGAAAAATTGTTGTCTAATTGTTTAGATGATGATGATAATAAAAAATTATTTGTCTATTTTGTGGCAATGAGGCATATTATAATATCTATGTCTAAAGAGTCACATTTATTTTGGAATGATAAGTTAGAACGATTGTTGAACGAGAGTTGTCGCTATGAGATCGATTTTGCAAATTATGGTTTTCCAGAAAATTGGTTTGAGTTGCTAACAATCTAGATAAAAAATTCATAAAACTAATAATAACAAAAATGGTGTGAACTTTTTGGTAAAATCTAGCTCAATTCATGTATTTTTAGGGTAAAATTCACACCATTCAAATGAAATATATTCAAATTAGATGAAATTGTTCTTTCTGAAAACGTGGGAAAACATTGATTTTAAGCGGATATTGAAACTTATTCAAATAAAAGTGTTTCCAACCAGGTCTTAAGAAAGCTCGTAAAGCATCACAATTCTCAAAACGTTAATCAATACGATTATATCAACGTTTACAGACATTCAAGAATTATTTCTTGGATGTCTTTTTTGTTTCAAAAAATCAAAGTTCACCCCAAAATTCACCCCATATTCACCCCATCAATTTTTTAAACTACGAAAAGCAATATCACCTACAGTCTGATTGACTTTATCTTTGATATTAACGTAAGTTTTTGTAATCTCTTTATCACTATGAGTAAGAGCTTCTGAGAAGGCTTCAAGAGAAACACCTGCTTGTTTAGCAAGAGTAGCACCAGTATGTCTTAGTTTGTGTGGTGATGCTGGTGCTAATTCGGGATGTCTTCGTCTGACTGATTTCATCTTGATAAAACTTAAAATTTTTCTAATTATAACGAAGCATAGTCAAAAAGCTATGACCTCTATATTCACAAAAAAATCCAGACCAATACTAGTCCAGATTTCTTGTCTATTAAACATTCTTTTCAAAGAATGGAAGAACGGCTGTAACGGCTTTGTCAACGCAATTATTTAACTGTGAGAATCCGACGCACATAAATTTTAAATGGCGTCTCAGTCACATTTAAATTTATGAGACGCTTAGACGTTAGGCTTTCAATTTGTCAAATTTTGCTTTGACATTTGCCTTGAATTCTTCAAGTTTAGCCTTGCGTTCGGCTTTACGTTCAGCCTTCATTTGTGCACGTGCCTGGTTGTAGAGGTCTTCTTGGACTTGCAGAGCTGCTTCGATTTCGGCTACGACGGTTGCTACATCCCAACGCACGATTTGGGTGTCGTACTTGGTGAAGTAAGCATCGATGACTGCTTCGTTGTTTTCTTGCACCAAGGCGACAACGGCTGTTTCGCCGTCGATCAATTTTTGAGACACAACGTCAATCAAGCCAGCTTCTGCCGTATCAACGGTATCACCAGCAGCCAAACCATAGAGGCTGCCAATACCATAACCAAACAAGACGCCGATAGGACCACCCAAAAGCCCGATAACTGCACCGAGCAAGCCACCTTCTAGGGTTGCATCCGTCGTTGAATCTTCAAAGTCATAGCGTTCTTTTTCAACGATGTGACCGTTTTCATTTTTGACCAAGGCGATTTGAGCAACCTTGGTCGTCTGAGTTTGGCGGAAAGCCTTCAAATCCGCAAAGGACTGATAAGCTTCGCTTTCAGTGTTAAAGACTGAAACTACTAGGTTTTCCATAGTTAGTACCTCTTTTCTAAATATATACGTTCATTATAATACAGTTTCAATCACTTTTCAATCATTTTAGTGCGACATTTTAATTGATATGTCGCGTTTATCAGCGTCAAAGAACAGTTTCAGGCAGCGGTATATCTTTGCCATATCCCAGCCCAGACACTCTGGCGACTCTGAGTGATTATCAAGAAAGGCGTCCAGCAACATCTTAAAGCCTCCCGTGCAAAAAGTAAATAAATAGTGTTTTTCCTGTATGCCTGTCACACGGCTAAAAGACCGCTTGACCAAATCTTCCAGAAAATTATAGCAGATATTATGTACCAGCTCTGTGTAGCGAGTCTGATGAGCGTGCCGAATCACATCGACACTTTTATAGAATCTGCCAACTGTTTCCTTATGGTCGAATCCTTGAAAGAAGTCGCTTTATTCGTCGGTCAAGACAATTAATTTGGCTGGTGCAACTGATTCGCCAAGCTATGAACAAGCAATTATTACCTTTTGAAAGCAAAAATGGCAATTATGAAGGTGAAGCTACTCAGGTCTTAGTTCTTCTATCCAATTACTATGCAGACAAAAAACTATTTGATGAAAATACAGATGAATATGGAAATATCTTGATTTTAAAGGATTCATCCATCATTTCTAAATTATCGGCTATCCCAGATTTATTAAAAAGGGGATCTAGTAGGTAACAATAATATCGAATATATCAAAGTACGCAATATTAGGATTTCTTCAGAGGTTGAGTTAGAGTCAGATGTTGATGGGGATAAGTCGGATAATCTGCCAATAGATATAAAAATACTAGAAAACAGGCTTGAAAAAGGCTCGTAAAGCTAGCCAGTTCTCTAAACGTTAATTCGTTGCTGGAAAGTAGAATACAAACGAAAACACTTTGCATCTTGCAAGGTGTTTTTTTCTATGAGAACTGGCGGTGCGCAATTAGGATAGCTCTAGCGACTTTAGTCGCATAGAGATATGCTATGCACAGTTGCCTCAAGAAAACAATGCTTCTTGGTCCACCCTGTTAGACAAGCTTCAAAACCAAGGAATCCAACAGATTTCTCTTGTAGTTACAGATGGCTTTAAGGGGCTTGAGCAGATTATCAGTCAGGCTCACCCATTAGCTAAACAACAATGTTGCTTAATTCATATTAGTCGAAATCTAGCTAGTAAAGTGAAACGAGCAGATAGAGCGGTTATTCTGGGGCAATTTATAATGATTTATCGTGCTGAAAATTTAGAAATGGCAGGACAAGCTTTAGAGGACTTTCTCGCCGAATGGAAACCAAAGTATAGGAAAGTCATGGAAAGTCTGGAGAAGACGGATAATCTTTTAACTTTTTATCAGTTTCCCTACCAGATTTGGCACAGCATGTATTCGACAAACCTCATTGAGTCTCTTAACAAAGAAATCAAACATCAAACGAAAAAGAAGGTTCTTTTTCCTAATGAGGAGGCTCTGGAACGTTACTTAGTTACGTTGTTTGAAGATTATAATTTCAAGCAAAGTCAACGAATCCATAAAGGGTTTGGTCAATGTTCTGATACACTTGAAAGCTTATTTAATTAACACTCCGTAACTCTACTTAAGTGTTTACACATAATTATTTACAGTATCAAAAAATAAAGTATATTGTTTTCATCATAATATAATTAAATATCAGTATAGAGAATTTTATCTATATATCAGATATCAGCAATTGCTTTTGCTGTCATTTTTCGCTACAATAGTTACAAGGAGGAAATAAACATGTTAAAAGAAGTATTAAACGTCGCAAAAGTTGCGAAAAAATCATCTCTCTTCTTAGGAGGGGTAGCATTTGGGACGCTTGGCTTGAAAGTCTTAGCAAGTAAAGAAGCTAAGAAAGGCTATTCTAAGGCCTTGGCTAAAGCTTACAAATTGAAAGATGGACTGGATGCATCTGTTTCTGTTGTAAAACAACACGGTGATGATGTTTTACAAGACGCTAAATATTTATACGAACAGGAAAAGAAAGAAGAACAATTAGATAGCCTGACAGGTGAATAATATGTCTTTTAAAGTGCTACACAGAGGATATCAACATATCCGATTATCGTCCTCGTTTTCACTGACCTTGGATATTCAAGATTATCTTCGTTCCTTGGCTAAAGATGAAAAAGGGATCGACTCTATTCAGTTTTATATGGATCAGCAGCACTTTACTCTACGTATGAAAGAAGGCTTCTCTGTATTAGAAAATGCAGAGGCCTTTTTAAAAAAAATTGACAAGGGGAAAGTTTCGGACTTGATGACTCTTCCCATTCGTAGAGAAGAGAGTGCTTATTCAATTGTATCGGGTGCAGCGATTAAGCGTTTGCTGTTTCGAAGTTTTGTACCCTACCCTATTCGTTATATTTGGACTTGTTATCAGGCTTTGGGTTATGTCAAAGAAGCCTATCAAACTTTAGCGCGCAAGGAACTAACCATGGAGGTCTTGGACTGTTCGGCCATTTTGTTGTCCTTGTTTATGAACCAATCCAAGACAGCTAGCAACATCATGTTTATGCTTGATTTGGGTAATCATCTGGATCAGTGGTCTTTAAAAAAAACAGCAACAGATTTGGAACAAAGCCTTCTTGCTAAAGAAAGTGATGTTTTCTTAGTGCGGGGAGACATGGTCATCAGCATCAAGAGTTCTGATGTTCAAGTAGGTGATGTATTAGTTGTCTCCCAAGGTAATGAAATCTTGTTTGACGGCCAAGTGGTTTCAGGATTAGGCATGGTCAATGAGAGTTCCTTGACTGGAGAGAGCTTCCCTGTTGAAAAGAAAGAGGGAGATTCTGTATGTGCGAATACTGTTTTGGAAACAGGAGAGTTAAGAATTCGTGTGACTGATAATCAGATAAACAGTCGTATTTTGCAACTCATCAATCTGATGAAAAAATCTGAAGAGAGTAAGAAGACAAAACAACGTCATTTTATTAGGATGGCAGACAAGGTTGTAAAATATAACTTCTTAGGTGCTGGTTTGACTTATCTGTTAACAGGTTCGTTTTCAAAAGCCATTTCCTTTTTATTGGTGGATTTTTCATGTGCTCTAAAAATATCCACACCTGTAGCCTACCTTACGGCCATAAAGGAAGGTCTAAATCGAGAAATGGTTATTAAAGATGGTGATGTATTAGAAAAATATCTGGAAGTGGATACTTTCTTGTTTGATAAAACGGGTACCATCACGACGAGTTATCCTTTGGTTGAAAAGGTTCTTCCTTTCGGAGATTATACTGAGAAAGATATTTTAAGAATAAGTGCATGTTTGGAGGAACATATCTATCATCCTATTGCCAATGCAATTGTTAAACAAGCTGAAATTGAAGGCATTGAACACGAAGAAATGCATGGCAAGCTTCAGTATGTTGCAAGCAAAGGGATTAAATCGCAAATTGATGGTCAATCGGTTGTCATTGGAAATTATGTACTAATGCAAGACGAACAGGTAAGAATTAGTTCTGAGCAGCTGGCCTTGATTGAGCAATATAAGACTCATTACAATTTATTGTTTTTGGCTTATAAGAAAGAATTAATTGGGATGTTTTGTATCCACACTCCCTTGAGAAGCGAGGCGAAAGTTGCATTGAAAAAGCTAAAGCGCCAAGGGAAAAAACTGATTCTGGCAACTGGTGATACGTTGGCTAGAACAGAAGAGTTGGTTAAAGATCTGCCATTTGACAACGTTTATACTGATTTAAAACCAGATGGTAAGTTTCAGTTGGTTCAGGAATTACAGAAAGCTGGCCGAACTATTTTGATGGTTGGAGACGGGTTAAACGACTCTGCTGCCTTGACGCTTGCAGATATTGGGGTTGTGATGAATGAAAGTGCTGATATTTCTAAGCAGATGAGTGATATTTTATTATTAGATAATCGTTTAGATTTCTTCGAGGAATTGAATTCTTTATCTGAATCGTTGCAGAAATTAATTCAAAGAAATATTCAAGAAACAGTTGTAATAAATGGAAGTTTAATTGGATTTGGGTTGTTAAATTGGTTAAGCCCATCTAATCTTTCGATATTGCACAATCTGACTACTTTAAGAATCGTCCTTCGTAGTCTTTCTATTAAAAGTAGGTAAGAGACCGAGAAGCTGAGGTTATAAAAACTAAAAGGAGTTGTCTCATTTGAGAATAACGGCTCTTTGTCAACTGTAGTGGGTTGGTGGAAAATTATACCCTGGAGAGGACCAAATTGGTTCTCTCCTTTTAAATATTGAAAAAACCATTGGCAGTGGACATACTTTAAGACTATATATTTCTGAAACTAGTTTCACAATACAAATATTGACATGCAATTATTAATTGGTGGATTTTAAGTTGACATCTACAAAGGTTAATGTTAGAATACATTCAAAAATATATTTGAATGAGGTGTTTTATGATTCAAAATATTGTTACTTCAATAATCCTGTATTCTGGGACAGCCGTAGACTTACTTATTATCCTAATGTTATTTTTTGCCAAAAGAAAAAGCAGAAAGGACATCATTAACATCTATTTAGGACAATTTCTAGGCTCTGTTAGTCTAATATTCCTAAGTTTGCTTTTTGCATTTGTCTTAAATTATATTCCTAGTAAAGAGATTTTAGGTTTACTCGGTTTGATTCCAATTTTCCTAGGCCTCAAAGTTTTGCTTTTAGGAGATTCTGATGGAGAAGCTATTGCAAAAGATGGTTTGCGAAAAGACAATAAAAACCTGATTTTTCTAGTCGCTATGATTACTTTTGCAAGTTGTGGCGCTGACAATATTGGTGTCTTTGTCCCATATTTTACCACCTTAAATTTAGCGAATTTGATAGTGACTTTACTTACTTTTCTAGTCATGATTTATCTCTTGGTTTTTTCTGCCCAAAAATTAGCACAAGTCCCTTCTGTTGGAGAAACTTTGGAAAAATATAGCAGATGGTTTATTGCCGTTGTCTATTTAGGATTGGGGATGTATATCCTGATTGAAAACAACAGCTTTGACATGCTATGGGCTGTGTTAGGCTAGGAGAAAAAATTATGAAAAAAGATAGTATCTGTCAAGTGGATGTTATAAATCAACAAAATGTTACAACCGCAACGAACTACCTTGAAAAGGAAAAAGTCCAAAAATCACTTCGCATTTTATCAAAATTTACCGATAATAAACAGATAAATATCATCTTTTATCTCCTTGCCGTCGAAGAACTCTGTGTCTGCGATATAGCCTGTTTATTAAATCTCAGTATGGCATCTGCCTCCCACCATCTTCGTAAACTAGCCAATCAAAACATCTTGGACACTAGAAGAGAGGGGAAAATTATATATTATTTTATAAAAGATGAGGAAATCAGAGATTTTTTTAATCAACTAGGATAACAACTATTTTTACTACTTTTCCATGATTATAGGGAGATTATATATGAAATTTTTTGATGAAAATTACTCACAAGAAATACCTACTCGTATTAAATGTTTAAGAAAAAAGTATAATTTAAAGCAAAGCGACCTAGGTAATGCAGGTCAAGTTAGGCAAATTGAAAAGGGAGAAATTTGAAAGAATTTGTATCTTTTATTTTTTGTTTCATTTATGCCCTATGCTACTGGAATAGTTAGTAGTCATTTCATGAATCATACGGCACAGCTCTTTTATGGACTGATCGTTATTGTTTCAACGGTAGCAAACTGTTTTTTACATAAAGTAATTGATAAACCCAATATAGATCAGAAAGAATTACTTGAAGCTACCGCACAATATAGGAAGTTATTGATACCTGACCTAATAATTAAAGGAGTGGGATTGATTCTATCCTTAATTGTCTATCCTCTGATTATGATGTATAGTGTTTTAATTGCGGCATTTTACATCATAACTTTAAAAACACTATCCGAAAAAAGAGTGAATAACTAAAAAACGGTGACCAAAGTTAGGTGTATTATTTTAATGCTTAGAGACCTAAACTATTTCCCCGTTTAAAAAATATTGATTCAAATTTTATGAAATCAATTAGTAGATATCGTTCTGAAAAGCCCTGATATTACGCTATTTTTAGTCCATCTGAAACCCATACTTTCCAAACCAGGCTTGAAAAAAGCTCGTAAAGCATCACAATTTAGTAAACGTTAAAACTTATTTAAACTTATTGAAAGCATTTCGTATCAAAAATACGGGATGCTTTTTCTGTTCACCCCAAATTTTTGTAACTAGGTGATACTTGAAATTAATACAAATTTGGTTGTTTTTGATAAATCTAAGCAACACTAAATGATGAAGTGAAAGGGGATGAATCTTTGATAGTATTCATTTATTGTGAAATATGATATATTTATTAATTAGATGGATGAATACTTCTAGAGTTAAATATAGCATAATAGGGACAGACTTTTTGGTTTATTTTTGTTTGTAGTCGGATTATGAAAGAATATCCAATATTATGCGATAAGATAGAATGTTACAAAAAAGAAAGGGGATGCAATCCGATGAAGAAAGACAGATTAATTGTATTGACAGATGCTGTTCTAGCAATTATTATGACCATCTTGATTTTAGAGTTAGAAAAACCAACAACACCAAGTCTTGAAGCTTTTTGGGATTTACGGCAAAATTTCTTTGCTTGTTTTCTTTCCTTTTTCTGGTTGGGATCGTTATGGATGGCACTAAACACATTATGGGAAAAGGTTGAGAAAATTTCCTCAGAAATTATTTGGTGGAATTTGTTTCTACTCTTGGAGCGGCAGGAGTTCTCTTTGGAGAATTTCATGCCATCCAAGATACCAGTCTGAATGATGTGGTGGACCGGATCTATATAAATGTCAAGGATTTACCGTTTCAGTCCTTGGGAGCTTTAGCTAATATCCTGTCTGATGTTAAGAAGGGACTGATTCAAGACAGTCATATCTGGTCTTTCTTCCAGTCATTTTTCAAACAATATCAGTTGATAATCAGCTTAAATCAGATCTATCAGTTTGTCTATCTTTCTCTGATGGAGATCATGTCCTATCTTCACTTTGATTATTGGAAAAAACGGCTCGGTCAGGAGCTAGTATGAATAAGGAGAACAAATGAGACGTTTAAAAATGTTATGGCATATTATACAGGTTACGGGTTTTACTCGGTTTGCTCTGAGTTTTGTGACCTTTGTTTTTGGGTCAGGAGGCGTGCTTTTCCTAGTTGAACCTGCTATCACAAATTACGGAGACGGTCTTTGGTATGCTTTTGTGACTTCGACGACTGTCGGCTACGGGGATCTCCTAGCTGTGACCTTGATTGGAAGGATTACCAGTGTCTTCTTGACGATTTATGGGCTCATATTTTTTGGCTGTTTATCAGCTGTTATTATTAATTATTATACCGATTTAAATAAGGAAAGAGGAGAGGACAAATGACTGCCAATTATTCAACACGGGAATTCCGTGAGAAATTATATGATGACCTTCATGTTCGATTAAGAGATACAGTGATTTTGATGTGTGCGATTTTTATTGCCTCTATAGGTCTAAATACGAATTCAACAGCTGTCATTATTGGAGCCATGCTGATTTCCCCTCTTATGACACCGATTGTTGGACTGGGGTTTGGTTTAGCTATTTTTGATACGCGTTTAATCAAGCAATCTCTAGAGGTTTTATTTACTCAAGTATTGGTCAGTTTGCTTGTATCGACTCTATATTTCTGGATTTCTCCCTTATCTTATGCAAGTAGCGAGTTGATTGCACGAACATCTCCAACCATTTGGGATGTTCTCATTGCTATTGCTGGTGGGATTGCTGGTGTGATCGGTTCAAGGAAAAAAGAAGCAAACAATATCGTGCCAGGAGTAGCCATTGCTACAGCTTTGATGCCGCCTATCTGTACTGCTGGCTATGGTTTAGCTAATGGGAATGTACGATTTTTATTGGGGGCTCTCTATCTTTTCTTGATCAACTGTGTCTTTATCATGCTAGCCAACATTGTTGGAACAAGAATTTTGATGAGAAAATCTCCTTTAACTTCATTTAAAGAGCTGAGCATTAAAATGAGAATTGGCTTGATTTCTTTGATTGTATTGTTGATTCTTCCAGCTAGCTATTCGGCAGTTACTCTGACAATAGAACAAGCGCGCAAAGAAGGGATCAAACAGTTTGTAGGAAAAGAGTTCGCCAATTATACGGTTATTAATCAAGTCTACAAGTCAAGTAACAATGAATTGGTCTTGACGGTTGTTGGAGATCCGATTTCAGAAGAAGAATTAGAAACACTCCACCAAAAACAAGCCTCTTACGGTATTCAATCTGTTCAATTGAAAGTGAATCAAGTTCAGAACTCGCCAACATTAGATAGTGAAGCGACCAAGGAATTTTATGAAAACATTGACAAGTATATTGATCAAAAACTCTCTGAAAAAGATTCACAAAACGATCTCGTAAAAGAAAATGAAGCAGACAAGGATTGAGGACAATGAACTGAATCGGTTTTTACGCCGTGTTTTTCTTGTATCTTCCTCTTTCTTACTTATAGCAGGTTGTTTTTGCTTGAATAAGAAATAAATTAGAAGTTCTATCATCTAAGAAAAATGATGAAAAAAATCATTTAACTAATGGTGTGAACGTTTAGTGTTTATCAGCTCCATTCTCTGTAATTTTGGGGGTAAAATCCACACCATTTAGATAAAATTAGTTGAATTTGATTGGAAAAACGCTTTTATAAAAGCGGAGAAAAGTCTTGATATTACGCTGTTTTTAGTCCAACTGAAATTCATACTTTCCAAACCAGGTCTTAAGAAAGCTCGTAAAGCTAGCCAGTTCTCTAAACGTTAATTCGTTGCTGGAAAGTAGAATACAAACGAAAACACTTTGCATCTTGCAAGGTGTTTTTTTCTATGAGAACTGGCGGTGCGCAATTAGGATAGCTCTAGCGACTTTAGTCGCATAGAGATATGCTATGCATAGTTGCCCCAAGAAAACAAGCGTAGCGATGTTTGATTGGATGGCAACCACTGCACTCAAAATGTTAATTCGAAAGAATTACTATACTTACAAAGAGCACCCTTCGGGGTGTTTTTTCTATACCTAAGATAAATGGAAAATAAAAAACCACCCTATCTTTCACAGTCAAATGTGACTGTAGAAAATAGAGTAGGTCTAGGATGTTAAAGACTATTTGTCGTCTTTATGAAAGATATTTTTAACGCCCTTGATAGCTCCTTCAACAGCTTCTTTTGCATCTTCAGCAACTTCTTTTGCTTTTGAAGCAACTTTTTCAGCAGTGCCTTCAGCTTCTGTTTTTGTATCACCGGTTAATTTACCGAAGCCTTCTTTAACAGAACCCTTCACTTGGTTCAATTTTTCTTCTAATGACATAGCGTCACCTCCGTTAAGTAAATAGTTTTTTAATCTGAATTTAAGACAGTTCATTTAAAAAATTAAAACTATTTAGCTCAGATTAATATAAGTATATGCCTTCTGAAATGGAAAGTCAAATTTTCGCTACGGTATTCTGAAAGCAGGATCGATTTTTGATCTGAAGGCAAATCGTGAGCGACTAATAAGTCACGATATTTCGTTTTTACAGCAAAGATTTGAAATGAAAGAAGCAAAAAACTTTTTCTGTCTCCAATGAAATAAATGGTATAATAATCGTGAATGGAAACATCGTAACGCTGTTTTTTGAAAAAGAGAAGATAAATATGAAAAGAATCCTCACAACCTACCCTATTATCAGCACTTTAGCTCTAATCTGTTTGTTGCTTGGTCTATTGACTTCCTTTAATGGGGATGCTATGTATGACCTATTGGCCTTTCATTCGAAGCCGGTCTATGGTTGGCAATATGTCAGTGGGACCCTGATGCACGGTAGTAAAGGCGCACCTATCTGGTTTTTATGGGTCCATTTGTTGTTAAATGGACTCATGATCCTTCCTTTCGGAGGACTGCTAGAAAGAAAAAGAGGCTCCAGACAAGTCTTGATTGTTTTTGTGACGGCGACAGTCCTTTCTTCCATCGTTTTTCACCTCTTAACCCAGGGGCAAGACATTCAGGCAACAGGGATCTCTGCTGTAGGATACGCCTTTGTAACCGGAGGGATTATGCTCCTGCCAAACGTGTGGAAAGAATTTTCACGCACCGTAAAACTGTTTTATCTATTCTTAATTTTTCTATCTGGCCTCATGCTCTTACCAGCAATCACCGGATGGATCTCAACACTATTGCATCTTTCAGGGATTGTGAGTTATCTATTGGTCTTTATCGGAAGTAAAGTCTTGAAGGGGAGAAGCTAACCATTAAGACGGCTCCTCAGTAAGGTTTTCATCGTACTCCCTTGACTCTTCCTCTACCAGGCCGTATAATATTCTATATCAATGAAGAAATCACCTTTTGTCATTGTGCAAAGGGTGATTTTATAACGAAAAAAAGGAGACACAATGGGGTATATCTCTACTATTAAAACGGCTGTTCAGCTCTTTCCTTTCCTGGCATTTTTGCTGACCTTGCCCTACATGATTTTGAATTATCGAAAATATGGTTCGGTCAATAAATTGCGGGTGCTGATTTTCTATTCTTTTATGCTTTACTTGATGACGGTCTATCTCTTGGTGATCTTGCCTCTGCCAGATCCAAGTAAGATTCATACTAGCTACTCGGAAATGGTCAATCTCCATCCCTTTGCTTTTGTGGTGGATTTTTTCAAGGAGAGCCCCTTTGATTTAGCGCAGACTGGTACTTGGATTCAAGCCCTTAAGCATCCAACTTTTTATGTGCCTGCCTTTAATGTCCTGATGTTGATTCCTTTTGGGATGTATCTGCGCTATTATTTTAAGTGTGGTTTTAAGAAAACGATTCTTCTGACAGCCCTCTTTAGTCTCTTTTTGGAGCTGACCCAGTTATCAGGTCTCTATTTTCTGTATCCGGGTCCTTACCGCCTAGCAGATGTCGATGATATTATTCAAAATACTACCGGTGGTGGAGTGGGCTATTTGCTCGGTTGGTTCCTGGTTTGGTTATTGCCAACACGAGACGAAATTGACGAACATTCTTTCCGAGTAGGGACCAGAGTATCTGGTTTTCGGATGGGTCTTGCCTTCTTGATCGACTTTGTGATGCTATCCTTGCTTTACGAGGTAATCGAGCGTTTGGAGACGATTCCTTATGTAGCGGTTTTGGCTGTTTATTTTGGTTTGATTCCCTTGTGGCGGGGCAAAACCTTGGGAATGGCTTTATTGAAATTCCGCTTGCATTTTGACAAGCAAAAATGGCTTCGCACCATCTGGCGGGGAATCCTAGTAGTAGGTTATTTCTATCTGATTCCTCAAGGGTTGTTCTATTTGATTTCGCTCTTGAATAGCGACTTGACGGACAATTCCCTCTTAACCCTGTCCATGATTTTATTGCTCTTCTTTATGCTTTTATTGTACCTGATTCTCACTCTTGCCATCGTCTTACTCAATCGTCGCTTTCCCTTTGACCGTCTAGCTGGGGCTGAGTATGAGAGTACGGTGCGCGTGAAGAAAGAGCTCTTAAAGGATGAAACTGAATCATCAAAATAGAGAGAGTGGGACAGAAATCGGTAATTCGTT
>NZ_KV812801.1:172869-191694 GCF_001813505.1 Streptococcus sp. HMSC061E03
AAAGAGGCTAGGACTTTTGTCCCAGCCTCTTTATTTTTTTATACACATAAAAATATACGAACGTTCCCAGTTGAGAAGGGCGATTTTAAGGGGATTGTGCTACAATGGAAGCAAATAGATAGAATGGAGCAGTGAAATGAAAGCAATTATTACAGTCGTTGGTAAAGACCAAAAAGGAATCGTAGCGGGTGTTGCAACGAAAGTAGCAGAATTAGGACTCAATATCGATGATATCTCTCAAACCGTATTGGATGAATACTTTACCATGATGGCGGTTGTATCGTCAGATGAGAAAAAAGATTTCACACAGCTCCGTTCAGAGTTGGAAGAATTCGGTCAGTCTCTTCATGTAAAAATCAATATCCAGAGTGCAGCAATTTTTGATGCCATGCACAATTTGTAAGATAGGGGTTGAGAATTTATGGACATTAAACAGGTAACAGAAACCATTGCCATGATTGAGGAGCAGAACTTCGATGTTCGGACTATCACCATGGGGATTTCGCTTCTAGATTGTATTGATCCGGATATCGAAAAGGCAGCAGAAAAAGTCTACAATAAGATTGTGACAAAGGCCAAAGATTTGGTAGCTGTGGGGGATGAGATTGCGGCAGAACTTGGCATTCCCATTGTGAATAAGCGGGTTTCGGTCACTCCGATTTCTATTATCGGAGCTGCAACAGATGCGACAGATTATGTACCCTTTGCCAAGGCACTAGATCGTGCGGCCAAGGAAGTTGGGGTCAACTTTATCGGTGGCTTCTCAGCCCTTGTTCAAAAAGGCTACCAAAAGGGGGATGAAATCCTCATTAATTCTATTCCTCGCGCCCTTGCAGAGACGGATTTTGTCTGCTCTTCAGTCAATATTGGTTCCACTAAGACGGGGATCAATATGACCGCTGTCCGAGACATGGGGCGCATCATTAAAGAGGCTTCCCAAGCGGATCCGATGGGGCCTGGTAAGCTCGTAGTTTTTGCCAATGCAGTAGAAGATAATCCTTTTATGGCGGGTGCCTTCCACGGTGTCGGTGAAGCGGATGTTGTCATCAACGTTGGGGTTTCAGGACCAGGTGTCGTCCAACGGGCGATTGAAAAAGTTCCAGGTGCTAGCTTTGATGTATTGGCTGAAACAGTCAAGAAGACAGCTTTCAAGATTACCCGTGTTGGGCAATTAGTGGGGCAAATGGCTAGTGAACGTCTCGGTGTTGAGTTTGGAATTGTGGACTTGTCTCTTGCTCCAACGCCAGCTGTTGGGGATTCGGTTGCCCGTGTCCTCGAAGCCATGGGTCTTGAAGTAGTTGGAACTCACGGGACAACAGCAGCCCTAGCTCTGCTCAATGACCAAGTGAAAAAAGGCGGCATCATGGCTTGTAACCAAGTCGGTGGGTTGTCAGGTGCTTTCATTCCGGTCTCAGAAGATGAAGGGATGATTGCGGCGGTCCAATCCGGTCATATCAACTTGGAAAAATTGGAAGCCATGACAGCTATCTGCTCCGTCGGTCTAGATATGATTGCCATCCCAGCTGATACTCCAGATACAACCATTGCGGCCATGATCGCCGATGAAGCAGCTATCGGAGTGATCAACCAAAAGACAACAGCAGTTCGGATCATTCCTTATGGAAAAGAAGGCGATATGTTAGAGCTCGGTGGACTTCTTGGGTCTGCTCCGGTAATGAAGGTCAACAAAGCTTCGTCAGCTGATTTCATTGCCCGTGGTGGTCAGATTCCAGCTCCTGTTCATAGCTTTAAAAACTAAGAGAAATCTAGTATAATAGTAGAAAATAGAAAAGTCTGTGATGATGAAACTCCAGACTTTTTTCTTGCAAAAGGAGACAAGATGGCTAAAACAAGATTATTTGTGATTCGTCATGGGAGAACCATGTTTAATACCATTGGCCGTGCTCAAGGCTGGTCCGATACACCCTTGACAGCAGAAGGAGAACGAGGGATTCAAGCTCTAGGAATCGGCTTGCGTGAGTCCGGTTTGGAGTTTACTCGAGCTTATTCCAGTGATTCAGGCCGTGCCATTCAGACTATGGGGATCATTCTCGATGAATTGGGCTTGAAAGACCAGATTCCTTATCGCTTTGACAAACGGATCCGCGAATGGTGTTTTGGTAGCTTTGATGGAGCCTACGGTGGGGAGCTCTTTCACGGTGTCGTGCCGCGCGTGCTAGATGTAGAGGATTATAAGACCTTGACCTTGGAAGACTTGGCCAATGGCATTTGCCAAGTGGACACAGCAAATTGGGCTGAACCATGGGAAGTCTTGAAAAGCCGAATTCTAGAAGGTTTTGAATCCATTGCCAAAGAAGTAGAAGAAAATGGTGGAGGCAATGCCTTGGTGGTCAGCCATAGTTGGACCATTCAGACCCTGGTCTGCTTGATCGAAGGAAAACCAAATCTTAATCTGCCTCTTTCAAACGGTAGTGTTACCCTTGTAGAATACGAAGATGGAGTATTGACGGTTAAGGGGATTGGAGATAGCAGTTACCGTGAGGTCGGTGAAAGCTTGCAAGAATCCTAGTCCGTCCTGAAAGGCTGACCCTTTGGTCATGGCCTTTTCTTTTTCACAAAACTTGTAAGAGCTTTCCTACTTTCTTTTTGCAAAAAATGATATAATGAAAGAGATACATACGGAGGTAATACAATGACAAAAACCAGATTATATATTGCTCGTCATGGAAAAACCATGTTTAATACCATTGGACGGGCACAGGGCTGGTCAGACACTCCGCTGACAGAAGCAGGAGAACGTGGAATTCGAGAATTAGGACTTGGTCTCAAGGAAGCTGGGCTTTCTTTTGAAGAGGCTGTTTCGAGTGATTCTGGACGCACCATTCAAACTATGGGAATTATTCTTCAAGAACTTGGTCTGACAGGAAAAATCCCTTATCGTTATGACAAACGGATCCGCGAGTGGTGTTTTGGTAGTTTTGACGGTGCTTATGATGGTGATCTCTTTATGGGGGTCTTACCTCGTGTCTTTAAGGTCGATGATTTCCATCAGTTGAGCCTAATGGAGTTAGCAGAAGGGATCGTTGAAGTGGATACCACGGGTTGGGCTGAATCCTGGAGTGCCTTGAGTGGCCGGATTAAAGAA
Organism: Streptococcus sp. HMSC061E03; assembly: GCF_001813505.1. Classification (NCBI taxonomy): domain Bacteria; kingdom Bacillati; phylum Bacillota; class Bacilli; order Lactobacillales; family Streptococcaceae; genus Streptococcus; species Streptococcus sp. HMSC061E03. The sequence continues at coordinate 175,976 of NZ_KV812801.1, forward strand.
GGATTTGAGGCCATCGCAAAAGAGGTAGAAGCAGCTGGCGGTGGCAATGCTATTGTGGTCAGCCACGGCATGACCATTACGACCTTGATTTATCTCATCGATCCAAAAGCGGTCGAAGAATTGGTCTTGGACAACGGAAGCGTGACGGTTTTGGCTTATGAAGATGGTGCTTTCAGTATTGAAAAGATTGGGGATCTGTCCTATCGTAAGGTTGGAGCAAAACTTCTAGAGGGTGGCCATGACGAATAAGTATAGACGCGCAAGAAAAAAACGTAAGAAATGGTGGCCTTACCTATTGAGTTTCTTTCTTCTTGTGGTCCTTGGATCGGGAATTGGTGCTTACTTAGCGAAGCCAAGCTTGTTTTCAGGGCTTCAGTTTTGGAAGGCTAAAAAAACAGCTGTAACGACTCCCTCTTCTTCTAAGAAAAAGAAAGAAAAATCAGATTTACCAGCCGTTTCGACAAAAGACTGGCAGTTGATCTTGGTCAATCGTGACAATGTGAAGCCTGAGCTGAACCCACAATTGACAGATGTGGATGCTATCAAAGTGGATAGTCGGATTGTAGAACCAACTCGTCAATTTTTAGAAGCGGCTCGAAAAATTGCCCCAGAAGAAACCTTGATATCAGGCTATCGAAGTGTGGCCGAGCAAACAGAGCTCTATAATGAACGTGTTGCGCAACTAGAGGCTAGTGGTCTTTCGCACGAAGAAGCTGAAAAGCAGGTGCAGACCCAGGTACAGGTCCCTGGTGCTAGTGAACACCAGACGGGGCTTGCGATTGATATGAGTGTCGAAGCTGGTCAAAGTGATGAGTTGGGCATGCAGCTAGCTGCCATTGCACCGCAATATGGCTTTGTCCTTCGCTACCCAGATGGGAAGAGCAACATCACGGGTGTGAATTTTGAGAATTGGCATTTCCGTTATGTTGGCGTAGAAAATGCTCAGTATATGGCCAAGCATCAGCTAGTATTGGAAGAATATATTCAGCTATTGAAAAAGGCTGGCAAATAAGAGGAGATTCACTTCTCTAGGTCTTAAGAATGATTTTTAGCACTCTTGAAAAAAGAGTGCTAATTTTTTGGATTTTTCTCTTGACTTTCTTTTGGATGGGTGTATAATAGAATCAAGGTTTAGCACTTGAGTGTTTAGAGTGCTAAAAAATGAAAGAGAGGTGAGGTCATGGTTACAGAACGTCAAAATGAGATTCTCAATCTTGTCGTCGATATCTTTACCAAGACCCACGAACCAGTCGGTTCAAAAGCGCTACAAGATGTGATTCAATCCAGTAGCGCGACCATTCGAAACGACATGGCTGCCCTCGAAAAACAAGGCTTACTAGAAAAGGCCCACACTTCGAGTGGCCGAATGCCTAGTCGAGCTGGTTTTCAATATTTTGTTCAGAACTCGCTTGATCTAGAGTTAATTGATGAGCAAGATGTCTACCAGGTGGTGAAAGCCTTTGATTTCGAAGCCTTTAAGTTAGACGATATCTTGGATGCTACAGCTAAGTTACTAGCCCAGATGACGGGTTACACCGCAGTGATTCAGGATGTTGAACCGACACGTCAGCGCTTGACTGGTTTTGAGATTGTTCCATTATCCAACCACGATGCTTTGGCGGTTCTGACCTTGGATGAATCAAAGCCTGTCACTGTACAGTTTGCCATTCCAAAGAATTTCTTAACCAGTGACTTGGAAATCTTCCATCAGCTGGTTCAAGAGCGCTTCATTGGAAATACAGTCTTGGATATCCACTACCGCTTGCGGACGGAGATTCCACAGATTGTACAGCGCTATTTCAAGACGACAGACAATGTGCTGGATCTCTTTGATTACGTCTTCTCGCAACTGTTTCAAGAACTGGTCTTTGTAGAAGGAAAGGTTTCATCCTTAACCTACGCCGATCTTCAGACCTATCAGTTTTTGGATAATCCCCAACACGTGGCCTTGGAGTTACGAGGGGGAATGCCAGAAGACCAAATGACCCAGATTCTGGTTGCAGAATCTCAAGAGAAGGCCTTGAAAAATGTGACGGTCATTAGTCACAAGTTCCTGGTTCCTTATCGTGGGATGGCCCTCATGCATGTGATCGGTCCCGTAGAGATGGATTATAGGCGTGTGATTAGCCTGGTCAATGTCATCGGACGGGTACTGGTTATGAAGTTGACGGATTACTACCGTTACCTCAATAGCAACCATTATGAAGTAAATTAAGACCAAATGAAAGGGGTGTATGCCTTGACAGAAGATATCAAAAAAGAAGACGTGAAAGAAGAGGAAGTTGCCCAAACAACTGAAGAAGTTGTAGAGGAAAGCAACCAACCTTCTGAGTTAGAAGAAGCACAAGCGCGTGCCGAGGAATTTGAAAACAAATACCTTCGTGCTCATGCAGAAATGCAAAATATTCAGCGCCGTGCCAATGAAGAACGTCAACAATTACAAAAATACCGTAGCCAAGATTTGGCAAAAGCGATCTTACCATCACTGGACAACCTCGAACGTGCCCTTGCCGTCGAAGGATTGACAGATGATGTGAAGAAGGGCTTGGAAATGGTCCAAGAAAGTTTGGTACATGCTCTGAAAGAAGAAGGAATCGAAGAAATTCCAGCGGACGGAGCCTTTGACCATAACTACCACATGGCCATCCAAACCTTGCCTGCAGATGATGAACATCCAGCAGACACCATCGCACAAGTCTTCCAAAAAGGCTACAAACTCCATGACCGCATCCTGCGCCCAGCCATGGTAGTGGTTTATAACTAGTCTGCCTTGTCCGAAACGACACTAAACTATGAAAGAAAGATAAGACGTAAGCCGGAGGCTTGCAAGGAAGATATTTCCCGCCGTGGTGAAAGTTTCAGTAGCTTGTGCTACTGAAATAGGGGATTTTTGAGACAGTAGACTCAAAAATAAGTGATGAAATCCCGAAGGGAGTTGCTCACGTCCCCACCACTTAAGGGAAATATCAAAAAAGGAAGAAAAAACTTAAGGAGAAAAACATATGTCTAAAATTATCGGTATTGACTTAGGTACAACAAACTCAGCAGTAGCAGTTCTTGAAGGAACTGAATCAAAAATTATCGCAAACCCAGAAGGTAACCGCACAACTCCATCTGTAGTTTCATTCAAAAACGGTGAAATCATCGTTGGTGACGCTGCAAAACGTCAAGCAGTCACAAACCCAGATACCATCATCTCTATCAAATCTAAGATGGGTACTTCTGAAAAAGTTTCTGCAAACGGTAAAGAATACACACCACAAGAAATCTCAGCTATGATTCTTCAATACTTGAAAGGTTATGCGGAAGATTATCTTGGTGAAAAAGTAACCAAAGCTGTTATCACCGTTCCAGCTTACTTCAACGATGCACAACGTCAAGCAACTAAAGACGCTGGTAAAATCGCTGGCCTTGAAGTAGAACGTATCGTCAACGAACCAACAGCAGCAGCCCTTGCTTATGGTTTGGATAAGACTGATAAAGAAGAAAAAATCTTGGTATTCGACCTTGGTGGTGGTACATTCGACGTATCTATCCTTGAATTGGGTGATGGTGTCTTTGATGTATTGGCAACTGCAGGGGATAACAAACTCGGTGGTGACGACTTTGACCAAAAAATCATCGACTACATGGTTGAAGAATTCAAGAAAGAAAATGGTATCGACTTGTCAACAGACAAGATGGCGCTTCAACGTTTGAAAGACGCAGCTGAAAAAGCGAAGAAAGACCTTTCTGGTGTCACTTCAACACAAATCAGCTTGCCATTCATCACTGCAGGCGCTGCTGGACCTCTTCACTTGGAAATGACCTTGACTCGTGCGAAATTCGATGATTTGACTCGTGACCTTGTAGAACGTACGAAAACTCCAGTTCGTCAAGCCCTTTCAGATGCAGGTTTGAGCTTGTCAGATATCGACGAAGTCATCCTTGTCGGTGGTTCAACTCGTATTCCTGCCGTTGTAGAAGCTGTTAAAGCTGAAACTGGTAAAGAACCAAACAAATCAGTGAACCCTGACGAAGTTGTGGCTATGGGTGCTGCGATCCAAGGTGGTGTGATCACTGGTGACGTGAAAGACGTTGTCCTTCTTGACGTAACGCCATTGTCACTTGGTATCGAAACAATGGGTGGAGTCTTCACAAAATTGATCGACCGCAACACTACAATTCCAACTTCTAAATCACAAGTCTTCTCAACTGCAGCAGACAACCAACCAGCCGTTGATATCCACGTTCTTCAAGGGGAACGCCCAATGGCAGCAGATAACAAGACTCTTGGACGCTTCCAATTGACTGATATCCCAGCTGCACCTCGTGGTATCCCACAAATCGAAGTTACATTTGACATCGACAAGAACGGTATCGTATCTGTTAAAGCGAAAGATCTTGGAACTCAAAAAGAACAAACAATCGTTATCCAATCAAACTCAGGTTTGACAGATGAAGAAATCGACCGCATGATGAAAGATGCAGAAGCTAACGCTGAAGCAGATAAGAAACGTAAAGAAGAAGTTGACCTTCGTAACGAAGTAGACCAAGCTATCTTTGCAACTGAAAAGACCATCAAAGAAACTGAAGGCAAAGGCTTTGATGCAGAACGTGACGCAGCTCAAGCAGGACTTGATGATCTTAAGAAAGCTCAAGAATCAGGTAACCTTGAAGAAATGAAAGCAAAACTTGAAGCCTTGAACGAAAAAGCACAAGCATTGGCTGTTAAACTTTACGAACAAGCTGCAGCAGCACAACAAGCACAAGCAGGAGCTGAAGGAGCACAAGCATCAGGCAACGCAGGCGATGACGTCGTAGACGGAGAGTTTACTGAAAAGTAAGATGCAAAGCCCGTTAAAACCTCACAGTGAAAATAGGAAATCTGACGCAGAAACTTTAGTTTCTAGGAAGATTTATCTTTTTCACCAAGAGGTTAGGGCGTGCTCAATTCAGCTTAACAACTAAATGATAAAAAGAAATCCAGAGGTTGCAACCCAGCCTCTGTTTTTCGGTAAAATAGAGGATGTTGCCTATGAAAAAAGTACTTTGTATCATTTATCCTAATTTTTCTCTTTATGAGATAACTGCTTTAACGAGTACTTTAGCTCTGTCTTTTGATAGTACGATTGATTATGTCGCTTCAGATCATTCGATGGTGGTCTCTGAGGATGGCTTGCTCTGTCAACCGACCAAAACACTAGATCAAATCTGTATAGAAGAGTATTCTTGTGTGATTTTGCCAGGAATGGTCAATATAGGGCCTGCTCTACAGGATGAGAAATTGATTTCGTTTTTGAGGGACCTTGGTGAGCAAGATATCCTCATTGCAGCCATTTCTTCAGCGCCTCTTTTATTAGCGAAAGCAGGTTTGCTGAACGATACGAAATTTACAGGTGGAATTTGGCAAAACTTCTTTGATTATTTTGAATTTCTTCCACGTGAGAATTTCCAACCGAAAGTGGTTGTGCAAGATAAACAGATCATTACGGCTATCGGTTTTGCCCATCAAGAGTTTGCAAGGAAAGTGATTCTAAGTTTAGGCTTGGCAGAGAATACGGACAACTATTTTAAAGAACGAAACGACTATTCAGAAGAGGATTTGATATTTACTCTATCGGAACAAGAGTTTGATCAAGTGAAGCGAAGTATAGAAAACAGCCTCTAAAGATTTACATGAAAATTATAGAAAGGAACAAAGAGTGTTCGTAACTGAACACGGGCTACGGACGGTGCCAAAAAGATAGTTTTTTCTAGGACGCAAGCGTCCGTCGTCAAAACTCCTATTTTGGCTGTGTCCGTTTAACGCCCTTTGTATCTTGAATTATGAACAATACTGAATTTTATGACCGTTTGGGCGTTTCAAAGAATGCATCTCAAGATGAGATCAAGAAAGCCTATCGGAAATTATCTAAAAAATATCACCCAGATATCAACAAGGAGCCTGGTGCTGAGGAAAAGTACAAGGAAGTTCAAGAAGCTTATGAGACTTTGAGTGACGAACAAAAACGGGCTGCTTATGACCAATATGGTGCTGCGGGAGCCAATGGTGGCTTCGGTGGCGGAGCAGGTGGTTTTGGTGGCTTTGATGGTGCTGGTTTTGGTGGCTTTGAAGATATCTTCTCTAGCTTCTTTGGTGGTGGTGCAAGTCGTAATCCAAATGCACCTCGTCAAGGGGATGACCTCCAATACCGCGTCAATCTCAAGTTTGAAGAAGCGATTTTTGGTGCGGAAAAAGAAGTCAAGTACCATCGGGAAGCAAGCTGTCATACCTGTCATGGTTCTGGGGCTAAGCCAGGGACTAGTCCGGTGACCTGTGGACGCTGTCATGGTTCTGGAGTCATCAATGTGGATACGCAAACCCCTCTTGGGATGATGCGCCGTCAAGTGACCTGTGATGTCTGTCATGGTCGTGGTCAAGAAATCAAGGATCCATGTACGACTTGTCGTGGAACAGGTCATGAAAAACAAGCTCATAGCGTGAATGTCAAGATTCCTGCAGGAGTTGAAACAGGTCAACAAATCCGCTTAGCTGGTCAAGGAGAAGCTGGCTTTAACGGTGGACCATACGGTGACTTGTATGTTGTTGTCAATGTTGAGCCGAGCGATCGCTTCGAACGAGATGGCTCAACCATCTACTACAAGTTAGACTTGAACTTTGTCCAAGCAGCTCTTGGAGATACGGTCCATGTGCCAACCGTTCATGGAGATGTCGATTTGGTCATTCCTGAAGGAACCCAAACTGGTAAGAAATTCCGCCTCCGTGGAAAAGGGGCTCCAAGCTTACGTGGTGGTGCCATGGGGGATCAATATGTATCTGTCAATGTCGTCACCCCAACTGGATTAAATGATAAGCAAAAAGAAGCCCTTCAAGCCTTTGCGGAAGCAAGTGATTTGAAGGTCAACCCAAAGAAAAAAGGGTTCTTTGATAAGGTCAAAGATGCCTTGGATGATTTATAAGAAAAAACGAGTTTCCTTTTGAGTAAGGGGCTCGTTTTATTTTGGATCGAATCCAAGAACTTCCTCTCCTAATTAAAGAATAATGAGAAGCCTCATTGAATTTATTAAGATATCGTGGTAAATTTAAGAAAACGATTACAAAGACAATTTAGGAGGTCCTGATGAAATCAGATCAACCACGTTATGCCATTCGAAAGTATGCAGTAGGAGCTGCTTCGGTGCTCATAGGATTTTTTGCTGGCGCTCAGGTTGTAGCGGCAGATACGACGAGCGTTACAGACAGTCCTGCAACGACAGTTCCAACTCAGCCAAGCGAGGGTGAGTCAACGATTTCTCTTAAGGAGGAAGCTTCTCAGCCAGCAGTAGAAAAGCCGACGGCTCCTGCCCCAATCGTCAATCAAAGTCAACCGACACTGCCTGATCGTGAATTGCGGGTATCAGATCTTGACCGTTTGATTCGCGAAGAAGCGAGCTCTGTCGCAGAGTCGGATGTGGCAGCTCAACCAGCGACAGCAACGACGGAAACACCTACTAAAGATCCTGATCAGGAAGAAAAATTAGCCAAGAAAAAGATTGTTTCGATTGATGCCGGTCGCAAGTACTTCTCACCAGACCAAATCAAGGAAATCATTGATGAAGCAAGTAAGACGGGTTATACAGACTTGCATCTTCTAGTTGGAAATGATGGTTTGCGCTTTGTGCTGGATGACATGTCTTTGAAAGTGGGAGATACTTCTTATTCTAGCCAAGCCGTGACAGATGCGGTTGAAAAAGGGACGAAGGCTTATTACGATGATCCGAACGGGACAGCCTTGACCCAGGCTCAAATGGATGATATTTTAGCCTACGCCAAATCGAAGAAAGTAGGTGTCATCCCAACCATTAATAGTCCAGGTCACATGGATGCGATTCTGACAGCCATGGAACAATTGGGGATCGAAAACCCTCACTTTAATTACTTTGGCACTAAAAAATCAGCCCGGACAGTTGATTTGGACAACCAAAAAGCCTTAGACTTTACCAAGGCTTTGGTAGACAAGTATGTGGCTTATTTCAGCGGCAAGGCAGATATTTTCAATATCGGTTTGGATGAATATGCCAACGATGCTACAGATGCCCATGGTTGGCAGGTTCTCCAAGCCAGCAAGCATTGGCCAGGTGAAGGCTATCCAGAAAAAGGCTATGAAAAATTCATTCAATACGCCAATGATCTAGCAGCTATTGTGAAAAAACACAAGATGAAACCAATGGCCTTCAATGATGGAATCTACTACAATGGCGATACTTCCTATGGTACTTTTGATAAGGATATCATTGTCTCCTACTGGACAGGTGGCTGGAACGGCTATGATGTCGCATCTTCAAAACTCTTGTCTGAACGAGGTCATCAGATTCTTAATACCAATGATGCATGGTATTATGTGCTTGGACGGGACAAGGCTGGATCTGGTTGGTACAACCTCGATCAAGGTCTCGAAGGAATTTCCAAGTCGGCGATTGATGTGGTTCAAAAAAATGATGGGGCTAAGGTGCCCTTCATCGGTGGCATGGTAGCTGCCTGGGCAGATACGCCATCCGCAACCTACAAAAAAGACCTTCTCTTTAAGCTCATGCATGCTTTCGCGGACAAGAATGCGGACTACTTTGTAGCAGATCCTGAAGTGGTCGAAAAAGCTCTTTCGGAAGCTCCAACTGATTTGGACCACTATACACCGGAATCTCTAGTAGCCTTTGCGGCAGCTAAAAAAGCATTAGAAGGGGCAGGAACAGACACGACTCGAGCAGAGGCCAAAACTTTGATCGACCATCTCAAAGCAGCTCAAGATGCTTTGGTGTATACGGAAAGCTACGCGAAAGAAGTTGCAGCAAAAGAAGCAGCAGAAAAACTTGCCATGAAGAAGGTCATCTCGATCGATGCAGGGCGCAAATACTTCTCGCTGGATCAGTTGAAACGGATCGTAGATAAGGCCAGTGAGTTGGGTTATTCTGACTTGCACCTCCTTGTCGGAAACGATGGTATGCGCTTCGTACTCGATGATATGACGGTGGAAGCCAATGGCAAAACCTATGCCAGTGACGATGTGAAAAAGGCCATTTTAGAAGGCACCAAGGCCTATTACGATGATCCAAATGGTCAAGCTTTGACCCAAGCGGAAATGGATGAACTCCATGCTTATGCGACTGCTAAAGGAATCGGCTTGATTGCGGCAGTCAATAGTCCTGGACACATGGATGCTTTGTTGGTGGCCATGGAAAAATTGGGCATTGAAAATCCACAAGCCAGCTTTGATACGGTTTCAAAAACAACCATGGATTTGACCAATGAAGCAGCAGTCAACTTTACCAAAGCCTTGATTGGCAAGTACATGGACTACTTCAAAGACAAGTCTAAGATCTTTAACTACGGAACAGATGAATATGCCAATGACGCTACCAGTGCGCAAGGCTGGTACTACCTCAAGTGGTATGACCTCTATGGTAAATTTGCGGAGTATTCCAATAGTCTTGCAGCTATGGCGCGTGAAAAAGGCTTGCAGCCAATGGCCTTTAACGATGGCTTCTATTATGGAGATGAAGATGATGTTGCCTTTGACAAGGACGTCTTGATTTCCTACTGGTCTAAAGGATGGTGGGGCTATAACCTCGCATCTCCACAGTATTTGGCAGATAAGGGGTATAAATTCCTTAATACCAACGGAGACTGGTACTATGTTTTGGGAAGAACACCTGAAACGGGTGGTGGTTATATTGAAAAAGCGATTGCCAATGCAGCTGCTACTCCATTTAGACAACTCCCAAGTACAACATATCCAGAGACATCTTTGCCGATGGTCGGTAGTATGGTAGCTGTTTGGTGTGATACCCCAAGTGAAGAATACATTGAAAAAAATGTCTTTGATCTCATGGAAGCTTTTGCCAACCATAACAAGGACTATTTCAAAGCAGACTTCACTGCTCTTAGAAAAGCAGTTTCTACGGTGCCAACAGATCTAGACATTTACACACCAGAATCGCGCGCAGCCCTTGCGAAAGTCTTAGATAGCTTGAATTGGAATGTGAGCCGTGCTCATCAAGATCAGGTGGATCAAGAAGTTGCTGCTCTGACCCAAGCCCTTGCGGGGCTCAAGCCAATCACGCAAGTGGGTAGCTTGGCTGAAAATGACGTCAAAGCCCTAGTGGAAGACAAACCAAGTCTTGAAATCGTAGAAAAAGAACTTGATTTTGACCTTGTAGAACGGACCAATCCAGATCTCGCTAAAGGAGAACGCAAAGTGATCCAGGCTGGGGTTAAAGGGCAAGGTCTTGAGTATGTAGAGATTTCGGCACTTGATCAAAGTCGAAAAGTGATCGCTACAGAAGTTGCCACAGAGCCGGTTCCAGAAATTGTTGAAGTCGGTACCAAAGAAGTCGTGATCCCAACAAGTCCTTCCGTAGAAGCACCAGTGAAATCAGACTTGCTCGTAAACAAAGTGGTTCCAGATCATTCAACACCTCAAGTGATCTCGAAAGATCAACCAGTAGCACCAGTAAATACCCCAACGCCAATTCCAGCAGCTTTGGAAAAAGAGGTTCGTTCAGAAACAGTAAACTCTAACAAGCAACTTCCAGAAACAGGAGTGGAATCTGCTCTGGGACTCGCTTTACTAGGAGCGATCTTAGGAGCAGCAGGAATGGACTTGAAAAATAAAAAAAGAGACTGAGACTAGTTGATTTGTAACAGGTCGAAGTTAGGAGAGTGGGACAGAAATCGGTCATTCGTTAGAATTCGATTTCGTCGTCCCACCTCCGCACAGTTGAGTAGGGCTGTATAAGCTGATGAAATCAGCGTATTAGAGCCCACTCAACCACTGCGTCTTGCTCTACAATCCAAAAATAATTGAGAGGCTAGGACTTTTGTCCCGGCTTCTTTTTTTTGCTTGTAAAACTGTACCCGGACAGTTTGAGTTTTTCACTCTTGTAACCCCTTCTATATCCTGCTAAAATAAAACCATGACACGATACAAAGCAACCATTTCATATGACGGTACCTTGTTTGCAGGGTTTCAACGTCAACCGCATGCCCGCAGTGTGCAAGAAGAAATCGAGAAGACCTTGACGCGCCTCAATCAAGGAACCCCTGTTACCGTTCATGGAGCGGGGCGAACGGATTCAGGTGTCCATGCTCTTGGGCAGGTGATTCATTTTGATCTCCCCCAAGCGCGGGACGAGGAGAAGCTCCGCTTTGCCCTCGATACCCAAACCCCAGAGGATATTGATTTCATCAGAGTGGAGCAAGTAGAAGATGACTTTCACTCACGCTACAAGAAGCACAGCAAAACCTATGAATTTATCGTGGATTATGGTCGTCCCAAGAACCCCATGATGCGCCACTATGCCACCCACTATCCTTATCCTTTGGATGTGGAAAAGATGCAAGCAGCCATCCAAAAGTTGGAGGGAACCCATGATTTCAGCGGTTTTACAGCTTCAGGAACCAGTGTGGAAGATAAGGTTCGTACGATTACAGAGGCTCGCTTGGTTGAGGATGCAGAACATCATCGCCTTGTCTTTACCTTTTCGGGCAATGGTTTTCTCTACAAGCAAATCCGCAATATGGTGGGAACTTTGTTGAAGATTGGAAATGATCGGATGCCGATCGAGCAGATCGATCTGATTTTAGAAAAAAAGGACCGCAATCTAGCAGGTCCTACAGCAGCACCAAATGGCTTATATTTAAAGGAGATCCGTTATGAGTAATGAATTGATTCTAGCTATTTCAGGAAATGATATTTTTAGTGGGGGAGGTCTTCACGCAGACCTTGCAACTTATACGACTAACAAACAGCATGGCTTTGTGGCGGTGACTTGTTTGACCGCTATGACGGAGCACGGTTTTGAAGTGATTCCGGTGGATCCGACGACCTTTGCGCAGCAGCTCAACTCTCTCAAGGATGTTCCTTTTTCTGCTATTAAACTCGGTCTTTTGCCAAATGTCCAAGTGGCAGACTTAGCCTTGGACTATGTCAAAGCCCATGCGGAGATCCCTGTGGTACTAGATCCTGTCTTGGTCTGCAAGGAAAGCCATGATGTAGAAGTTTCAGCTCTTCGAGACGAATTGATTAAGTTCTTCCCTTATGTGACCATCATCACGCCGAACTTGCCAGAAGCTGAGATCTTGACCCAAAGCAAGATTCAATCGCTCGATGATATGAAGGAGGCAGCGCGCAAGCTCCACGAATTAGGAGCAGCGAATGTCGTGGTCAAAGGAGGCAATCGTCTCAATAAAGAAAAGGCCATCGATGTCTTTTATGATGGGACAGACTTCACCGTCATTGAAGAGCCAGTCTTAGAAAAGAACAATACAGGAGCTGGTTGTACCTTTGCGTCTAGCATTTCCAGCCAGTTGGTAAAAGGGAAATCTCCACTTGAAGCTGTTAAAGCCTCTAAAGACTTTGTTTTCCAAGCGATTCAACATTCAGACCAGTATGGAGTAGTACAATATGACATCTAATCGAACTCAACTCATTGCTCGCCTTTCCATTTTGACAGCCTTGACAGTTGTACTTGGCTACTATACAAAACTTCCAACTCCCACAGGGATCGTCACCCTGCTAGATCTTGGCGTTTATTTCACAGCCTTCTATTTTGGGCGCAAGGAAGGTGCGATTGTAGGTGGTGTCGGAGCCTTCCTACTCGATCTGATTTCAGGCTATCCTCAGTGGATGTTCTTTAGCCTCCTCTTTCACGGGGGACAAGGCTATTTCGCTGGCTTCAAGGGCAAAGCTCGTTACCTAGGCTTGCTACTTGCGACAGTCGTGATGGTAGGCGGTTACGCACTAGCTTCTGCTCTCTTTTTAGGCAATGGTTGGGGGGCTGCTATCTCGGATATTCCGAATAACCTCGCTCAGAATTTTGTTGGAATGGCTTTAGGCTATGTGGTCTATTATGCATTTCAAAAGAAAGGAAGCTAATTCATGGATCTGGAGCAACTGAAGAAGGATACAAAAGAAATCTTGGTAGATGTTTTGGCAAAAAGCCGTCTCCGCCAAGGACAGATTCTAGTCCTCGGGATGTCTTCCAGTGAGGTTGCAGGAGGGCAAATTGGAAAGGCCTCCAACATCGACATTGCCGAAGCTATTGTCCAGACCTTGCTAGATGAGTTGAATCCAAGAGGGATTTATCTGGCGGTACAAGGATGTGAGCATCTCAATCGCGCCTTGGTGGTCGAGAGAGAATTGGCGGACAAGAATGAGCTAGAAATCGTCAATGTCCTTCCGAGTCTCCATGCAGGAGGGGCTGGCCAACTCGCAGCTTTCAAGTATTTTAAGGATCCTGTTGAGGTGGAATTTATCACAGCTCAAGCCGGGTTAGACATCGGAGATACCTCAGTAGGGATGCATGTCAAACACGTGCAAGTTCCGATTCGCCCTATCTTGCGTGAACTAGGTGGAGCCCATGTCACAGCCCTGGCCAGTCGTCCAAAATTGATCGGTGGCGCCCGTGCTCTCTACCTCGATGATCCCATCCGAAAATCATAATCAGAACTAGCTTTTAAGGGCTAGTTTTTTTGGATGAAAAGAGAGGCAAAAACGTTTTAAAACTTGCAATTTCAAAGTTTTGTGGTAAAATTATAAGGAATGACTATATTATTTTAAGGAGAGACAGAATGTCTGTATCATTTGAAAACAAAGAAACTAACCACGGTGTATTGACTTTCACAATCAGCCAAGAGCAAATCAAACCTGCTTTGGACCGTGTGTTTGAGTCAGTTAAGAAAACTTTGAACGTACCTGGATTCCGTAAAGGTCATATTCCACGTCCAATCTTCAACCAACGTTTTGGAGAAGAAGCTCTTTACCAAGATGCTTTGAACGATCTTCTTCCAGCAGCATACGAAGCAGCTGTTAAAGAAGCTGGAATCGAAGTTGTAGCACAACCAACTTTCGATGTTGTATCTATGGAAAAAGGTCAAGACTGGACATTGACAGCAGCTGTTGTAACAAAACCTGAAGTAAAATTGGGTGCTTACAAAGACCTTGAAGTATCAGTAGAAGTTTCTAAAGAAGTAACAGACGCTGATGTGGATGCTCGTATCGAACGCGAACGTAACAACTTGGCTGAATTGGTTGTTAAAGAAGGTGCTGCAGCAGAAGGTGACACAGTTGTAATCGACTTCGTAGGTTCTATCGACGGTGTTGAATTCGACGGTGGTAAAGGTGACAACTTCTCGCTTGGACTTGGTTCAGGTCAATTCATCCCAGGTTTCGAAGACCAATTGGTTGGACACTCTGCTGGTGAAACAGTTGATGTGATCGTAACCTTCCCAGAAGACTACCAAGCAGCTGACCTTGCTGGTAAAGAAGCGAAATTCGTAACAACTATCCACGAAGTAAAAGCAAAAGAAGTACCAGCTCTTGACGATGAATTGGCAAAAGACATCGACGAAGAAGTTGAAACTCTTGACGAATTGAAAGAAAAATACCGCAAAGAATTGGCAGCAGCTAAAGAAGAAGCATACAATGATGCAGTAGAAGCAGCAGCAATCGATCTTGCAGTTGAAAATGCTGAAATCGTTGACCTTCCAGAAGAAATGATCCACGAAGAAGTACACCGTTCAATCAACGAGTTCCTTGGAAACATGCAACGTCAAGGTATCTCACCTGAAATGTACTTCCAAATCACTGGAACAACTCAAGAAGATCTTCACAAACAATACGAAGCAGAAGCTGAAAGCCGTACGAAGACAAACCTTGTGGTTGAAGCAGTAGCGAAAGCAGAAGGCTTCGAAGCAACTGAAGAAGAAATCAACGCTGAAATCGAACAATTGGCAGCAGATTACAACATGCCAGTTGAACAAGTTCGCAACCTTCTTTCACCAGAAATGTTGAAACATGACATCACAGTGAAGAAAGCAGTGAACGTGATCACAAGCACAGCAAAAGTAAAATAATTGAGAATAAAAAGAAGAGCCGTGAGGCTCTTCTTTTTTTGATTTCATGGAGAATCCTGGAATTTTCCTTTGACGAAAGGGGAAATTTATCGTACAATAGAGTGTAACGATAAAATGCGTGATAGATTTAGTGACGAGAAGTTTTCAATCTATCATTGAGGATAGGATGAGGTTCAAGACCGGATCCTTCTCCATTTAGGAAATGAAACATAAGGAGATTTACCCTTGGAATTAGAAGTATTTGCTGGACAAGAAAAAAGTGAACTTTCTATGATTGAAGTGGCGCGTGCGATTTTGGAATTACGCGGACGTGACCATGAAATGTACTTTAGCGATCTTGTAAATGAAATTCAAAATTACCTTGAAAAATCAAACAGCGAGATCCGTGAAGCCCTCCCATTGTTCTACACAGAATTGAATGTAGATGGAAGCTTTATCCCACTTGGAGATAACAAATGGGGTCTTCGTTCATGGTATGCCATCGATGAAGTTGACGAAGAAATCATCGCTCTTGAAGAAACAGACGAAGATGAAGCTCCTAAGAAACGGAAGAAAAAACGTGTCAATGCCTTCATGGATGGAGACGAGGATGCGATCGACTACAACGACGACGATCCAGAAGACGAAGAAGTTTACGAAGCAGATCCAGCTCTTTCATATGATGAAGAAAATCCAGACGATGAAAAGAGTGAAGTCGAAGCTTACGATGCTGAAATCAATGAAATCGTACCAGATGATTTGGGTGAGGAAGTTGAATTAAGCGAAGAAGACGACGAAGAAGAGGATTCTGAAGACGAGGAAGAAGAATAATTCATAAGAAGAGGCTGGGACAAAAGTCCTAGCCTCT
>NZ_KV812801.1:191794-236856 GCF_001813505.1 Streptococcus sp. HMSC061E03
GAATTACCGATTTCTGTCCCACTCTCTTTTTGTTTGCATTGAAAAAAGTGGCGAAATGGTATATGATAAACGTGTAAGGTTTCCCAATAGGAGGTGTTCCAGATGGACTTTCGTTTAGATCAAAGTTTAGTAGCTCTTGGTATTGATACGGTTGTGGTCGGAATTGCTAGAAATGTGGATCCTCAAGCAGTTTTGCCCCCTTCTTTTCTTGAAAAGAAGAAAGAGCTTGAACAATGGGCGCTCCAGTGTCAGACAGAAGAAGTAGTGGCATCTCCTGTCATCAAAGGGTATACAGACCTCTTGCAAAAAGTAGGGCGTAGCATCAAGAAAAATCCCCCAACGGTCCTAGCTCTCATCCGAAACATCCAGCATCGAGGAGCTTTTCCTCAGATCAATAGCATCATCGATATCTATAATGTCGAATCTCTGAAGTCTTTTCTCGCGATCGGAGGACATGACCTAGATAAGATTGAGGGACCGATTGAATTTACAGTGAGTCAAAGAGAAGATCTCTTCCTCCCGATCCTTTCTAGCGAAAAACATGTCGCACCGACAGATCCTGTCTACCGGGATCAAAAAGGAGTTCTGGCTTGGTTGGATGTACGTGATAGTGACCATTACAAATTTGAGGAGACTACGCAAAACGCTCTCTTTGTCATCCAAGGAAATACCGAGACGTCGGTCGAGATGCGTTTAGAAGCGCTGGAACGAATCCACAAGGACCTTGCTCTTTGCATGTCTCAACTTCAATTTGAGAAATTTCTCGTCACACAAAATGGAGTGGAAAAGGTCGTGTAAACAGCGAAAATTATTTTCATGAAATTTTCAATTTGACAAAGTAGACCATTTGCGGTAAGATATTGTTCGGGCACCTCATTTTGAGGTCGGAGCTCCCTAAGGATTAGGGAGCTATTTTTGTTTTTTCTGCAAAGAAGAATGGCCTCTACAACATTAGAAGAAGAGGAAAGCACATGTCAACAAAATATATTTTTGTCACGGGTGGTGTCGTATCATCCATCGGGAAAGGGATTGTCGCAGCAAGTCTTGGTCGCTTGCTCAAAAATCGTGGATTGAAAGTGACCATCCAAAAATTTGACCCTTATATCAATATCGACCCAGGGACGATGAGCCCTTACCAACACGGGGAAGTATTTGTCACAGACGATGGAGCAGAGACAGACTTGGACCTTGGTCACTATGAACGCTTTATTGATATCAATCTGAATAAGTACTCAAATGTGACAACAGGGAAAATTTATAGCGAAGTCCTTCGCAAGGAACGTCGTGGAGAATACTTGGGTGCGACTGTACAGGTTATTCCTCATATTACAGATGCTTTGAAAGAAAAGATCAAACGAGCAGCGACAACGACGGATTCAGATGTCATCATCACAGAAGTCGGGGGAACAGTTGGAGACATTGAGTCCCTTCCATTCCTTGAAGCTCTTCGTCAAATGAAGGCAGATGTTGGTGCTGAAAACGTTATGTACATCCACACCACTCTTCTTCCTTACTTGAAAGCTGCGGGAGAAATGAAAACCAAGCCGACGCAACACTCTGTGAAAGAATTGCGTGGTCTTGGGATTCAACCAAATATGTTGGTCATTCGTACAGAAAAACCAGCTGGTCAAGGAATTAAGAACAAGTTGGCTCAATTCTGTGATGTGGCACCAGAAGCTGTCATCGAGTCACTTGATGTGGAACATTTGTACCAAATCCCATTGAACTTGCAAGCACAAAATATGGACCAAATCGTTTGTGACCATTTGAAATTGGATGTTCCTGCAGCAGATATGACAGAATGGTCTGCGATGGTCGACAAGGTCATGAACCTCAAGAAGCAGGTCAAGATTTCCTTGGTTGGAAAATACGTCGAATTGCAAGATGCCTACATTTCTGTCGTTGAGGCTTTGAAGCACTCAGGTTATGCCAACGATGCAGAAGTCAAGATTAATTGGGTCAATGCCAATGATGTGACTGCTGATAACGTGGCAGAACTCCTTGGAGATGCAGATGGAATCATCGTCCCAGGTGGTTTTGGTCAACGGGGAACAGAAGGCAAAATTCAAGCCATCAAGTATGCGCGTGAACAAGACGTCCCAATGTTGGGTGTCTGCTTGGGTATGCAGTTAACCTGTATCGAATTTGCCCGTCACGTTTTAGGCTTGGAAGGAGCTAATTCATCAGAATTGGATCCAGAAACTAAGTATCCGATTATCGATATCATGCGGGACCAAATCAATGTGGAAGACATGGGAGGAACGCTCCGTCTAGGTCTTTACCCATCGAAACTCAAACGGGGATCGAAAGCAGCCGCTGCCTATGACAATCAAGAAGTGGTACAACGTCGTCACCGTCACCGTTATGAGTTTAACAATGCTTTCCGTGAACAGTTCGAAGCAGCAGGTTTTGTCTTCTCAGGCGTTTCACCAGACAACCGTTTGGTCGAAATCGTTGAAATCCCAGAAAACAAATTCTTTGTTGCTTGCCAATACCACCCAGAATTGTCAAGCCGTCCAAACCGCCCAGAAGGACTTTACACAGCCTTCATCACAGCGGCAGTTGAAAACCACGAGAGCAAATAAAAATCAAGGGAGCAGGTCCTTCGACCTGCTCCCTTTTTGTGAAAAAATGACAAACTCTGAAAAAAGTTTGAAAAAAATCTTGACAAAAAAGTCGTTGATTGATATACTAGTAAAGTACTCAATCGCGGGGATGGCGGAATTGGCAGACGCGCAGGACTAAGGATCCTGTGACCGCTTTAGGTCGTGAGGGTTCAAGTCCCTCTCTCCGCATCGGATCAAGATAGCTTCGGCTATCTTTTTTTGTTTTCAAATTTCTTTGTGGTAGAATAGGTGTGAGATGAGGTGAGAACATGAAGAAGAAGTATCTGGTTTTGGTCGATGGCCTCTTTGCACTATTGGGAAGTGCCATTAATTTTTTCGGTCCTATCCTGATTTTAGCGATGGCGATAGGCGCATACAAGGATACTTTTAGATACTTTATCGCCTTAAACATATGGAATGTTTTCATTTTTTTAGTGGCGATTGCTTCTAAGTATTTGCTCAGAGATGAAAAAAGGCTGAAAAGATGGATTCCCAATCTCTTTCTGATAGCGGGTAGTATTCTCTTTCTTGCCTCAATCCTTGCTGTGTGTGAGAATATTCCCTTTCTTGAGGGATTGGTAAATGGACTTCTTGGGAAAATGTTTACCGACAGTCAGTTATTTGCTGCATATTTCTATTCTCAATGGGTCGCAGGTGGACTCCTTGTGATTTGCGGGATTGCTTTTCTCCTTTCATTAAAAAATTTTAAAGAGAAGGATTGAAAGGGGCTTGCGCTCCCTTTTTTGCTTTTTGAATAGGATAGAAGTCTTAGGAGAGAGAGGGTTCCTCCTCATTTATCGTAAGAAATCGCTTAAAGGCACAGGAAAAACTAGCAATTTCATCTAAAAAGTGATAAAATAAACAATGTAAGTGGGATTAACCCCACAAAAATTTATAGGAGGCCTATAACAAATGGCAATCGTTTCAGCAGAAAAATTTGTCCAAGCAGCTCGTGACAATGGTTATGCAGTTGGTGGATTTAACACAAACAACCTTGAGTGGACTCAAGCTATCTTGCGTGCAGCAGAAGCTAAGAAAGCTCCAGTACTTATCCAAACTTCTATGGGTGCTGCTAAATACATGGGTGGTTACAAAGTATGTAAAGCCCTTATTGAAAACCTTGTAGAATCAATGGGTATTACTGTACCAGTTGCTATTCACCTTGACCATGGTCACTACGACGATGCTCTTGAATGTATCGAAGCTGGTTACACTTCAATCATGTTTGACGGTTCACACCTTCCAGTTGAAGAAAACCTTAAATTGGCTAAAGATGTCGTTGAAAAAGCTCATGCTAAAGGTATCTCAGTAGAAGCTGAAGTTGGTACTATCGGTGGTGAAGAAGACGGTATCATCGGTGACGGTGAATTGGCACCAATCGAAGACGCTAAAGCAATGGTTGCTACAGGAATCGACTTCTTGGCTGCAGGTATCGGTAACATCCACGGTCCTTACCCAGCAAACTGGAAAGGTCTTCACCTTGACCACTTGCAAAAATTGACTGAAGCTGTTCCGGGATTCCCAATCGTATTGCACGGTGGATCAGGTATCCCTGATGATCAAATCCAAGCAGCTATCAAACTTGGTGTTGCAAAAGTTAACGTTAACACTGAATGCCAAATCGCATTTGCAAATGCCACTCGTCAATTCGTACGTGAATACGATGCAAACGAAGCAGAATACGACAAGAAGAAACTCTTCGACCCACGTAAATTCTTGAAACCAGGTTTCGAAGCAATTACTGCAGCTGTTGAAGAACGTATCGACGTATTCGGTTCAGAAGGCAAAGCTTAATTAAAAACAGGAAAGCAAGGTCCCATGTGGATCTTGTTTTTTTGTATGGGAAAGGTTGCTTCCAGAGGTTAATTTTTGTACAATATGGCTATGAAAAAATTCAAACTGTGGAGCTGGATCATTTGTGGCTTTTTCCTGCTCTTTTTAGGTGCTACATTTATTTTTCATCAATTCAGTTTACGAAATGAAAGTAAGCTTCTCACACCCATTGGTAAACAAGTTACAGTCAATGGACATCGAATGAATGTCTCTGTTAAAGGAGAAGGACCTGAAACAATCGTTTTTCTTTCCGGTGCAGGTATCGCCTCTCCTATTTTAGACTTTAAGAATCTATCAGATTCCCTTTCCAAAAAATACAAGGTTGTTGTCGTGGAGCGAGCAGGATATGGTTTTAGCGAAGATAGTGATCGTTCAAGAGATGTGATGGAGGTCCTTTCTGAGACCCGTCAAGCTTTGGCGCAAGCTCATGTTTCAGGTCCTTATGTGATTATTTCGCATTCTATGGCTAGTTTAGAGAGTCTTGCTTGGCAAGAGAAATATCCGAATGAAGTGAAGGCTTTGATTGGCCTGGATTGGGCCTTGCCAGAGAGTTATGAAGATTTAAAGGATAATCAGGCCTTGCTTACTGTGGCTTATTGGAGCAGTAAGATTGGCTTATTACGCTATTTCCCTGAGTCCTTTTATATAAAAAATCCGACTCTGACTGAAACTGAACGACAACAATATAAATTACTAGCATATAAGCAGTTGATGTCACAAGCCATGCTTCATGAATCCCGTTTGGCAAAGGAAAATGCCAAGAAAGTTCCATCTAGCATTAATCCGAAAATTCCAGCCTTACTCCTGGTTTCTAACGGTGAAGGCACGACCTTTAGCCAATCAGAGTGGCAACGTTATACAGAGAGATTTGCAAGCAACCAGTCTAATGTTCAAGTCGACTATATGGATGCGCCTCACGACCTCTATCATTATCAAAGCGATGCTATTGTTTCTCGTATTAAAGAATTTTTAGAGAATAATTGAGGGCTTGAAAATCCATTGAGACTGATGATAATAATTAAATGCTGAAGGATTAATAGTAGAATCGTTAATTTTCTCGATTAAAAAAATTCTTTTTCTTAACAATAAGCTTGCCCCTAAGGGCAGGTTTTTTGGTGTCTTAAGGAAACTATTTAACAGAATTTTTGATTAAAAGTTTCATTTTAAGAGAGAAATCTCTAATTTCATAATCAATAAGCAAACGCTTGCATTCCTTTTTTTATTGGATTATAATAGGTTGGTATAAAGCCTTCTGTAATAATATTGAGTAAGTGTAGAAAGTAAGGATTTAGAATATTTGTAGTCAAAAATACAATGTTGCTTCTTACGATAGGGAGATAGATATGACAATGATAGAAGTGCAACATCTTCGGAAAAATTTTGTGAAGACAGTTAAGGAGCCGGGGTTAAAGGGAGCCTTGCGCTCCTTTATTCATCCTGAAAAGCAGACCTTTGAAGCGGTCAAGGATTTAACTTTTGAAGTTCCAAAAGGGCAGATTTTAGGATTTATCGGGGCAAATGGTGCTGGGAAGTCAACCACCATCAAAATGCTGACAGGAATTTTGAAGCCCACATCTGGCTTTTGTCGGATTAACGGCAAGATTCCGCAGGATAATCGCCAAGATTATGTCAAGGATATTGGAGTCGTTTTCGGACAACGCACCCAGTTATGGTGGGATTTGGCTCTGCAAGAGACCTACACGGTTTTGAAAGAGATCTATGATGTACCGGACTCGCTTTTCCATAAGCGCATGGACTTTTTGAATGAAGTTTTGGATTTGAAGGAATTTATCAAGGATCCTGTGCGGACTCTTTCACTAGGTCAACGGATGCGGGCGGATATTGCGGCTTCCTTGCTTCACAATCCCAAAGTTCTCTTTTTAGATGAACCGACTATTGGTTTGGATGTGTCGGTCAAGGACAACATTCGTCGGGCCATTACCCAGATTAATCAGGAGGAAGAGACAACTATTCTCTTGACTACTCATGATTTGAGTGATATTGAGCAACTCTGTGATCGGATTTTTATGATTGATAAGGGGCAAGAGATTTTTGATGGAACGGTTAGCCAGCTCAAGGAGACCTTTGGAAAGATGAAGACTCTCTCCTTTGACCTGACGCCAGGTCAAAATCATCTAGTCTCTCATTATGAGGGTTTGCCTGATATGTCCATTGATAGACAAGGAAATACTCTCAATATTGAATTCGATAGTTCCCGCTACCAGTCGGCCGATATTATCAAGCAAACCTTATCTGATTTTGAGGTCCGTGATTTGAAGATGGTAGATACGGATATTGAAGATATTATCCGTCGCTTCTATCGAAAGGAGCTCTAAGATGGTCAAATTGTGGAGACGTTATAAACCCTTTATCAATGCAGGGATTCAGGAGTTGATTAGCTATCGAGTCAACTTTATTCTTTATCGGATTGGCGATGTCATGGGTGCTTTTGTGGCTTTTTATCTATGGAAGGCTGTCTTTGATTCCTCCCAGGAGCCTTTGATTCAGGGCTTCAGTATGGCGGATATCACCCTCTACATCATCATGAGTTTTGTGACTAATCTTCTGACTAGGTCGGATTCTTCCTTTATGATTGGTGATGAGGTCAAGGATGGTTCCATTATCATGCGCTTGTTGCGACCAGTGCATTTTGCGGCTTCTTACCTCTTTACGGAGCTTGGTTCCAAGTGGTTGATTTTTATCTCTGTTGGACTGCCATTTTTAAGTGTCATTGTTTTGATGAAAATCTTATCTGGGCAAGGTATTGTAGAAGTGCTGGGATTAACTGTCCTTTATCTCTTTAGCTTAACTCTGGCTTATCTGATTAACTTTTTCTTTAATATCTGCTTTGGATTTTCAGCCTTTGTATTTAAAAATTTATGGGGTTCCAATCTACTCAAGACTTCAATAGTGGCCTTTATGTCTGGCAGTTTGATTCCCTTAACGTTTTTTCCAAAGGTGGTTTCAGATATTCTCTCCTTATTGCCATTTTCATCCTTAATTTACACTCCGGTCATGATTATTGTTGGGAAATACGATGCCAGTCAGATTCTTCAAGCACTTTTGCTTCAGTTTTTCTGGCTTATAGTGATGGTGGGCTTGTCTCAGTTGATTTGGAAACGAGTCCAGTCATTTATCACCATTCAGGGAGGTTAGGATGAAAAAATATCAACGCATGCATCTGATTTTTATCAGACAATACATCAAGCAAATCATGGAATACAAGGTGGATTTTGTAGTTGGTGTCTTGGGAGTCTTTCTGACTCAAGGCCTGAACCTCTTGTTTCTCAATGTCATCTTTCAACACATCCCCTCGCTAGAAGGTTGGACCTTTCAAGAGATTGCCTTTATCTATGGATTTTCCTTAATTCCAAAGGGATTAGATCATCTCTTTTTTGACAATCTCTGGGCTTTAGGTCAACGACTAGTTCGAAAAGGGGAGTTTGACAAGTATCTGACTCGTCCTATTAATCCTCTCTTTCACATCCTCGTTGAGACCTTTCAGATTGATGCCTTGGGTGAACTTTTGGTCGGTGGCATTCTATTAGGAACAACAGTAACTAGTATCTCTTGGACTCTTCCAAAATTCCTGCTTTTCCTAGTTTGTATTCCTTTTGCGACCTTGATTTATACTTCCTTGAAAATTGCGACAGCCAGCATCGCTTTTTGGACCAAGCAGTCAGGTGCCATGATTTACATTTTCTATATGTTTAATGATTTTGCCAAGTATCCTATTTCTATTTACAATTCGCTCCTTCGTTGGTTAATTAGCTTTATTGTACCTTTCGCCTTTACGGCCTACTATCCTGCCAGCTATTTCTTGCAGGACAAGGATGGACTCTTTAATATTGGTGGTTTGATTCTGATTTCCCTTGTTTTCTTTGTTATTTCCCTCAAACTTTGGGACAGGGGATTGGATGCCTACGAAAGTGCTGGTTCGTAAGAGGTAAAGTAAGACTAAAATCAAGAAAGGAACTTATGATGTTTGTAATTAAAGAAGTCAAGGGTGAAGATCAAAAAATGGCAGTTGTCGCTGAGATTTTAAGGGATTTGCCAGAATGGTTTGGAATACCAGAAAGCACGCAAGCCTACATTGAAGGAGCTAAGGATTTACGAGTTTGGGCTGCTTATCAAGAAAGTGATGTAGTAGGGTTTATAAGTTTATCATATTCGAGTGAAGATTGTGCTGAAATTGACTGTCTAGGCGTGAAAAAATCATTCCAAGGTCAAGGAATTGGAAGGGAATTAATTACGATTATAGAAAGAGAAACAGTCAAACAAGTGGACTACCTACAGGTCAAAACAGTCGCAGAAGGTTCAAATAAAGATTATGACCGAACAAATGTCTTTTATCGCAGTCTTGGTTTTAAAAAATTAGAGATTTTTCCGCAACTATGGGATTCGCAGAATCCATGTCAGATTCTGATAAAAAAGATCAACTAAAAGTGCTTGACATCCGCTCTCAGAGTGCTATACTAAGAAGGTAATCGCCGATTTAGCTCAGTTGGTAGAGCAACGCACTCGTAACGCGTAGGTCACAGGTTCGATCCCTGCAATCGGCATAGAAAAAATCTGCTTTGAAGGAGCGAGACGACGAATGATGTTAGTCACATATTCGTTCTGTCTCGTTTCTTTTTTTGACCGCATAGGCACCATTTTTGACCGCTTAGTCAAAAGTCCTTGTCGCCGATGGGGCTCTCTGTTATCATAGAATCATCAAAGGAAGAAGTACTTCCGAATAATCAAAATGAGGTATATGATGATGAAAAAACTACTTGGACTTGGATTTATTTTGGCTGCTTTTGTGATTGTCACAATGGGAATGGTTGGTTTTCCAAAGCTCGATGTGAACATCTGGCCCCTATTTCCTGTTCTCTTATTTGCATTCTTTACACTTGAAAATCTCTTGAAAAAAGATTACAAGGCAAGTGTTATCTGTGCCCTGATTGCTCTGATGATCGCAAATGCGATTTACGGTCTTTTACCGGTCTCAAATGGTCTGGTCATCACAGCAGGTGTGCTTGCTTGCCTAGGTCTTAGTTTTCTTTTACCGGACAAGGAAAGCAATAAATAAAGGAAGGAGGCTGGGATAAAAGTCCTAGCCTCTCAATTGTCTTTGGATTGTAGAGCAAGACGCAGTGGTTGAGTGGGCTCTAATACGCTGATTTCATCAGCTTATACAGGCCTACTCAACTGTGCGGAGGTGGAACGACTAAATCGAATTCTAACGAATTACCGATTTCTGTCCCACTCTCTCTTTTACTTCTCAAAAACTACCTCTTGATGGGGAAAAGGTGCCACTTACTGAAAAGCCCTTGTTTTGTTTTCAACAGCTGTTATAATGGTACTATCAAAACGTTGGGAAAGGAGTTTTATGAAAGTTAGAATCGAATTGGATCCATCTATGGACGAGCCTGAGATCTTGATTCGAGCTCCGCGCTTGACCCCGGAGTTGACCCAGCTGCAAGAGAGAATCCTGGAACAAAAGATCGCTTCTTTAGCCTTCTACAAGGATCGAAGTGAGTATTTTCTGGATGTGGCATCGATCCTCTTTTTTGAGACGGACGGGGAGAAGATTTTTGGGCACACCAAGGACGAGGCCTATGAGGTTAAGCAGAAGCTCTATGAATTGGAGGAGCTGCTTCCTATCGCCTTTTGTCGGATTTCCAAATCCACCATTGTCAATGCAAAGCAGATCTACTCTCTGGAAAAGTCTTTTTCAGGGACCAGCACGGTCAATTTCTACCAGACCCATAAGCAGGTCCACGTATCTAGACGCTATTATCAACTCTTAAAAGAACGACTAAATGAAATGAGGTAATATCATGAGAAAAAAATTAATTGGGGTATTCTTAATTCTATTAGCAGCCTTACTACTCTTACAGGGCTATTTTGTAAAATGGGACATCAGCATCTGGACCTTGGCTTGGGTCACCTTGCTTGCCGTCCTGTCCCTCTCTAGTTTCTTAAAACGCCATTTTGGTTGGGGCTTCATCTATGGACTTTTAGCTCTCTTTTGTCTCAATGGGCAATACCATTTCCTTCCAGTGTCCAATTCAGTTGTCATCCTCTCCTCAATTCTCGCTGTGATTGGGCTCAACATTTTGTTTAAACCCTCTAAGAAAACAAAAGCCCGCCTAGCTTCCTATTCTGCTGGGTCCATGAGTAAGTCGGATGGCAATGACATCGATGTCACTTTTTCAACAGTGACAAAGTATCTCAATGACCAACACTTTACTCACGGAAGTGCAGATGTGAGTATGGGAGAAGCTTCGGTTTATTTTGACAATTGCCGTATCGAAGGTCCTTCTGCTCAGTTTGTTGTCGATGTTTCCCTTGGAAGTTTGAGTCTCTATGTACCAAGTGATTGGCGTGTCCATGTAAATGTGGATAATTCCCTCTCAGCGATCCAACATCAGGAAAATCCAAGTGCTCTGACAAGCAAGGATTTCTACATTACGGGCGATGTTTCCTTAGGAAATCTGGAAATTATCTATGTCGGAGCGAATTCGTTTTCTTAAGTCGGAAATGAAAAACTTTGGCCAAAAGCTTGCCAAGAGAGATTTTTTTTGGTAATATAGTACGGTATGTGGTGCTAGCACATCCGTTATATTAGATCTAATAGGAGGAAACACAGAAATGGCTAAAGTATGTTATTTCACAGGTCGTAAGACTGTATCAGGTAACAACCGTTCACACGCTATGAACCAAACAAAACGTGCCGTAAAACCAAACCTTCAAAAAGTAACTGTCCTTATCGATGGTAAACCTAAAAAAGTTTGGGCTTCAGCTCGTGCATTGAAATCTGGTAAAGTAGAACGCGTTTAATAAAGAATATAGAACCTCATAGAGGTTCTTTTCTTTTTCTCTAGAGACAGCTGTCACAGCGGGAGAAGAATAGTCCCTACCCTTTTACAGTTGACCTCTTTTATGGTAAAATAGAATATAAAATACTTTTGAGGTAGAAATTATGACAGTAAAAATCAATACAAAGGACGGTCAAATTGAATTGACTGATGAGGTTATCGCAACTGTTGTAGGCGGTGCCGCTACTGAGATCTTCGGTGTGGTTGGAATGGCCAGCAAAAATGCGATCAAAGATAATTTCCAAGCCCTCCTAGGGAAAGAAAACTTCTCTAAAGGTGTTGTTGTCAAAACAACGGAAGCAGGAACTATCGCAGTTGATGTTTACACTGTTTTGAGCTATGGAACAAAGATTAGCGAAGTCTCAAAAAATATTCAAGAACGTGTGAAATTTAGTTTGGAAAATCAACTTGGAATCACTACGGATACTGTGAATGTCTATATTCAAAATATCAAGATTGTGGGAGAATAATCGTGGCTAATATTACTACAAGTTTATTTCAAGAAATGGTTCAAGCGGGGGCTACGCGCTTAAATAAACAAGCGGAATATGTAAACTCTTTGAACGTCTTTCCTGTACCAGATGGAGATACAGGGACTAATATGGGAATGACCATCGAAAATGGGGCCAAAGAAGTATCTGACCGTTCTGCATCAACTGTTGGAGAAGCGGCAGGGATCTTCGCTAAAGGTCTCTTGATGGGTGCGCGTGGGAACTCAGGAGTCATCACTTCTCAATTGTTCCGCGGATTTTCTCAAAGTGTCAAAGACAAAGAAGAATTGGATGGAGCAGCGCTTGCAGCAGCCTTCCAATCTGGGGTAGAAGTTGCTTATAAAGCCGTTATGAAGCCGGTTGAAGGAACCATTTTGACGGTTTCTCGTGGGGCAGCCATTGGGGCCAAGAAAAAAGCAGAATCTACTAATGATGCAGTAGAAGTCATGCGTGCAGCTCTTGAAGGAGCTAAAACAGCTCTTGCGAAGACTCCAGATATGTTGCCAGTCTTGAAAGAAGTTGGCGTGGTAGACTCTGGTGGTCAAGGTTTGGTCTTCATCTATGAAGGATTCTTGTCAGCTTTGACAGGTGAATTCATCGCTTCTGAAGAGTTCCAAGCAACACCTGCAACCATGTCAGAAATGATTAATGCAGAACACCACAAGTCAGTCGCTGGCCATGTGGCTACTGAAGACATCAAGTTTGGTTACTGTACAGAAATCATGGTCGCTTTGAAACAAGGTCCAACCTATGTCAAAGACTTCGATTACGATGAATTCCGTAACTATTTGAACAACCTTGGGGATTCCCTATTGGTGGTGAATGACGATGAGATTGTCAAAGTTCACGTCCATACAGAAGATCCAGGTCTTGTCATGCAAGAAGGTCTTAAATACGGAAGCTTGGTGAAAGTGAAAGTTGACAACATGCGCAACCAACACGAAGCGCAAGTTGAAAAAGAAGAGCGTCAAGCCAAACCAGTTGAAGAAAAAGAATATGCGATCATTGCAGTCGTTGCGGGTGACGGATTGGCTGATATCTTTAAAGCGCAAGGGGTGGATTACATCATCTCTGGCGGTCAAACCATGAACCCATCAACAGAAGACTTTGTTAAAGCTGTTGAAGAGTTGAATGCGCGCAACATCATTATCTTGCCAAACAACAAAAATATCTTGATGGCCGCTCAATCTGCGGCAGAAGTGATTGATCAACCTGCAGCAGTTGTAGAGACCAAGACCATCCCTCAAGGATTGACCAGTCTTCTTGCCTTTGATGAAAGCAAATCGATCGAAGAAAACTACGAACGCATGAGCGCTTCATTGGGCGATGTTGTGTCTGGTAGCGTGACAACAGCGGTTCGCGATACCACTATCGACGGCCTTGAAATCCATGAAAATGACAATCTTGGAATGGTCGATGGTAAGATCGTCGTTTCAAACCCAGATATGGTGGAAACTTTGGAAGAAACCTTCGCTCATATGTTGGACGAAGATAGTGAAATTGTGACCATCTATGTCGGTGAAGACGGCAGTGAGGAGTTGGCAAACGAATTGGCTCAAGCCCTTGCTGAGAAGTATGAAGATGTAGAAGTAGAAATCCACCAAGGTGGCCAACCTGTCTACCCATACTTGTTTAGTGTAGAATAATTGAACAGAAGGTTCCTTTCGGAACCTTTTTTTGTATATAGAAAAACGAGGAGATTCCCTATGAAATCAGCGTGATTCAGAGGAATTGAGATTGAAGTGACCCCTACACGGAAGCTTTATTCGTGAGAAAAAGAGGTTTCTGCAAAAAGTCTCATATTCATCAGATTTTTATTCAAATTGAAGAGCTTGAAAAGAGGGGGAAATGGTTTGAGCAGTGGAGTTTTTAGACAAGAAAGATGCGATATGTTATACTGGTATCAGTATGTGAAAGGAGAGTTATAAAAATGAAGAAATTTTTTGTAACCCTTGGGCTAGCCATTTTGGTATTGACTGGTTGTT
This sequence comes from Streptococcus sp. HMSC061E03, assembly GCF_001813505.1. Lineage (NCBI taxonomy): Bacteria > Bacillati > Bacillota > Bacilli > Lactobacillales > Streptococcaceae > Streptococcus > Streptococcus sp. HMSC061E03. Next base: position 205,576 of record NZ_KV812801.1, read on the forward strand.
CGCAATCCCAAACAAAGAAAACTACAACCGCTAGCTCATCTAGCAGTTCCTCTGTTAAAAAAGAAGTAAAAAATGAAGAAAAAACCACAACCTTAGTAGGAGATATCAATGGAACAAAACACCGGGATATCATCAAATCTAAGGGAGATAAGGTTGAAAACCTTCGTATCGAAGTGACAGCTGATCTGCCCCAACAACTTGGAACTATCGCAGCAGAGAAGTCACCTGAAGAGCTCACAGCAGCCATTCAAGCTTTGCTGGAGCAAAATGAAGACTATAAGAAGCTAAAAACCGTTCCCGGTTTTAGTTTGGAATACACAGTCACACCAGAGAAAAAATTGCTCTCAACCAGTGTGATTGACCTCAACCAAATTGACGCCAAGTCTCTTGAAGAAATTTCTTACTTCAAAGATGCTGGTCTCAATGATTTGAAAAACATGAAGGCAGATGCCTTGGTCAAGGCCTTGAAACTGCATGGCATGAAAGAAGAAGGTCAGTAAGAAGAATAGAAAAAGTCGAGTGAAGTCACTTGGCTTTTTTTAGTGACTTTTGTCATGTGAGCGAGTGACAAAATTATCTAGTGGCTGTTATTTTCTTTCGCTATAATATAGTCAGAAAGTAAGAGGTAAGGAAAAATGAAACAATGGTTCTATAAAGTGTTTACGTTAACAGTGGTGGGGATGGTCGTCTATTTGATCTTTTCAAAGGATGATAGTCTCTATTACCATTTTCCTTGGGAATTATTTGCTGGGATTGGCATCATGAGCTGGGCGGTTCAGGAAGGATTGAAAATGATCAAGGCTGTTAAAAAGGAGATGGAGCAATGAAAAAGAAGTTTGAAATTGGATTGGTAGCTGTTTTGTGTTTGCTCCTTTGGGCAACTGAGATGATGACGGGCTGGTTTTCTGCCCATTTTCCTAGCTGGTTTTTCCAAACGGTTTGGGGAGTGACCTTGGTCGTCTATGTCATCATTCCAGCTGGCCAAGCCTGCTTGAAAGGAGAGTATCATGAGCATCATTAGAGTAGAGAACTTGAAAAAAAGTATCAAAGGAAAAGTCATTTTAGAAGATCTTTCTTTTGCGGTTGAACGGGGGGATTGTCTGGCCTTGATCGGGCCAAACGGAGCTGGGAAAACAACCTTGATGAACTGTCTTCTGGGAGATAGGAAGGTGACTTCTGGAATCATTGAAGTAGAGGAGAAGGCGCCTGGTCATCCTCGATTAAAGGCTAGTGTCTCTTATCTCCCTCAAGAGAATGCTATCGTTCAAAAGTTAACCGTGCAGGAACTGATCAACTTCTTTCGCTCTATTTATCCTAATCCCTTAACAGGGGAAGAAATTGATGATTTATTACGTTTTAGCTCAGAACAAAAGAAGCAATTGGCTAGTAAGTTGTCTGGTGGTCAAAAGCGTCTCTTATCTTTTGTTCTAACCTTAATTGGTCGTCCGAGTCTTTTGTTTTTGGACGAGCCAACTGCTGGAATGGATACTTCCACCCGCCAACGCTTTTGGGAGATCGTCGGGCATTTAAAGGAAGAAGGCGTGACCATTGTCTATTCTTCGCATTACATCGAGGAAGTAGAACATACAGCTGATCGGATCTTGGTCTTGCATCAGGGCCATTTGCTTCGGGATACGACACCTCTCGCTATGAGAAGCGAAGAGGTAGAAAAACATTTCACCCTACCTCTACGCTACCAAGCTCTAGTGGCAGAGATGGAAGGCATTGGTCAAGTGGTCATTAAACCCGATGCTCTTCAGGTTGTGACACGCGACGCCAATCGTTTGTGGACTCGCTTGCAAGAAGAAGGATGTTCGATCCAAGAAATCGAAGTGACCAATCGAAGTTTATTGGATTCTATTTTTGAAAATACAAAGGAAGTAGGTAGAGAAGATGAAACGCATGAAAGCTCTCGGCGTGGTTGAGTGGCATTTGACCAGTCGCCAAGCCATTTATTACTTGTTATCAATTGGGATGCCCACGGCCTTTTATCTTTTCTTTTCAGGGATGTACCAGGACACGCCAGGGGCACCCGCTCACTTTATGAGGGATTATCTTTTGTCCATGACGGCTTTTTCCATGATGTCTACGGCTATCTTTTCTTTTCCAACCGTTCTTGAAACCGATCGACTCAATAATTGGCAAAAAGTCTTGCGCCATACCCCCGTATCTATGGTAGAATATTATCTAATAAAGGTTGTGGGTCTCTTTGTCGATTTTCTCCTATCGATTGGAGTTGTCTTTACCGTAGGCCATGTGGTGCGGCATGTGAATATGCCCCTGCAGGATTGGATCTTAGGAGCCTTCCTTCTCATCCTAGGAAGCCTAGCGTTTGTGGCTCTCGGTCTGGTCTTGACCCTGCTTCCTTCTAGTCAATTGATGTCTGTTGTAGGTAATCTCCTTTACATGGGACTGGCTGTCATGGGAGGGCTATGGATGCCGATTAGTCTCTTTCCAGAATGGATGCAAGCCATCGGCAAATGCTTACCAACCTATCAATTGATGGAACTGATTAAGACCTTTTTAAACAAGGGACAGGTTAATGTCTTTGCGAGTGTCTATTTAACCTTGTTTACCCTGGTCTTGTTTGCCCTTGTTATCATCTATCGTCGTCATTCTGAGGTTCGTTCATGATTGAAAAACTCAAACATATTCACCATATGTTTTACGTAGGCTTAATCTTTATGGCCTTTCCCTTTGCTTCTATTTTCTTAGGGCAGATTCCCTGGTGGCATTTCTTTTTAGCCATCTTCTTTATGATAAGCTATCTAGGAATCCTCATTACTGAAAATAAGAAACTGACCTGGCTTTTTTGGATTTATCTTCTACTTTATATTGCAGGAAATACCTTTTTTGTTGGAACTAGCTTTTGTTGGTTTTACTATTATCTGAGCAATATTTTGCTCTATCGTTTAGGGATTCGCGATTTTCGCTCGCCCTTTCTTTGGACGGCTGTTGGATCACTACTGATCCTTTTTGGAGCCCTGTTATTTAATAGGGAGATGAGAGAAAATGATTGGCTTTTTGTACTGATCATCTGCTTGTTCATCGCGATTATGACCTATAGTATGGCCCGGGCTGAGATGATGGAAGAGTTGAAAGCTGACCATGCCAAGCAAAATGCCCAGATCAATCTTTTGCTGGCAGAAAACGAGCGCCATCGGATTGGCCGTGATCTGCATGACAGTCTAGGACACACCTTTGCCATGCTCAGTGTCAAGGCGGACCTAGCTGATCAATTCTTAGCATTGGGTCAGGTTGAGAAGGCGCAGGAGCAGGTGCAAGAGATTCAAGCCATCAGTCAAGAGTCCATGCACCAAGTCCGAGAGATTGTCGAGAACTTGAAGCAGCGAACCCTGGCAAGAGAGCTAGAAACCGTCAAGCAGATGCTGGAAGTAGCGCAAATCAAAGTGGAGATTCAAAACGAGCTCGATACTGCTAGCATCTCGCCAATCCTGGAATCTGCTCTGGCCATGGTATCTCTGGAATTAGCCACCAATATGATCAAACACGCCAAAGCGACGCAGGCCCTTCTCTCTTATCGCTCCACCGAGACAGGTGTGGAAATGGTCGCAGAAGATAATGGCATCGGCTTTGACAAAGTCTCTGACGAAGACCTGCACTCGATTCGCGAACGGATTGCCTTGTTGGGAGGAGAGCTGGAGATCAGTCATCAACACAAGCCGACCCGGATAGAAATACGGATCCCCTATCAAGAAAGGAAATAAGATGCGCTTATTAGTTGCTGAAGACCAAAGTATGTTGCGCGATGCGCTCTGCCAGCTCTTGCTCCTGCAAGAGGATGTGGAAGATGTCTTGCAGGCTGGCGATGGACAAGAGGCCATTCGTTTACTCGAAACACATCCAGTCGATATTGCGATTTTAGATATCGAAATGCCCATCAAAACAGGGTTAGAAGTGTTGGAATGGGCCAAACGTCAACAACCCCAGCTCAAGGTTGTCATCGTTACCACCTTTAAACGACCAGGCTATTTTGAACGGGCCCTTAAGGCCGGAGTAGATGCCTATGTCTTAAAAGAACGTCGCATTACAGATTTGATGGCGACTCTTCATGCAGTTTTAGCAGGGCAAAAAGAATATTCACCAGAATTAATGGAAGGAATCTTGACCCATCCTAATCCTCTAAGCCCTCAGGAGCAAGCGGTCCTAAAAGAAGTCGCTAAAGGGGCTTCTAACCAAGAAATTGCCGATCGCTTATTTCTTTCAAACGGAACCATCCGCAATTACATGTCGGCTATTTTGACTAAGTTGGATGCAGAAAATCGGACGGAGGCAGCAAGGATTGCCCAAGAAAAGGGTTGGTTATAAGGAAGAAAAGTTTCTAGGATTTCCTAGAGACTTTTTTGTGATAGACTTAGAAATTCTAGAGAAACTCTCATTATTCGGATTTGGATAGAAAATTCAGAAAATTTACTATTTTTCCTTGAAATATTTCCTAAAAATGGTATGATAGTAGCATGCTCATTTGAGAAACAAAGTACTGGAAAGGAGAGACATGGAGAAAATTACCTTAGAAACTGCGAAAACCGGTTCAGAACTTGTCCTTGAAACCCTGCGTGATTTGGGAATCGATACGATTTTTGGTTATCCTGGTGGAGCCGTGTTGCCTTTATACGATGCTATTTATAGCTTTAAAGGTATCAAGCATATTCTTGGACGACACGAACAAGGGTGCTTGCATGAAGCTGAAGGCTATGCCAAATCAACTGGGAAGTTGGGTGTCGCAGTCGTCACGAGTGGACCGGGGGCGACCAATGCTATTACAGGGATTGCAGACGCCATGAGCGATAGCGTTCCCTTATTGGTCTTCACTGGTCAAGTCAATCGCGCAGGAATCGGGAAAGATGCCTTCCAAGAAGCGGATATCGTGGGAATTACCATGCCTATCACCAAGTACAACTATCAAGTACGTGAGACAGCAGATATCCCACGAATTATCACCGAAGCTGTCCATATTGCGACGACTGGACGTCCTGGCCCGGTGGTGATTGATCTACCGAAAGACGTCTCTGCTTTAGAGACAGATTTCATCTATGAACCAAGTGTGAAGCTTCCAAGCTATCAGCCAACCATTGAACCAAATGAATTGCAAATCAAAAAGATTTTGAAGCAATTGAGTAAGGCTAAAAAACCAGTTCTTCTTGCTGGTGGTGGGGTAAGTTACGCTGGGGCTGCAAAAGAGTTGATTGCTTTTGCAGAGCGCTATCAGATTCCAGTAGTGACCAGTCTTTTAGGTCAAGGAACGATTGCGACCAGTCATCCTCTTTTCCTAGGAATGGGAGGAATGCACGGATCCTTCGCTGCTAACATTGCCATGACAGAGACGGATTTCATGATTAGTGTTGGTTGTCGATTTGATGACCGTTTAACAGGTAATCCAAAAACTTTCGCTAAGAATGCTAAGGTTGCCCACATTGATATTGATCCTGCAGAGATTGGCAAAATCATTGCTGTTGACATTCCAGTTGTCGGCGATGCGAAGAAGGCTTTGCAGCAGTTACTAGCAGAGCCAACGGTTCATAACAATACAGAAAAATGGATCGAAAAGGTGACCCAAGATAAGAACCGGGTCCGTTCTTACGACAAGAAAGAACGGGTTGTTCAGCCACAAGCTGTGATCGAACGCATTGGAGAGTTGACCAAGGGTGACGCTATTGTCGTCACAGACGTTGGACAACACCAAATGTGGGCGGCTCAATACTATCCTTACCAAAATGAGCGCCAATTGGTAACATCTGGTGGTCTAGGAACGATGGGATTCGGTGTTCCTGCAGCTATCGGAGCGAAAATTGCCAATCCAGATAAAGAAGTTGTTCTCTTTGTCGGAGATGGTGGTTTCCAAATGACCAACCAAGAATTGGCGATCTTAAATATTTATAAGGTTCCGATCAAGGTCGTTATGCTCAACAACCACTCGCTTGGGATGGTCCGTCAATGGCAAGAAGCCTTCTATGATGGTCGGACGTCAGAGTCAGTCTTTGATAGCCTTCCGGATTTCCAATTGATGGCGCAAGCTTACGGGATCAAGAATTATAAATTTGATAATCCTGAAACTCTTGAGAAGGATTTGGAAGTCATCACAGAAGATGTACCAATGTTCATCGAAGTAGACATTTCTCGGAAAGAGCATGTCTTGCCGATGGTACCAGCTGGTAAGAGTAATCATGAGATGTTGGGGGTGAAGTTTAATGCGTAGAATGTTAACAGCCAAACTTCAAAACCGCTCAGGTGTTCTGAACCGCTTTACTGGAGTCTTGTCGAGACGTCAAGTCAATATCGAAAGCATCTCTGTTGGCGCAACAGAAAACCCTAATGTATCGCGGATTACCATTATCATTGATGTTGCTTCGCATGATGAAGTAGAGCAAATCATTAAACAGCTCAACCGCCAAGTGGATGTGATCCGTGTCCGGGATATCACTGATAAACCACACTTGGAGCGCGAAGTGATCCTGGTGAAAGTTTCTGCACCTGCTGAGAAGCGGGCGGAAATCTTGGCCATTATTCAACCTTTCCGTGCGACTGTGGTCGATGTAGCCCCAAGCTCTATCACCGTTCAAATGACGGGAAATGCAGAAAAGAGCGAAGCCCTCATTCGTGTTATTCGACCTTATGGGATTAAAAACATTGCCCGCACCGGTGCAACCGGATTTACTCGAGATTAATTCTCACCTTAACATTGTCAACTCCGCCTTAAAAAGGCAAATAATAAAATAGAAAAGAGATTTTACTTATGGCAGTTCAAATGGAATACGAAAAAGACGTTAAAGTTGCAGCATTAAACGGTAAGAAAATTGCTGTGATCGGTTATGGTTCACAAGGACATGCGCATGCACAAAACTTGCGTGACTCAGGTCATGATGTCATCATCGGTGTACGTCCAGGTAAATCATTCGATAAAGCAAAAGAAGATGGTTTTGATACCTATACAGTAGCAGAAGCGACTAAATTGGCAGACGTGATCATGATTTTGGCTCCGGATGAAATCCAACAAGAATTGTACGAAACAGAAATTGCGCCAAATCTTGAAGCGGGTAATGCTGTTGGTTTTGCACACGGATTCAATATCCACTTTGAATTCATCAAAGTTCCAGCGGATGTCGATGTCTTTATGTGTGCACCGAAAGGACCAGGTCACTTGGTTCGTCGTACTTATACTGAAGGATTTGGTGTACCAGCACTTTACGCAGTCTATCAAGATGCTACAGGTAATGCGAAAGATATCGCTATGGACTGGTGTAAAGGTGTTGGTGCGGCACGCGTTGGTCTTCTTGAAACAACCTACAAAGAAGAAACGGAAGAAGATTTGTTCGGAGAACAAGCTGTACTTTGTGGTGGTTTGACTGCCCTTATCGAAGCTGGTTTTGAAGTATTGACTGAAGCCGGTTATGCTCCAGAATTGGCATACTTTGAAGTTCTTCACGAAATGAAATTGATTGTGGACTTGATCTACGAAGGTGGCTTCAAGAAAATGCGTCAATCAATCTCTAACACTGCTGAATACGGTGACTATGTATCAGGCCCACGTGTAATCACTGAACAAGTGAAAGAAAATATGAAAGCTGTTCTTGCTGATATTCAAAATGGTAACTTCGCTAACGACTTTGTTAACGACTACAAAGCTGGACGTCCAAAATTAACTGCTTACCGTGAACAAGCTGCTAACCTTGAAATTGAAAAAGTTGGTGCTGAATTGCGTAAAGCAATGCCATTCGTTGGTCAAAACGACGACGACGCATTCAAAATCTACAACTAATTGTCTGTAGAAGACTAAGCAAGTTGGGACACCCTGGCTTGCTTTTTTGATCAATACACAAGAGGTATGAAATGATAACAGCAAAAGATGTGGCTAAGGCCCATAAAATATTAAGAGGAGTCGTTGTTAATACGCCTCTTGAATACGACCACTATTTATCTGAAAAATATGGGGCAAAGATTTATTTGAAAAAAGAAAACGCCCAACGTGTTCGTTCGTTCAAGATTCGTGGAGCGTATTTTGCAATTTCTCAACTCTCAAAAGAAGAGCGTGAGCGTGGGGTAGTGTGTGCATCTGCGGGAAACCACGCGCAAGGAGTTGCTTATACTTGTAATGAAATGAAGATTCCAGCGACCATCTTCATGCCGATTACAACACCGCAACAAAAGATCGGCCAAGTCCGCTTCTTTGGTGGGGATTATGTAACGATTAAGTTGGTCGGGGATACCTTTGATGCGTCAGCGAAGGCGGCCCAAGAATTTACTCTTGCAGAAAAACGGACCTTTATTGACCCGTTTGATGATCCACACGTACAGGCTGGCCAAGGGACAGTAGCCTATGAAATTCTTGAGGAAGCTCGAAAAGAATCGATTGCCTTTGATGCTGTCCTTGTCCCTGTCGGTGGAGGAGGCCTCATTTCAGGTGTTTCTACTTATATCAAAGAAACGGATCCTCGGATTGAAGTCATTGGGGTAGAGGCCGAAGGAGCGCGCTCCATGAAGGCTGCTTTTGAAGCAGGTGGTCCCGTCAAATTGCCAGAAATCGATAAGTTTGCAGACGGGATTGCTGTGCAAAAAGTGGGACAATTGACTTATGAAGTGACCCGTCAACATGTGGAAACTTTGGTTGCGGTCGATGAAGGCTTGATTTCAGAGACTTTGATTGATCTTTATTCCAAACAAGGGATCGTAGCTGAACCAGCAGGAGCGGCCAGTGTAGCATCCCTTGAAATCTTGCGCGAATACATCAAGGGGAAAACCATTTGTTGTATTATCTCAGGTGGGAATAATGATATCAACCGTATGCCTGAGATGGAAGAACGGGCTTTGATTTACGATGGAGTAAAACACTACTTTATCGTCAACTTCCCACAACGTCCGGGAGCTCTTCGCGAATTTGTAAATGATATCCTAGGACCAAATGATGATATCACGCGTTTTGAATACATCAAGCGTGCTAGTAAGGGAACAGGCCCTGTCTTGATTGGGGTTACTTTGGCCAATAAACATGACTATGCAGGCTTGGTTAACCGTATCGAGCGTTTTGATCCGTCTTTCATTAACTTGAACGGCAATGAAACTCTCTATAATATGCTGGTCTGAGTATCATGCAGAAATAATCGACTATTTAAGCAATATATTTTTATGGAATATATTGCTTTTTTATGAAGACTTGTGATATGATATGCGTAAATTAAAAGGAGGAACTTTTATGCCTGGATTTTTTATCTTTATTTTATTCTTGCTAATGGTTGCAGGATTCATTGTGATTAGCTCACTATATGTGGTCAAGCAACAATCAGTTGCCATCATCGAGCGTTTCGGACGTTATCAAAAAATTAGCGATAGTGGCATTCATATGCGAGCGCCTTTTGGCATCGATAAAATTGCCGCACGAGTTCAATTGCGCGTCTTGCAGAGTGAGATCGTGGTTGAAACAAAAACTCAGGATAACGTGTTCGTTACCATGAATGTGGCGACGCAATACCGAGTGAACGAAAGCAACGTAAAGGATGCCTACTACAAACTCATGCGTCCAGAATCACAGATTAAATCATACATTGAAGATGCTCTTCGTTCTTCTGTGCCTAAGTTGACCTTGGATGAATTATTTGAGAAAAAAGATGAAATCGCTCTTGAAGTTCAAAAACAAGTGGCAGAAGAAATGTCAACTTATGGATATATTATTGTTAAAACCTTGATCACCAAAGTTGAGCCAGATGCCGAAGTGAAACAATCCATGAACGAGATCAATGCAGCGCAAAGAAAACGCGTGGCAGCTCAGGAGTTGGCAGAAGCAGATAAGATCAAGATCGTTACTGCTGCCGAAGCAGAGGCGGAAAAAGACCGTTTGCACGGGGTTGGTATTGCCGAGCAACGGAAGGCCATTGTCGATGGATTGGCAGACTCTATTAAAGAGTTAAAAGGTGCGAATGTAGACTTGACCGAAGAACAAATCATGTCTATTCTCTTAACCAACCAGTACTTGGATACCCTAAATAATTTTGCAGATAAAGAAGGGAATAATACGATTTTCCTACCAGCAAACCCTGATGGCGTTGAAAACATTCGTACACAAATATTATCAGCCCTGAAAGCAAAGTAAACTTTTTATCATTTTTTAAAAAAGGTTCGTATTTTCAGCGATTTTAGTTGACAAAATGTGCAAAAAAATTTATATTAGTATTGGAAATAATAATATAGGAGAAAGATCATGGCTAAATCGAACTTTGAGAAAGTAGAATCAGTTGTTGGATGGGTACGTGATAAAAAAATTACAGGGTATCGTATCAGCAAAGAAACAAATGCCCGTGAAATGTCTATCATTGCCTTGGCTCAAGGACGTGCAAAAGTTAAGAACATCTCGTTTGAAACTGCACTTGGATTGATTGATTTTTATGACAAAAATCATCAAAAATTCGAAGATTAATTTGTTGTTCCAATTGAAAACCAGAGAGTTTGCTCTCTGGTTTTTTTCGATGCCTCAAAAGCAGAAGCGATACAAAAAACAGCTTGCTTCCATACTGGTAAGCAAACTGTTTCAAGAGATTAATGTAAGAAGCGTTGAAGGAATTCCTTGGTCCGTTCTTCTTTTGGATTGCTAAAGATTTCTTTTGGATCTCCTTGCTCAGCGATGACACCCTTGTCCATGAAGATGACCCGGCTAGAGACATCGCGGGCAAATTCCATTTCGTGGGTGACGACAATCATGGTGAGTCCTTCTTTTGCCAGATCCTGCATGATTTTCAAGACTTCCCCAACCATTTCTGGGTCTAGGGCAGAAGTTGGTTCATCGAAGAGAATGGCATCAGGATCCATAGAGAGGGCGCGTGCGATGGCGACCCGTTGCTTTTGACCACCTGAAAGTTGTTTCGGACGGGCAGCCCAATATTGAGATCCCATACCGACTTTTTCAAGGTTTTCTTTGGCAACTTTCTCTGCAGTTTCACGATCACGCTTGAGGACGGTCGTTTGTGCAACGATCGTATTTTCCAAGACGTTTAAATTTTCGAAGAGATTAAAGCTTTGGAAAACCATCCCCAATTTCTCGCGGTAGTGGGTAAGATCATACTCAGGATCAAGAACATTTTGCCCACGATAGAGAATCTCTCCAGCAGTAGGAGTCTCTAGAAGATTGATGGAGCGAAGGAAGGTTGATTTTCCGCTACCAGAGCTCCCGATGATGGAGATCACCTCTCCTTTTTCAACCGTAAGGGAAATATCTTTCAAAACCTCATTTTGACCATAGGATTTTTTTAAATGTTTGATTTCAAGAATTTTTTCTGCCATTATTTCACCTCCTTGACTTGCATTTGATTGGCGCCTGTAGTGTAGGTGTCAGAATCTAAGCGACGTTCGATGTAGCGAAGGATTCGTGTGATAGTAAAGGTGAGAACGAAGTAAATCACAGCGATGATCGTAAAGGTTGGGAAGTATTGGTAGTTTTGAGTTGCGACCGTATTTCCTGTAAAGTACAGTTCAACTACAGAGATAACATTCAAAACAGATGTATCCTTGATGTTAATAACAAATTCATTCCCTGTTGCTGGCAAGATATTGCGAACAACCTGTGGAAGGACGACCTTGCGCATGGTTTGTCCATGGGTCATTCCTAGAGCAGTCGCTGCTTCAAACTGACCTGGATCCACTGCTAAGATCCCACCACGAACAATCTCACTCATATAAGCTCCGGTATTGATGGATACGATAAAGATGGCGGCCCAGGTACGATCCAAGGAAATGTTAAAGGCTTGGGCGGAACCGTAGAAAATGACCATGGATTGAACGATCATCGGAGTTCCACGGAAGATTTCAATGTAGACATTGAGGAACCAACCAAAGGCAGTTTGGCATCCAGCAAGGAATTTATTTTTAGCCTTCGGAGCTGTCCGGAAGACACCGATTAACAAACCGATAATCAACCCAGCGATAGTTCCAGTCATAGAGATTAAGAGGGTCATTCCAGTTCCCCGTAAGAACTGTGGGCCATTATCCTTTAAAATCTTCATCATTTGGCTAAAGAATGTCTGCTTATCATCACTAGCATCACTGGAAGCTGGTTGCTTCTTAATCATATCATCCATGAGTTTGACTTGGTCTTCAGACGAAATCTTAGCTAGTGCGGCATTGACTTGGTCAATTCTAGTGTCGCCCTTCTTCATCCCGATAGCGATGGTCGCATCTTCTTCCCCAACTTCAAATCCTTTTTTGAATTGAATCATCTTAAATTTAGAATTAGCGGACTCGGCGGTTAGGGCTTCGGGACGTTCAGAAACATAGGCATCAATAACACCCGATTCTAAAGCTTGACGCATCTGGGCAAAATCACCCATTGCAGTTTCTTGTTTCGCACCCTTGAGTTGGGAAATGAGAGAATAGAGGTAGACCCCTTGTTGAGAGGTGACCTTTGCATCCTTAAAGTCATCTAGACTAGTGGCGTTTGCATAGTTTCCATCTTTACGAACGAGCATGACCGGTTCACTGGTATAGTAGCTCTTGGAGAAGGCGACCTCTTTTTTACGTTCAGCGGTTGGACTCATCCCAGCGATAATCATGTCGATTTTACCAGAAGTGAGGGCTGGAATTAAACCGTTCCAAGAAGTTTTTACGATCAGAGGTTTTTTACCTAACTCCTCAGCAACTTTTTTGGCGATTTGGACATCGTACCCATTGGCATATTGATTGGTACCGTCAATTTTAACAGCTCCATTTGCATCATCTTCTTGGGTCCAGTTGAAAGGAGCGTAGGCTGCTTCCATTCCGATTCGTAAATAGTCATCTGCATGAGCAACCTGTGTGATCCCCAGGCAAATGAAAAGCCCTGTTAAGAGCGCGAATAATGTTTTTTTCATTTTTTCTCCTCTTCCTTATTTTAACTTCTCCTATTGTACAGTAAAATAGGCTGCATTTCAAACATGGTCCTCTTTTTATTTAAAAAATGCTATAATAATACAAAGGAGCGTGATCAAATGAAAAAGTATTTGTATGTTTTTTTCGCCTTTCTGGCCTGCCTTTTTGTTAGTCAGAATGTCCATGCATCTAGTCCATCTTATGATGTACTTTACTATGGTGGAACCTTGACCTTGGACACTTGGGACGACGCCACCTATGAGGAAGAACTGGTTTATTATTTCAAAGATTCTTATAGAGGGCAGTATGTTAGCCTAGGAACTGCGGGCAACATGCCACAAGGGTTTGCAATTGAGATACCACCAAAGGTTGAGGTGGAAGGTCGTGATCTTCAAAGAGAACCCGAGATTACGAATCTAGGTGATGGCTACCGAGTGAAAATTTATAACAGTGGTGTAGCGACAGATACTGTCAAAATTAAAGTTACATGGAAATTAAAAAATCTCCTCTATTCACACAAGGATATCTTGGAGTTGAACTGGAAACCGATCACAGATGGTGATCAGAAGGTGGATGAAGTTCAGTTTCGTGTCATCCCTAAGTTTGCACCAGCTAATGCCCAATCGGAACTGTATATCCATACAGCCTTTATGGGACCGGATGTGACTGTAAAGAAAGAAGATGGAATCTATTCTGCCACCTTCTATAACCTTGGCAAAGGAAAGGCTGTGGAGTTGTATGGTTACTGGTTGAAGTCAGATCTAACTACTTTGTATGATTCTGGTCGAAATACAGGATTAACCAAATTGGATGAATTTCACAAGAACCAAGCTAAAATTGAACAGGAAAAATACTGGACACGCATGTTTTGGAACTGGATCTTGCCAGCCTTCATTATTGCACTCTGGCTTCTTTCTCTCTTGGGTCGCAATCGGTTCAAAAAAATGATTTGGCCTGGTGTGACCTATCCGACTGATACTCGTCTTTACGAGATTCCACAGGATATTGCACCTCTTGTTATGAGCTCGGTTGTTTATTCAGCCGAATTAGACGAGGCCTCCCCGACCAATAAAGAGAAGGCAACTCCTCCAGTATTCACATTTGAAAAAATGCTTCAAGCTACTTTGCTGGATCTGATGGATCGTGGAGTGATTGTCTACGAGCAACAAGGAAATGAAGTCGTTTTGACGAGAAAGTCTCATGGACATGTGGATGATTTTGAACGCTCCTTTATGAATATGGCTTTTGGGGATCAAGTTTCCTGTCCTGTTAACCGTCTCTTTGAGAATTATAAATTTAGTGATGATGTATACAAACATGCCAAAAAAGCAGATCAAGATGCCATTCGTTCACTAGGAAGTTGGGCTCAGGGCCACTTTGATACGGCTGTCAACCAAGTGGCCCGAGATGTTCATCGCAAGGTGGAAGATCTCCATTTGCCAAGCTACTATCGCCCTTTAGAAGCAAAAGAAGAAGCGCAAGCTAGACGAAGTCTCTTCTTTGGTTGGGCTGCTTGGTTTATCGCTCTTGGAGCAGAAATCTTTGCCATCTTTGGGATGGGTTGGTTCTCTGTTCCTTGTTTGATAGGGATCCTCATACTTTGGTTTATGCCAGTGCGCTTCAATGGTGTCTTTAAAGCCTGCCTACGAGATGGAGTTGTCAATCTTGCGGGTGCTGAGCAACGCTATTACTGGGATAGTTTTGGTCGGATGTTGAAAGAGATTGCCCACCTCAATGATGCAGAGTTGCAGTCTCTGGTCCTATGGAATCGCTTATTGGTCTATGCGGCCTTGTATGGTGTAGCTGATCAGGTCACAAAGGTCATGAAGCTTCGGAATATTCATTTAGAAAATCAAGCCTTAAACGCCTTCGTTTATACTCCGTTCTATCATGATGTGACCCACTCAAGTCATGCCATGTCTACTTATGGATCGACAGCATCGACAGCTAGTCATTTCACAGTTTCCTCTGGTAGTGGAGGAGGTTTCTCTGGCGGAGGAGGCGGAGGAGGCTTTGGTGCCTTCTAAGCAGCACTAAGAATGGTCTTGGTCGCTCTTTCCCTTCTAGTTTAGAAGGTCTGGTCCAGTCCATAGATTTATGATATAATAGAGCAAATGTAAGTTTAGGAGAAAAAGATGTTTCTGATCGAATTAATCAAGGCGGTTCTTTTTGGGATTGTCGAGGGGATTACAGAATGGTTACCGATCTCAAGTACAGGTCACTTGATTCTGTTACAGGATTTTGTGCAGTTTAAAAATCAAGATCCAGCCTTTATGGAGATGTTCAATGTCGTGATCCAATTGGGTGCAATCCTAGCGGTTGTGGTGATATATTTCGATAAATTGTATCCCTTCAAACCTGGTAAATCTCCACTAGAAGTACGTCGGACCTGGCAATTATGGGCAAAAGTTGCGGTTGCAACCCTCCCTCTTGTCTTTGTTTTTAAATTGGATGATTGGTTTGAGGCGCATTTCCACAATTCGATTTCCGTTGCGATTATGTTGATCACTTACGGGCTTGCCTTTATCTATCTGGAAAGACGAGAACAAGTTGAGCCAGCAGTAACGGAATTGCATAAGCTACCTTATCGAACAGCTCTTTATATCGGACTCTTCCAAGTTTTATCGCTATTTCCAGGAACAAGCCGTTCAGGTGCTACTATTGTAGGTGGCTTGATCAATGGTGTTAGCCGCCCGGTGGTGACAGAATTTACCTTTTATTTGGGGATCCCAGCCATGTTTGGGGCTAGCCTCTTAAAGGTTGGGAAATTCGCTCTTAGCGGACATTCACTAGCATTGGGGCAACTCTTTATTCTACTGGTAGCGATGGGAGTGGCCTTTGTGGTCAGCATGTACGCTATCCGCTTCTTGACAGATTATGTGAAAAATCATGATTTCACCGTCTTTGGGAAATACCGGATTGTTCTTGGTTCCATCTTGCTATTGTATGGACTCTTCCGTGTTATTTTCTAAGAGAAGGCTTGAACTTGATCAAATTATTTTTCGAGGTTGGAGACTTTTGTCCCGACCTCTTTTCTATGCATCCTTTTTTTGAATTCTATCCAATTTTTTAGTATAATAGTAAGACTAGAAGTATGAGGTTATGCTATGAAGATGAAGCAAATTAGTGATTCAACAATTAAGATCACGATCCAACTAGAAGACTTAGAAGAACGTGGGATGGAAATTGCTGATTTCCTTGTTCCGCAAGAAAAAACAGAAGAATTTTTCTACGCCATTTTGGATGAACTCGAAATGCCAGAAAGCTTCCTGGATAGCGGGATGCTGAGTTTTCGCGTGACACCAAAACCAGATAAACTGGATGTTTTTGTTACCAAATCAAAAATTGACCAACAATTGGATTTTGAGGATTTGTCAGATCTTCCTGATATGGAAGAGTTGTCGCGCATGACGCCAGATGAATTTATCAAAACCCTGGAAAAAACAATCTCTGATAAGACAAAAGGGGATGCAGAAGCTATTCACCATTTGGAACAAGAAGAGTTGCGGGACAATCAAGAACAAGATCCGACACCTGAAGCGCCAGTAAGTCAGTATATTTATTACATTTTGCGTTTTTCAAATATCCAGCAAGCAGTTGCCTTTTCAAAAACGGTAAGCTTTCCAGTGGATACCTCTGAATTATACAAAATGGGATCTGATTATTATTTAACTGTCTTGATCGATACAGAGGATCAACCAAATCAATATCCAACCTGGTTACTTGCCATCATTCGGGAGTATGCGGATGATTCAGAAGTGACACGGGCCGTTCTGCAGGAACATGGTCACTTACTAATGGTGTCTGGTGCGATTGAGAATTTGAAGAAAGTTGCTAGCTTATGATGTCCTTTTCCTTGCAATTTGTTCTGGTGCTGATTGGGACTTTTATGATTGCCTTGGTATTGACGCCCTTGGTTCGCTTGTTCTCCTTTAAGATTGATGCCGTAGATTATCCGAATGCGCGTCGGATCAATACCAAGCCCATGCCAAGCGCGGGTGGACTGGCTATTGTGATCGCTTTTTCGATTGCGACTCTCGTGTTAATTCCCATGCTGACATCCACCACCGCACCAATCAAAAGTTACCTATCCTATACCTTGCCGGTCGTGGGCGCAGGATGGATTATCGCGCTCACAGGCTTGATCGATGATGTAAAAGAGTTGTCTGCCAAGAAAAAGATGATCGGCATCCTGCTGGCAGCGAGTCTGGTCTGGTTTTTGACAGATTTTCGGCTGAATGATTTTAAGATTCCATTCGGTGGTCCCTTACTTCATTTTGAACCATGGCTATCGTATCTTTTGACGGTGATTTGGATTGTTTCTATTACCAATGCGGTCAATCTGATTGATGGATTAGATGGATTGGTGAGTGGGGTCTCTATTATTTCCCTAGTGACAATGGGGATTGTGTCCTATTTCTTTCTACCAGTCCCCAATCTCTTTCTGACCATGACGATCTTTGTCTTGGTTGCGTCCATCGCAGGTTTCTTTCCCTTTAACTACCATCCGGCCATTCTCTATTTGGGAGACACCGGTGCCTTGTTTATCGGATTCATGATTTCTGTTTTGTCCTTGCAAGGTTTGAAAAATGCAACGGCAGTTGCTGTCGTTACCCCTATGATCATTTTGGGAGTACCGATTACAGATACCTTTTTAGCCATTATCCGTCGGACCCTGTCTGGTCAAAAATTTTATAAACCGGATCGGAATCACTTGCACCACCGACTTCTTTCTCTGGGCTTGACACATCGGGGAACTGTACTTGTGATCTACGGAATTTCGATGATCTTCTCCTTGATTTCTCTCTTGCTCAACATCTCGAGTCGCATTGGGGGCGTCCTACTTGTGATCGGGCTCTTGTTTGGAGTAGAGTTGTTAGCAGAATTGATTGGGATTCTGGGGCCACATCATAGTCCTTTGTTAAATGTTCTGCGCTATATAGGGAATTCTTCCTATCGGGAGGAAGTTCGTCAAAAACGAAAAGAAAAAACTAAATAAGAATAGTTCTAATCAAAAGAAAAGCCATTTAGGCTTTTTTTTGATATACTTGAAAGGTAAAAAAATACTTTGTGATGAAGGAATCGATGCTTTGAGAACCTTCTAGACTTCAAAGTAAAAAGAAAGGGAATGCAATGTCGACATTAGAAATTAAAGACCTTCACGTTGAAATTGAAGGCAAAGAAATTTTAAAAGGTGTAAACCTGACCCTAAAAACTGGTGAGATCGCAGCCATCATGGGACCAAATGGAACAGGGAAATCTACTCTGTCAGCTGCCATTATGGGAAACCCAAATTATGAAGTAACCAAAGGGGAGATTCTCTTTGATGGTGTCAACATCTTGGAATTGGAAGTAGACGAACGTGCACGGATGGGCTTGTTCCTTGCCATGCAATACCCTTCAGAAATCCCAGGAATTACGAATGCAGAATTTTTACGTGCAGCCATGAATGCTGGTAAAGAAGAGGACGAGAAGATCTCTATTCGTGATTTCATCAAAAAATTGGATGAAAAGATGGAATTGCTCAACATGAAAGAAGAAATGGCAGAACGCTATTTGAACGAAGGCTTCTCTGGTGGTGAGAAAAAACGCAATGAAATCCTTCAATTGTTGATGTTGGAACCAACATTTGCCCTGTTGGATGAAATTGACTCTGGTTTGGATATCGATGCTCTTAAGGTCGTATCTAAAGGGGTTAATGCAATGCGAGGTGAAGGTTTTGGAGCTATGATCATCACCCACTACCAACGTTTGTTGAACTATATTACTCCTGACGTCGTTCATGTGATGATGGAAGGCCGTGTCGTGCTTTCAGGTGGACCAGAATTGGCTGCCCGCTTGGAACGTGAAGGCTATGCTCAACTCGCAGAAGAACTCGGTTACGACTATAAAGAAGAACTATAACCTGATGACAAGTGATCTAATGTTGTCATAAAATCAAACAGATAGTATCTTTATTGGGAGAAAAAAATGAGTATTGAAAATATTACCCTCTTTTCGGAACTGCATGCTGAGCCAAGCTGGTTACAAGATTTACGAAAAAAAGCTTTTGACAAGATCGATCAGTTGGAATTGCCAGCCATTGAACGCGTCAAATTTCACCGCTGGAATCTTGGGGATGGGACGATCACAGAAAGCGAGGCTTCTGCCAATGTTCCTGATTTTACAGCCCTCGATTCAAACTTAAAATTGGTCCAAGTTGGAACTCAAACTGTATTTGAACAGGTGCCACAAGCCTTGGCAGACCAAGGAGTCCTTTTCACAGATTTCCATACTGCCTTAGAAGAAATTCCACAGGTGGTGGAAGACTACTTCATGTCTTCAGTCAAATACGATGACGACAAGCTAGCAGCTTATCACACAGCATACTTTAATAGTGGGGCTGTTCTCTATATTCCAGATAACGTCGAAATTTCAGAACCAATCGAAGGCATTTTCTACCAGGATAGCGACAGTGATGTACCTTTCAATAAACACATTTTGATTATTGCAGGCAAAAACAGCAAGTTCAGCTATTTGGAACGCTTGGAATCAAAAGGTGATGGCTCAGCAACAGCAACTGCGAATGTGACGGTTGAGGTGATTGCCCGCTCAGGTGCCCAAGTGAAATTTGCGGCGATTGACCGCCTGGGTGAAAATGTCACAGCCTACATCAGTCGACGTGGGAAACTAGGACAGGATGCCAGCATTGATTGGGCTATCGGTGTTATGAATGAAGGAAATGTGGTCGCGGACTTTGACAGTGACTTGGTTGGAAACGGAAGTCATGCAGATTTGAAAGTCGTTGCTTTATCAAGCGGTCGTCAGGTGCAAGGAATTGACACCCGCGTGACCAACTTTGGTTGCAACTCGATCGGAAACATCTTGCAACACGGAGTTATTCTTGAAAAAGGAACCTTGACCTTCAATGGAATTGGTCATATTATCAAGGGGGCTAAAGGAGCAGATGCTCAGCAAGAAAGCCGTGTCTTGATGTTATCGGATCAAGCACGTTCAGATGCCAATCCGATCCTCTTGATTGATGAAAATGACGTCACGGCAGGCCATGCTGCATCGATCGGTCAAGTGGACCCAGAAGATATGTATTACCTCATGAGTCGTGGTCTGGATCAACACACAGCAGAACGTTTAGTGGTGCGTGGTTTCTTGGGATCTGTTATTGTTGAAATCCCAGTTAAAGAAGTACGTGATGAAATGATTGCCACTATCGAAGAAAAGTTATCTCAACGCTAAGGAGAAACGATGCTAGATAAAAATACGATTGCTCAAGATTTTCCCATTCTCGATCAACTAGTTCACGATGAGCCTTTGGTTTATCTAGATAATGCAGCGACGACGCAAAAACCTAAACGTGTTCTTGAAGCCGTTAATCACTATTATTTGCAAGATAACGCCAATGTTCACCGTGGAGTCCATACCTTGGCTGAACGAGCGACAGCAGCCTATGAGGCAACGCGTGAGAAAGTCAGAAAATTTATCAATGCTTCATCAACCAAGGAAGTGCTCTTTACAAGAGGGACAACGACTGGACTCAACTGGGTAGCCCGCTATGCAGAAGAAGTCCTAAGGGAAGGGGATGAAGTCTTGATTTCCATCATGGAACATCACTCCAACATCATTCCTTGGCAGCAAGCCTGCAAGAAGACAGGAGCAAAACTGGTCTATGTCTATCTAAAAGATGGCTTACTGGATATGCAGGACTTAAAGAGCAAGCTTAGTGAGAAGACAAAATTTGTCTCCATCACCCATGCTTCGAACGTCTTAGGGGTGGTCAATCCGATCAAGGAAATTGCTCGATTAGCTCATGAGGTTGGAGCGATCATGGTCGTAGATGGGGCTCAATCAACCCCTCATATGGCCATTGATGTACAAGACTTAGATGCGGATTTCTTTGCTTTTTCTGGCCATAAGATGGCTGCACCAACAGGGATTGGTGTCCTCTATGGAAAGGAAGAAATATTAGAACAAATGTCTCCGATCGAGTTTGGGGGCGAAATGATTGACTTTGTTTACGAGCAATCTGCCTCTTGGAAGGAATTACCTTGGAAATTTGAAGCTGGAACACCTAATATGGCGGGCGCAATTGGTCTTGGTGCAGCAATCGATTACTTAGAAGAGCTGGGTATGGACCAGGTAGAAGCGCATGAGCAAGAATTGATTGCCTATGTGTTTCCAAAATTACAGGCTATCGAAGGCTTGACCATCTATGGCTCCCAAGACTTAGCCCAACGTTCTGGAGTCATTTCCTTCAATCTAGGAGATCTCCATCCGCATGACTTAGCAACAGCATTAGATTATGAAGGAATTGCCGTTCGTGCAGGTCACCACTGTGCACAACCGCTCCTTCAATACCTACAAGTCCCAGCGACAACGAGAGCAAGTTTTTATATCTACAACACCAAAGCGGACTGTGATAAATTAATTGAGGCATTGATCAAAGCAAAGGAGTTTTTCAATGGCACTTTCTAAATTAGATTCGCTGTACATGGCGGTCGTAGCCGATCATTCAAAACACCCCCACCACCAAGGACAAATTGAAGATGTTGATCAGATCCAACTCAACAATCCAACTTGTGGAGATGTGATCCAGTTAAGTGTGAAATTTGATGAGAATGACAGGGTGGAAGATATTGCCTTTGTGAATTCAGGCTGTACGATCTCAACCGCTTCAGCTAGTATGATGACGGATGCTGTAATGGGAAAAACAAAAGAGGAAGTTGAAGAATTGGCACAGGTCTTTTCAGAAATGGTCCAAGGCCAATCAGATCCTCGGCAAGAGGAGTTGGGAGATGCAGCCTTCTTATCTGGAGTCTCAAAATTCCCACAACGGATTAAATGTGCGACCCTCTCCTGGAATGCTCTTAAAAAAGCGATCGAACGTAGCAAATAATTAAAAGAAGAAACAGAGAAAGAAAGGAAATTATGGCTGAAGAAAGAGTCGAACCGAAACCAATTGATCTCGGTGAATATAAATTTGGATTTCACGATGACGTTCAACCCATTCTCTCTACCGGGAAGGGATTGAATGAAGCGGTTATTCGTGAATTGTCTGCAGCAAAAAATGAACCCGAATGGATGCTCGAATTCCGTTTGAAATCTTTTGAAACCTTCAAAAAGATGCCCATGCAAACCTGGGGAGCCGATCTATCAGAGATTGACTTTGATGATTTGATCTATTATCAAAAACCTTCGGATAAACCTGCCCGTTCATGGGACGAAGTTCCAGAGAAAATTAAGGAAACCTTTGAGCGTATCGGGATTCCTGAAGCAGAACGTGCTTACTTAGCAGGGGCTTCTGCTCAGTATGAATCAGAAGTGGTTTACCACAATATGAAAGAAGAGTTTGAAAAGTTGGGGATTATCTTTACCGATACGGATTCTGCCCTAAAAGAATATCCAGACCTTTTCAAACAGTATTTTGCGAAGTTAGTACCACCAACGGACAACAAATTGGCTGCCCTCAACTCAGCAGTCTGGTCTGGTGGAACCTTCATTTATGTACCAAAAGGCGTAAAAGTAGATGTCCCACTTCAAACATACTTCCGTATCAACAATGAAAATACAGGTCAGTTTGAGCGCACCTTGATTATTGTGGATGAGGGAGCAAGTGTCCACTATGTAGAAGGCTGTACAGCGCCGACCTACTCAAGTAATAGCCTCCATGCAGCGATTGTTGAGATCTTTGCCTTGGATGGTGCTTACATGCGCTACACGACCATCCAAAACTGGTCAGACAATGTCTACAACTTGGTCACCAAGCGGGCCAAAGCTCAAAAAGATGCCACAGTTGAGTGGATCGATGGGAACTTAGGAGCCAAGACAACCATGAAGTACCCATCTGTTTATCTGGATGGAGAAGGAGCGCGTGGGACCATGTTGTCCATTGCCTTTGCGAATGCAGGTCAACACCAAGATACAGGTGCCAAGATGATCCACAATGCCCCTCACACTAGCTCGTCTATCGTATCCAAATCCATCGCGAAAGGTGGCGGAAAGGTAGACTACCGTGGACAAGTAACCTTTAACAAAAATTCCAAGAAATCAGTTTCTCATATCGAGTGCGATACCATTATTATGGATGATTTATCAGCATCAGATACGATTCCATTTAATGAAATCCACAACTCACAAGTTGCTTTGGAGCACGAAGCCAAGGTTTCAAAAATCTCAGAAGAGCAACTGTATTATTTGATGAGTCGTGGTCTGTCTGAATCAGAAGCGACAGAAATGATTGTCATGGGATTTGTAGAACCCTTTACAAAAGAACTTCCAATGGAATATGCCGTTGAGTTAAACCGACTCATTAGCTACGAAATGGAAGGATCTGTAGGATAATTCGTTTTAATAGCAAAATAAAATCACAATGGATTTGACTCCATTGTGATTTTTTTGCTTATAGCTTTTCGTTGACATAACGAACAAATTCATTCCACCAAACCTTTAAGAAAAAGCTTTTCTCAATGGTTCTTCCTGCTACCATATCGACCGTTGGCTCTTGATCTTCTAAGTAGCCACGTCCGATTTTATCTGGATCAGTGTAGTGTAATTTTCCAAGATTTGTGCCTGATTTGACAGGTGCTCGGAATGATTCTTGGTTGCTCTTGAATTGAATTTTTGGTTCCGCTTGACTGCCTTGCTTTTCAACGATATAGAAGTCTTTTTTTGCAACAGCTAAAACAGTCTCGGACTTCCCGTCCATGACAGTTGCCTTACTTTTTCCGTAGGGATCTCCTTCTTTGACGACAATGGAAGAAACAAAGGTTCGTACCACGTAGTTCATCAGAGAAGAAGTAGCCACAAAGCGTGCATATGGATCACCGTCAACTGCCTCCACTCCTAGGACAACCGTGATCATGTGGATGCCATTTTGCGTCGTTGATGCAGCAAATGTGATACCACCTTTGGTAGAGTTGCTGACCCGAAGGCCGTCGACTCCCGACCGGTAATTCGGCATGCCTTCTAGCATCAGGTTGGGGTTTTCAATCTGCGTGTTTGAAAAAAGAGCAGTGGGTTTTGAAGTATATTTGGTCACTTCAGGAAAATCCTGGAGTAAGTGCTTGGCAATGACAGCAATATCATAAGCACTCAATTGATTTTCGTCTCCTTTCCCGTCAGGATCTCCGCTGATGGTTTGAGTATTTAATCCGGTAGCATTAATTAAATGAGGAGATTGAATGCCCCATTCAGAAAGTTTCTGCTTCATTTTTTCAACGAAGCTTTTCTCAGAGCCCCCCACTTTCTCAGCTAAGGCCAAGGCAGCAGTACTAGAATTTCCAACTAAAAGAGCAGTCAATAACTGTTCAACCGTATATTGGTTCGCTTCCATAGGAAGAGTACCAGCACCTTCGATATCATTTAAAGCCAGAGCTTTCTCAGACAATTTGATAGGATCTTTTAGAGAAAGTTTTTTTTCATGAATAGCTTCGAAAATCAGATAAGTGGTCAAGAGTGTAGATAGTCCCCCCACATCTCGTTTTTTCTCTGAATCCTTTTCATATAAAATTTTACCTGTATCAGCTTCAACAGCAATAGCACTTTGAGCAGGAAGTTCTAGCTCATCTGCCAGAACGACTTGATAAGGTAAACTGCATAACAGCAGCATGAAGGTTAAAAAAGAAAGAAAGAATTTTTTCACAGTTGTTTCCTCGTTGCTTAGTCCTCTCTATTGTATCATACAAATGATTAATGGAAAATTGTAAAATCATCAATTAGGCTAAAAAGTCAGTCATAGCAAGGTTTTTGAATAGTGATAAAACGAATATTCAGAAAATTTAGTTTACTTTTTTTTCTACTTGTGATATAATCTTAAACAAATCTAAAAAAACTATTGGAGAATTCCTATGAAAAAAGGTAAAGTATTCGCAGTTGCCGGAGTAACACTCCTTGCAGCTGGATTGTTAGCTGCATGTTCTAGTTCAAATACTAGCAAAGCAAGCTCAGGCGAAGACAAAAACTATGGTTATGTCTACACTTCAGATCCAACAACTTTGGACTATACAATTTCTTCTAAAGCTGCTACACATGATATCACTACAAACGTCGTAGACGGTTTGATGGCAAATGACAAGTATGGTAATCTCGTACCATCACTTGCAGAAGATTGGTCTGTTTCAAAAGACGGTTTGACTTATACCTACAAAATTCGTAAAGGGGTTAAGTGGTACGATGCAGACGGTGAAGAACACGGCGAAGTGACTGCCAAAGACTTCGTGACTGGTTTGAAACACGCTGCTGATAAAAAATCGGAAACTCTTCCACTCGTTCAAGGTTCTGTCAAAGGATTGGATGATTATGTCCAAGGAAAAATCACAGACTTCAGCCAAGTTGGTGTCAAAGCGGTTGATGATTACACACTTCAATACACATTGAACAAACCTGAAACCTTCTGGAACTCTAAAACAACAAACGGAATTTTGTTCCCAATAAGCACAGAGTTCTTGAAGAGTAAGGGAGATGATTTTGGTCAACCAAACGATGTGAAGTCAATCCTTGCAAACGGACCTTTCCTTCTTAAATCAATCACTTCAAAATCATCTGTTGTATTTGAAAAGAATGACAACTACTGGGATAAGAAAAACGTTCACCTGAAAGAAGTAAAATATACTTATTACGATGGATCAGACCAAGATTCATTGGCGCGTGGATTCTCTGATGGTGCTTATACAAAAGCTCGCCTTTTCCCTGCAAGTTCAAACTTTGCAACTGTAGAGAAAAAATATAAAGACGATATCTTTACTACACCAGCAGGATCAGGTGTAGCAGTTCTTGGCTTTAACCTTGATCGTCAATCTTACAAACACACTGCTAAAAAATCAGATGCTGAAAAAACTGCGACTAAGAAAGCAATTTTGAACAAAGATTTCCGTCAGGCCATCACTTTTGCCTTGAACCGTGAAAACTACTCAGCACAAGTCAATGGTAAAGAATTTGCTAAACCAGCTATCCGTAATACCTACACAGCACCAGCCTTTGTCCAAGTAGATGGAAAAGACTTCGGAAATGTAGTTGCAGATAAGTTGACTACTTATGGAGACCAATGGAAGGGTATCAACCTTGCAGATGGTCAAGATGGTCTTTACAACAAAGATAAAGCGAAAGCACAACTTGAAAAAGCCAAAGCTGAACTTCAAAAAGATGGTGTTCAATTCCCAATTCATATTGATGTACCGGTAGCACAAAATTCTACAAACTTTGTTTCACGGATGCAATCTCTGAAACAAACTGTGGAAGATACTCTTGGTAAAGACAATGTCGTTCTTGATCTTCAAATGATGGACTCAGACGAAGTGTTGAATATTACTTTGAATGTGCCATCAGCTGCAGACGCAGACTGGGATCTTCAAGGAATGGTCGGATGGAACCCAGACTATGATGATCCATCAACTTACCTTGATACTCTTCAACCAGCTTCTGAGGACCAAACAAAAGTTTACCTTGGTTTTGCAGGTGGTGTAGATAACCCATCAGCAAAAGCTGTAGGTTTGGATGAGTTTGCAAAACTTCTTGACGATGCAAACAACGAAACACAAGATGTTGTGAAACGTTATGAAAAATACGCAGCAGCTCAAGCTTGGTTGACAGATAGTGCGATTGTTATTCCAACGATGTCAAGTACAGGTGCTGCAACAGTTGTTTCTAAGGTAGTTCCATTCTCTGAACCATCATCACAAACAGGTAACAAAGGTTCAACATACTTGAAATACGTTGAAGTTCAAGATGAGCCAGTTACTAAGAAACAATACGAACAAGCACGTGAAAAATGGCAAAAAGAAAAAGCTGAGTCAAACAAAAAAGCTCAACAAGATCTTGAAAAACACGTTAAATAATTAAATTATTGCTTTTCATTAGAACTTTCTCTTCTAGGGGAGAAAGTTCTTTTGGACATTAAAGGAATGAAATATGAAAAAATATGTTTTTATGCGTATTTTGCGTTCGTTAGTGTCGATCTTTCTCGTCACGACATTAACCTACATGATTATCTATACGCTAACACCGAGAAATCTCATCTTTAAAAATGACCCTAACTACAATAAAGTAGCGAAGACAAAAGATTCGAAGATCAACTACGAAAATACAGTCTACGATCGCATGGGTTATTTGGAATACATGGATTCAAAGAGCTTGCAACAAAAAGCAAGTAAAGAAGATTCTTCCGTAACGGTTGATGCGACAAATGCCAATGAAAAGATCTACAAAAAATATATTGAAAAATTAGGTCATGGTTGGCAGTTGAAACGTTTCCCAGAAAGTAAGTCTTTCTATGCGGTGCGTGAAATTCCGGTTTTTGAACGTGTTATTAGCTTCTATGCGAATTTGATTCAATTTGATCATCCAGGTTGGGTGAAAGATGCCTCGAATCCAAATCTTAAACGCTATATCCGTATTGAAAATGATCCATCTATTGGTTGGTCAGTTGTAGGTTCTGGTACGAAACACAAATACCTCTTGTACTTCAATGGTCAGTTCCCATATGTACACCAAAACTTTGTGACCTTAAACCTTGGAAATTCATATCCAACTTATTCAAATACCCCAGTTCTTCAAGTGATTACCCAAGGACAAGGAACGACTAAGAAGAGTGAAGTGAACTTCCCAACAGGTAAAAAGACATCTTCCATCGATATCTACTCACGTACCTACAAATCACCAAGTAAGGCAGACTCACAAGATATCAGTCGATTTGGTAAAGGGGATGCCTATACAGCAACGTTGAGCAACTATGAGAATCCATCCATGATTGCATCTTCTTCAATCATTGGTTTGATTGGTATTGCGATTGCCTACTTGATTGCGATCCCGCTAGGATCTTATATGGCTCTTTTCAAGGACTCATGGTTTGATAGCATCTCTACTGCGGTCTTGACATTTATGATGTCTCTCCCAACCATTGCCCTTGTCTATATCGTGCGTCTAGCAGGTTCATTCTTTGGACTTCCTGACTCATTCCCAGTACTTGGAGCACAGGACTGGCGTTCATATGTATTGCCGTCTCTGATTCTTGGTTTATTGAGTGCGCCATTTATCGCCGTTTGGATTCGTCGTTATATGATCGATATCCATTCGCAAGATTTCGTCCGTTTTGCTCGTTCAAAAGGATTGTCAGAACGTGAGATCTCAAGAAAACACATCTTCAAAAATGCGATGGTTCCACTAGTTTCTGGAATTCCAGGGGCTATCATTGGAGTTATCTCAGGTGCGACGTTGACTGAAACAGTCTTCGCTTTCCCAGGTATGGGTAAAATGTTGATTGACTCTATTAAAGCATCAAACAACACCATGGTCATCGGACTTGTCTTCATCTTCACATCACTTGGTATCTTTGCTGCCATGTTAGGTGATATCTTGATGACAGTGCTTGATCCACGGATTAAATTAACGAATACGAAAGGAGGCAAATAATGGCTACAATCGATAAAAATAAATTTCAGTTTGTAAAACGTGATGACTTTGCCTCTGAAGTAATCGATGCTCCAGCGTATTCATACTGGAAATCTGTATTCAGACAATTCTTGAAAAAAAGAACCACTATCATTATGCTTGCTATTTTGATTGGGATTCTCTTGATGAGTTTTGTCTATCCTATGTTTTCAAATTTTGATTACAACGACGTAAGTAAGGTAAATGACTTTTCAGCACGTTTGAATCCACCAAGTGCCAAAGCTTTCTTTGGTACAGATAATAACGGTAAATCCCTCTTTGATGGAGTTTGGTTTGGTGCTCGGAATTCAATTATCATTTCCTTCATCGCCACTGTTATTAACGTGGTTGTCGGAGTTATCGTTGGTGGAATTTGGGGGATCTCAAAATCCATCGACCGTATCATGATGGAAGTTTATAACGTTATTTCAAACATTCCGTTTATGTTGATCGTTATCGTCTTGACTTACTCAATGGGATCTGGTTTCTGGAACTTGATTCTTGCCATGTCCTTAACTGGATGGATCGGAATTGCCTATACCATTCGTGTCCAAATCATGCGTTACCGTGATTTGGAGTACAACTTGGCCAGCCGAACATTAGGAACACCAACTTTGAAAATTGTTACGAAAAATATTTTGCCTCAATTGGTATCTGTTATCGTGACACAAACATCACAGTTACTTCCAAGCTTTATTTCTTACGAAGCTTTCCTTTCCTTCTTCGGACTTGGTCTTCCAATCACAGTTCCAAGTTTGGGACGCTTGATTTCTGACTATTCTCAAAACGTAACTACAAATGCCTACCTATTCTGGATTCCGCTTACTGTTTTGATTTTAGTATCCTTGTCATTCTTTATCGTCGGACAAAACTTGGCCGATGCCAGCGACCCACGTACACATAGATAGGAGGAGTAGATATGACATCAAATAAGAATATTATTTTATCTGCTCAAGATATCGTAGTGGAATTTGACGTGCGCGATCGCGTATTGACAGCTATTCGTGGCGTATCGCTTGAGCTAGAAGAAGGTGAAGTTCTTGCCTTAGTTGGTGAGTCAGGTTCAGGGAAATCAGTTTTGACAAAAACGTTCACCGGAATGTTAGAAGATAACGGCCGTATTGCCCAAGGTTCGATTAAATACCGTGGTCAAGAATTGACAGATTTGAAATCGAATAAAGATTGGGAAAATATTCGTGGATCTAAGATCGCTACAATTTTCCAAGACCCAATGACAAGTTTGGACCCAATCAACACAATTGGTTCACAAATTACAGAAGTCATTATCAAACACCAAGGGAAAACAGCTAAAGAAGCCAAAGAAATGGCTTTGGACTATATGGAGAAAGTTGGAATTCCAGATGCGGAACGTCGTTTTGATGAGTATCCATTCCAATATTCAGGTGGGATGCGTCAACGGATCGTTATTGCCATCGCCTTGGCCTGCCGTCCAGATATCTTAATCTGTGACGAACCAACAACAGCCCTTGACGTAACCATTCAAGCGCAAATCATTGATTTGTTGAAATCCCTTCAAAAAGAATACCAATTTACAGTTATCTTTATCACCCACGACTTAGGTGTGGTTGCAAGTATTGCAGATAAAGTAGCCGTTATGTATGCTGGAGAAATTGTTGAGTTTGGTAAAGTAGAAGAAATTTTCTACGATCCAAAACATCCATACACATGGAGCTTGCTTTCAAGCTTGCCTCAATTGTCAACCTCAGATGGTGATCTTTACTCTATTCCAGGGACTCCGCCATCATTGTATGCTCCAATCAAAGGAGATGCCTTCGCACTTCGTTCAGACTATGCAATGCAGATTGATTTTGAAGAAGAGGCACCTGCTTTCAAAGTAACCGATACTCACTGGGCGAAGACATGGTTGCTCCATCCAGATGCACCAACAGTTCATAAACCAGAAGTAATCGAAAACCTTCACGAAAAGATTGGCTCAAAAATGGGCTTCACTCACATTACAGAATAGGAGGAAGGAAATGACTGAAAAATTAGTTGAAATTAAAGATTTAGAAATTTCCTTCGGTGAAGGAAGTAAAAAATTCGTTGCTGTAAAAAACGCCAACTTTTTCATTAATAAGGGAGAAACGTTCTCTCTTGTTGGTGAATCAGGAAGTGGGAAGACAACAATTGGACGTGCGATCATCGGTTTGAATGATACAAGTGCTGGAGAAATTATTTATGACGGTCGCAAGATCAACGGAAAAAACTCTCATAGTGAAAAATCAGAGTTGATCCGTAAGATTCAAATGATCTTCCAAGACCCAGCAGCAAGTTTGAATGAACGTGCAACAGTTGATTATATTATCTCTGAAGGTTTGATCAACCACCATTTGTTTAACAGTGAAGAAGAACGTCAGGAAAAAGTAAAAAATATTATGCATGAAGTTGGACTTCTTGCAGAACATTTGACACGTTACCCTCACGAATTCTCAGGTGGTCAACGTCAACGGATCGGTATTGCCCGTGCACTTGTCATGGAACCAGAATTTGTCATTGCGGATGAACCAATCTCAGCTCTTGACGTTTCAGTACGTGCGCAAGTTTTGAACCTTTTGAAAAAATTCCAAAGAGAATTAGGCTTGACCTATCTCTTTATTGCCCATGACTTGTCAGTTGTACGCTTCATTTCTGACCGTATTGCAGTTATCTATAAAGGGGTTATTGTAGAAGTGGCAGAAACTGAAGAGCTATTTAACCACCCAATCCATCCATACACACAATCCCTACTTTCAGCAGTCCCAATTCCAGATCCAATTCTAGAACGTAAAAAAGTTCTAAAAATCTATGATCCAGAACAACATGATTACTCTGAAGATAAACCACAAATGGTTGAAATTAAACCAGGTCATTATGTATGGGCTAACAAAGCTGAAGAAAACAAATACAGACAAGAATATAAATAGAGAGGATTCCCTCTCTATTTTTTTATTTCAAAAAAACTTTCAAAAAAATAAAATTTTTTGAGAAAAAGTGTTGACAGTAAGGTAAGGTCATGAT
>NZ_KV812802.1:0-104670 GCF_001813505.1 Streptococcus sp. HMSC061E03
AGGTCGGTGGTTCGAGTCCACTCGTGCCCATTTTGGAGAATTACTCAAGAGGCTGAAGAGGACGGTTTGCTAAATCGTTAGGTCGGGTAACCGGCGCGGGGGTTCGAATCCCCCATTCTCCGTATAATTTCCAAGTTTGAGATTTCATCTCAAACTATTTTTTATATTTTTGAAGGTTTTATCTATGTTCTTGAATCGATTCTTTAAAATTTTTAGTTTTGTGTTTGTTTTAACTGTTTCAGGAATTTTATTTCTTTTTCCATCTGTTAGAACTTCGATTGTTTTAAAATCTTCTGATCTATTAGCTATTGTTGATAAGGCAGTATCGGTACCATTTGTTGTTGTGGAATCTAAGGCAAAGGATTTAAAGAATTTATCTGAATTAAATGATGAAAACTGTTCGTTAAAATCACGTCTTTATCAAAAGGATATTGACCAGTCAAAACTTAACCGTTTGGAATCAGAAAATAGAGAATTAAAGGATTTGATGTCAATCAAGAATTCTGTATCGGGTTCTAAACAAGTCGTTAGTGAGATTATTGACCGTAATTATGGTTCGTGGGATCAGGAATTTGTTATTGATAAAGGTAGTTCAGATGGAATTTCTGATTCTATGTTTGTTCTTTCGTCTGGTGGCGTCATTGGTGTGGTAGAAAGTATAGAGAAAAATTCTAGCAAAGTGAAATTATTAGTCGAAGATACTATTTCTTCACAACACCTGACGTTTAAAATTGAGAGTCAAGGTCAATCTATTTTTGCTTTATTAAATGGTTATGACGAGAAGACAGGTGAGTTTCGGTTGTTGCAAATTGGTGATCCAGTTGAAATTAAAAAAGGATCTCTGGTTTCAACAAGTGGTTTAGGAAAATATAAGAGTAGTGACTTACCTCTTGGTACAGTGACTTCTACTCAAAAGGCATCTGATCAGTTAGGTCAAGAAATTCGTGTGAAACCAAAGGCTAATTTAGATGTTAATCGTTATGTACTATTGATCGGAGAGTAGTGTGAAAGTCATACGTAAGTACCATTTTTTCCCTTTAATCTTATTCTTATCTTTATTTGTTGACGGGCAGATCTCTTTTCTTATTTCTCGTTTCTGTCCAAACTCCTTTGAACCTACTTCATTTTTATTTCTATATGGTTTTATGTTATTGAGTCTCTATTTCTCTGAGATAGCTAGTATTTGGTGGGGAGTCTTCTTTGGTTTTTGTTTTGATGTGTATTTTTTACACACTCTAGGAATTGCATTCATAGTATTTCCTATACTACAGGTGATTTTTTATCGGTGTAATCAGATTATTTTGGTCAATCGATTGACTCGTTTTTTTACATTTTTATTAACAATTCTATTATTTCAGATTTTAACAAATCTTCTTTTGTTTCTTTTTATCGGCATAAAATTTAACTGGATTACACTAATTATTTACCAAATTTTTCCAAGTTTAATTTTGAATGTGCTTCTATTAATAGTATTACAGCCTTTACTTGAAAAGATTTATTTATAAACTCGAAATAAAAATGTAACAATAGCGTAATATAAATTTTTAAAAAATTTGTTATACTAGTTAGTGTCTTATTAGAAAGGGAAAATTTATCTAATGAAGAAAAAATTATTTGCCACAATCTTATTGAGTACAGTTGCTTTATCACAAGGTGCTGTCGTAGCTGGTGTATCAGCTGACTCAACAGATGATAAGATTGCTGCTCAAGATAACAAAATCAATAGTATTAATCAACAACAACAAAGTGCACAAGCTCAGGTAGATCAAATCCAAGGTCAAGTATCTGAAATTAAACAACAACAAGAAAATCTTCAAGCTGAAAATGACCGTTTGAATGAAGAATCTGAACGATTGTCAGCTGAGATCGATGAGTTGTCAAAAAATATTGTAGCTCGTCAAGAATCTCTTGCAAATCAAGCACGTAGTGCTCAAACAACTGGGACTGCAACAAGCTATATTAATGCGATTGTTAGCTCTGGATCTTTGACAGAAGCTATCTCACGTATTTCTGCTATGAATGAAATTGCAGATGCTAACAACAAAATGTTGCAAGAGCAAAAACGTGATAAAGAAGATATTGCACAAAAACAAAAAGAAAACAACGACGCTATCAATACTGTTATTGCAAATAAACAGCAATTAGAAGATGATGCGCAAGCTTTGTCAACTAAAGAAGCTGAGTTGAAAGTGGCACAATTGAATTTGGCAGCTGAAAAATCATCTGCTGAAAACGAAAAGAACGCTTTGTTGCAACAAAAAGCTGAAGCTGAAAAAGCAGCGGCAGCAGCGGCAGCAGCTGAGGCAGCTTACCGTGCAAAACAAAAAGAACAACAAGCAGCTGTAAAAGCTTCTGCTAATACAACTCTTCAAGCACAAGTTCAGGCAGCAGCACAAACACCTGCTGCAACATCAGCGGCTGCACAAACTCAAGCAGCAGCTCAACCTGCTGTTCAAACTCAAGCAGCAGCAGCTCCAGCAGCAACTGTTTCTCGTCCAACTTATAGTACATCTGCATCATCTTATCCAGTTGGTGAATGTACATGGGGTGCGAAGACATTGGCTCCATGGGCTGGCGATTACTGGGGCAACGGTGGTCAATGGGCTGCAAGTGCAGCGGCTGCTGGATTCCGTACAGGATCTCAACCACAAGTTGGTGCTATTGCATGTTGGAATGATGGTGGATATGGACACGTAGCAGTCGTTACAGCTGTTCAATCTACAACAAGTATCCAAGTTTCTGAATCTAACTATAACGGTATCCGTAGTATTGGTAACTACCGTGGTTGGTTTAACCCAACAACAGCTCAAGGTACTGTTACTTATATCTATCCAAACTAAGAATTAAAAAGAAGCAGAACATTTGTTCTGCTTCTTTTTGTGAAAGATTGTCGGTAGAGCTGGATTTTGTATTTTCCATAAATTAATATTTGAATATTTGCTTAAAAAGCGATAAAATGATTACAGGAGAAATTTGTGCTGACTGTACAATATGGTTTTTAGATTTTACTGGAGGAAATCATGTCATTTTCTGATTTAATGCTCTTTGCTTTGTCGTCAAATCAAGAATTGGCTCAACGTGTGTCTCGTGAAATGGGGCTACCGCTTGGAAAGTCAACGGTTCGTCAATTTTCTGATGGAGAAATTCAGGTTAATATTGAAGAATCAATCCGTGGGAAAGATGTTTATATTTTGCAATCCACTAGCTCACCGGTTAATGATAATCTTATGGAAATTTTGATTATGGTAGATGCGTTGAAACGGGCAAGTGCGCAATCCGTTAATGTGGTGATGCCGTATTACGGCTATGCCCGTCAAGACCGGAAAGCTCGAGCTCGTGAACCAATCACTTCTAAGTTGGTGGCTAATATGCTTGAAGTCGCTGGAGTGGATCGTCTGTTGACAATTGATTTGCACGCTGCTCAAATTCAAGGCTTCTTTGATATTCCTGTTGACCACTTGATGGGTGCGCCTTTGATCGCCGACTATTTTGAACGTCGAGGGATGATTGGAAAAGACTATGTTGTTGTCAGTCCAGACCATGGTGGTGTGACTCGTGCTCGAAAATTAGCTGAATTTTTGAAGACACCGATTGCGATTATTGATAAACGTCGAAGTGTCGATAAGATGAATACGAGTGAAGTGATGAATATCATTGGGAGTGTTGAAGGCAAGACTTGTATTTTGATTGATGATATGATTGATACAGCTGGGACAATCTGTCATGCCGCGGATGCTCTTGCAGAAGCAGGTGCTGTTGAAGTTTATGCGAGCTGTACTCACCCTGTTTTATCAGGCCCAGCGATGGACAACATCCAAAAATCAGCCATTAAGAAGTTGGTGGTGTTGGATACGATTTATCTACCGGAAGATCGATTAATTGATAAGATTGAGCAAATTTCGATTGCGAAACTCCTTGCAGAGGCCATTGTTCGCATTCACGAAAATCGTCCTCTTTCACCTCTGTTTGAAATCGGAAATGCCAAAAAATGTTAACAATAAGGAGGCTGAAAAACAGCCTCTTTTGTTTAGGAGGAAATACAAATGGGAATCAGACAATGGTGGCAAGCGCTAAAAAAAGAAAAGAAGCGAAAAGAACTAATTCGAGCGGCTCAAAAACTAGAAAACAAGGTGGATCCAAGTATACCGAAGAAGACTCTACCCAAAAATCGTGCGGTAAAATAGGAAATAATTGGAGTGGAAAAGAAGAGGGAACTGGTAAAATCAGGGAAGTTCTGTCTATTTCATAGAGAAACGATTGAGTAAAAGTGTCCAAAAACCGAAAAATTCTAATAGATGAGTATAATATATCTCTAATTCATAATTTTAGGGATCAAATAGAAAGAAATCTTAATTTTTTTTAAAAAAATTGATAAAAACTCTTGACAACAGAAATATATCCTAGTATACTAGTCATAGTTACGAAGTAACGAATATTTTTAAACTATAAAAGGAGATAAAACAATGAAAAAAGTTTTATTATCATCAGTAGCAGCTCTTGCAGTATTTGCAGCAGCAGCTCCAGCATTCGCAGCAGATACTACAGGACGTCCAGTTTATAAAACTGAAAAAGGTGGAGACACACCTACTTTAAGTGAACTTAAAGGTGAAGCAACTCCAGCCGCACCAGCATCTTCAGCCACAGAAAAACACCCAGGTGCTACTCAAGTTGACCCATCTATCGGCAAAGGTACTCCAGTTGATAAAAAAGGTGATGTTTCTACTGCAAACTACGATGGAAACAAATTTGCTGATACATCTAAAGAATTAACTGCTGTTCCAGCACCTGAATATTTCACTCAAGGTCTTGACCTATGGAATGGTAGCCAACATGGTACTTTCCGTACTGAAGAAGGTGTTCAAACAATCGAAGTTACAAACCCACATGATGGAACTAAATGGTTGGTAGATGTTCAGGTTAAAGCTGGAGCTAACACTCCTAGCGGATTCTACGCTACTGCAATTAGTGGTTCATTGCGTCCAGCATCTTCAGATGCTAAAGCAGCAGCTAAAGCAGCTGAAGAAAAAGCAGAAGCAGCTAAAGCTGGTAAAGACGGTATGGCTTCATCTGCAAAAGCTGGTGAAAAATCACTTCCAAAAACTAGCGCAGTTAAATAATTTCTAATTAATTAGCTCATAAAAATATCACTGAGTCCTTGGGCTCAGTGTTATTTTTTAGATAAAATCATTTTGAGGAGATCGATTGAATGAAAAGAGCTGGAGAAAAAAAGTCAAATAAATTAGGTTTCGTAATTGCTGCCTTTGCGGCAGTCGTTGTGGTTGTAGTTGGATTCCTATTCTTCAATCCATTTGGTGGAAAGGCCTCTAATACGGCTAAGAAAACTGGAACTTCTGGAAGTAGTTCTTCTACCCAAGCTGTGAAGTATGAACCTAGTCAAGAAGAAAAAGATTACTTAAAGAATCGTTTTGCCCAATTAACTTCTGTGAACCCTGAAGCAATCGCTTATGTCTACGCACCGGGTACTGAATTGGATGAACCTGTTGTACAAACTGGTGATAATGCAACCTACTTAGATAAAACGTTTGATGGTGGTTATCAACCATATTTGGGTACTGTCTTCATGGATACAGATAATAAGAAAGATTTCAGTGACCGTTTGACCTGGTTGTTTGGTCATGCTCGTGGTAGTAAGGTTGGTGATCATCGTATGTTTAACGATGTCAACTACTATGACAAACAAGATTACTTTGATCAACACCCGTATGTTGTCATTGAGACACCTGAGCGCAAGTATTATTATGAAGCTATGTGCTTGGTCATTGTTCCTGAAACAACTGCTTTCTATCGTACTAGCTTTAAGGACGACAAAGACTTTACGACTCAGTTGAAGAAGGTCTATGAAGATGGTCAAACTAAGAATCCAAATATTAAAATCAAAGCATCTGATAAATACTTGGTATTGTCAACTTGTCGCGAAGAGGATGAAACGATTCGTGCAAACCTCTACCTTCGTCAAATTCCTGATTCAGAAATGAAGGATTTTGTGGCAAAACATGCAGATCAATTGACATATGTGGCAACACGTGGTCAACAATAATGACTTGAAAGACTTAGCATTGCTAAGTCTTTTTTGTATGGAAGGATTGTTGAAATGTCCTTTGATAGTGAGCAAAAGATGGGGATCTGGCTTGTTCTTTTGCGATGGGGTTCTATTTATAGTATAATGAATATAAGTGTTTTGGAGGTGTTCTATGGATTTAACGAAACGTTTTAATAAAAATCTGAATCGGATCGAAGTTTCTTTGATTCGTCAGTTCGATCAATCAATTTCTTCCATTCCTGGTGTCTTGCGTTTGACTTTGGGGGAACCGGATTTTACAACTCCTGAACATGTAAAAGAAGCAGGAAAGGCTGCCATTGATGCGAATTTTAGCCATTACACTGGGATGAGTGGTTTGCTGGCTTTGCGTGAGGCTGCGAGTCAGTTTGTGGCGGATAAATATGGTATTCACTATCGTCCTGAAGATGAGATATTGGTGACGATCGGTGCGACTGAAGCCCTATCTGCAACCTTGACAGCAATCTTGGAACCTGGAGATGTAGTACTTCTTCCAGCACCGGCCTACCCTGGTTATGAACCCATTGTGAATTTGGTTGGGGCGGAGATTGTCGAAATTGATACGACGGCAGATCGTTTTGTTTTGACTCCTGAAAAGTTGGAAAAGGCGATTCTAGAGCAGGGTGAAAAATTGAAGGCTGTTATTCTCAATTATCCAGCTAATCCAACGGGTGTTACTTATTCGCGCGAACAGATGGCAGAATTAGCTGCTGTCTTAAAAAAATATGAAGTCTTTGTGATTTGTGATGAAGTCTATTCAGAGCTGACTTATACTGGAGAAGCGCATGTCTCTATGGCCTCCTTCATTCCTGAGCAGACCATTGTTATTAATGGCTTGTCCAAATCTCATGCCATGACAGGCTGGCGGCTTGGCTTTATCTTTGCGCCTGCTGCATTGACGGCCCAACTCATCAAGAGCCATCAGTATTTGGTAACGGCTGCTGGAACCATGAACCAGTATGCTGCGATCGAAGCTTTGACGGAAGGTCGAGATGATGCGGAGCCGATGAAGAAGGAATATGTGAAGCGTCGTGATTATATTATTGAACAGATGTCCGCGCTTGGGTTTGAGATGATTAAGCCAGATGGAGCTTTTTATATTTTTGCTAAAATCCCAGCTGGTTATAATCAAGATTCCTTTGCTTTCTTGCAGGATTTTGCGCGTGAAAAAGCGGTTGCTTTCATTCCTGGTGCTGCTTTTGGTCAATATGGTGAAGGCTATGTGCGTTTGTCGTATGCAGCCAGCATGGAGGTTATCAAGGAAGCTATGAAACGCTTGAAGGAGTATATGGAAGAACATGCTGGAGTCAATTGAGACCCGGGGAATTGTCCTGTATAATCGGGAGTTTCGTGAGGATGACAAGCTGGTCAAAATCTTCACAGAGAAGTCAGGGAAGCGGATGTTTTTTGTGAAACATGCGGGAAAATCACGGTTGAATCCCATGTTGCAACCTTTGGTAACGGCAGATATGTTGTTGAAAATCAATGATGATGGGTTGAGTTATATTGATGATTTTCAAGATGTGCAGATTTATAAGAAAATTAATGCAGATCTTTTTGCCCTTTCTTATGCGACCTATGTTCTGGCGCTTGCAGATGCAAGTATTCAGGATAATCAGGTGGATCCGGCCCTGTTTGCTTTTTTGGAAAAGACCTTGTCTTTGATGGAAGAGGGACTGGATTATGAGGTTTTAACCAATATTTTTGAGATTCAGATTCTATCACGATTTGGAGTTGTCTTGAATCTGCATGAATGCTGTTTCTGTCATCGGGTTGGACTTCCTTTTGATTACTCTTTTCGCTATAGTGGGGTCCTTTGTCCGGATCATTATGATCAGGATGAGAGACGTGCTCACTGGCATCCGAATGTTCTCTATTTATTGGATCAGTTTCAAGCAGTACGATTCAGTGAGTTAGAGACGATTTCCCTACAAGCGGAGATGAAAGCAGCTCTACGTCAGGCAATCGATCAGTTGTATGAGGAGTATGTAGGGATCCATTTAAAAGCTAAAAAGTTTATCGATTCCTTGAGTGACTGGGGAGCGATTATGAAAGATTCATCTGGAGGTGAAACATGAAAAAAATTGCAGTAGATGCAATGGGGGGCGATAATGCACCTCAAGCCTTGGTAGAAGGTGTGAATCAAGCCATTCGTGATTTTGATGATATTGAGATTGTCTTATATGGCGATGAGGCAAAAATCAAAGACTATTTAACCGCAACAGAACGTGTATCGATTGTGCATACGGAAGAAAAAATCGATTCAGATGATGAGCCAACGCGGGCCATTCGTCGGAAAAAACAGGCTTCGATGGTCTTAGCTGCCAAGGATGTGAAGGATGGTAAGGTCGATGCCATGCTATCTGCAGGAAATACAGGTGCGCTATTGGCGGCTGGTTTCTTTATCGTTGGCCGCATCAAAGGGGTGGAACGCCCTGGCTTGATGTCGACACTTCCAACGGTTGATGGTCGTGGCTATGATATGCTAGACTTAGGGGCCAATGCGGAAAATACACCAGAGCACTTGCATCAGTATGCTGTGATGGGATCCTACTATGCTGAAAATGTTCGTGGGATTCAAAAACCACGCGTGGGTCTATTGAACAATGGGACAGAAGCTAGTAAGGGAGATCCTTTGCGCAAGGAAACCTACCAATTGTTATCTGAGGATGAGTCGATTCATTTTGTTGGAAACGTGGAAGCGCGTGACTTGATGGATGGTGTTGCTGATGTCGTTGTGGCGGATGGTTTCATGGGAAACGCTGTCTTGAAAACGATGGAAGGAACGGCTTTTGGGATCTTGAAGCAATTGAAACAAGCAATTGCCACAGGAAACTGGAAGGCGAAATTGGGAGCTTTTCTGCTCAAGGACCGTTTGAAATCATTGAAGCAAACCTTGGATTTCTCAGATGTTGGAGGAGCGGTCTTGTTTGGCCTTCAAGCACCTGTTGTTAAAACGCATGGTTCGAGTGATGCCAAAGCTGTCTATAGCACGATTCGTCAGATTCGGACCATGTTAGAGACAGATGTTGTTGGAAAATCAGTGAAGGAATTATCGAAGGAAGGGTAATGTATGAGTAAACAAAACGAAATTTTAGTTACAATTGAGGAATTTCTCAAAGATCGCAAGGGTCCAGACTTTCAAGTATCTTTGGAATCTGACTTACGTAAGGATTTACAGGCGGATTCTGTTGAATTGATGGAATTTATTATCAATCTTGAGGATGAATACCAAATTGAGATTCCGGACAAGGCTATTGATGAATTTAACACAGTAGGGGATATTGTCGACTATATCGAAAAACGAACTGCTGGTCACTAATGAAAAAGGGATCGTTCAGAGATTATTCTGGATGACCTTTTTTTCTGTCCTTTTTATTCGGATTCTGCTTATATTGTACGGAATTTTATTGAAAATACACTTTGTATGTGATAGAATGAAGGTGATAAAATACGAAAGGCGAACAAAGTCATGACCAATCAACTGATTTATACTGGAAAAGCTAAGGATATCTATACTACTGAGGACGAACATGTGATTAAGTCGGTCTATAAGGACCAGGCAACCATGCTAAATGGTGCTCGTAAGGAGACTATTAAAGGAAAAGGTGTGCTAAATAATCAGATTTCGTCTCTTATTTTTGAAAAATTGAACGCTGCGGGTGTGGCTACTCACTTTATTGAACGTATCTCTGATACCGAACAATTGAACAAGAAGGTTACCATCATTCCTTTGGAGGTTGTGCTTCGTAACGTGACTGCGGGTTCTTTTTCTAAACGTTTTGGCGTGGAAGAAGGTTTGGATCTGGAAACTCCAATCGTTGAATTTTACTACAAGAACGATGAGTTGGATGATCCATTCATCAATGATGAGCATGTCAAATTCTTGGATATTGCCAACGATGAGCAAATTGCTTATATCAAGGAAGAAACACGTCGTATCAATGAATTGCTGAAAGATTGGTTTGCACAAATTGGTCTTCGTTTGATTGATTTCAAATTGGAATTTGGTTTTGATAAGGATGGCAAGATCATCTTGGCAGACGAATTCTCTCCAGATAACTGCCGCCTTTGGGATGCTGAAGGGCACCATATGGACAAGGATGTTTTCCGTAGAGATTTGGGCAGTT
The DNA here is from genome assembly GCF_001813505.1 of Streptococcus sp. HMSC061E03. NCBI lineage: Bacteria > Bacillati > Bacillota > Bacilli > Lactobacillales > Streptococcaceae > Streptococcus > Streptococcus sp. HMSC061E03. The sequence continues at coordinate 10,210 of NZ_KV812802.1, forward strand.
TAACGGATGTATATCAGGTTGTGTTGGAGAAATTACAGGGCTTGAAGTAATCTTTTTGAAACGGAAAACCTTCGTCTTCGATAACCTATTTGAATAGAAATAAAGGAAATAAAATGGATAAACGTATTTTCGTTGAGAAAAAAACTGATTTTCGTGTGAAATCGGACTCTTTAGTAAAAGAATTACAGCATAATCTTCAGTTGAAAACGTTGAATGATCTTCGGATTGTTCAGGTTTACGATGTCTTTGGTTTGGTAGAGGACTTGTTTGCGCGTGCGGAAAAACATATCTTCTCTGAGCAAGTGACTGATACTGTTTTAGATGAGGCTGCGGTTCAGGCTGATCTTGAGAAATATGCTTTCTTTGCTATCGAAAGCTTGCCTGGTCAATTTGACCAACGTGCGGCATCTTCACAAGAAGCTTTGCTTTTGCTTGGTAGTTCAAATGACGTAACAGTGAATACAGCGCAATTGTACTTGGTTAACAAGGATATCGATGCGAATGAGTTGGAAGCTGTTAAAAACTACCTTTTGAACCCAGTGGATTCTCGTTTCAAAGATATCACTGTTGGTATTGCGAAACAGGATTTCTCTGAGTCTGACAAGACCATTCCAAGCTTGGATTTCTTTGAAACTTATACGGCAGAAGATTTTGCACAGTATAAGGCTGAGCAAGGATTGGCAATGGAAGTGGATGACCTTCTCTTCATTCAAGATTACTTCAAATCCATTGGACGTGTACCAACTGAGACTGAGCTTAAGGTTTTGGATACTTATTGGTCTGACCACTGCCGTCACACAACTTTCGAAACTGAGTTGAAAAACATCGACTTCTCAGCTTCTAAATTTGAAAAACAATTGCAAGCGACTTATGACAAGTATATTGCCATGCGTGATGAGTTGGGACGTACAGAAAAACCTCAAACCTTGATGGATATGGCGACTATTTTTGGCCGTTATGAGCGTACTAATGGTCGTTTGGAGGACATGGAAGTGTCTGATGAAATCAATGCCTGCTCAGTTGAAATTGAAGTAAATGTCAATGGTGTCAAAGAACCATGGCTTCTTATGTTCAAGAATGAAACACACAACCACCCAACGGAGATTGAACCATTTGGTGGAGCGGCTACTTGTATCGGTGGTGCCATTCGTGACCCATTGTCAGGTCGTTCATACGTTTACCAAGCCATGCGTATCTCAGGTGCTGGTGATATCACGGCTCCAATTTCAGAAACTCGCGCTGGTAAATTGCCACAACAAGTGATTTCTAAAACAGCGGCTCATGGTTATTCTTCATATGGTAACCAAATTGGTTTGGCAACAACTTATGTTCGTGAATACTTCCACCCAGGTTTCGTTGCTAAGCGTATGGAGCTAGGTGCAGTTGTCGGTGCGGCTCCTAAGGAAAATGTTGTCCGTGAAAAACCTGAAGCAGGTGATGTGATTATCTTGCTTGGTGGTAAGACTGGACGTGACGGTGTCGGTGGTGCGACAGGTTCTTCTAAAGTTCAAACGGTTGAATCTGTTGAAACAGCTGGTGCTGAGGTTCAAAAAGGGAATGCCATCGAAGAACGTAAGATTCAACGTCTTTTCCGTAATGGGGATGTGACACGTCTTATCAAAAAATCAAATGACTTTGGTGCTGGTGGTGTCTGTGTGGCGATCGGTGAATTGGCAGATGGTCTTGAAATTGATCTAGACAAAGTGCCATTGAAATACCAAGGTTTGAACGGTACAGAAATTGCTATCTCAGAATCTCAAGAACGGATGGCTGTAGTGGTTCGTCCAGAAGATGTAGATGCTTTCGTTGCTGAATGTAACAAAGAAAATATTGATGCTGTTGTCGTTGCAACAGTAACTGAAAAACCAAATCTTGTCATGCACTGGAATGGTGAAACCATCGTTGATTTGGAACGTCGTTTCCTTGATACAAACGGTGTACGTGTGGTTGTAGATGCTAAGGTGGTTGACAAGGATGTCAAGCTTCCAGAAGAACGTAAAACATCTGCTGAAACACTTGAAGCGGATACTCTTGAAGTCTTGGCTGATCTGAACCATGCCAGTCAAAAAGGTTTACAAACCATCTTTGATAGCTCAGTTGGTCGTTCAACAGTCAATCACCCACTTGGTGGTCGCTACCAAATCACACCAACGGAAGCTTCTGTACAGAAATTGCCAGTCCAACATGGCGTGACAACAACTGCATCTGTTATGGCGCAAGGATTCAACCCTTATGTAGCAGAATGGTCTCCATATCATGGCGCTGCCTATGCGGTCATTGAAGCAACAGCTCGTTTGGTTGCTGCTGGTGCAAACTGGTCTAAGGCTCGCTTCTCTTACCAAGAGTACTTCGAGCGGATGGATAAACAAGCAGAGCGTTTTGGTCAACCAGTAGCAGCTCTCCTTGGATCCATCGAAGCTCAGATTCAACTTGGTCTGCCATCTATCGGAGGGAAAGACTCGATGTCTGGTACCTTTGAAGAATTGACAGTACCACCAACCTTGGTTGCTTTTGGGGTGACGACTGCAGATAGCCGTAAGGTTCTTTCTCCAGAATTCAAAGCTGTTGGTGAAAATATTTACTACATCCCAGGTCAAGCTTTGGCACAAGAAATTGACTTTGATCTTATCAAGTCTAACTTTGCTCAATTTGAAGCCATCCAAACTAACCACAAAGTGACAGCTGCATCAGCTGTTAAATATGGTGGTGTGGTTGAAGCTCTTGCCCTTGCAACATTTGGTAACCATATCGGAGCAAACGTCGAATTAGCTGACCTTGACACTAGCTTGACAGCCCAATTGGGTGGATTCGTCTTCACATCGCCTGAAGAAATTGCAGGTGTTGCCAAGATTGGACAAACAGTAGCTGACTTTACACTTACTGTCAATGGTGTAACGCTTGATGGACACAAACTTGACAGTGCCTTCCAAGGTAAATTGGAAGAGGTTTACCCAACGGTATTTGCGCAAGCAACTGAGTTGGAAGAAGTACCTGCTGTTGAAACAGATGCTGTGATTAAAGCTAAAGAAACAGTTGAGACACCAGTGGTTTACATCCCAGTATTCCCAGGTACTAACTCTGAATACGATTCAGCTAAGGCCTTCGAAAAAGAAGGTGCAAAAGTCAACTTGGTGCCATTTGTCACACTGAATGAAGAAGCGATTGTCAAGTCTGTTGACACTATGGTTGACAACATCGAAAAAGCTAATATTATCTTCTTTGCAGGTGGCTTCTCAGCAGCGGATGAACCAGACGGATCAGCTAAATTCATCGTGAACATCTTGCTCAATGAAAAAGTACGTGCAGCTATCGATGGCTTCATCGAACGTGGTGGTTTGATTATTGGTATCTGTAACGGATTCCAAGCCCTTGTCAAATCAGGTCTTCTTCCATATGGTAACTTTGAAGATGCAAGCAGCACGAGTCCAACCCTCTTCTACAACGATGCCAACCAACACGTGGCTAAGATGGTGGAAACACGGATTGCCAACACCAACTCACCATGGCTTGCCGGAGTAGAAGTTGGTGACATCCATGCCATCCCAGTATCACACGGTGAAGGGAAGTTTGTCGTGACAGCTGAGGAATTTGCAGAGCTTCGTGACAATGGTCAAATCTTTAGCCAATACGTTGATTTCGAAGGCCAACCAAGCATGGATTCTAAATACAATCCAAATGGTTCTGTCCATGCAATCGAAGGAATTACCAGCAAGAACGGTCAAATCATCGGGAAGATGGGTCACTCAGAACGTTTTGAAGATGGTCTCTTCCAAAATATTCCAGGAAATAAAGATCAACATCTCTTTGCATCAGCAGTTCAATACTTTACTGGAAAATAAAAGGTATACAACATGACATACGAAGTAAAATCTCTTAATGAAGAATGTGGTATTTTTGGGATCTGGGGACACCCAGATGCTGCAAAACTGACTTATTTCGGATTACACAGTCTTCAACACCGTGGTCAAGAAGGGGCGGGGATCCTTTCCAATGATGCGGGTCAATTAAAACGGTATCGTGACACGGGGCTTCTCTCAGAAGTATTTCGAAATCCTGCTAACTTGGATAAGTTGACGGGGACGGGAGCGATTGGCCATGTTCGCTATGCGACAGCTGGGGAAGCTTCGGTGGATAACATCCAGCCCTTCCTCTTTCGCTTTCATGATACCCAGTTTGGACTGGCTCACAACGGGAATTTGACCAATGCCAAGTCCCTCAAACGGGAGTTGGAAAATAACGGGGCGATCTTTAGCTCAACTTCTGACTCAGAAATTTTGGCCCACTTGATTCGTCGGAGCCACAACCCTTCTTTCATGGGTAAGGTGAAAGAAGCCCTGAATACGGTGAAAGGTGGATTTGCTTACCTTCTCATGCTGGAAGATAAGCTGATTGCGGCCTTGGATCCAAATGGTTTCCGTCCTCTTTCGATTGGGAAAATGGCCAATGGCGCTATCGTAGTTTCCTCTGAAACCTGTGCCTTTGAAGTGGTTGGTGCTGAGTGGATCCGCGATGTGAATCCGGGTGAAGTCGTGATCATCGATGATAACGGCATCACTTACGATAACTATACAACGGACACCCAATTGGCTGTTTGCTCAATGGAGTATATCTACTTTGCCCGCCCAGACTCCAATATCCAAGGGGTCAATGTCCATACAGCCCGTAAACGTATGGGGGCTCAATTGGCACGTGAATTCAAACATGAAGCAGATATTGTGGTCGGTGTACCTAATTCATCACTTAGCGCAGCCATGGGATTTGCGGAAGAATCTGGCCTACCAAATGAAATGGGCTTGATTAAAAACCAATATACCCAACGGACCTTTATTCAACCAACACAAGAACTACGGGAGCAAGGGGTTCGGATGAAGCTCTCTGCCGTATCCGGTGTCGTGAAAGGCAAACGGGTTGTCATGATTGATGATTCTATCGTACGTGGGACAACATCACGTCGAATTGTGAAGTTATTGAAAGAAGCAGGAGCTACAGAGGTCCACGTAGCAATCGGTAGCCCAGCCCTTGCCTACCCATGTTTCTACGGGATCGATATTCAAACACGTAAGGAATTGATTGCTGCCAATCACACAGTAGAGGAAACACGCGATATCATTGGTGCAGATAGCTTGACGTATTTGTCAATCGATGGCTTGATTGATTCTATTGGAATTGATACAGATGCTCCAAATGGCGGTCTTTGTGTAGCTTACTTTGATGGAAAATATCCAACGCCTTTGTATGACTACGAAGAACGCTATGTGGAAAGTTTGAAAGAACATACTTCTTTCTATTAAGAGTAGTGCAAAAGAAAAGGAATGAAACAAATGACAAATAAAAATGCTTATGCTCCACGTCTCACTACTGACTAAAAGCTAAAGCATTTGTCAGTAGACGCTTTGCCCTATGGGACCAAAGCTAGAGACCTGACTAGTATTTTTAGATAAAAAAATTGTTTATCAAAAAATACGTCGCACTCTTTCTCAAAAAAAGAAAAGGATTAAAAAATGACAAATAAGAATGCATACGCTCAATCTGGCGTAGACGTTGAAGCGGGTTATGAAGTTGTTGAACGGATCAAAAAACATGTGGCTCGTACGGAACGTGCTGGTGTCATGGGAGCTCTTGGTGGTTTCGGTGGCATGTTTGATCTTTCAAAAGCAGGTGTCAAAGAGCCTGTTTTGATCTCAGGTACAGATGGTGTTGGTACTAAGCTGATGCTTGCCATCAAGTACGACAAACACGATACGATCGGTCAAGACTGTGTGGCCATGTGTGTTAACGATATCATCGCTGCAGGTGCGGAGCCCCTTTACTTCCTTGACTATATCGCAACTGGTAAAAATGAACCAGCTAAATTAGAGCAGGTCGTTGCTGGTGTTGCAGAAGGTTGTGTGCAGGCTGGTGCAGCCCTTATCGGTGGGGAAACGGCTGAAATGCCTGGTATGTATGGTGAAGATGACTATGATTTGGCTGGGTTTGCTGTCGGTGTTGCAGAAAAATCTCAAATCATTGACGGTTCAAAAGTAGCTGAAGGGGATGTGATTCTTGGACTTGCTTCAAGCGGTATCCACTCAAATGGTTACTCACTTGTTCGTCGTGTCTTTGCGGATTACACAGGTGAAGAAGTTCTCCCAGAATTGGAAGGCAAAAAACTTAAAGACGTTCTTTTGGAACCAACTCGTATCTACGTCAAAGCAGCTTTGCCACTCATCAAAGAAGAATTGGTTAACGGTATTGCCCACATCACAGGTGGTGGTTTCATCGAAAATGTACCACGTATGTTTGCGGATGACTTGGCTGCTGAAATTGACGAAAGCAAAGTGCCAGTTCTTCCGATTTTCAAAGCCCTTGAAAAATATGGTGAAATTAAACATGAAGAAATGTTTGAAATTTTCAACATGGGGATTGGTCTCATGCTTGCAGTGAAACCAGAAAATGTGGAACGTGTCAAAGAACTTCTTGACGAACCTGTTTATGAAATCGGTCGTATTGTGAAGAAAGATGGCGCAAGTGTGGTGATTAAATAATGGCTAAAAGGATTGCTGTTTTTGCCTCTGGCAACGGGTCAAACTTTCAGGTGATTGCAGAACAATTTCCGGTAGAGTTTGTCTTTTCAGATCACCGGGATGCCTATGTCTTAGAACGTGCCAAGAACCTTGGTGTGGTGAGCCATGCCTTTGAACTCAAGGAATTTGACAATAAAGCAGCTTATGAAGAAGCGATTGTTCACCTCTTGAATGAACACCAAATTGACTTGGTTTGCTTGGCGGGTTATATGAAAATTGTTGGCCCAACCTTGCTAGCAGCTTATGAAGGCCGTATTATCAATATTCACCCGGCTTATCTCCCTGAATTTCCAGGTGCTCATGGTATTGAGGATGCTTGGAATGCAGGCGTTGCTGAGAGCGGTGTGACTATCCATTGGGTGGATTCTGGCGTTGATACCGGTAAGGTTATTCAGCAAGTGCGCGTGCCGCGCCTTGAAGGGGATACCCTTGATACTTTCGAAACTCGCATCCATGAAACAGAGTACAAGCTCTATCCAGAAGTCTTGGAACGTTTGGGAGTGGAGAGGAAGTAAGAAGGAAATCAAGTTTTGATTGTGTAATCTTGGTAGGAGAAAAATGATTAATCTAAAATTAGTAGATGAGAGCAGTTTTCAGACAGTGCTGGATTTGAAAATATCTGAAGCTGATGAACGAGCACGTTTTGTAGCTCCTAATGTTCGTTCTTTAGCTGACGCATGGCTCTACCGAGAGAATGGGGATGTGTTTCCAATGGCAATCTATTGGAATGAGCTAGTAGTTGGTTTTCTACTGTTGGAAATAGATAAGGATGAAGCAGAATACTTTATCTGGCGGATAATGATTGGCCAGCAGTACCAAGGAAAAGGTTATGGACGAAAAGCCTTGGAAGTTCTGATCAAAGAGGCTCAGATGGATAGAGATTGCAACCATATTATCGCAGATTATGTAGTTGGAAATGAAAAAATGAAGTACCTGCTGACTAGTTTGGGTTTTCAGGAAACAGGATTTATAGAAGAAAATAACGAAGTCGCTATGCGCTTGGATCTAAAGAAAGAGGAATAGAATGACTAAACGCGCACTAATTAGTGTTTCAGACAAAGCGGGTATTGTTGAATTTGCCCAAGAACTTAAAAAACTTGGTTGGGACATTATCTCAACTGGTGGTACTAAAGTTGCCCTTGACAATGCTGGGGTGGATACCATTGCCATCGATGATGTGACTGGTTTCCCAGAAATGATGGATGGTCGTGTGAAGACTCTTCATCCAAATATCCACGGAGGTCTTCTTGCTCGTCGTGACCTCGATAGCCACCTTCAAGCGGCTAAGGACAATAAGATCGAATTGATCGACCTTGTTGTGGTCAACCTTTATCCGTTCAAGGAAACTATTCTCAAACCAGACGTAACTTACGCTGACGCGGTTGAAAACATCGATATCGGTGGACCATCCATGCTTCGTTCAGCAGCGAAGAACCATGCTAGCGTAACAGTTGTGGTAGACCCAGCTGACTATGCTGTGGTGCTTGACGAATTGGCAGCCAAGGGCGAAACAAGTTACGAAACTCGCCAACGTTTGGCAGCGAAAGTCTTCCGCCATACGGCAGCCTATGATGCTTTGATCGCAGAATATTTCACTTCTCAAGTGGGTGAAGAAAAACCTGAAAAACTCACTTTGACTTATGATCTCAAGCAACCAATGCGTTATGGTGAAAACCCTCAACAAGACGCAGACTTCTACCAAAAGGCCTTGCCAACGGATTACTCCATTGCTTCCGCTAAACAGTTGAATGGGAAAGAATTATCCTTCAACAATATCCGTGACGCTGATGCCGCTATCCGGATCATCCGTGATTTCAAAGACCGTCCAACTGTTGTGGCCCTCAAACACATGAACCCATGTGGGATCGGTCAAGCTGACGACATCGAAACTGCTTGGGACTACGCTTATGAGTCTGACCCAGTATCCATCTTCGGTGGTATTGTCGTTCTCAACCGTGAGGTGGACGCTGCGACAGCTAAGAAGATGCATGGCGTTTTCCTCGAAATCATCATCGCGCCAAGCTATACAGATGAAGCGCTTGAAATATTGACAACCAAGAAGAAAAACTTGCGGATCCTCGAATTGCCATTTGACGCTCAAGATGCTAGTGAAGTGGAAGCAGAATACACTGGTGTTGTTGGTGGTCTCCTCGTTCAAAACCAAGACGTCGTCAAAGAAAGTCCCGCTGACTGGCAAGTGGTTACCAAACGCCAACCAACTGATACAGAAGCGACAGCTCTTGAGTTTGCTTGGAAAGCTATCAAGTATGTCAAATCAAATGGGATTATCGTGACGAACGACCACATGACACTTGGTGTTGGCCCAGGTCAAACCAATCGTGTGGCATCTGTCCGTATCGCTATTGATCAAGCTAAAGACCGTCTTGACGGCGCCGTCCTTGCTTCCGATGCCTTCTTCCCATTTGCAGATAACGTAGAAGAAATTGCCAAAGCAGGTATTAAAGCGATCATCCAACCAGGTGGCTCTGTCCGTGACCAAGAGTCGATCGAAGCGGCTGACAAATATGGCTTGACCATGATCTTTACAGGTGTGAGACATTTTAGACATTAATCAAAAAAGGCACTCATTCAACGATGAGTGTCTTTTCTGCTGGTTATGAAGGCCTTAATCTGGGTAGATGTAGGTGACAGTTCCCCAGATGGGGTTGGTTGGATCGAACCAACCGCGGAAGTTGTCGATATAGCGATGGCCGTTGTAGTTCGCCTCTTGGATCTGAATTTTTTGGTCATGTTCGACGTCTGTAACCAAGGCGACATGGCCATATCCCCCATCATCCCAACAGGCGATGGCACCGACCTCTGGAGTGTCTCCTGTCCGGAATCCAGCAGCGCGTGCGCTAGCTGCCCACATTCCGCCATTTCCCCACCAGTTGTGGGCCCAAGGGGCTAATTCTTTGGCTCCCCAGGTGCACTCACCAATGGGGTAGGTGTTTCCCGGATGTGTCGCGAGTGGAGTGAGCTTTGGCTTTGCCTTTTCTACTTGAAATGTAGTGGGGAATAGCCCTTTTAGTTGTCCCTTGCTTTTCTGATAGACATGTAGGTGAAATAGCCCGCTTCCCTTGTGTTTTTGAGCTTGAAAGCGCAGTTGGAAATGTCCAGGTGCGACCTTCTTTGCTGGATACCAGACCAGATCATCTTGCCCATTTTCTTCAGACCAGATGGGGAAGACAATCTCGTCAACGTCTTCGAACAACTTTAGGTCTACCTCAAATTCTTGTTGGGAGATGGGTGTGATCGTAATCTTTGGCTGGGAGGAAGCCAGGTCTTTTTGCTGGACGCTGGTCGTGAGAGGGTAAAGACCGGTTAGCTGTTCATTTGCCTCCACTCCATAGACATGGACATGATAAAGTCCGGCTTGATCAGAATGGTTGGTCAATGGCACTTGTAGGTCAAATCCCTTGTCACTGCGTTGCACAGGATACCAAATCAGGTCATCTTGGCCATTTTGGTCAGACCAGACGGGAACTTGGATATTTTGATACTTATCCGGGACGTTTCCAAGATGAATCACCAGCTGCCCTTTTTCGGCATAGATAGCATTGGTCGCTTGATCTGCATGGGCAATAGAGGCTTGCATCCCCCATGTCGCACAAGTCAGTACAACAAATTTTTTGATTGTTTGCATAATACTCCTTTTCGTCAATTAGTAGGTCTCACCTATACTATTCGGAAAAAAATGAGAAATAGGAGGAAATAGCAAAAAATGTTTGGATTCTACTGAAAATAGGAGACTTTTGCTGAAATCATTAGAATAAAACGAACGATTATGATATAATTTAATAAAATAATTCGCAAAAGAGGTTCGAGATGAAACTTTTGGTTGTTGGTTCTGGCGGTCGTGAGCATGCGATTGCCAAGAAATTGTTGGAGTCTAAAGACGTTGAGCAGGTTTTTGTGGCTCCTGGTAATGACGGGATGCGATTAGATGGTCTGGATTTGATCAATATCGGAATTTCCGAACATTCTAAGCTGATTGACTTCGCAAAAGTCAACGATATTGCTTGGACCTTTATCGGTCCAGATGATGCCCTTGCGGCTGGAATCGTGGATGATTTCAATGCAGCGGGTCTCAAGGCATTTGGTCCGACCAAGGCTGCGGCTGAGCTGGAGTGGTCCAAGGATTTTGCTAAGGAAATCATGGTCAAATACGACGTTCCGACAGCAGCCTATGGCACATTTTCAGATTTCGAGGAAGCCAAGGCCTACATTGAAGAAAAAGGCGCTCCAATCGTCGTCAAGGCAGACGGTTTGGCCCTTGGGAAAGGTGTCGTCGTTGCGGAGACAGTCGAGCAAGCCGTCGAAGCTGCTCACGAGATGCTTTTGGACAATAAATTCGGTGATTCAGGTGCGCGTGTGGTCATCGAGGAATTCCTTGACGGGGAAGAGTTCTCTCTCTTTGCCTTTGTCAATGGGGACAAGTTCTACATCATGCCTACGGCTCAGGACCACAAACGTGCCTACGATGGTGACAAGGGTCCGAACACTGGTGGGATGGGTGCCTATGCGCCAGTTCCCCACTTGCCACAGAGCGTGGTTGACACAGCGGTTGACACCATTGTCAAGCCAGTTCTTGAAGGCATGATTAAAGAAGGACGTCCCTACCTTGGTGTCCTTTACGCGGGTCTTATCTTGACAGCTGATGGACCGAAAGTCATCGAGTTCAACTCACGCTTTGGAGACCCTGAAACACAAATCATCTTGCCTCGTTTGACATCTGACTTTGCACAAAACATCACTGACATTTTGGATGGCAAAGAGCCAGCTATCACTTGGACGGACAAGGGTGTGACACTAGGCGTGGTTGTAGCATCAAACGGCTATCCACTCGCTTATGAGAAGGGTGTCAAGCTTCCAGCCAAGACAGAGGGCGACATCATCACTTACTATGCTGGAGCGAAATTCGCTGAAAATGGACAAGCCCTCCTCTCAAACGGCGGACGCGTCTACATGCTGGTCACAACAGCAGACACCGTCAAAGACGGCCAAAATATCATCTACAACGAACTCAACAAACAAAACACAGAAGGCCTATTCTATCGAAATGACATCGGTAGCAAGGCTAACAAATAAATTTTAAACGCGACGAAGTCGCTAAACTAAGATAATGGTCGCCGTGGTGAAAAGACCAGAACAGCATCTGTTCTGGTCGGGGGAAACTTTGAGACCTTAGGCTCAAAGTTTAGGAATGAAACCGAAGGTTTGCTTCCGTCCCCACCACCTAAGACCATTATCAAAAAAAGAAAAAGGATTAAAAATGAAACCAGTAATTTCCATTATCATGGGCTCAAAATCCGACTGGGCAACCATGCAAAAAGCTGCTGAAGTCCTCGACAACTTCGGCGTCGCTTACGAAAAGAAAGTTGTCTCTGCTCACCGGACACCAGACCTCATGTTCAAACATGCCGAAGAAGCACGTAGCCGTGGCATCAAGGTCATCATCGCGGGTGCAGGTGGCGCAGCTCACTTACCAGGGATGGTCGCAGCTAAAACGACCCTTCCGGTTATCGGCGTACCCGTCAAATCACGTGCCCTTAGTGGTGTGGATTCTCTTTATTCTATCGTTCAGATGCCAGGTGGAGTGCCTGTTGCAACCATGGCAATCGGTGAAGCTGGTGCGACCAACGCGGCCCTCTTTGCCCTCCGTCTCCTTTCAGTAGAGGATCAGGCTATTGCGACAGCGTTGGCGGATTTCGCAGAAGAACAAGGAAAAATCGCAGAGGAGTCTACAAATGAGCTCAACTAAAACCATTGGCATCATCGGTGGTGGCCAGCTGGGTCAGATGATGGCGATCTCAGCTATCTACATGGGACACAAGGTTATCGCACTGGATCCAGCAGCTGATTGTCCAGCTTCCCGTGTGGCGGAAATCATCGTGGCCCCTTACGACGACGTAGACGCCCTTCGTCAGTTGGCTGATCGCTGTGATGTTCTCACTTATGAATTTGAAAATGTCGATGCTGATGGTTTAGACGCCGTTATTAAAGATGGACAACTCCCACAAGGGACAGACCTGCTTCGCATCTCCCAAAATCGCATTTTTGAGAAGGACTTTCTTTCCAACAAGGCACAAGTCACTGTGGCTCCTTACAAGGTCGTGACCTCAAGCAAAGACTTGTCAGATATCGACCTCTCGAAAAACTATGTTCTCAAGACGGCGACCGGTGGTTACGATGGCCATGGTCAGAAGGTCATTCGTTCAGAAGCGGACTTGGAAGAAGCCTATGCTTTAGCCGATTCAGCAGACTGTGTTTTAGAAGAGTTTGTCAACTTTGACCTTGAGATTTCAGTCATCGTGTCTGGAAATGGCAAGGATGTGACAGTCTTCCCAGTTCAAGAAAATATCCACCGCAACAACATTCTTTCAAAAACCATTGTGCCTGCTCGCATTTCAGAAAGTCTAGCTGAAAAAGCCAAAGCCATGGCAGTACGAATCGCTGAACAACTGAACCTCTCTGGTACCCTCTGTGTGGAAATGTTTGCGACAGCTGATGACATCATTATCAACGAAATCGCGCCTCGCCCACACAATTCAGGGCATTATTCGATCGAAGCCTGCGACTTTTCACAGTTTGACACTCATAGCTTGGGAGTTCTCGGAGCATCACTTCCTGCTATTCACCTCCATGCGCCTGCTGTCATGCTCAATGTACTCGGCCAACACGTCGAAGCTGCTGAAACATATGTGACAGAAAATCCAAGCGCTCACCTCCACTTATATGGTAAACTAGAAGCAAAGCACAACCGCAAAATGGGACATGTGACCTTGTTTAGTGATGAGCCTGATGAAGTTGAGGAATTTGGGAAAGGGATTGATTTTTAAAATGGTAGAAGAATTCGATGATGTATTCGAAGATGATATTACTACTCTAACATTTACTTATGCGGACGATGTAGAGATTCCAGAAATTCCTGATGCAGAAGGGATCCATGTTGTAGAGATAACAAATAATCAATTAGTTATAAAGCATATCCGCGATGATGATGAGGTCTATGATTATATAAAGAGTTTTGGATTAACAAGTCGCCCTATAAAACTTTCGATTGAATTTTGTGTTTACGAAGATTCTGAGGAAGAATAGTATTTAAATTGAATGGGGAGAATTTAGGATTCAACTCATCGTCAACTCATTTGTTAAACAAGAGAAGCCAGACAACTACTGAAGGAAAGGAATTGATTTTTAAGTGAAAATAGCGATTCTAGGACTTGGAGTCATCGGGACCACTTATGCCTACGCCTTTCAAAAAGCAGGCCATCAAGTAGAGCACGTACTGAGAGATAGTAAGAAAAGCACTGCTTCGAAGGAGTTGTCGGTTGATCTACTAGATGGTCGCTATCATTCTAAAGGTGAAAACAAACACGACACCTATGAGGTTCATGTGGCGGAAGATGATTCGGAATATGATTTTATTTTTCTGAGTGTGCGTCATGGGTTTGTCAAAGAAGCTGTGGAGACCTTGCGAAAAAATAATATCAAAGGCACTCTCGTTTTCTTCTGTAATTTCTGGGATACTCGAAAAGAGGTCCAAGAGTGGGCAGGGGATTATGACTATATTCTGGCCTTTCCGACAGCGGGCGGTCACATGCAGGAGGACCATTTGGATGGTGTCTTGTTCGACCATTTAATGCTAGAAGGTGAGCAAAAAGCACACATTTCTAACTATGCTGATCTGACGGATTTACTAGCTTCTGCAGATTTAAAGTGGGAAGTGCCTCATGATATGGTCGAGTGGATTTGGATTCACATGGCGATTAACGCAGGTGTTACTTCGACAGCTGCGCGTTCGGGAAATCTGGAAAATCCAGAAGAATTGGCTTTAAACTTAATGAATAGTTCTTCAGAATTGTCATTGGCTATCAAGGCCATTCGAGAGGCTTTGAAAGTCGTAGAAGCGCGTGGCGTGAATTTGAAGCTTTATAAGGCAGAACTCTTACCCTACAAAATTCCAGCTTGGATAGCTGGCAAAGCCATGAAAGTCATGTTTGCGAAAAATGAGCTAACCCGAAAAATCATGACCTTGCACAATGACAAACAAGACATCTTCTATTGTTGTCAAAGTGTCTATCAGACTGGTCAAGAGTTAGGTGTGAAGATGCCTATTCTGGAAGCGAATATGAAGGGCATTTCGATTTAGGAGGTTTTATGATTCAACTTATCGTCAACGCATTTGTTGAAAAAGAAAAGACGGGAGCAGTCGTCGAAGTCTTGTATGCTAGTAGCGATCACGAAAAAGTGAAAGCTAAGTATGAAGAGCTGACTGCTCAATATCCTGAAAACTATTTAGCTATCTATGATGTCCCACTGGATACGGATTTGAATACACTCGATCACTATCCATCTGTGTGGATCGGGAAAGAAGAATTTGAGTAAAGCGACTGTCGGTTGCTAGCTGATGTGAAACATCAAAAGAAAGGAAAATAAAACAATGATCGAACGTTACTCTCGCCCTGAAATGGCGAACATTTGGACTGAAGAAAATAAATACCGTGCTTGGCTTGAGGTGGAAATCTTGGCTGATGAAGCATGGGCTGAGTTGGGAGAAATCCCTAAGGAAGATGTGGCTTTGATTCGCGAAAAAGCGGACTTTGACATTGACCGTATTTTGGAAATCGAGCAGCAAACGCGTCATGATGTGGTGGCCTTCACACGTGCGGTTTCTGAGACTCTTGGTGAAGAACGTAAGTGGGTTCACTATGGTTTGACTTCTACTGACGTAGTAGATACGGCCTATGGTTACCTCTACAAACAAGCCAACGACATCATCCGTAAGGACCTTGAAAACTTCCTCAACATCATCGCTGACAAAGCGAAAGAACACAAGTTTACTATCATGATGGGTCGTACCCACGGTGTGCACGCTGAACCTACAACTTTTGGTCTTAAATTAGCGACTTGGTACAGCGAAATGAAACGGAACATCGAGCGTTTTGAGCATGCAGCTGCTGGTGTGGAAGCTGGTAAGATTTCTGGTGCGGTTGGTAACTTTGCCAACATCCCACCATTTGTTGAAAAATACGTCTGCGATAAATTGGGTATCCGTGCTCAAGAAATCTCGACACAGGTGCTTCCTCGTGACCTTCACGCTGAGTACTTTGCAGTTCTTGCGAGCATCGCAACTTCTATCGAGCGGATGGCAACTGAAATCCGTGGTCTTCAAAAATCTGAACAACGGGAAGTGGAAGAGTTCTTTGCCAAAGGTCAAAAAGGGTCTTCAGCAATGCCTCACAAACGCAACCCTATCGGTTCTGAAAATATGACAGGTCTTGCGCGTGTGATCCGTGGTCACATGGTCACAGCTTATGAAAATGTGTCACTCTGGCATGAACGTGACATCTCTCACTCATCAGCTGAGCGAATCATTGCACCAGATACAACCATCTTGATTGACTACATGCTCAACCGTTTCGGAAACATCGTTAAGAACTTGACAGTCTTCCCAAAAAACATGATTCGCAACATGAACTCTACATTTGGTTTGATCTTCAGCCAACGTGCGATGTTGACTTTGATTGAAAAAGGCATGACGCGTGAGCAAGCTTACGACCTTGTTCAACCAAAGACTGCCCAATCATGGGATAACCAAGTAGACTTCAAACCACTTCTTGAAGCTGATCCAGAAGTAACATCACGCCTCACTCAAGAAGAAATCGACGAAATCTTCAACCCAACTTACTACACCAAACGGGTGGATGAAATCTTCGAACGCATCGGTTTGGGTGACTAATCGCAACGAAAAAGGGAATTTGAAAAATAGACGAAAAGAAGCAGAGGAATCTGCTTCTTTTTTAAACTTTTTATAGCTAAACTATCACTAATTATATATATTTTTAAAGAGGTCTTTAGAAATCGTTTTCAACATGCTATACTGGAGCTATAAAAAAGACCGAGATGTCTCAGTCTTTTTGGTTCTTAGTGATCGCGGTCACAGGAGATGAACTTGATCTTGTAGTAGTCACCGCGTTTATAGGTTTCCGTGTATTCAAGGATTTGGCCAGTCGCTTCTAGCTTGGTCGTCTTCACTTGTTTGACCGTTGGGAAATTTTCGTCGATCTTCAATACTTTAGCAACCTTGCTTGGTGTAGGAAAGACGATTTCATTGACTTCTTCGAAGTGTTCATCATTCATATGAATGTGGTAGTCTTCTTTGAAGCGATCATAGATAGAGCTATAGTATTCCAAATTTGGATAGTTTGGATTGATGTATTGTTCAGGAATATAGGTTTGGTGGAAGATATAGGTATCATCCCCTGTCTGGCGAGTCCGTTCGATCTTATAGTAGAATTGCGTTGGGTTGAGGCCTAGTTTGTCTAGGATGCTTAAGGTATTTCCACGTTTAATAGAGAGAACTTTGACTTTGGCCTTTTGGATTGGGAAGGTTTCAACATCTGAAAATTCAACCAGTTTGTGTTTTCGAGCACGAGAAACAAAGGTTCCTTTTCCTTGCTGACGGACAATGTAGCCATCAGCAGCGAGGTCGTTCAAAGCACGGACAACGGTGATAGAGCTGACATCATAAATTTTAATGAGTTCAGCTTCAGTATAAAATTTATCTCCATTTTCAAATTTTCCGGAGATAATTTGCTGCTTCAATTCATCTTTGATGTGTTGGTACTTTGGAATTGCCATAGTGCTACCTCTCTTTAGATTTCTCTTATTTAACCCTATTTTAACATATTTTTTATAAAAGTGTTGACATTTTTTAAATAATTTATTATATTAATAAATGAAAAGGGTTACATATAAGAAAGGGGGGCGTTTATGGGAGTTTTTGAGATTCGCGATGCTTTCTATTTAAAAGATCAACCCTTCAAGGTTTTATCCGGAGCGATCCATTATTTCCGAATTGACCCAGCAGACTGGTATCATTCCTTGTATAATCTAAAGGCTTTGGGTTTTAACACGGTTGAGACCTATGTCCCTTGGAATGCGCATGAACCCCGCAAAGGGCAGTTTGACTTTAGTGGTCGATTGGATCTAGAGCGTTTCATTCAAACAGCCCAGTCCCTAGGACTTTACATGATTGTAAGGCCGTCGCCCTTTATCTGTGCAGAGTGGGAATTTGGTGGATTACCAGCCTGGCTCTTGGAAGAAGACCTGCGAATCCGCTCATCAGACCCAGCCTTTATCGAAGCGGTGGATCGTTATTATGATCGCTTGCTTGGCTTGTTGACACCCTACCAAGTGGATCAAGGTGGTCCAATCCTCATGATGCAGGTGGAAAATGAGTACGGCTCTTATGGAGAAGATAAGGATTATCTGCGTGCCATTCGGGATTTGATGAAGGAAAAAGGCGTGACCTGTCCTCTCTTTACATCGGATGGGCCATGGCGAGCAACGCTAAGAACAGGAACCCTGATTGAAGAAGACCTCTTTGTGACGGGAAACTTCGGTTCCAAAGCAGCCTATAACTTTGGTCAGATGAAAGAATTCTTTGACGAATACGGCAAGAAATGGCCCTTGATGTGTATGGAATTCTGGGATGGCTGGTTTACCCGCTGGAAGGAACCCGTGATTCGAAGGGACCCAGAGGAGTTGGCAGAAGCTGTACATGAGGTCTTGGAGCTCGGCTCCATCAATCTCTATATGTTTCATGGCGGAACCAATTTCGGCTTCATGAATGGTTGCTCAGCTCGGGGTACGCTTGATTTGCCACAGGTGACATCCTATGACTATGGGGCTTTGCTCAATGAGCAGGGCAATCCGACGGAGAAGTATTATGCTATTCAAAAAATGATGGCGACCTATTATCCGGAATACCCACAGCAAGAACCACTCATCAAAGAGTGTTTGCCAGAGCAGACTTTACATTTGGCAACCAAGACTAGTCTTTTTGGGAATCTGGACAATTTGGCTCAAGTCAAAACCAGTCTCTATCCGGAAAAGATGGAAGGGTTAGGGCAAACCACAGGTTATCTGCTATATGAGACAGACCTTGAGTTGGATGCGGAAGAAGAAAAACTGCGCATCATTGATGGCCGGGATCGGGTACAGATTTACCTGGATGATCAACATGTAGCAACGCAATACCAAACAGAGATCGGTGAAGATCTTTTTATCAAAGGAAAAAAGAAAGCGGTTACGAATTTAAAAATCTTGCTTGAGAATATGGGACGTGTCAACTACGGCCACAAGCTCTTAGCTGATAGCCAGCACAAGGGCATTCGCACAGGTGTCTGTGTGGATTTGCATTTCCACCTTCATTGGAAGCAGTACCCACTGGATTTACAAGATCTCAGTCAGCTCGATTTTTCAAAGGAATGGCAGACAGGTGCTCCAGCCTTTTACCGATATGATTTTCAGCTGGACCACACCCTTGACACTTATCTGGATATGACAGGATTTGGGAAAGGGGTCGTCTTTGTCAACGGCCATAACCTTGGTCGCTTCTGGGAGGTCGGACCGACCACTTCACTTTACGTGCCTCATGGCTTCCTCAAAGAAGGAGCCAATAGCCTGATCGTCTTTGAGACAGAAGGGCGGTACCAAGAGACACTTCAACTTGTTCAACAACCTACATTCAAAGAAGTAAAGGGGGAAAACTTATGACTATTGTAGGATGCCGTATCGATGG
Source organism: Streptococcus sp. HMSC061E03 (assembly GCF_001813505.1). Lineage (NCBI taxonomy): Bacteria > Bacillati > Bacillota > Bacilli > Lactobacillales > Streptococcaceae > Streptococcus > Streptococcus sp. HMSC061E03. The sequence goes on from NZ_KV812802.1 coordinate 29,365, forward strand.
ACGTTTGATCCACGGGCAGGTAGCCAATCTTTGGACTACCAAACTAAATGTTTCACGTATCATGGTGATCGATGATGAAGTCGCTCAAAATGATATTGAAAAAAGTGGCTTGAAACTAGCGACACCACCTGGTGTTAAGCTCAGTATCTTGCCAGTCGCAAAGGCTGCGGAAAATATCTTGGCTGGAAAATATGATAGCCAACGACTCTTTATCGTAGCTCGCAAACCTGATCGTTTCCTTCGTTTGATCGAAGCAGGTGTTCAGCTTGAAACGCTGAATGTCGGCAATATGTCTCAATCTGATGAGACACGTGCGATTACCCGCTCGATCAATGTGGTGGACGCGGACGTGGAAGACTTCAACAAGATCCACGAAAAAGGTGTAAAGATTACGTCTCAGATGGTGCCAAACGACACTGCAGAAGACTTTATGAAGTTATTAAAGTAAAAGAAAATTTTTAGGAGGAAATTGTCATGATACAATGGTGGCAAATTTTACTACTTACTTTGTACTCAGCTTATCAAATCTGTGATGAGTTGACGATTGTTTCATCAGCAGGCTCACCAGTCTTTGCTGGTTTCATTACAGGACTTGTTATGGGGGATTTAGGAACAGGTCTCTTTATCGGAGCGTCTCTCCAATTGACAGTGCTCGGTGTAGGTACTTTCGGTGGAGCTTCTCGTATTGACGCCACTTCTGGTGCCGTTCTTGCAACTGCCTTTTCAGTAGCGCAAGGTATTAAACCAGAAATTGCGATTTCAACTATTGCCGTTCCCGTAGCTGCTCTCTTGACCTATGCAGATATCCTTGGCCGTATGAGTACTACTGCCTTTGCACACCGTATTGATGCGGCGATCGAACGCTTTGATTATAAAGGAATTGAACGCAACTACCTTCTTGGTGCTGTTCCTTGGGCTCTCTCTCGTGCTCTTCCAGTCTTCTTGGCTCTTGCCTTTGGTGGTGCTTTTGTCCAATCTGTTGTTGACTTTGTTGCAAAATATCAATGGTTCGCAAACGGCTTGACTCTTGCAGGACGTATGCTTCCTGGTCTTGGATTTGCGATCTTGCTTCACTACTTGCCTGTGAAACGTCACCTTCACTATCTTGCCCTTGGTTTTGGCTTGACAGCGATGTTGACAGTGCTTTACAGCAATGTTCAAAGTGTTGGTGCTGCAATTTCTGCTATGCTTGGAACAGATGCGTTTGCAAAACTTCCAAAAGAACAAATGGTTGCCTTCACAAACAACTTCAAATCTGTATCTATGATCGGGGTTGCCATCATCGGTATCTTCCTTGCAGTGCAACACTTTAAAAACAGCCAACGTACAGTTGTAGCTGCTCCAGCAAGCAATGTAGAAAGCGGGGAAATTGAAGATGACGAATTCTAATAACTACAAACTCACTAAAGAGGATTTTAAACAAATCAACAAACGTAGCCTCTTCACCTTCCAATTAGGTTGGAACTACGAACGGATGCAGGCTTCTGGTTACCTTTACATGCTTCTTCCACAATTGCGGAAAATGTATGGAGATGGCACACCTGAATTGAAAGAAATGATGAAATTGCATACGCAATTCTTCAATACTTCTCCATTCTTCCACACCATTATCACTGGTTTTGATTTGGCTTTGGAAGAAAAAGATGGTGTCAACTCTAAAGATGCGGTTAACGGGATCAAGACAGGTCTCATGGGACCATTTGCCCCTCTTGGAGACTCTATCTTTGGATCTTTGGTTCCAGCTATTATGGGATCTATTGCAGCAACCATCGCGTCACAAGGTCAACCATGGGGTATCTTCCTTTGGATTGCTGTGGCAGTTGCTTATGATATCTTCCGTTGGAAACAGTTGGAATTCGCTTATAAAGAAGGTACCAACTTAATCAACAACATGCAAAGTACCTTGACAGCTTTGATCGAAGCAGCTTCTGTACTTGGTATCTTCATGGTCGGTGCCTTGATTGCAACGATGATCAATGTGGATGTAACCTGGATGCCACACATCGGGGACAAAGCCATCGATATCCAAGACATGCTCAATTTGATCTTCCCACGCTTGGTTCCAGCTATTATCACAGGTGTGATTTACTGGTTGCTTGGACGTAAAGGAATGAACTCAACTAAAGCTATCTTGTTGATTATCGTCGCAGCGATTGCCTTCTCTGCCTTTGGTCATTTCTGCTTCGGCATGCAGTAATGGAGTAGGGTATGGCAAAAGAGTTAGTACTGGTCAGCCATGGTCGCTTTTGTGAAGAGCTCAAAGCGAGCACAGAGATGATTATGGGGCCACAAGAATCCATCCATACGGTTGCACTCTTACCAGAAGAAGGGCCAGAAGACTTTACCGCTAAATTTGAAGCAACCGTCCAAGGTCTAGAAGACTATATTGTATTTGCCGATCTCTTGGGAGGAACTCCTTGCAACACCGTGAGCCGCTTGATCCTTGAAGGACGTGCGATTGACTTATACGCAGGGATGAATCTTCCGATGGTCATCGAGTTCATCAATAGTAGCCTGACTGGTAATGAAGGGGACTACCCTGAACGTGCAAAAGAAAGTATTGTCAAGGTCAATGACCTCTTGTCAAACCTTGATGATGATGAAGATGAGTAGGTTGGTATGGGAGTCTGGGAGCATCATCTCAGGCTCCTTTCCCATTTATCAACGTTAGATTGTAGAAAGGAACAACAGTTTCTATGTTAGACTATACAAAAGAAGACTTGCAGGAGCTAGGAGCAGAGATCACCACTCGTGAGATCTACCAACAACCAAGTGTTTGGAAAGAAACAGCTCGCTTGTACCAAGAAAGAAAAGCGGAAATAAAAGCTTTCTTAGAAAAAATTGGGCAAGAGCATGACTATATCAAGGTCATCTTGACAGGGGCTGGGACCTCGGCTTATGTGGGAGATACCTTGGTTCCTTACTTGCAGGAAGTGCACGATGAACGCCACTGGAATTTCCAATCCATTGCGACGACGGATATCGTGGCGCATCCACAAACCTATTTGAAAAAAGAGGTTCCGACGGTTTTAGTATCCTTTGCCCGGAGTGGCAATTCGCCAGAAAGTGTTGCAACTGTGCAGTTGGCCCAAGATCTGGTTGATGAACTCTATCAGATCACCATTACCTGTGCCGAAGAAGGAAAACTGGCTTTGCAGGCGCATGGGGATGAGCGCAATCTCTTGCTTCTCCAACCTAAAGAAACCAATGATGCCGGCTTTGCGATGACCTCTAGCTTTACCTCCATGCTCTTGACAGCTCTCTTGGTCTTTGATCCAAGCGAGGAAGAGATCAAGGAAAAACGAGTAGAAGAGCTGGTTCATCTATCTGAGCAAATCTTGGAGAAGGACCGTGCGGTCAAAGAAGTGGTCGATCTAGACTTTGAGCGCGTGATCTATCTGGGGGCAGGACCTTTCTTTGGTCTAGCTCATGAAGCCCAGCTCAAGATTTTGGAATTAACAGCAGGCAAAATCGCAACCATGTATGAGAGTCCTGTCGGATTCCGTCACGGTCCGAAATCCCTCATCAATGACCAGACCCTGGTCTTGGTCTTTGGATCCATTGATTCTTACACTCGTCAGTATGATCTAGACTTGGTTCGAGAAGTTGCAGGGGATCAAATTGCTCGTCAAGTTGTCCTCTTGACCGATCAAGCTGCAGGGATCGAGCATGTACGGGAAGTGTTGGTGGAAGCATCAGCAGACTCATTAGATATCTACCGTGCCTTCCCTTACATTATCTATGGTCAATTGATTTCTCTTTTGACCTCACTCAAGGTGCAAAATCGCCCAGACACACCTTCACCGACTGGTACTGTCAATCGGGTTGTGCAAGGAGTGATCATTCATCCATTTCATAAAGAATAGCCACTAATTTTCTATAAAAAGTGGAGTGTTTCTTCTTGTGAAACTGATACAATGGAGAAAAACAGTGAGAGGAGAAGGTTTTGAAACAGTATCAAGAAAGCGTGTTTGGAGAATGGCAGAATCAAGAGGTTCGGGCTTATCGCCTCGAAAATGACAAGGGCTACCAATTATCTGTCATGACCTATGGGGCGACGATCTTAGAATATGTGACGCCTGATAAAGAAGACCAGTTTACTAATATTATTTTAGGCTTTGATCGCTTTGAGGACTATGTGGGCAATAGCCCTAAATATGGGGCTAGTATTGGCCCGGTAGCAGGCCGGATTGCAGGAGCTAGCTTTGAACTCAATGGTCAAACCTATCACTTGGAAGCCAACAATGGTACCAACTGCAACCACAGTGGACCAACGGGCTGGGATAGCGTTTTGTTTAGCGTGGAGTCGGTAACGGATCAGGAAATCACTCTCTATACAGAACGGGCGGATGGAACCGGTGGTTTCCCTGGAAATCTCAAGATCTGGGTAACCTATGGTTTGACGGAAGATGGTGAACTCGAGATTGCTTATCGGGTAGAAACGGATCAAGATACTCTAGTTAACCCGACCAACCACAGCTATTTCAACCTATCTGGGGACTTCACCCAACCGATCAATGACCATGTCTTTCAGATCAACCATCAAGGGCTTTACCCTATCCATCCAGATGGTGTTCCTCTTCAGACCGTGGATAGAGAAAGTCCGGTTGTTCAGCATCTCTACCAAGCTATGCTCTTGGAGGATCTTTTTAAGGACTCTGATCCGCAAATCCGTCTGGTAGAAGGATTAGACCATCCATTTGCTCTTCCAGAAGGGCATGAAAATGCTGGCTTTCTTTACCATCAGCCATCTGGACGTTTCTTGACCTTCAAGTCAGAAGCCTCAGCCTTGGTGGTGTATTCAGCCAATTTCGTAGATGAAACCGTTCGTCTACAAGGCCAACCAATGGTTCAGCACAATGGCTTGGCTCTAGAATTCCAAACAGTGCCAGATGCCATTCACAGTGATCAGGCTGAAAAGGTCATCTTGAGAGCAGGTCAAGTCTTCACCAGCAAGACTAGCTACCATGCCATCGCTAAGAAATAAGGAGGAAAGGGGTGACCCAAACAAGAATGTGAAATCCTTGCTTAGGACCTCCTCTTTTTCTCGAAAAAAATTTTTTAGAAAAACTATAAGGAAAGTTTAAGCTTCCTATCGTATACTAATACCATCATCAAAGACCTCCTAACTTTGAATGATAAAACTCCTAAAACTTTTTCATAATAATCTCCCTATAAGAGCCACCAAAATCGGTGGCTTTTTTCTGGGAGTGAGACAGAACAATTTTTTAAAATTGTTCGTTGTCTCACCCCCGCACAGTTGATTAGGTAATCTTTGGAGCTATAAGAGCGAACAAAGATACCAATCAACCACTGCGTTATGTAATTATTACTAAACCTATTTCATCTAACCAAGCCTGATAGGGACGTAGACGAGCTTAGGTACATTGACGCAGTTCGAACGCAAGTGAGAACTACGATCTTTAAAAAATTAATGAGGTGAACTCAGAGAGTTCAACCGAACCAAAGGTACCGAAGTGTTTTAATAGAGCGTAAACTCTTGGATTAATTCTTTTGCACAGAAAAAAGCTCCTTGAGAAATTCTCAAGGAGCAGTGGAATGACTACTTGCTCGTTGCATCAGACACTTTTTTGAATTTTGCTGAAATAATCGTATTTAGATTATTCCGTCCATCGCGTTGCTCAATCGTCAACGTTAAAATATCTCCATCAATAGAGTATTTATACGTAGTTTCTTTAGCGACAGGTCCAATGGACATGGTTGCAAGTTGCACAATATTGATAGCTTCTGGGAAGATAATCGTTTGGTTTGCTGTATCTAATTTACCGTTCTTCAAAACAGAATGAATTTTAGCATTACCTCTATCAAATTCATAAGTTGTATTGGGCAAGTCCTTAGCGCCATCCTGTAGATTGACTGATAATTTAATAAATTGATTTTTAATATATTCTTCTTTCGTTTGAGTCACTTTAGATGCATCTTTTTGTTTTAAGTAATCGTAGAACCTTCCAAAACCATCTGCTAGAGATACAGTATAGTCGAATTCAACAGATGTATCTGTAATGTTCAACGTTGGTTTTAAATCTTTCCATGCCTCAGGATAGATCAACTTGATAGCCGAATCATCATTGTCAAAATCTTTAAAGGCTAAGCTACGTTCAAGAGCTGGTCGGAAGTCGATGGCTTGCCATTTTCCTTCAATTGGAACAGGGTCTTTTTGAGTAGTGCTTCCTTTACGTTTGAAGTGTAGTTCATAGTGAACTGGAAGATTATTTTTCTTCGCTTTTCCGTCAATCGTGACATAAAGCATGTCGTCTTTTAATTTGTAGTGATATGTGTTTGGCGAAACGCGATTTTCACCGAATGAGAAGAAGAATGAGTTTGCTACTGAAAGTCCTTCATCAAAGGTCATTGTTTTGGCACCTTGATCAATAGAACCCGTTGCTTCGTAGCTAAACACGCCAGTATCTTTATTCATGCTGACTTTGTATTTCTTAAAGTCGCCTGCAAATCCTTCATGAGAGTCATACATGATTTTTTTGAATTCTTCTTCAGTCTTGCCTCTAGCTTCTGTTGTGACAGTGTAGAAAGCTTTAATAAAGTTATCAATGTTATAGTCGTATTTAATCGTTGCCGTATTGTTTTCAATCTTCATGTCCATTTTGAAGTCTTTAACAGATTCAAGCAAGTGTGCAAAGTGGATTCCATGGAGGGTATAGGCACCGATGGATTCCGTTAAAGCATCGAGAGTATCGACTAATTCCCATTCGCCATCAATCGTTTCGACTTTTGCTGTTTCTGTTTTAGCAGCATTTTTAGAGCCACTTTGTTTTTGAGAACAAGAAGCTAGTAGGAAGACTGAGAGCAGAGCAACGAATGCTAAAAATAATTTTTTATAACGTCTAATCATCGTTAGACCTCCTTAAAATAGATGATTGTATTACGCTTATATTATACGTTCAACACAATTGTTTTGCAAGGGCTTTCAAACGAATCGCAATTTTGTTTTGTAACTTGACCGATTATTCAACATAAGAAACGGAAAAATTGTATGTAGCAGAGTACCCAATAGATGAGATTCTCAAGGTTTCCTAAATTATTTTTTTGAACAGAAAAAAGCTCCTTGAGAAAATCTCAAGGGGCAGGGAGTTATTTAATTAGTTTTAGGATCTGAAACTTTCTTGAATTTCATCGGATAAACGAGATGTGCTCCTGTTTCTTCGAATGTTTTTTCAGCGTAAATTGTAAGGATGTCACCATTCAATTCGTAGTGATAAGTAATTGGTACGTCTGTAGAATTAATATAAAGAGGTAGAACTCCAAAGATGTTTGGAACTTCAGGGAATACGATCGTTTTTGCTTTCTCGTTTAAAACCCCATCATTTAACGTTGCAGTTAACACTTTTGTATTGTTATCAAACGTTCCAGTTTGATGTTTAAAGCTTTCAAATTTCTTTTCTCTTACGCCTAGAAGGATGGCAGTAGCTTCTTCTTTTGTAGGATATTTATCTTTATTCTGTTCAGCATAAAAATCAATATACTTATTCATATCTGCACTATAAGAATAAGTTACATCTGTTCCTGTAATTTTTAGAGTCGGAACGATATCTTGGAAGGCTTCAGTAACCTTTAATCGACTATTAGCATCATCATAATAAATTAAGAAAGTACGTTCCACTGTATCTCTAAAATCTACAGCTTTCCAGTCTCCTTCGAGTGAGACTGGGGTAGGTGCTACTGTGGTAGTTTCTGCAACTGTTGTAGTCTCAGCGGTTGTTTGTTGTTTCTGTTGCTGTTGTTTCTGTTGTTGCCCACATCCTGATACAAATAGAAGAGCAAGAAGGGAAAACATCCATAGGGAACTTTTTTTCATATTGTTCATGATTGATCACTCCTTCTAATGATTGTCTCCTACGTAATTGAAACGAAGACGTATTACTCTAAAATGACTTTGTTCATCTTGACCTTCAGCATAAAGTGTTAGTTGGTTACCTTCAACGGTGTAAGTATAAGTAATTGGTACAAGTGAGTTATACGTGGTTCCCATAACAATTCTACTTAAAAATGTAGGTGTTTCAGGGAATGTAATAGTATGTTTCTGCGTATCGATTTCTCCAGTGAGAGAGTAATCATAGGCATAATTAGGTTCGTCAAGAGTAATCTTTGTATGTTTCAAATTTGGAATATAATTCTTAAATTCAGCAGTTTTATTTTTTAAATACGATTCATAATTCGCTTTGTTCTCTCCTGTTGCAAATGCTTGATCCTCATACAGTTCTCTGTAATCAAAATGGTACTTCAATTCAACGGTTTTATCTTTAATAGTCATCGTCATCTTAACCTTATCGAAGTCATCAAGCATCAGTACAGCGGCAAGTTTTTTGATATTAGAAGCTAGGAATACTTTCTGAATGGTCATTTGTTGGTCAGTCCATTTCCAAGTTCCTTGTTGATCCTTTGTAAGATCTTGTGGTGCTTTTATTGTTTGAGGAGATTTATCTGTTTGAGAAGACTTATTTGTTTTAGAAGACTGCGATGGAGAAGACTGACATCCCGCAATGAGGAGCACTGCAAAGAATGCCAAGAAACCGAAAAGGATCTTCTTTGTTTTAGTAAACATAAATTTACCTCCTAAACCTTGTTGCTTTAATTTTATCATTAAAGGAAATAATTATAAAGTGAAATGGTGAGCGAGGTATGAAGAAGAAGGGACCGTATAATAAAAAGAAAGGTTGGCAATGAGGGCAACTGTTCAACTTTTTCTAACGAACGACGGTGTGAACTAGGATCTTTAAAAAACACATTCTATTTATGGTACCGAAGGTATCATTTTTTGCTATAATAGACTGTATGAGTAGAATTTTAGACAATGAAATCATGGGCGATGAAGAGGCCGTTGAACGGACGCTGCGCCCGCAATATTTACATGAATATATCGGTCAGGATAAGGTCAAGGACCAGCTGAAAATCTTTATTGAGGCAGCCAAGCTTCGGGATGAAGCGCTGGATCATGTCCTTCTTTTTGGCCCTCCGGGGCTGGGGAAAACCACCATGGCCTTTGTCATTGCCAATGAACTGGGTGTCAATCTCAAGCAGACTTCTGGTCCTGTCATTGAAAAGGCTGGTGACTTGGTAGCCATCCTCAATGATCTAGAGCCGGGCGATGTCCTCTTTATCGATGAGATCCACCGTCTGCCTATGTCAGTCGAAGAAGTGCTTTACAGCGCCATGGAAGATTTTTACATCGACATTATGATTGGAGCTGGTGAGAGCAGCCGGAGTGTCCATCTGGACCTTCCTCCTTTCACTCTGATTGGGGCGACGACTCGAGCTGGTATGCTGTCCAATCCCTTGCGCGCTCGCTTTGGGATTACGGGGCACATGGAATACTATGAGCAAGATGATTTGACTGAGATTGTCGAGCGGACCGCCGAAATCTTTGAGATGGAGATCACCCACGAAGCTGCCGAAGAGCTTTCTCTTCGTAGTCGTGGGACCCCTCGGATTGCCAACCGTTTGCTCAAACGGGTGCGCGATTTTGCTCAGATCATGGGCGATGGCTTGATTGACGATACCATTACCGACAAGGCTCTCTCTATGCTGGATGTGGACCATGAAGGTCTGGACTATGTTGATCAAAAGATCCTGCGCACCATGATTGAGATGTACGGCGGTGGCCCGGTCGGGCTTGGGACTCTATCGGTCAATATTGCTGAAGAGCGCGAGACCGTAGAAGATATGTATGAGCCTTACTTGATTCAAAAAGGCTTTATCATGCGGACCCGGACAGGGCGCGTGGCGACTCGCAAGGCTTACGAACACCTGGATTATCCCTACAATGGAGACTAGAAGAAGATGCTGACGGAAGAAGCAATAGTAGAACAAATTCAAGCGGATCCGGAGATGATGACTGTCTTGGCTATCATTCGAGATCTAGATTTGGTAGATTCTTGGTTAGCGGCGGGTGCGGTGCGCAATTTCATCTGGAACCAGCTTTCTGGAAAACCAGGGTTTGATGCGACAACCGATATGGATCTGGTCTTTTATGATCCTACGATTAGCTATGAGGGGACTCAGCAGATCGAGCAGGAGTTAAAGAAGACCTATCCCCAGTACGCTTGGGAAGTGAAAAATCAAGTCTATATGCACCAGCATAGTCCAGGGACGGCTCCTTATCGCAGTGCTTGTGACGCGGTTTCCAAATACCCCGAGCAGTGTACGGCACTTGCAGTTCGCTTAAGAAAAGATGGTCAGCTAGAGCTCTTTCTCCCTTATGGGACAAGGGATATCGAAGACTTCATCGTTCAGCCGACTCCGCATTTTTTAGCCAGGCCCGAGCGTTTAGCGGTTTATACAGAGCGGATGAAAAAGAAAAATTGGCAGAGTAAATGGCCTCTATTAGAGGTTCGTTTTCCAAAATAGAGAAACAGATCAGATTTGAATAAGGAATCTGATTTTTCTTTAAAATGATGGAGCCCCTTTGTCATCTTTCTGTCACATTTTTGTTATAATAGTAATAGTATGCTGGTTTTCCATAGTGGAAAGCCAAGAGCTCAGCTAGGTTGGGCAGTCCGAACAAGGAGTTAGGTGGAATCATGAAAAAAATTGTCTTTGTCTGCTTAGGAAATATTTGTCGGAGCCCCATGGCGGAGTTTGTCATGAAGGATTTGACCGATCAGTATGAGATTGAAAGTCGGGCTACTTCTAGCTGGGAACATGGAAATCCTATCCATCGGGGAACCCAGAAAATCTTTCAACAACACCAGGTCCCGTATGATCCAGCTAAGACGTCCTTACAGATCAAGGAAGAGGATTTTTACAACTTTGATTTGATCCTAGGGATGGACGAAAACAATGTAGCAGATCTGAAGCGAATGGCTCCTGCAGGAACAGAACACAAGATTCATCTTTTTGCTGCTGAAAGTGTGCCAGATCCGTGGTATACCGGTGATTTTGAGGAGACCTATTCCAGAGTCCTGAGCGGCTGTAAGGCTTGGTTAGATCAGTTAGCAACTTCTTAAGAGTTTGATATGTGAGAGAATACAGAATATGAAAGAATTTTATGAGACCTATAAGGTCTATCTGACGCGAAAAAATTTAGAAATAGCAGCATTAGTCGTGATTATTCTATCTGCTTTGCTGGTTTTCCTTTCAGCCATTCCAGGTCAGGGCGTCTTGACCTTGGATAAGGGGGCGATCCGTTACGACGGAAGTTTGGTCCGTGGCAAGATGAATGGCAAGGGAACCGTCACCTTTAAAAATGGGGATACCTATACAGGTAACCTCGTCAACGGCTCTTTTAGCGGCTATGGTAAGTTTAAGTCCAAGGATGGTTGGACCTATGAAGGGCAGTTTGTTAACGGCCAACCGGAGGGCAAAGGCACCTTAACCACAGAAGCCAACGTCGTATACAAAGGAACATTCAAGCAGGGGATTTATCAAAATGCGCATTAAATGGTTTTCACTAGTCCGTGTTACAGGACTCTTATTGGTATTGCTTTACCATTTCTTCCAAAAAGCCTTTCCTGGAGGCTTCATTGGGGTAGATATTTTCTTCACCTTCTCAGGATTTTTGATTACAGCGCTCTTGATCGATGAATTTGCGCGCAAGCAAGGAATCGACTACCTGGCATTCTTGAAACGGCGCTTTTACCGGATCGTACCACCCCTTGTCTTTATGGTCTTGGTCGTGATGCCCTTTACCTTTATGGTCCAACGGGACTACGTGGCTGGTATTGGGACTCAGATTGCGGCGGTCTTCGGTTTTGTGACCAATTTCTTTGAGATGGCAACGGGTGGTAGTTACGAAAGTAACTTCATTCCACATCTCTTCCTTCATACCTGGAGTTTGGCTCTAGAAGTGCATTACTATGTGCTATGGGCACTTTTGGCATGGTTCTTGGCTAAGCGGGCTAAGACGGTTGGAAAGTACCGAGGCATGCTCTTCCTGGCATCCAGTGGGCTCTTTCTCTTCACCTTCTTGTCCATGTTCATCCGCGCCTTTCTGACAGCTAATTTCTCCACCATCTATTTTTCTAGCTTCACTCACATCTTCCCCTTCTTTGCGGGATCATGCCTAGCAACGGTGACAGGGATTGCCAATGTCAGCCCGAACTTTACAAAGCTGGTGCAGTCTTGGAGCATGAAAAAGACCTTATCGGTCTTGGGTGGAAGCTTTGCCTTCTTGTTTGTGCTCAGTCTTTTCTTGCCATTTGATAGCTTGTGGACCTATCTGTTTGGCTTTTTAGCAGCGACAATCGCAGCTTGTGCCATGATTCTGTCGGCCCGCATTCTCCATGAGAAGACGCCGGATAAAAAGGAACCAGCCATCCTCAATTTCTTGGCAGATACCAGTTATGGTGTCTACCTTTTCCACTGGCCTTTCTTTATCATCTTCTCTCAACATTTGGGAAATATGATGGCAGCCCTTGTGACGACGATCGTTTCCTTGATTCTAACGGCTCTGTCCTTCTATATTTTGGAGCCAACCATTGCAGGCAAGGAGCCTCGTGTCTTTGGTATGAAGATGGATCTCAGCTTTTTGACCAAACCGATCTTTTACCTCATGATTCCTCTGGCTCTCTTGATGGTTGGAATCTCCGCCTTTGCACCTACCGTTGGAGCTTTTGATGAGAGTTTGGTAGTGAGTGGGCTCAATCAAGCAGACAGCAAAATGCAGGTCACACGGACGCAGGTGGACAATGCGACTGCAACAGACTATAACGTCTCAAATGGTGTGACCATGATCGGTGATTCGGTTAACTTGCGAGCACAGGACTACCTGACTAAAGCCATCCCTGGCATCCAGATCGATGCAGTGGTGAGCCGTCAGTTGGAAAATGGAATGAAGGTCTTTGAGACCGATATCTCCAATAAAGTTCTCCTAAAAAATGTGGTCATTGCCCTAGGAACCAATACTGTAAGCAACTACAAAGAATTGCTGGATCAGTATGTTGAGAAACTTCCAAAAGGCCGTCGCTTGATCCTTGTGACACCATATGATGGGCGCTATGCCAACGATCAGTCCAGTGAATCGGTTCAAACGCGTCTTTATGAGTTGGAACTAGCTAAGAAATACGACTTTATCACGATTGCGGACTGGTACCAAGTAGCAATTGAAAATCCAAACATTTGGGTGGGAACAGACTCTGTTCACTTCAATATGGAAACCAATGGTGGGGAACTCTATGCTCAAACAGTCAAAGAAGCCCTTGATAAGGCCGAAAAAGGTCCGGTCAAGAAGTAACAATGCTTCTCTGAAACTGAAACAAAACAAATCCTAACAAAATAAAACAAAAAGCAACTTTTTACTTGTAAAAAGCTGCTTATTTTAGTAAGATTAAGAAAACGCTTACAAAAATCAATTGAAAACATCTCTTTGTGAAGAAAAAATTTTTTTAATTATTTTTTCACAATTTTGCTAGACAATTGCTTTCACATCAATAAGATTGATAAAAATTTCACAAACTTCAAAAAAATCTTTGTGAAAGTTGCTTGGAAGTGTTTACAAAAATCTCAAAATAGAGTACAATTATATTGTGAAATAATTAACAAATCGAAATTTCTTACACTATTCTTGAAAATTTCAGAAAACATGAAAAAGTTCTAGAAAAGGATAAGGGTTTCAAACATTGGAGGAAAGCATCAAATGGCTGATAAAAAAACTCTCTCACCTGAAGAAAAGAAACTCGCTGCTGAAAAACACGTAGACGAGTTGGTGCAAAAAGCGCTGGTGGCGCTTGAAGAAATGCGCAAATTGGATCAGGAGCAAGTAGACTACATTGTGGCGAAAGCATCTGTGGCGGCTCTTGACGCTCACGGTGAGCTCGCTCTTCATGCCTATGAAGAAACTGGTCGTGGAGTCTTTGAAGACAAGGCGACGAAGAACTTGTTCGCTTGTGAACACGTAGTAAATAACATGCGTCACACGAAAACAGTTGGTGTCATTTCAGAAGATGACGTCACTGGTTTGACCCTGATTGCTGAGCCAGTCGGAGTTGTCTGCGGAATCACACCTACAACCAACCCAACTTCAACAGCAATCTTTAAAGCATTGATTTCCTTGAAGACACGGAACCCTATTGTCTTTGCCTTCCACCCATCTGCTCAAGAATCATCTGCTCATGCGGCACAAATCGTCCGCGATGCAGCAATTGCAGCTGGAGCACCTGAGAACTGTGTGCAATGGATTACCCAACCTTCTATGGAAGCAACCAGTGCCCTTATGAAACACGAAGGAGTTGCGACTATCCTTGCGACCGGTGGTAACGCCATGGTTAAAGCAGCATACTCATGTGGGAAGCCAGCTCTTGGGGTTGGTGCCGGAAACGTGCCTGCTTACGTTGAAAAATCAGCCAACATCCGCCAAGCAGCACACGATATCGTCATGTCTAAATCATTTGACAACGGTATGGTCTGTGCGTCTGAACAAGCGGTCATCATCGATAAAGAAATCTACGATGAGTTTGTTGAAGAATTCAAATCTTACCACACTTACTTTGTTAACAAAAAAGAAAAAGCCCTTCTTGAAGAGTTCTGCTTCGGCGTAAAAGCCAACAGCAAGAACTGCGCGGGTGCGAAATTGAATGCGGACATCGTTGGGAAACCAGCAGCATGGATCGCTGAACAAGCTGGCTTCACTGTACCAGAAGGAACCAATATCCTTGCGGCAGAATGTAAAGAAGTTGGTGAAAAAGAACCGTTGACTCGTGAAAAATTGTCACCAGTCATCGCTGTTTTGAAATCTGAAAGCCGTGAAGACGGAATTAACAAAGCTCGCCAAATGGTTGAATTCAACGGTCTTGGTCACTCAGCAGCCATCCATACTGCTGATGAAGAATTGACCAAAGAATTTGGTAAAGCAGTTAAAGCTATTCGTGTGATCTGCAACTCTCCTTCGACTTTCGGTGGTATCGGGGATGTTTACAATGCCTTCTTGCCATCATTAACACTTGGATGTGGTTCTTACGGACGCAACTCTGTTGGGGACAACGTTAGTGCCATCAACCTCTTGAATATCAAAAAAGTCGGACGCCGGAGAAATAACATGCAATGGATGAAACTTCCTTCAAAAACATACTTTGAACGTGATTCAATTGAATACCTACAAAAATGTCGTGACGTTGAACGTGTCATGATCGTTACAGACCACGCTATGGTAGAGCTTGGTTTCCTTGATCGTATCATCGAACAGCTTGACCTTCGTCGCAACAAGGTGGTTTACCAAATCTTTGCAGACGTAGAACCAGATCCAGATATCACAACTGTTGAACGTGGTACAGAGATCATGCGTGCCTTCAAACCAGATACGATCATTGCTCTCGGTGGTGGATCACCAATGGATGCGGCCAAAGTTATGTGGCTCTTCTACGAACAACCAGAAGTGGACTTCCGTGACTTGGTACAAAAATTCATGGATATCCGTAAACGTGCCTTCAAGTTCCCATTGCTTGGTAAGAAGACTAAATTTATTGCGATCCCAACAACATCTGGTACAGGATCTGAAGTAACTCCATTTGCCGTTATCTCTGATAAAGCAAACAACCGTAAATACCCAATCGCAGACTACTCATTGACTCCAACAGTTGCCATCGTAGACCCTGCCTTGGTATTGACAGTTCCAGGATCTGTTGCAGCAGACACTGGTATGGACGTCTTGACGCACGCGACAGAAGCTTACGTATCACAAATGGCTAGCGACTTCACAGATGGTCTTGCTCTTCAAGCTATTAAACTTGTCTTTGAAAACTTGGAAAGCTCAGTCAAGAATGCGGACTTCCATTCACGCGAAAAGATGCACAATGCGTCAACCATCGCAGGTATGGCCTTCGCCAATGCCTTCCTCGGTATTTCTCACTCAATGGCCCACAAGATCGGTGCGCAATTCCACACCATCCACGGACGGACCAATGCCATCTTGCTTCCATACGTTATCCGCTACAACGGTACACGCCCAGCTAAGACAGCTACATGGCCTAAGTACAACTACTACCGTGCAGATGAAAAATACCAAGATATCGCTCGTATGCTAGGACTTCCATGCTCTACTCCAGAAGAAGCCGTTGAAGCTTACGCAAAAGCTGTATACGAACTCGGTGAACGCTGTGGTATCGAAATGAACTTCAAAGCACAAGGCATCGATGAAAAAGAATGGAAGAAACATTCTCGTGAATTGGCCTTCCTTGCTTATGAAGATCAATGTTCACCAGCTAACCCACGTCTTCCAATGGTAGACCATATGCAAGAAATCATCGAAGATGCTTACTATGGTTACAAGGAACGTCCAGGACGTCGTAAATAAGACGCCAAGGAACAACTGATGTTTATCAGCTACCCCCACTCGAAAGAGTGGGGGATTTTTGCTATTTGGGTCCAAAACTCGTTTTTTCATAAAAAATTAGACTTTTTTTCAGAAATTGTGTTATTTTTATAGCATTCCGAGCTATTTTATGTTACCCTATAGTGTGTGAATCTGCCTGTAGCTGAAGGGTTATGATCCTTTTTCAGTTATAGGAAACGAAAAAACAAATCCAAGAAAGGAGGCCATCTCAAATGGAGTTAGAAGGTGACGTGCAAGGAAGACAAGATCAGGCACAGAAAATTATTAAAATGCCCCAACGAGATCGGGAAACTTCCACTTCAGAAAATCAGCCATCATCTGCTTCGGTGGTCTCCATGTATGGGCAGGAAAAGCCAAGCATTTCTAGCCTCCATCAGCAACTAGCGAGCGCGTCTGGAACCCAGACCATTCAATTGCGGGAGGAATTGGTGCTGGCGGTAGCGCAGAATGCTTCAGCGCAAGCAACTGCCTTTGAGGCAGAGGTCAAGGATAAGCTGGAAGAGGCCAAGGAGACGGTTTCTCATAAGGTCGCTGAGGTGTCACAAATGGCCCACAGCATGGCCCAATTTTTAACAGACGCAGAAGTGGAGCAACTATTAGGAGAGTTCTCCATGGATGCTTGTTGGGACCAAGCGGTAGAGGCGGAGAACCTCGCCCAAGCAAAGGCCTATTCCACTCGCTTGTCAGATTTGGCAGGTCAGCTGGAGGCTGCATCAGCTCAATTGGTGGACTTGGACAAGGGACAAGCGACGGCCTTTGATTTTTCATAAGTAGGAGAAAAAGATGTTAGAGATCCTGGGAGAGGACAGAGAACGAATTGAGGAGCTCCATCGAGAGATTAAAAAGGAGCAAGAGCGGATTGCGATCAGAAGTTTGATTGCAACGCAGAAAGCCTTGATGATGTTGGAAGGGATGAGTTTGCAGGTAACCTTGGGCGGTCAATCCGAAAAGATGCGCTCTTTTGCTACAACGACCCTCGTTAGTGATTTGAAAGATGGATTTACAGGAGGAGCAGCGGACGCGGTAGAAACAGCACTGAAAGCAGTGAAGAAGCCGATTTTATTGAGTCCGATTAAAGGAGGTATGTGATGTACCATTCAGGAAATAGTGAATTAGAACAACTAGAAGATCGACATTACCGCTTCAATCAAAAGCTCAGTGAGTTGGAGTGGGATTATGCGGATATGCGTATGGATGTCCGCCAACATACAGAAAATTTAGTGGACTGGCTGAGTGCCTTGCATTTTCAAGCGCCAAGTGCGGAGGCCCAAAGTGGCTTGGAGCGTTTATTTGCCTTGCAAGAAGAGTTTGAGGCAGAACTCAAGCGCTATGAAGAGCGTTTAGAAGAAGAGCGTGAGCGCGAGCAGCAAGAGTACTATAAGCAGCGTCAACAATTAGAACAAGGTGATTGAAACATTCCTCTGGTAGAGATAAGAGGAATGTTTTTGTTTGCTCGAAAACTTTTAAAAATGTGCCTATAAATTCTTGCAATCGCTTACTTAGTATGTTATAATATTCACAAAGAAACGAAAATAAAATGGTTTTATCAAACCAACAAAAAAGGAGTCGCTTATGAAAGCTGCAACTTATGTATCTGCAGGCAATCTGCAACTGCTGGATCAACCAAAACCAGTGATCAAAAATCCAACGGATGCCATTGTGCGTGTCTTGAAGACAACCATCTGTGGGACAGACCTTCACATCCTAGGAGGAGATGTTCCGGCTTGTAAGGAAGGCACAATTTTAGGCCACGAAGGAATCGGGATCGTCGAAGAAGTCGGCGATGCAGTGAATAACTTCAAGGTGGGCGACAAGGTTATCATCTCTTGTGTCACAGCTTGTAATACTTGCTACTACTGTAAACGTAGTCTGCCTTCTCACTGTGAAGATGGTGGTTGGATTTTGGGTCACTTGATCAACGGAACTCAAGCAGAGTATGTCCACATTCCACATGCGGATGGTAGTCTTTATCATGCGCCTGAAACTGTGGATGACGAAGCCTTGGTCATGCTCTCAGATATTCTCCCAACCTCTTATGAAATTGGGGTGCTTCCATCTCATGTAAAACCAGGCGATAATGTCTGTATCGTTGGAGCTGGTCCAATCGGCCTTGCGGCTCTCTTGACCGTTCAGTTCTTCTCACCTGCTACGATTATCATGGTGGACTTGTCTGAATCTCGTCTTGAAGCAGCCAAGAAATTTGGGGCAACTCACACCATCTGCTCAAGTGATATCGCTGAAATCAAGGCCTTTATCAATGAAGTGACTGAAGGTCGTGGTGTCGATATCTCCATGGAATGTGTGGGCTATCCTGCTACTTTTGATGTCTGCCAAAACGTTATCTCTGTCGGTGGTCACATCGCCAATGTCGGTGTCCACGGAAAACCAGTTAGCTTCAATTTGGACGAATTGTGGATCAAGAACATTACCCTCAACACTGGTCTTGTCAATGCCAATACCACTGAAATGTTGCTCAATGTCTTGAAATCAGGCAAGATCGATGCGACCAAGCTTATCACCCATCACTTCAAACTCTCAGAAGTTGAAAAAGCCTATGATGTCTTTAAACATGCGGGTGAAAACCATGCACTCAAGGTGATTATCGAAAACGATATCAGTGAATGAAGTGGCAACTAATATTTGTTCATAGTTTTTTTAGACGGACCAGAGATATTCTGGTCCTATTTTCAATCCAAAATAGCAGATGATTCCTTGCAAAATAAATTCATTATCTTATAATAGAAGTGCAGAAAACGATTACATAAAGAGAAAGGTGTGATCTTATGAAACGGTTTTGTTATCATCGTGAATTCTGGATGGACTTCCATTTCTGGATCTTGGTCTTGCTTTTAGCGGCTGTAGCTTTGACGATGCGGGCTCCGCTTTCGGTAGTTAGCCTAGCTTATCTTGCTTTTGTTGGGATTTTGATCCTTCTTCAGGTCTTTCAACCACCTGTATCGCCACGTCAGTATCCAGAAGGTAGCTACCATTTCAATTGGACCTTCTATCGCGATACCCGACTGTATATCGATCTCTTTTTACTAGCAGGTCTCTTGGCAGGACCAATTGCTTCATCGGATATGGTCTATTGGATCTTGCTTGGAGCCGTCGTCGGCTCTATCGGCTTTGTATTTGTCGTAAAGGAAAAAGCAACTCAAAAGATGGCCTAGGTAGATGATATGGTTTCAGTATTATAGAGTAAAAATACTTCTTTAGAATAATCAAAAAACCAAGAAGGATGAGATAAAACTCATCCTTCTTGGTTTTTTAAATAGGGAGACCATATTAAGATTTTCGAGAACGTTGACTAGAAAGCTTTTTGTTTTCCCAGTAGCTATTAAAGACAATTTCCTTTTGTTCTCGGCTTTTATTAAGGAAATGAGCATAGATCAAATCGACCACAATGAGGAGTGGTAAAATCGCAGAGATTCGATCGATATAGGTACTACTAGGAAGGGGTGCGGCCGGTAACACTTCTGTGAATCCTTGGTGGATAGCAGCAGGATTAGCGGTCACAAGAACCGTCTTAGCCCCTTTTTCTTTGGCATCCAAAAGACTGTCTGTAATGGAATTTGTGCTTCCTGATAATGAGAAACCGATGACTAAACAAGAGGAATCGAGAATACTGGTCGTCCATGTAAACCCATCTTGATCGGTTAGGGCTTCACAAACGACCCCCAGGCGCATAAAGCGCAATTTCATTTCTCGAGCGACTAAACCGGAACTACCAATCCCGAAGAAATAGACTCGGTCCGCTTGATCAATTAGTTCAGCTACCTGATCTAATTGGGAATCTTTTACCAGACTTTCAGTGACGTTACTGATATGGTGGTAGCGTTGCAAGACACTGAGAGTGAGTTCGTCATGCTCTTGCACCTGTTTTTGATTTTTGGTTTCTTCGTTAAAGTGATAGACAAATTCCCGATAGCCAGTGAAGCCACATTTTTGAGAGAAACGCGTTAAAGCTGCCTTTGAGACATGGAGTAACTCCGTTACGCGAGAAGAGGACAGGGAGTGCTGTCGTGCTTCGGATGATAAAAAGTACTGGGCAATGTCGCGTTCCATATCCGTTAACTCAGCTTCGTGGCTGGCGATAATAGTGCGTAAATCTTGATCTTGTTTCACAGCAATCCTCCTTTCTCACGAGATGAAATAACAGGATGCTCCTATAATATATTACACATTATAACATGGGTAACCGCTTTATTCAAGTAAAAGCAAGTAAGAAATACTGAAACTAGGAACAGGATAGGAGAAAAGAAGAGAACGCTACCAATCTTGGCAGTTGGGCTTGTTGGTTGTCCACAATTTTCTGAAAATTCCCGGTTGGGCCTGAACAAACGATATGAATTGTGGTATAATTTAAGATAATTGTACTGTTGTTGGAAGAACAATAGTTGAATAAGGAGGTGTGACGATGTCGAATGCAACACTCGAGATGATGCAAGAGATCGAGCAAGCCGCTCAGGGCGTGATCGTAGGCTATGAAGCTCAAGTTGAACAAATCCGAACGGATTCACGCGATCGCCTTGCAACAGTGGCACAGCATTACGATGAGGAAACCAAGCAATTGGTCACAGAGGCAGAAAAAAACGCCCAGGAAAGACTCGTCCGTTTAACGAAAGATCTGGAAGAAACGGTTGCGCGCAATGATGCCAAGGTACAAGAGGCGATGACCGATAAACGAGCTAGGTTAGTTGAAGCCATTGTAGAAAAGGTGGTAGCAAGCTATGGCCGTTAGTCAGATGCAAAAACTGTCCCTCATCTTGCCCAAAGATGACTTGGACAGTCTCCTACTAGCGCTACAGTCTGAGGCAAAAATCCAGATTTATGACCTCAGTGAACAGGAAGAATGGCAGGCTGCCTTTGAGGCAAATACCTTGTCTCAACCCTTGACAGAGGACAATCGTCAAGCCTTGGTAGAGCTGCAAAAACGTCAAGAACAAGTTGAAAAAATGATTCAGACTCTAGAGCCCTACATGCCTGAGAAGAAGGTTCTGCAAGCTCTGAAGGAAGAACCCTTAAGCTTGTCTTTTGATGACTTGCAGGCTCACGGGATGATTCGAGACGAGGATCTTCTATTGACCAAGTTGAAACGCCAATTGCGCGTGTTAGACAAGGCTCGTCAGAAGATTGTGGATGCAAAGGGAGAGATAGAGCGCTTAGAAAAATGGCGACCGTTAGAGGTGACGCCAGCTGCCCTCGCTACTTTTCACTATGTGCATGGCTTGATCGGGACGATCCCAAATAGCGATACAGACGCTGTTCGTTCTTCCTTAAAAGCTCATCCTGAGCTGGAGTTAGAAGAAGTCTTTACGTCTGAAACCGAACACGGCTATGTCATCTTGTATCGTTCGGGAGATCGTGTAGCTGTTCAGGAGCTTCTAGAAGATCATGGGTTCAAAGAATTGGACTATGAAGAAGAGCAGGTCCCGGCCGTCTACTTGGATCGCCTAGAAGGGGAAATCAAAGAGCAAGAAGCTGTAGTTGCAGCAACCCTAGCCGAGTTGCAAAACTCCCAGAAGGAGTTGGACCAGCTCAAGTACCAGATGGATTACTTGTTGAGCTTGGGAGCTCGTGAGGAAGCCAAGGCGCTTCTTGCCAGCACGCAAAGCTTGGTAGCTCTAGAGGGTTGGATTGAAACATCCCAAGTGGCCTCATTACGAGACTTCTTGCAAGAAGGTTTTGGTTCTCGGGTCTTACTAGAGACACGCGATGTGACGGAAAAAGATTGGGATGACGTTCCGATCCAGTTGCGAAATAATGCCTTGGTAGAGCCTTTTGAATTAGTCACAGAGATGTACGCCCTACCTAAGTATTACGAGAAAGATCCGACACCGATCGTTTCTCTCTTCTACTTTGTTTTCTTTGGCATGATGGTCGCAGATATCGGTTATGGACTGTTGCTAACGGTGGCGACAGGCTTTGCCCTTAAAGCCTTCAAGCTCAAGCCTGGGACAGCGAAGAACCTTCGTTTCTTCAGTCTCCTCGGAATTTCAGTTGCCCTTTGGGGTGTGGTCTATGGCTCTTTCTTTGGATTTGAGATGCCTTTTGCCCTGATCAGTACGACCAGTAACGCCATGACCATCCTGATCCTCTCAGTGGTCTTTGGTTTTGTCACTGTCTTAGTGGGACTGTTCCTAGGGGGGATGAAAAATATTCGCCTCAAAGACTACACGGAAGCCTATAATGCTGGCTTTGCTTGGGTCTTGATCCTACTTGGTTTAATGCTTCTAGCAGTAGGCAATATCTTGCCAGGGATGAGCCTTCTAGTTCCGATTGGCAAGTGGCTGGCTATTTTGAATGCCATTGGGATCTTGATTGTTTCCATTGTCAGTGCCAAGAAGTTGTCCGGCCTAGCCTCTGGTCTCTTTAACCTCTACAATGTTAGTGGCTATGTTGGAGACTTAGTCAGCTTCACCCGTTTGATGGCCTTGGGCTTGTCTGGAGCGAGTATCGGTTCAGCCTTCAACCTCATTGTCAATCTCTTTCCACCGCTTGGACGGTTTACGGTAGGGCTTCTGCTCTTTATCGTCCTACATGCCATTAATATGTTCCTGTCCTTCTTGTCAGGATATGTGCATGGAGCCCGTTTGATCTTTGTGGAGTTCTTCGGTAAGTTCTACGAAGGAGGAGGCAAACCATTTCGTCCTCTCAAACCTTCTGAACGCTATATTAAAACAAAAAAATAAGTATTATCTTTAATAAATAGGAGTATATTCATGGAATCTTTAGCATCATATTTTTCAGCCCATGGGGGCGCCTTCTTTGCAGCATTTGGTGTGGCGATCGCCGTTGCACTTAGTGGAATGGGATCTGCCCTTGGGGTTGGTAAAACGGGTCAAGCAGCAGCAGCGCTCTTGAAAGAACAACCTGAAAAATTTGCCCAAGCCTTGATTTTGCAATTGTTGCCAGGTACACAAGGTTTGTACGGTTTCGTTATCGGGATCTTGATCTGGTTGCAAATTAAGCCAGATATGCCACTTGAAACAGGGGTTGCTTACTTCTTTACAGCTCTTCCAGTTGCGATCGTTGGTTATTTCTCAGCCAAACACCAAGGAAATGTTGCGACAGCAGGGATGCAAATCTTGGCCAAACGCCCTGAAGACATGATGAAAGGGGTTATCCTTGCGGCCATGGTTGAAACCTATGCCATCTTGGCCTTCGTTGTGTCCTTCCTATTGACCCTACGCGTCGGCTAAGAGCTAGCTTTGATGGATTCGCCTCGCGAGGCGAAAAACACAAGACGCATGCAATAGGAGAAAAAACGATATGGATGAACAAACCCAATTAAAGGATTCGATCTTGGCCCAAGCCCACGAAAAAGGGCGTAAACTCTTAGAAGAGGCCAAGGAAACCATCCTAAAAGAAGAGACTGCGCAAGAAGAGCGTTTGATCCAAGACAAACTCAATCAACGCTCCGAGCAGCTCAAGCGGATTCAACGTAAATTGCAACGTGAAACCCAACAAATCGAAAATAAAAAACGCCAATCAACCCTTGTCACCAAGCAACGAGTCTTAAAGGATCTCTTTGCGGATGCTTATGAAGCGATGGTGGCTTGGCCCCTTGAAAAGGAAATGCAGTTTGTAGATGCGGTCTTAGATCGCTATCAGGGACAAGTTGTGACCCTGACCTTCGGTGCGGTGAGTGCTAGCAAATTTGATTCAGCAGCTCTCGAGAGATTGAAGCAGACGCATCAGAATGTGACAGTTGCAGATGCAACGATCCCAGCTCAAGCAGGCTTTGTCTTGTCAGTTGGGAAGATTGATGACAACTATCTTTACCATGATTTGGTGGATTCCATTTGGGAGCAAGAAAGCTACCAGATGGCAGCCAGCATTTTCACAGATGAAGAGAACTAGGAGGTTGCAATGAGCGAACGGACCTATTCTCAAGTCAATACAGGAATCAGCGTACGTGAGGCTAGTTTTGTCAGTCCCAGTCAGTTCGAGCAGTTGCTTGCAAGTCCCTCCAGCGAGAGCCGAGAAGGCTTGCTACAAGGAACACCCTATGCTCTAGATAGCAAGGAGATCAAGGATTTAGCAGCCCTTGAAGACCGTCTGATGGCAGCCTTGTTGGCAGAATACCAATGGGCTTTTGAGGTAAGCCCTCAGTCAGACCTGGTTAGCCTTTTTACCTTGAAGTACACCTATCATAATCTCAAGGTTTATCTGAAACACAAGGCGACAGAGCGCAAGTTGGGGCACTTATTGATCCCTACCGGTCCTTATTCTCTCGATGTGCTCGAGCATTTGGTGGCGACCTTTTCTGCAGAGCATTGTCCGGCCTTTATGGCGGAAGAAGTGGCTGCAACCTGGCAAGAATTCCAAGACTATCAGGACTTGCGGGTCCTTGAAATCGGGATGGACTTAGCCTATTTTAAACACCTGAGATACTTAGGGGACAGTCTAGATCATCCGACTCTGAAGCAGTTGGTAGACGTGACCATTGACTTTTACAATGCGATTACAGTTAAGCGGGCCTTGGATCAGCAAAAACCGCATAGCTTTATGCACCAATTACTTTCAGATGAAGGGAGCCTCAGTGCCCATCAGGTGATTGACCTGCTAGAATCCGGTCAGTGGTTGACCTGGTTTTATCAAGTCAATCCGCTGGAGTACGATCTCGCCTTAGAGACTTATGAAGAAAAGATGCGCACCGGTCAACTAAAGACCGTAGAGTTGGAGTATTTAGAGAGTTTGGTGAAATTCAGTCTTCTAGACGCTGGCCGTTTTGAAGTCGATGGACCACTCCCTCTTGTTCGTTATCTTTACGGAAAAGAGTTAGAGGTGACCAACCTTCGTTTGGTCCTCTCTGGTTTAGACAATGGTTTTCCGCTAGCAGACATCAAAGAAAGGATGAGACCGATTTATGGACAAACAGACCTATAAGATCGCAGTTGTGGGCAATCGGGATGCCATCCTTCCTTTTCGCCTGATTGGCTTTCAAACCTATCCGGTCACAGAGCCACAAGAAGCGATTAATACCTTGCGAAAACTCAGTCGGGAAAACTTCGGGATTATCTACCTGACAGAGGATATTGCTCAGGCCATTCCAGATACAGTGGCTTTTTACGACCAGCAGCTAACACCGGCTCTGATCCTTATCCCGACCCATAGAGGGACTACAGGACTGGGCCAACAGCGGATTCGTGATAATGTCGAAAAAGCAGTAGGACAGGATATTTTATGAGAACAAATGAATTTGGTCAAGCGATTGGGGATGCACTGCCGGAGTTTACACCGGGGCGTCTGCCAGCTATTGAGCGGATCGAAGGTCGCTATACCGTGATCGAGCGCCTCTCAAAAGAAAAACATGGAGCAGATCTTTATCAGGTCTACGGGCCGGACTCTCCAGCAGCTATGTGGACCTTTCTGTTCAAAGGCCCTGCCCGCAATGAAGAGGAGTGGGACTACTTATTAGATGATCTCATGACAGCCCAAGGTCGCTTTTACTATGCGATTGTAGACAAAGATTCAGGCAAGGCTTTGGGGACTTTCTCTCTCATGCGGATCGATCAAGCTAACCGGGTGATCGAAGTCGGAGCAGTGACCTATTCACCAGCGCTCCAAAAGACACGCATGGCTACGGAAGCTCAGTATCTGTTAGCGCGCTACGTGTTTGAAGATTTAGGCTACCGCCGCTATGAGTGGAAATGCGATGCCTTAAACCAAGCATCTCGCAAAGCAGCTGAGCGCTTAGGGTTCACCTATGAAGGCTGTTTCCGTCAGGCTGTTGTTTATAAAGGTCGGACCCGTGATACAGACTGGTTGTCCATCATTGACCAAGAATGGCCAGCTATCAAACAGCGCTTCGAAGCCTGGTTGGATCCAAGCAATTTCGATGCCAAAGGCCAACAAAAGCAATCTCTAAGAGAGATAGCAAAAAAGTAAAACAAAGAAACAAAGGATTCCCAGGAGGAATACATGACTCAAGGAAAAATTATCAAAGTTTCCGGTCCCTTGGTGGTTGCATCAGGGATGCAGGAGGCCAATATCCAAGACATTTGCCGGGTCGGCGATCTTGGTTTGATTGGCGAAATTATTGAGATGCGGCGGGACGAAGCCTCTATCCAAGTATATGAAGAAACGTCTGGAGTCGGTCCAGGAGAACCAGTGGTAACAACTGGAGCCCCCCTTTCTGTTGAATTGGGACCAGGCTTGATCTCTCAGATGTTTGACGGGATCCAACGCCCCTTGGAACGCTTCCAAGAAGTGACTGCCAGTGACTTTTTGGTTCGTGGGGTGCAAGTTCCCAATCTAGAGCGGGACACCAAATGGGCTTTCGAGCCAAGCGTGACTGAAGGGACAGAGGTGGTCGCTGGAGACATCGTCGGTACCGTTCAAGAGACCAATATGGTGGAACACCGCATCATGGTGCCATACGGAGTCAGTGGACGTGTGACCAAGATCGCAGCAGGTTCTTACACAGTTGAAGAGCCGGTTTATGAGATCGAGCAGGCAGATGGTAGCCTCTTTACTGGTACCTTGATGCAAAAATGGCCGGTTCGTCGAGGCCGTCCCTTTGCACAAAAACTGATTCCAGTGGAACCTTTGGTCACCGGTCAACGGGTCATCGATACCTTCTTCCCTGTTACTAAAGGTGGAGCTGCAGCAGTTCCTGGTCCTTTTGGAGCTGGAAAAACAGTTGTGCAACACCAGGTGGCTAAGTTTGCCAATGTAGACATCGTAATTTACGTTGGTTGTGGGGAACGCGGAAATGAAATGACGGACGTTCTGAATGAATTTCCAGAATTGATCGATCCAACAACTGGTCAATCCATCATGCAACGGACCGTTCTGATTGCCAACACTTCGAACATGCCAGTAGCGGCGCGGGAAGCTTCCATCTACACAGGGATTACTATTGCCGAATACTTCCGTGATATGGGTTATTCCGTTGCCATCATGGCGGATTCGACTTCGCGTTGGGCAGAAGCTCTCCGTGAAATGTCTGGTCGTCTAGAAGAAATGCCAGGGGATGAAGGCTACCCAGCCTATCTTGGTAGCCGGATCGCTGAATACTACGAGCGGGCAGGTCGGGTCAAGACACTCGGAAGCACTGCGCGTGAAGGTTCGATTACCGCCATCGGTGCTGTTTCTCCTCCGGGTGGAGACATTTCAGAGCCGGTCACGCAAAATACCTTGCGGATTGTCAAGGTCTTCTGGGGCTTAGATGCTCAGTTGGCGCAACGTCGTCACTTCCCAGCCATCAACTGGTTGAGTTCTTATTCCCTTTACCAAGATGAAGTCGGTCGCTATATCGATCTACATGAACAAATCAGCTGGTCTGAGAAAGTGACCCGCGCTATGAATTTGCTTCAAAAAGAAAGTGAATTGCAAGAAATCGTCCGCTTGGTTGGTCTAGATTCCTTGTCTGAAAAAGACCGCTTGACCATGAATGCGGCTAAGATGATCCGTGAAGACTACCTGCAACAAAACGCCTTTGATGAGGTCGATACCTATACCTCTTTCAGCAAGCAGGTGGCCTTGTTGACCAACATTTTGACCTTTGATCAAGAAAGTCAAAAAGCACTAGAATTAGGGGCTTACTTCACAGAAATCATGGAAGGAACCGTGGCTCTTCGAGACCGCATTGCCCGGAGCAAGTTCATCCATGAGGACCAGTTGGCAACTATTCAAGCCCTGAAAGAAGAAATCGTAGAAACCCTACACCAAATCGTCGCAAAAGGAGGAGTAGACAATGAGCATGATTAAAGAATACCGTACTGTCAGCGAAGTTGTTGGCCCCTTGATGATTGTCGATCAGGTCGAAGGGGTTCACTACAATGAACTAGTAGAAATCAAGCTTCATGATGGAACGACCCGTCAGGGACAAGTCCTCGAAGTCCAAGAAGACAAGGCCATGGTCCAGCTCTTTGAAGGATCTAGCGGGATCAACTTGGAAAAAGCCAAAGTCCGCTTTACCGGACGTCCCCTAGAACTTCCTGTGTCTGAAGACATGGTCGGACGCATCTTTAACGGGATGGGAAAACCCATCGATGGCGGTCCGGAGATTATCCCAGAGAAGTACTTGGACATTGATGGACAAGCTATTAACCCTGTTTCGCGGGACTATCCGGATGAATTTATCCAGACAGGAATCTCAGCCATTGACCATTTGAATACCTTGGTTCGGGGCCAAAAACTCCCAGTGTTCTCAGGTTCTGGTCTTCCTCACAAGGAGTTGGCGGCTCAGATTGCTCGTCAAGCGACGGTTCTTAATTCTGAAGAAAACTTCGCCGTGGTCTTTGCGGCTATGGGAATCACCTTTGAAGAAGCCGAGTTCTTTATGAACGACCTTCGGGAGACAGGTGCGATTGACCGCTCTGTCCTCTTTATCAACCTAGCCAATGACCCAGCTATCGAGCGGATTGCCACTCCTCGGATCGCCTTGACCGCCGCCGAATATTTGGCTTATGAAAAAGATATGCACGTCTTGGTTATTATGACGGATATGACCAACTACTGTGAAGCCCTTCGGGAAGTCTCCGCTGCCCGCCGGGAGGTTCCAGGACGTCGGGGCTATCCAGGGTATCTTTATACCAACCTCTCAACCCTCTACGAACGTGCAGGACGCTTGGTTGGAAAGAAAGGATCTGTGACCCAAATTCCGATCCTCTCCATGCCAGAAGATGACATCACCCACCCCATCCCTGACTTGACAGGCTACATCACAGAAGGCCAGATTATTCTGTCCCGCGATCTCTACAATAGTGGTTACCGCCCACCGATCAATGTTCTTCCATCCCTTTCTCGTTTGAAGGACAAGGGTTCTGGTGAAGGCAAGACTCGGGAAGACCATGCGGCGACTATGAACCAGCTCTTTGCGGCTTACGCGCAAGGGAAACAAGCCAAAGAACTAGCTGTAGTGCTTGGGGAGTCTGCCTTGTCAGATACCGACAAGCTCTATGTTAAATTTACAGACCGCTTTGAGCAAGAATACATCAATCAAGGTTTTACCACCAATCGGACGATTGAGGAAAGTTTGGATCTCGGTTGGGAACTCTTATCCATCCTTCCACGAACAGAGCTTAAACGGATCAAGGATGAGATGATTGACAAGTATCTGCCAAACAAAGAGGATTAGCCTATGGCACGATTAAATGTAAAACCAACTCGGATGGAGCTTAATATTCTCAAAGAGCGCCTCAAGACAGCAACCCGGGGGCACAAGTTGCTCAAGGATAAGCGGGATGAACTCATGCGTCGCTTTATTGAAGCTGTGCGTGAGAATAATCGTCTGCGCCAAAAGGTGGAGGCAGCACTGGTGGGCAATATGCAAGATTTCGTGATGGCCAAGTCCTTAGAGAGCGACCTCATGGTAGAAGAAATCTTTGCTGTTCCCACTCGAGAAGTGATGCTCCATATTGAGGAAGAAAATGTCATGAGTGTGCGCGTGCCCAAGCTCCATGCCCGTATCGATAATCCATACGGCGATGATGAAGGGGACGTGGTTTATAGCTACCTCGCCTCCAACAGTCAAATGGATAGCACGATCCAAGAAATGGGGGATCTACTCCCAGATTTGCTCAAGTTAGCGGAAATCGAAAAAAGCTGCCAGCTCATGGCAGATGAAATCGAGAAAACCCGCCGTCGAGTGAACGGACTGGAGTATGCGACTATCCCAGACCTCAAAGAGACCATCTACTATATCGAAATGAAACTCGAAGAAGCCGAACGCGCCAACCTCGTCAGAATCATGAAGGTGAAGTAAGATACATCAAGATACAAAGCCGTTAAGCGACTCAAAGGAAAATAGGGAGCAGGACAGAAGCACTGTTGTATAGAATGCTTCGTTGTCCTGCCCCCACAAGGCTGATTAGGATTTTTCCGAGCTCTTAAAGCGAGAGAAAAATCCAATCAGCTACTGTGCCTTTGGAAGTTAGTACTATTACAGTTTGCGTTTTTCACCCAGCATTTAGGGCGTGTTCAATTCACAAGATACAAAGCCGTAAAAAGCTGTGTTCAATTGCTTTAAAAAATACAAGAGCCTCATTAAGAAACCATTCCTTGATGAGGCTTTTTTTGTGCCCTCGCACTCTTCTTCCACCACCCTCTTTTTATGTTACTAGTTTGTAACAATGTGACAAGAAAGACGAAATGTTACAAGAAAAATACAGTTTTGTTAAATAGCCAAAAAGGCCTTTTATTATTTTTAAATTGTGATAAGATAGTATAGTAGTTAATTTGTCCAAGAAAATCTTGAGCAAAAAAACAAAGAAAAAAGAGGATAAAAGATGAAATTAAAAGTTAATACGAAAGCCTTGATCGCTTCAACAGTAGCTCTTGCAGTGATTCCATTTACAAAAGCCACTGCAGAAACACTTGAAGATTGGGTAGCTCGCTCAGTAGATGAAATCAAACATGATATCCAACAAAGCGGTGAAAACCAACAAACTTATACCATCAAATATGGTGATACATTGAGTTCGATCGCAGAAGCGCTTGGAATCGATGTTCATGTGTTGGCAAACTTGAACAACATCAGCAACATGGATTTGATCTACCCAGGTACTGTTTTGAAAACAACAGTAAATGATCAAAAAGAAGTAACTTCAGTTGAAATCCAAACTCCTCAAGCAGGTGCGACAGATGCAACCGTTGCAAGTGCTGACTTGACAACAAACCAAGTGACAGTTGATGACCAAACAGTCGCTGTCAACGATTTGTCTAAACCAGTAAACGAAGATAACAAAGCTGTTCCAGTTGCTCCAGCAGCGGAAACTCAAGAAGCCCCAGCGGAAGCTCCTGTAGTTGAAGTACCAGCAGCAGAAACACCGGCACAACCAGCTGTTCCAGAAACACCTAACTACGGTGCTCCAGCTGTCAATGTTGAAGTACAAAATCAAGAAGTAGCGCCAGCTGCTCCTCAATCTGCTCCAGCAGCGGAAGCAGCTCCAGCAGAAGCTCCTGCTGAAACACCAGCTTCTGCTCCTGAAGCTCCAGCAGCACAACCAGCAGTAGAAACTGCTGCAGCACCTGAAGTGCAACCAGTAGCATCAACTCCAACAAGCGGAAATACTATTCCAACTGATCCAAATCTTCAACCTCAAGCGGAAGCTTTCCGTCAAGAAATTGCAGCGAAATTCGGTATCACAAACATCGGTGGTTACCGTGAAGGGGATCCAGAAGACCATGGTAAAGGACTTGCAGTAGACGTGATGGTTCCAACAAATTCAGAGCTTGGAGATCAAGTTGCACAGTATGCGATTGATAACATGGACCGTGCAGGTATCTCATATATTATCTGGAAACAACAATTCTACATGCCAGTAAATAACATTTACGGACCAGCTAATACATGGAATCAAATGCCGGACCGTGGTGGAGATACAGCAAACCACAACGACCACGTACATATCTCATTTAACGGATAATAAAACTTTGAACTAGGACAAGTGCCTAGTTCTTTTTTGTATGCACAAAAAAGGCCGGAAGACGAATCTTTCAGCCAGACGATGGTTATAAAATATGATCGACTTTTTCCACCTGATAAAGGGCAATCGCCATGATAATGGTTAAGACCAGTAGCATAAGAATGGCAGGTGTCCAAGAGTGGAAGAGAGATTTACTGTAGCCGAAGAGGATAGGACCAAAGGCTGCAAAGACGTAGCCTCCTGTTTGGGCAAGTCCAGAAAGTTGGGCTGTTTTTTCAGGTGTGCTGGATTTCATGGAGAAAGCGACCATGAGGTAAGGGAAGAGCGAACTAACGGAACTTCCAATCAGGGCATTTAATACCAACCAGTAGAAGAAGTTGCTGGTCGGGATTAAGAGCATGGCTACCCCCAGAATCCCTGCTCCGACAACAATCGTCAGCATCAAGTGTCGATTGCGATCGGATAACCGTGTCGTTAAACTTGGGATCGTCAAGGAGAACGGGAGACTGATCAGGGTGAAGACGGAGGCCAGTAGTCCAGATTCAACCTTTGAAAGGCCAGCTTGAACAGCCATGGTCGGAAGCCAGGTCATACTTGTGTAGAAAAGCAGTGACTGCAAGCCTCCGAAAATCATGATAGCCCAGACATATTTATTGGTATACCACTTGCTACTAGATTCCGTAGTAGCAGCCTTTTTGAGTCGGTGGTTGTAGCGAAGGTTAGGAATCCAGATGACCAAAGCAAGAGCACACAAGGCTGTCAAGATGTTGACCAAACCTTGCCAAGAAGTGGCTTTGGTGATCGGAACGGCCACAGAAGAGGCGATCGCTGTGGACATCCCCATAGAAGTGATGTACAAAGTGGTCAGAATGCCTAGTTGGCGGGGTCTGTTCGCTTGAATCAGGCTTGGAAGCAGCACATTGAGAAAGGCGATGCCAGCTCCAATCAAGATGGTTCCCAGATAGAGGAAGGGGAGGTTGATAATCCGAATGGCAGATCCGATCGTAATCGCGATCAAAACTAGGAAAAAGAGGCGCTCAATCCCCAACCTTTTAGCAAATTGAATCGCAAAAGGTGAGAAAATGGCAAAGGTGAGAAGTGGCAAGCTAGTCAATAGTCCCAGAGAGCTCACATCAACCCCCAAACCAGCTGCGATGTCAGACAAGACCGTCGGAAGCGTAGTAAATGGTGTTCGTAAAACAATCCCAAGCATAATGATGCCCGGGATGAATAGCTTAGAATGTGTTTTTTTCATAAATCCTCCTCAGACAAAAATTCTCTTCATTATAACACAGATTGAGCATAAATTGGAGTATTGATACAAATGAAGGAGAAGGAACGTAGTTCTCACTACCGTTCGAACTGCATCAACGTACCTAAGCTCGCTGATGTTCGCTAAGGGAATAAGGATCGTAGTTCTCACTGTCGTTCGAACTGCGTCAACGTACCTAAGTTCGTCTACGCCCCTATTGGACTTGACTCACTATGAATCGTAAGGAACGTAGCGTTCGAACTGCGTCAACATAACTAAGCTCATTAACGTTTGCTAAGGTACGTAGAAAAAGCCACCGGTTTTGGTGGCTCTTATAGGGAGATTATTATGAAAAAGTTTAGGATTTTCTATCAAACAAAGTTAGGAGGTCTTTATTTGATGGTTTTATTATAAGGCGGTTTGCTTAAAGAAAACTTAAGAAAAGGCGCTGTGTATGAGAATCGGTCTTAAGTCCGATAAAATGTATTAGCTAGCATCACAAATAAGCTGTGTTTTTATTTATAATAACTTTTTCTTTTTAAAGGATGTAGTTTCCGCTCTGCTTAAACTGCATCAATGTACCTAAGTTCACTAATGTTCGCTAAGGTAATAAGGAACGTAGTTTTCGCTTCGCTCAAACTGCGTCAACGTACCTAAACTCGCTGATGCTCGTAAAGGTACGTAGAAAAAGCCACCGGTTTTGGTGGCTCTTATAGGGAGATTATTATGAAAAAGTTTAGGATTTTCTATCAAACAAAGTTAGGAGGTCTTCATTTGATGGTTTTATTATAAGGCTGATTTCTTAAAGAAAACTTAAGAAAAGACGCTGTTTATAAGAATCGGTCTTAGGTCTGATAATTTTTTACAACAGAAGCTATTTAGATTTTTTTCTAAATAGAGTTGACAAAATGATAGTGGAGTTGTACAATCTATTTAGAAAGATATCTAAATAGATTAGAGGAGATAGAGAATGAATTTTGCGCAAACATTTAAAGCTTTATCCAATCCGATAAGAAGAAGTATCTTAGAACTGCTAAAGGCAGGGAAATTATCTGCTGGCGATATCGCTAGCCACTTTGATGTAGCAGGAGCGACCATTTCCCATCATTTAAGCCTTCTCAAGCAGGCAGATTTAATTCGAGAGGAAAAAGAGAAGAATTTTATCTACTATGAACTCAATACTTCAGTCTTGGAGGATTTAATGGTCTGGCTCGTTGATTTGAAAGGAGACTCTACTGATGAAAACGAATAAAAAACTATTGATATTAACTTCTATGGTGATACTTTTCCCCATGCTTTGGGGGCTGATGATTTGGTCGCAATTACCTAACCAAATCCCAATTCACTTTAATGTTGCTGATCAGGCTGATAACTTCCAATCAAAACCCCTGGTTGTGTTTGGCCTTCCTATCCTCCTTCTCTTGGTGCATCTGTTTGTGATCTTTATGATCGGACGGGATCCTAAGAATCGCACGATGAATGAAAAAATGGTCAAAGTAAACCACTGGTTGACTCCAATCGTTTCCTTAAGTATCTCCTATCTCATCTATAGCAAGGCGCTAGGATCTACTACCAATCCATCAGTTTTTGTTTCAGTTTTGCTGGGTCTTATCTTTGTGATCATGGGCAATTACATGCCTAAGTTGAAAGTGAACCACACGGTTGGGATCCGCCTTCCTTGGACCTTACAGAGTGAAGATAACTGGCACAAAACCCATCGCTTGGCAGGGAAGTTGTGGGTGATTGGAGGATTGATTCTCCTTCTTGAAGCTGGTCTTCAGTTCGCCGTCCCTTATGTACTGGGGATCGTCATCCTCACCATTGTTCTCATTCCGATCCTGTATTCTTATCAACTAAGTCGGAAAAATCGTTAGTATAAAAAACAACCAGAGAAGAAGCAGTCGTGAACTGTTTCTTTTCCGGTTGTTTTTGCTTGTTTTCATAAAAATAGATCAGATTGCGGCTAAACAAACGCTCTTATACTGATAACCATTCAAAGTTAGTTTAATTCTTTGTAATATAAGGAAGATTGCATAGTGTATAGCTCTTCATAGTATTTGTTTGTTTTCATTAAAGAATCATGTGGTAGTGTAAGATAAGTTGTGTAAACACAAAAAGGAATAAATCCGTTATAGTAGAGTTGCGAAACATTACTAGAAAGAGATTTACTCCTATGACTCAGTTGATCACAGAATTGCTTAACTTCCTATTCATCATTTCAAACTCTCAACTTTCGGGAAAATACTTATTTTTCGGAAAGCTTATAGTACATTCTCTGCACATGAACACTATATTATTTCTTAAATCAAAATGATTGTATCAACGTTTACAAAGATTAAAGAATTTTCTCTTGAATGTCTTTTTTTAGTTAGTAATTTTTTCACTAAATTACTCTTTTGTATTATTGGCTTCTTATGATTAGTATAAGTATATAAGAAAAAGCTTCTTGTTTGCCGTAACAAGTTACAGTTAAAAGATCGCTTTTCATTTTTTGATGACATCTAGAATCTAATGTTTCCGTTATTTATTTTTTTTATTAAATCCATTGAGAACAAATGGGATCAGTGCACTAATTATAGTACCTGCAATCATAGCAGACGTTGAGGATACAATTAATTTAGAAGCTTGAGAAATCTCATCAAAAGCTAGATTTTCTTCTTCAGCTTTAGACAATACTTCTAATAGCATGCAAGCACGCTCGGCTCGATCAGAGTCAGTTGATTTTAGTTTTTCAATTTCAAAATCAACTACCGTTCGTATTGCAATATAATGAAGTTTGGTTAGTTTACTATTCTTTGTTTCTAAATTACTAATGGTTTGTTTAGTAACTCCAATAAGATTACCTAAATCTGCACTTGTCCAATTTAAGATCTCTCTGATAGACTTTAAATTGTCTTGCAGTATTTGTCTTGTTTTCTCATTTGAGGGATATTTTTCTTTTTTCATTTCACGACACCTACAATTCTGTATTTACATTATAACAGAAATTTGAACCATTAAAAAGCATTGTTTAGGTCAAAATTATAATTTAGATAAAAAATACTTGACAAAATAAAATTAGTGGACTATAATATCGGTATTCTTAAGAAAGTGAGGAATAAAGTTATGATTAGCTTATAAAAAATAAAGTGAATCATATATTTGTTCTAGATTCTGTGTCAGAAATATGACCAGAAGTTTTTTGGGGATAGAGTATATCCTGCCGTGTAATTATAGGAGGAAAGTCATAATGGATTTACAAGTAATATTTAATATTGTGTTGGTTTTTGGACTGATCTATTTAGTTGTTAGAAGATATATTATTGCATCAAAATTTGCAGACTATATGATTAAGAATGGCGGGGAAGAAATTGAATTTATAAAAGAGAACAACTTGAGTTTCTCTGAATGTGTAAAATTGCTTAATAAAAAACATAAAATTGGGATAGTTAATGCATTTTCAGTTGTAAACTGTTTAAGAGAAAAGTAAGCTAATCCTTTAATTTCGTTAATAAAAATAGCCGAAGTCACAGTATTTACCATGGATCAGTCTGAATCTGATAATGTAGAAGCTTCATATACTTGTTTATTAAAAATAGGAGTTTATATTATGTCAAAATTATACGAATGTAGTGAGTGTGGTGAGTTGTTTACCAAGCATGAAATTGATTGGGAAGGTAGCGATGAAAGCTATGAGTCTTATTATTGTCATGACTGTTCTAGGTTTCTAGAGCAATGTGGAATTGATGCAATGGATCCTGATGGATTTGGGTATGACGAATATGGAAACTGGGATTCGGAACGATTAGGATTATAAATACCATAGATAATTATTGCATATACCATTGTTAAGTTAACCATAGAGGATCATAACATTCTGGAATAAAAGAAAAATACAAAACAGTTTTACATTTAAGTAGACAAATATAATAAAAACGGTTACACTATTATTAGTTCAGGATTAAAAGTCGCTGACTAAAATAGTCTATCCAGAGAAATTGAGCGTTAAGCTCAGAAGGGGGTAGAGCTATGATCTTGAATGTCACTTTAGACTGGAAAGCAGTCGCGGCGGCTGGACTTTCTGTAGCCTTTATCATTTTGTCTTTGAAGACTGATGCTACTGGAGCAGAAAGAGTACTTACTACAGCGGTGAGCACTCGATTAGGAAATTAGTGATTGCTAAATAAGCAATCACTAATTTTTCATTATATATACTTATTTCATTCATTACATTCAATAGTTTCAGGGAGCGTATCTTTATGAAAAATACAAGTTTAATCTATGAGGAAGTATTATTGAAAAATTGCTTTAACAAATTGAAATCGATT
The DNA here is from genome assembly GCF_001813505.1 of Streptococcus sp. HMSC061E03. Lineage (NCBI taxonomy): Bacteria > Bacillati > Bacillota > Bacilli > Lactobacillales > Streptococcaceae > Streptococcus > Streptococcus sp. HMSC061E03. Next base: position 66,604 of record NZ_KV812802.1, read on the forward strand.
CGTGATGGTTGGGGGTATGAAGCGAATGATAAATTTGGACTGTCCACTATAATAGACATTTATAGTGATGATTATTTTAATTTTGAAAGCATTATGAAATGTACAGAATCTGCTATATTTGAAGCAATACCAGAAATAATTATGTATCTATTTGAAGAATATAAAGTGAACATAAATTGGATTCAAATCTTTGAAAAAGATGCAAAATTATATTCAATTGGAGATGATGAAGAAATTTTTGATTATGTTGATCAAGGCAATGAAAATGTATGTTATGCTTTTAGTTACGAAAATGAACAAAATGAGAAAATACTTTATATTTTTAAGAAATTTGGAATACAAAATAGATTTCCTAAATCGATAATAAAAAAAATAATGCAAGAAAATCATTTAACAAAGTGTTTTCATATTTCATTTATAGAAGACGAAGCTTATAAGGAGATAATTAATCATAATTCTAATTCTGATGATGCAACTAAAGGAACTGGATTGTATTCATTGAAACAAATTTTTAATATGTTTTTTGACTGTGATGAATATGACATATTCAAATCATATACTGAAAAGTTAGCTGAAAAAGTTAAAGACTACTATGGTTTTCAAATAGTAAGGACCTTGACTCAAAACAATTTATATAGCTATAGAAAAGTTATTGAAGATACGATATTAAAAATTGATGTAAGCAAACTAGATGTTAAAAATAGAATTTCAAGTGATCAAAAAGAGATATTAGATAGACATTTTTATAATAATTATAAACTTCTTATTGGTAATAGTGTTTTTGCTCAGAGTTTTATGACTGCAGAATGGTTATATTGGTCTTTGCAAAATGTTTGTAATGTTGACTTAACTTCGATTGCTATGGGGTATTTTAAAGCAATCGAACAATTTCTCTATTATTTTATCAGTCTACATACATTAGAAAAAGATTCTGTTGAAAGAAGGATTTATACAGGGAGTGGTCGTGAACGCCTTACAGATAATTTATTAAGTGATGAAAGAAAGGTAAAAAACATAAATCTTAATGCTTTAACAAGATTCTTCGGTGACTTTAAAAAGGGTCGTTGTTACGTAAAAAATAAAGATCTGCTAGCTTCTGGAATAAGTGATGAGACTTCCCATTTTATACTAGAAACGCTCTCGGATATACCACGTCTTAGAAATGGTTATTTTCATAAACATAACTTATGTAATTGGAATGAAGTTGAAAATTCTAGAAATTGTACACTTCTGGTTTTCTATTTATTACTGGGAGGATATAATTTTTCAGAGTCAAATCTAAAGGAATTGAGTGTTGTCCAAACAGAGACAGATGGTTTTTATCAACTATGTGAGTATATAAATAACAAGTTTAATAAATTTCCTGATTTTAATATTCCAATATATTACTTTAAGGAAGAATGTGGTAAGTATGATTTTTATTTTGCTGAGAAAGATGACTATATTGAATACTCTACAACTGGTGTACCTAAATATTCAGGAGTTTATTTCAGAAGGGCAGATAAAGTTAAATATAAGTTTACTAAGTCTAATATACCTTATGAAATTTGGGAAGGGACCTTTTCCATGTGTAAAGATGGAAAATTAAATATAATTCCATCAGGACCCAAAAAAATGATTTATAAAAATGGTGATTTTTTATTATAAAGATTATCAGATGTCCATTTCAAATTAAGTTTTAAGCTTGATAAAGAATTTTTAAAGATTTAGATGCTATTTTAATCTTTACCTTTTTCTCTACTATTTTTTAAAAATAGGAAAGAGCGCTAGTATAAAGAGATTATTTAATTTATAAAGAACTAAATTATTCCTCTATTTTAAAAATACTGATTCATATTTTATGAAATGAATAGGTGGTTCTAGTTCTGAAAATCCTTGATATTACACTGTTTTTAGTCCAACTGAAACTCACACTTTCCAAACCAGGTCTTAAGAAAGCTCGTAAAGCATCACAATTATCAAAACGTTAATCAACACGCTTATATCAACGTTTACAGACATTTAAGAAATTTCTCTTGGATGTCTTTTTTTGTCTAGCTAAATTTTACAAATTGGGCAATTTAGGTTACTCAATAATATAAAAAAGATAAAAATTTAAAGTTCGAATTTTAATTTTAAAAAAAGTAATTATTATTGAATATCTGTTCAAACATTTTTTCTTTTCTAAGGTTAATATAAGCATATATACTTTAAAAAAGGAAGTCAAACATCTTGCTCATAGATTTTTGCATTTTTAAAAAATACATTTTGTCATATAATAATGTGGAAAATTGACGGATTCCTTAAATAATCATACAATATGAATATGTAAACCCTTACATACTATTCTACTTATACTTGATAAAATGCAAGTTCTTGAGGATCTATAAATATATAGACACTCTTCTATTTATAAAGTGAAATAAAGAATCACGGAGAAAGTTTATGGATATTAAAGAGACATTCAACCAGCTAGACAATACAAAATTTAATGATTTCAATAATCGCCTTGAAGGTTTTGAGAAACTTTTTAAAGACAAATATTATTTTACCCATCCCGAAGATTTTAGCTCAATCTTTAGCATTTTGGTAAAGTATGGAAAAAGTACAAGTAAATATATTTTATCGAAAGGAGAGATATATGAGTGAAATAGTTATTAATGCTCAGAATTTATCTAAAAATTTTTATAATTTTGATTCAAGACTCCCATTTATCAAGAGATTTTTGAAACGTAATCAAATAACGATTCGAGCTGTTCAAGATATTAGTTTTACGATTAAGAGAGGGAGTATAGTTGGCTTTATTGGGAGTAATGGAGCTGGTAAATCCACAACGATTAAAATGTTGACTGGGACTCTTTATCCTAGTTCCGGAAAATTAGAAGTGAATGGAGAAATTCCATTTAAAAGAAGTATAAATTTTAGAAAAAAAATTTCAATAGTAGTAGGAAATAAATTACAGTTATTTCAAGATGTTTCGGCTATGGATTATTTTCAATTGATTGGTACTTTATATGAGGTAGAACCGGCGATTTTACAAGAACGAATTCAGGAATTAAGCAATTTGTTGAATGTAAAAGATCAGCTTTACCAGCAGGTCCGGACCCTCTCTCTTGGACAAAAAATGAAAATGGAGTTTATCGCGGCATCTTTAACAAGTCCGGAAATATTATTTTTAGACGAGCCTACTATAGGGTTAGATATACAGTCTAAAAAAGATATCAGAACATTTTTAAAGAAAATGAATGAAGAATGTCATACTACTATTATTTTAACGAGTCATGATATGGATGATATTTCGTCTGTTTGTGACGAATTAATCGTCATTGACAAAGGAAAAATTATTTTGCAGGAGTCAATGGATGTTATTTTATCTAAATTTTCTGATTTTAAATATTTAAAGATAAAAATGACATTAGATTTGGTACCAGAGTTATGCTCTGTTAAAGGAGTAGTAGTCATTTCTCAAACAAAATCGGAATGTATACTAAAAATACCTAGAGATTTTGTCTTTGAGACATTAGAATCAATCAATAAGCTTGTAGATATAGAAGATTTTGAAATATCAAATCTTTCTTTAGAAGAAATTATTTTACAAAACTATTTTACAAAAAAGGAGCACAATTGAAAAAAGAAATGTCTATTATTCTGATATCATTTCGATCTATTTTGAACTATAAATCAAGTGTACTATTGTTAATGTTACAGGCAAGTATACAAATTATGATATCAGTATTTTTATGGACGTATATATATCAGAGTAACCAGATAAATATAGCAGGATATGATTTTACCTCAATGGTTCAATACTATTTGGGGACTATAATTTTTTCATATTTTGTTTTTTATCCAGTTGATTGGGAAATCAATGACGATGTTCATTCAGGAAATTTTTTTAGCATATTAATAAAACCTGTTACTTTTTATAAGTATTATTTTTGTAAAATGCTTGGAGATAGGCTTGCTCATTTATTATTTATCATCATTCCTGTCATTTTATTCTCCAGTGTTTATTACAAGAATGAGTTATTAACCATTGAAATTCTTATTTTAGGAAGTATTGCAATTATTCTATCTATGGTTCTATGGTTTTTAATATCATGTTGTGTAGGTATGCTTTCTTTTTGGTTAGAAAATATATTTTTTGTCCTTACTGTTAAAGAAATAGTAATTCAGTTTTTATCAGGAATATTATTGCCTTTAAGTTTTTTTTCAAATAATTTTCGTCTGTTTTTAGATGTATTACCTTTTAAATACTTAGTATATGAACCGCTTCAGATGTTTAGTAATGATACATATAAATTAATAGACTATTTGAGAATTATTTGTATTCAATTGATTTGGTGCATCATTTTTTATATTATATCAAGATTCATATTGAGAAAAGGAGTGGAGCACTTCTCAAATGTGGGAGGATAAAATGTTTAGAATAAAAGTAATTTTTAGGCTACTTCATTTTGGTTTTAAATCTGATATGAATTTTCATTTTGACTTCTTTTGTGGTCTATTTTCGTCGATACTGTGGATTGGTTTACCTATTGTATTTTTTAGATTGATTTTCTTAAACATAGACTCTTTTAATGGTTGGGACTATTATCAAATTTTATTTTTGGTAGGTTCCTACACTATTGTAGATGGAGTTATGATGGGATTGTTAATTAGAAGTATGGGAATTTTAGAATCAGATATTTTGAGTGGTAACTTGGATCAAATTTTATTGAGGCCGTTTGATACTCAGTTGTTCTATATTTTTAGATCATTTAATTTAGTTCAATTCGTGAATACTTTTTTTGGTCTTGCGATCATTTTTATAAGTTATGGAAATTTAAATGTACATTTAAATTCATTAAAAATATTATTTTATATCCTTTCTTTAATGTGTGGTTGTATTATATATTATTCAATTTGGTTTCTAATAACGATTAGTTCATTTTGGTTCCCAACTAAATTTTCAAAAGTAGATGTATTTTTGAATTATATTGGAATTTCTAAGTATCCATATAATATTTTTACAGGTATTAACAGATTGATCACTATGTTATTTGTTCCCAATTTATTAATTGCCAATCCTGCAGTATTAATATTTTTAGGGAAAGATACATTGAACCTATTTTTCTATCAAATAGTTTTTACAGTTTTTTTGATTATTATCAGTCGTACAATTTTTAGAAAAGGATTGAAAAAATATGAAAGTGCAGGAAGATAAACAATGTTGTTCAGTTATATGTTTGACTAAAGGAAGTGATTCGCTGTACTTTGTTTTGTGGTCATTGAAACATCAGATAATTATAAACTATAATTTAAAGAATAGTATTATTAACTTATAGGTGCTAAGAAAAAATTTAAAGAAATTCCCTCATTCAATCAAACTTATTCATATTTTTTAAAATAAGAAAATAGTTGGATTTTGATGATGGTTGATATAAAGCTAAACTGAAAGTACCTGAAATCCAACTGTGTCAAACCAGGTCATACGATCTGTGAGAAAAAGAACACATAACAAAAAGAGGAGCTTCACAATAAAGTTCCTCTTCTTTTATATATCCGAATCATTATTCTTATTTCAAAAAAGGTAGTGAAAAAGGTAGTGATTCGGTTGATTTATATTGCAATGTAGTGAAATTTAGAATTTCAAGAATCGCTTAAAATCAAGGTTTCTAACATCTATTGACGTGTAGTGAACCCCTATTTCACCTCTGTAAGCGTAATATGTAATTTAGCAAGTTTCATGATGTACAGAAACGTTGATTTTATGGGCTTTTCAATCTTTCAATTATTGATGAAATAGAGTGATTTTGACCTTGCTTTAGTTTTAATCAGACAAAAATCAGATAAAGCTTTAGTTCTTGGTCATAAAATCACCAAGGTTTTTAATTTTTTGTTTGATGATATGATATTGTTCAGATGATGTTCTAGGAAGAACATATTTTGTTGAACGTCCCTTGCCAATTACCTCTATATATTGCTTGCTTTGAAGAGTTTTTAAGTTTTCTCTGAACTTATATTCTGTCATCAGATTATTCTCAATAACATCGTTTTTGCTAATGCTTTCATTTTCGATTATGTACTTGAGAATAGCTCTTTCATCTTGTGTTACATCTTGGTATGAAGACAACAAGTCCACTTTCCAAATGGTTACGATAGTACTATCAAAAGTAGTTGAAACTTCGGGAATTTTCAATTTGTATTTTTCTGACACATCAAAGATTTTTGGACCGCCTGAGCCAGCCTTCTCAGACATTCCGATTCTTCTGAATAGCGATGAAATTGTACCGTTTCGTGTTTTTGACGTACCGCCATGTATAAACTCAGGAATAGAAATTTTCATTTTTCCTGGATTCTTAAATTCATAAAAATCATTATATGCGGTGATAACGATAGGTGAGTCAAAGTCATAGTAAGCGTGCATTAAGCAGTTTACTAGTGCTTCACGTATAGATTCAGATAAATCTTTTTTAAATGGTAAACGATGGGCAGATTTATCATTGAGTTCGAACCTATCGTTGGTAGTTGCAGTTAATTTCTTGTATGCTAAATTAAAAAAGTCATACATGTTCAAATCAGGGTACATCATGTCCCCTGTTGAAATCCTATCATTCCACCTAGTAGAAAGTGAGTTGTCCTTTTCAAAGTAGTCTAATTGAAATTTAGGATACCTAGATATTATGGAGTTGTATTTCCCGAAAAATAGTAACCCTCCTGCAGTCAACTTATAAGAGCCATCTGTTCTATCCTTCTTAAAAACACCAATTTCAGTTAAGAAGTCCCTAAGTGGCATATTGGTGTACTTAGTGTTCCCGCTTAATTCGATTAGGAGTTTTTTATACTCTTCGATTGATTCAATATTGAGGTCACTTTCGTCATAGTTAGTTAGGAGTTCGCCATCAATATCATCATGGGAGCTTGCCATGAGATACTTTAGCTCTTCTTTATCAAGTCTAACATCACCTTCCCCTAACCTTTTATAAGATTCTCTAAAATCATTTTTAAGATGGACAGGTTTTTGGTCACTACTGGCTTCTCTAATCGTTATTACCATAAGTTGACGATTTTTATCAGGAATATCAATGTACTCAATATCATTATCGGTTAGCAAATTACAACTTACTTTTTTTCTATTAGAGACTAGATTAAACAAGTCATTCCTAACTTTTTCAGGATTCATAACTCCCTGAAAAGGGTCTTCATTATTTTCATCTACTCCCAAGACAACTTTCCCACCATTGGTGTTTGCGAAAGCAGAATAGGTCTCCCAGAAAGAATCAGGAAGTGCATTTTTAGCTTTTTTGTACTCTAAATCATTGCCTTCAAATTTTAATTCCACACTTTTTCCTCCTAACTTAAAAAATCAAATTGCAGGGTATCACGCGAAAATCACGCGAAAAAAATTTTTGATAATACTCAATTTTGCTTGATTTTAAAGCATTTTTGAGCAGTGCGTTTTAAAAAGATATCGAAATTCACGCGAAAGTCACGCGAAAACCACGTGATTATTTCTCCGCCCAGTCAGTCCAGTCATCAAAGGTCGTATTATTGTAAAGTTCTATCAGTCGTGGTCTGACAGATTGGATAATTTCAACTAATTCATGCCCTTCATGAAATTGTGAAAAAGGCATACCAACTGTTGCTTGGGACATATCTGAAAGTAATTGCCTTGTTGCTTGGCTATCTGCAAGTGTATTGATTAGAAAACCGAGTAGGTAATTGGAATCATAGCTAACTTCTACACTTGCTGATGGCGAATCTTTAATCAGGCGTTCATAGCCCTTTTTAATTTCTTTTTTGATTTTATCTTTGGAAAGGATTTCTAGATTTCCGATAAAATCATATGAAGTATAGATTTGGTTAGCAAAGTAATCAGAAAGTTCGTTGATTTTAGTATCATCAAGTCCGTCTTGCTGGCTTAAGTAGGTTTTGGCTTCCTTCCTAATTGTGTCCCTCAGCGTATCATAAAGCATTTCAAAAAAGATATCATCTAGGTAGCCTTCTTTTGGGTATCCAAATTCATTTTCCCAGTCAGGATTTTCAAATGTTCCAATGGTTACTCCCCCACTTCTTGTGACCGATTGTATTGGATTTGTTTTTATTCTAAAAAGCTCTTCTTTTATTTTTAATGGAGTATCAGGATACTCATCTAGGAATGTGCCATAACCAAGTTTTCTAAGGTAAAGTTCAATATATTCTTCCAATTCTCCGTAGTAAAACCAACCTACGGGTTTTCCATAGATTTTTGACACTTTCTCTAAAACTTCAAGAGGAGCTAAGTTATCTCCTCTTACATATGCGTTAATCGTTGATTTTTTTAATCCAAGACGGTTTCCAAATTCAGTAAAAGACAAATTTAATTCATCTTTGACTTGTCTTAATCTTTGACCAACAGTCTTTTTATCAGGTTTAAGTATTTCAAACATAGGTTACCTCTCAGACTATTATAACACAGGTGTTTATAAAATCGTACATTTTTTGAGAAAAACGCTTGACTTCGTGTATGATATCGTATATAATTATTAATGAGCATTAAGGTTGCTCAAAAATTTTACACCAAACGTACATAAAATCGTACATTTGTGTTAGAGAGGAGCTAACCCAACAATCAAAAAAGAAAGGAGGGTACAAAAAATCCTTGAACAATCTGGTACATCGTTCAAGGACAGTAAATCTAATTGCTGTAATTATACCAGATATTTCGGATAAACGCTAGTTGAATGCAGAATCAGAAAAGAGGGTAATTATGAATTTAACAGGTATGGAACTACAAATGGTAGAGTGGGTAGCCTACTCACCAGATACACAAGAGAAAGTCTTAATCAAACCAGAGGACTGTAAAGATTTGAATGACAGAGAACTCTATCGCCTTATCAAGGATATGGGATTTGAGCGATTGATTGAATCTAGAGCTTTGCAGATTTTGAACGACTTTCTTAATCAGAAAATACAGGTAAACTAATGAGTAAATACGATTATCAAGAAGTTGTAGATAGGGTTGATGGTCTCAACTCAGTCTCAACATTGAAAAAGTGGCGGTTAAAGATTGAAAGTCTAACTGGTACTCAATTCAATGAAAGTAGAGTGAGAACGGGTCGAAAATCTTATTCTAAAGTTTATCTTTTTACAGAAGATGACCTAAATCATTTTCAAGCGATTGCTGATAAGAAGTCTTCGTTGGGGCTGGAAAGAGCAATTCTAAGTGTTTATGGGTTTTCTAAAGAAAATGATTATCAAAAACCTATTAGAGAACTTGTTGATGAGCTAGAGGTCTCCTTTAAGGAAATCCGAGAAGATTATCGAAGGAACCTAGCAAGGTTGAAACAGGAGTTAGAAGTGCTTCTGGATAGAATCCAGGCCTTAGAGAAAGAGAATGAAAAGAAATCATCTAAGAGACTTGGCTTCTTTCAACGATGAAGACGGTTCGCCACCCCACCACTGGGCGAGTGGTCAACACGGTAGCCCAGAGCAGGTGGGAAAGGTGGCAAACGGCTGAACTCGATTTGACATTTGCACCCCAGTCCCTATTAGGGGGTGCACACATACATAAAATGTGGTCAAATTCCTTGATACACAAGGGGTTCAGTGATTTGAAGTAAATTTCACGAAAAAACATTTATGAAGCCTATGATATCAACGGTTTACGATGGATTTCATGTAGGCGTAGCTTTTATGAATAGGAGAAAAAAACATGACAAAATTTAACTTAACAGACGAAACTATAAAAGTTGGCGACTTGAAATTGGATAAATCACAATTTGACATTCCAAAGAAAGTGACCATCCTTTCTTCACGAGTTGCACCAGTCTATAAAAATGTCAATGGCGAAAGCATTGCGACAGATGAAGTAGCTAAAATTACTTGCTCTGTACAAGATACAGACAAAATCCAAGCCTTGAAAGACCTGGGCTATTCCCCTGATGACCTCAAGGGTATTCGCTTGGAGATTGTAGACAATCTTAACAAGTTGGCTAAATCCGTTGAAAAGGATGAGCTGAACTCACTTGTAGTAGAACTTGTCAATCCAGAAGTCCACCTTGGTTGGCGAGCTAATAATAATGGTGGTGGAAATTGGGGAGGCTTAAAACTAGTGGCAACTGATATTAAATTTATTGGAGCCTAGACATGGATAACTCAGTGATGTTAGACTACTTAGCCGTAACGATTAAAGGCTTAGCTCCAGATGATGTCATTGAGAAAATCCTCATTCTTCCTAAAGATAAGTTTGTTCTCAATGAATGGGGGATAAACAAGTACCAAAGGCATTATGCCTTCTCAGAGATAAAGGTTTACTTCAATAAAGACTGGGAATCAAAAATGGGAGTTTTTATCGAACTGAGAGGGCAGGGGTGCCGTCAGTATGAAGAATACATGGAAAGCAATGTCAATAACTGGGTAACCCTAATGAAACGCATTTCTGAATGCCATAGTAATTTTACAAGACTAGATATCGCCAATGATATTTTTGATGGTAGTCTATCCGTCCCGCTTATTTATAGTTATTGTAAAAAGCAACTCTGCATATCAACCGCTAAAACCTTTGATTACCATGAAAAGAGTATTCTTGAAAATGGTGAAAAGGTTGGTGAAATGGTAACGATTGGTGTTAGAGGTACTCAGCAATGGTGCATCTATAATAAGCTATTAGAACAAAAACTGGATAAAGATTTACCAGAAATGCCCTCATCATGGACAAGAGCAGAGCTTAGATGTTGGCAAGAAAAGGCAAACTTACTGGCTCAACAGATAAAAAAAGGACGTCCCCTTAAAGAGATTTACTTTGAAGCGATTAATGGACACTATCGCTTTGTCAGTCCGAGAGATAAGGATTCCAACCGTTGGCGAAGAAAAAACGTAAAATGGTGGAATGACTACTTAGAAACACAAAAAAAGACGGTCTTAAGTGTAAAGCGGACAAAACCCACCCTAAAACGGTCTGAGCTATGGACAGAGAAACAAGTCTCACGAACACTTGGAAAACTCTATGTAGCAAAAGCAGAATCTTACGGACAAGAAAAGGCAGATGGCTATATTCAACACTTACTTGAGCTTGGGATATCCAAACTAACGGAAACAGATGAGACTGATATTCAGCAGTACAAACAAGAGCAACAAAACTCAGCTTATTGGGGTATAAGAAAAGACGACCTGTAGCAAACTACAAATCGCCTTTCCAAAAATAACTAACTTGATTATAACCAAAATAGAAGGAGAATTCAATGGCAACATTAAAAACAGAACTTGATTTTGACTTGACCCGTAACTGGTACCGTAAATCCGTCTTTCTAGATGAACTCTGGCATGGCATGACCGTTGCAACGCTCAATAGCTATATTCGTCAGATGAAGGACAGCCCATACGCTTTCGGTATTAAAGGAACACATGGCAATGTCTTTATTCACTCAGAAGTCTTCGTGGCATGGTTTGACCACAAAATTGCCAATCAATATGTCGCAAAGATGGCGTAGGTAATACCTATGAGAGATAATAGTTCAAGAGTACTCATCATCAGTTCTTGGCGACCAGACCCTTATAAAGCAGGCAATGTCTTGGTGAAGTTCGCTATGCGATTTACCCACCCTATTACTAAAAAATCTCACAAGAAATACCTTTCTACAGGTGCTGGTAAAGGGTGGTTTACCACTAAGGCAAGACCAAGTAAAAAGACATCTTCTGGAAAAGAACGTCTTTTGGTCAGCGATATTAAAAACTCACAATTGATAACACAGGTCACGCAAGAACTGAATAAATTAGTTGATGACTATATCGCTGAGATAACAGGTATTAAGCCTAAGAAAGCCAAGAGACTTTTAACCCTAGAAGAAATCGCTAAGCCCTATGATGAAGATGGAAGTCTTTATGGTAAAGCCTTTAAAGCATGGTATGAAAGGGTCAAACCAGCCAATAATACTCTTAAAACAAGGGTTACTATCTATAACCGCTATTTAGTGCCTAATTTTGATACCAGAATGTCTATCACAAAATTTGCCTCTATGACAGATGAAATTCAAAATCTCATCAATGCTTCTTCCATGCACATGGCAAGAAACCTGCATATTTATCTTAAGATGGTTTTTGATTGGTCAGTCGAAAACGGACAGATTACTCTTACACAAGACCCGATTGCCAACAATAAGGTTAAAAGGCGAGTTCTGACAAAGAGTGAGGAGCAAAATAAGAAACGTGAAGATATTGCAGAAAAATACCTAGAAGCAAGTGAGGTTAACTACGTTCTCCGACTGATAGAAAGCTGGACTAACCGTCCTGATAATCAACTTATCGCAGATGTGTTGAGAATGATTTTTCTAACAGGTATGAGACCAAGTGAAGTTCTGGGTTTGAATGAGGATATGCTTGATTTTGAGGAGAAGTGGATAAAGGTTCATTGGCAGAGGGCAAGCAAAAATAAATCAGATGAGGTGATGGAAGCACTTAATCTTGACGAAAAGGAACGTTACCGAGCAGACCTTAAGACCAAGGAAAGTGTCCGAACGATTCCAATGAGTCCTGAGGTAGAGAAAATTTTGCGACATTATATAGACAGAAATAAGTTTCAAGCTCAATTTAACCCTACTTATCAAGACCTAGGCTATCTCTTTACCAGAACCTATATCAGAACAGGTAATCGGCAAGGCTCTCCGCTTTATCATAATGAACTCTCACAATTCCTGAGAGGTGGTTCTAGTCAGTCAGCAAAATATAATAAAAAATCTGGTAAACCCTATAAGGACATAGATAGCTTCCTAGACTTTGGCAGACCGATTCATGTTATCCCTCATATGTTCCGCCATAGCTTTATCTCCATTATGGCTAGCGAAGGTATAGACCTCTCCACCATTCGAGAATTTGTTGGACACTCGGAGGATTCCAAGGAGATTGAGCGTGTCTATCTCCATGTGATTAAAAAGCAAAAAGACACCATGAGAGGAGCTGTAGAAAGGCTGGAAAAATTGATTAATAATAAGAACTAAGTGTGGAAAGGAGGATACTGCCTCCTTTTCTATTTGACATAGATATTTTTTTAGGATATAATTTAGTCTGTAATCAGACCAAAAGAGAGGTAAGGAATTATTTTGGAAACAGATTTTATGAAGCAATTATCAGTACAAGAGAAAGAATTCTCATCTCTTTATCGTGTCATGGCTAAGAATTTTGGGCTATCTGAGAGTAGCGTGTGGGTCTGTTATTTTTTATTAGTAAATAGTGGTGATATCACTCAGCAGGACTTGGTTGAACAGATGATGTTCCCAAAACAAACCATTCACTCTTCGGTAAAAAAGTTGAGTGCTGACCAATATGTAAGGGTGACGCCACTACCAAGTTCTCGTAAGAGCAAGAAATTGTCCTTGACTGAAAAAGGCAAAACTTATATAGAGATGACCGTTGCTAAAATGGTGGAAGCAGAAAAAGAAGCAATAAGGGCCATGGGGCAAGAGGATATGCAAAAATATGTTGAACTTCAAGGAAAATATCTAACTCTTGTGAAGAATGAATTTACTAAAGCTGAGCTGTTAACTTTAACTGACGATATGGAGAATAATTGATGGAAACAGATAGTATTGAAATTTTTGGTGCTAAAGAGCACAATCTAAAAGACTTTGATGTGACGATTCCTAAGAATAAGCTAGTGGTTTTTGCAGGTGTTTCAGGTTCGGGGAAGTCTTCCCTTGTCTTTGATACGCTAGCAAGAGAAAGTAGTAGACAGTGGCAGGATAGTTATCCTCTCTTTTTACGGAACAAGCTACCTCACTATGAGCGTCCTCACGTAGACGAAATTAAAAATTTACCCCCATCTATCGTTGTCGATCAGAAAGCTTTAAGGACTAATACTCGTTCAACAGTCGGGACGGCTATGGACATTGCTCCGCTTATTCGTCTGCTGTTTTCACGGGTTGGTCAACCGAGTGCGGGTGGTTCAATGGCTTATTCTTTCAATCATCCTGCAGGGATGTGTCCTATTTGTACTGGGATTGGGAAGGTTTATCAGTTAATTGAGGATAAGATTTTTGATACCACAAAATCATTGAATGAAGGTGCTATTAATTTTAGCCAATTTTCGAGTGGCTGGCAGGCTTATCTTTACAAAAATAATCCTTTACTTGATGCAGATAAAAAGTTAGCTGATTTTTCTGAGGAAGAATGGCAGATTTTGCGAGAAGGAAGCGATGAAATAGTCAAGGTTGAATTTCGTTCTAATAATACGGGGAGTGTGGACCGTGTTGACTATGAAGGTGTCATTCCGCGTTTCTACCGCCTCTATCTGAAAAGGGATATTTCTAAGCTGAAAAAATCATTGCAAGAAGAAGTGCTATCTCTTGTCATTCAGGTACCTTGTGCCAGTTGTGAAGGCTCAGGACTAAACCCCAAGGCCTTAGCTTCTAAGATAAACGGGCATAATATTGTTGACTATATGAACTTATCAGTCAGTGAACTCTTGCCTTTACTTGAAGAAGTTGATAGTCCTTTAGGTCAATCATTAGTTGCACAAATCAAGTCAGCTATTAAGCGGATGGAGACAGTTGGGATTGGTTATTTATCTTTGTCTCGGAAGACAGAAACCTTATCAGGTGGTGAGATGCAACGGGTCAAGTTGGTGCGACACATCGGTTCCAGCCTAAGTAATGTCAACTACGTTTTTGATGAACCGACTGCAGGTCTGCACCCTCATGATGCCGAGAAAATCGGTCAGCTCTTGTTGGATTTAAGAGATAAGCACAACAATATTTTGGTTGTGGAACATAGCCGACAAATGTTAGCTTTAGCGGATGAAGTCATTGAATTGGGACCATTGGCTGGTCGGGAAGGCGGTAGGCTAATTTTTCAAGGAAGTCTTGTAGAGTTGCAAAAAGCTGACACCTACACAACCCGTGCCCTAAATCAACCACTTAGACTGAATCAAGACCCACTAGCTTGGACAGAATATTTTGCCATCAAAGATGCTACTGCAAATAATCTTAAACAGGTTAATACAAAAATCCCTAAGGGAATCTTGACCGCAGTAACGGGTGTCGCGGGTTCAGGGAAGAGCTCTCTGATTGGTGTCGAATTTATCGAAAATTACCCAGATGCCATTATCATCAATCAAAAACCTATTGGTACCTCCATTCGTTCCACACCAGCAACTTACTTAGGAATAATGGATGAAATTCGAAAATTATTTGCCAAAGCCAACAATGTAACCCCTAGTTGGTTTAGCTATAATTCAAAAGGTGCTTGTCCAATTTGCAAGGGAACTGGAAAAATCGTTTATGACATGGCTTTTGCGGATTCAGTTGAGGTCGTTTGTGAGGAGTGCGGGGGTCACCGTTATAATCCTAAAGCGCTCAGCTATCGTTATCAGAATTTCACAATTGAAGAGATTTTGAATCTAACTGTCGAAGAAGCATTAACAGTTTTTTCTTCGAACGATAAGATTTGTCAATCTCTGTCAGTCATGAAGGAAGTTGGCTTAGATTATCTGACTTTAGGTCAGCCTACAAGTACCTTGTCAGGTGGAGAAGTGCAACGGGTTAAGTTAGCTAGTAAGTTACAAGAGTCAGGACAAATCTTTGTTCTCGACGAACCAAGCACAGGTCTGCATAGTAAGGATGTTGAACAACTGCTTAGTTTACTAAGACGCCTCGTCAATCAAGGGAATACGGTTGTGATGATTGAACATCGCTTAGAACTTATTGCTCAAGCTGATTGGATAATTGATTTAGGACCCGAGGGCGGAAAGAATGGGGGGTATATTTTATTCGAAGGCAAACCAAGAGATATTATCAGTTGTGAAGAGTCTCAAACGGGGAAATATTTGAAAGAAATTTTAAATTTCAGTTAAAATACGTCAATTGCTTCTAATCAGACAAAAATCAGACAAAACCACATTATAAAAACAAAAAAAGCCTAGAAACGTTGATTTCATAGGCTTTTGGTATATTGTCTTACTTAACCTCTGTAAACACAACGTGTTTGCGAAGTTTTGGTGAGTATTTCTTCAATTGAAGACGGTCTGGAGTGTTACGTTTGTTTTTAGAAGTAAGGTACAAGCGTTCACCAGATTCTTTGTGTTCAAGTGTAATATTTACGCGCATGGTATCTCCCTTCTATTATTCAGCTGATGCAGCTTTAGCGATCTTACGTCCTTTGTAGTATCCTTTAAGTGATACACGGTGTGAACGTGAGTAATCTCCAGTTGCTTCGTCAAAGTTTACAGATGGAGCTGTTACTTTGTAGTGCGTACGACGTTTGTTTTTCTTCGCTTTTGATGTGCGACGTGCAGGTACTGCCATTTCGTTTTTCTCCTTTTAAGATATAAATTCAATTAGGTTTGATTTTCATCAACTGTAACAGTATAACAAAACTTTTTTGTAAAGTAAAGTTACTTGACAAAAAAATTGAAATTTTTGAAAGAAACTTTTCTGTTGTCTGTTTCTCCAAAGTCCATGCCTATCTTTGTGGCCTATTTTATGCTATAATGGTAAAAAATGTAACGAGAGGAATGACATGACAGAATTAGACAAACGCCATCGTAGTAGTGTCTACGATAGCATGGTAAAATCTCCCAACCGTGCCATGCTTCGCGCGACGGGAATGACCGATGAAAGCTTTGAAAAGCCAATTGTCGGAGTGATTTCGACATGGGCGGAAAATACCCCTTGTAACATCCACCTTCATGATTTTGGAAAATTGGCCAAAGAAGGTGTGAAAGATGCAGGTGCTTGGCCGGTCCAATTTGGCACCATTACGGTTGCGGACGGGATCGCTATGGGGACGCCTGGCATGCGCTTCTCCCTAACGTCACGTGATATCATTGCGGATTCTATCGAAGCTGCGATGGGTGGTCACAACGTGGATGCTTTTGTAGCCATCGGGGGCTGTGATAAGAACATGCCTGGTTCGATGATTGCCATTGCCAATATGGATATCCCTGCGATCTTCGCTTACGGTGGGACCATTGCTCCAGGGAATCTCGATGGAAAAGATATCGACTTGGTTTCTGTTTTCGAAGGAATCGGGAAATGGAATCATGGTGATATGACGGCTGAAGAAGTGAAGCAACTGGAATGCAATGCCTGCCCTGGCCCTGGTGGCTGTGGTGGGATGTATACGGCCAATACCATGGCGACAGCGATCGAGGTCCTTGGGATGAGCTTGCCAGGTTCCTCTTCTCACCCTGCTGAATCAGCTGATAAAAAAGCCGATATCGAAGAAGCGGGTCGTGCAGTTGTCAAAATGCTTGAAATGGGACTGAAACCATCTGACATCTTGACCCGTGAAGCCTTTGAAGATGCGATTACAGTGACTATGGCGCTGGGTGGCTCCACCAATGCGACTCTTCACTTGCTCGCGATCGCTCATGCGGCCAATGTGGATTTGACACTTGAAGACTTCAATGATTTCCAAGAGCGTGTGCCTCACTTGGCAGACTTGAAACCTTCTGGTCAATACGTCTTCCAAGACCTTTACAATGTCGGTGGTGTGCCAGCCGTCATGAAATACCTTCTTAAGAATGGTTTCCTTCATGGGGATCGCATCACATGCACTGGTAAAACAGTAGCTGAGAACTTGGAAGACTTCGCTGATTTGACACCAGGTCAAAAAGTCATCATGCCACTTGAAAATCCAAAACGTGCGGATGGTCCATTGATCATCTTGAAAGGGAACTTGGCTCCAGAAGGGGCGGTTGCCAAAGTATCAGGTGTGAAAGTTCGTAACATCACGGGTCCTGCTAAGGTCTTTGACTCTGAAGAAGCTGCCATTGAAGCGGTTCTTTCGGATGAAATCGTGGATGGCGACGTTGTTGTTGTTCGTTTCGTAGGACCTAAGGGTGGTCCTGGTATGCCGGAAATGCTGTCCTTGTCATCCATGATCGTTGGTAAAGGCCAAGGAGATAAGGTGGCCCTCTTGACAGACGGACGCTTCTCAGGTGGGACTTACGGTCTCGTTGTTGGTCACATTGCGCCTGAAGCCCAGGTCGGTGGACCAATCGCCTACCTCCACACAGGAGATCTGGTAACGGTTGATCAAGATACCAAAGAAATCACCATGCACGTTTCAGACGAAGAGTTAGCAAAACGTAAGGCAGAAACAACCTTGCCACCACTGTATAGCCGTGGGGTTCTGGGTAAATACGCCCACATCGTTTCTTCCGCATCACGTGGTGCTGTAACCGACTTCTGGAATATGGAACAGTCTGGTAAACAGTAATTACAAGGACGACTTTGTCCAAAGAGAGAGTGGGACAGAAATCGGTGATTCGTTAGAATTCGATTTCGTCGTCCCACCTCCGCACAGTTGAGTAGGGCTGTATAAGCTGATGAAATCAGCGTATTAGAGCCCACTCAACCACTGCGTCTTGCTCTACAATCCAAAAATAATTGAGAGGCTAGGACTTTTGTCCCAGCCTCTTTTTTGGGTTCAGAGTGGCTATTTTCAACCCTGTCGCTAAAACGTATGAATATTACTTTTTGGGGGATTTGGGTGTATCATCTGTTATTTTTCTTGTAAATCCATCTATAATTTGCTATAATTGTGACTAATCGAATCAATCCTTTAATACTGTCCAGAGAGGCAGGCAAGGAGCCATGGAAATGAAAGGCCTGGGAAGACCAGCCTATATTTTGTGTATCTCCTTGTTGTGGGGGATTTTTTTGTATATTGAAAAGTGGTTTGATAAAAAAGAAATCGTCGATGATGGAAGCAGGGAGTGCATCCTTACGATTTGGTCATCGAAGGTAGATGTTTTTGTTCAGCCATAGCTTGTCGCATCTTAATTTTAGGAGGTTTTTACGATCGTGAATGACGTTAAATATGATGTGAATGATATGCCAAAACCTGGTTTATTGATTGGTTTATCTTTCCAGCATTTGTTTGCCATGTTTGGGGCGACGGTGCTGGTGCCGATTTTGGTTGGGATTGATCCTGCCATTGCTTTGTTCTCATCTGGTTTGGGGACCTTGGCTCACTTGTCAGTGACCAAGTATAAGATTCCTGCTTATATGGGGTCTAGTTTTGCTTATATTGCAGCGATGCAAATGCTGATGAAGTCAGATGGGATCGCGGCAGTTGCCCAGGGTGCTATGGCGGGTGGTTTGGTCTACTTGTTTGTAGCTCTGATTGTTAAGCATGCGGGTAAAGATTGGATTAATAAGGTCCTTCCACCAATCGTGGTTGGTCCCATTATCATGGTAATTGGTTTGAGTCTTGCGAAGAATGCCGTCACTGATGCGACAACCTTAAATAATAGCTACAGTGGCTATGCTCTATTGATTTCGATGGTGACCCTCTTTGCGGTTATCCTATTTAACATGTATGGCAAGAAGATTGTCGGTGTCGTCCCAATTTTACTTGGATTAATTGTGGGCTATATTTTCTCATTGGCTCTTGGTTTGATGACAGGACATAGTTTTGTCAATTTCTCAGAGGTAAGTGCGGCGCATTGGATTCAAGTTCCAAACTTTGACATTCCATTTGTGGATTATAGTTTTAAGCTCTATCCAAGTGCGATTTTGACCATGGCTCCGATTGCCTTTGTGACCATGACGGAACATTTTGGCCACCTCATGGTTTTAAATAGTTTGACTGAGCGTGATTACTTCAAGGATCCGGGGCTTGACCATACGCTTACTGGTGATGGCTTAGCACAGATTATTGCTGGATTCTTTGGAGCTCCTCCGGTAACCTCTTATGGGGAAAACATTGGGGTGATGGCCCTTAGTAAGGTCTACTCAGTTTACGTTATTTCAGGCGCAGCAGTGATTGCGGTTGTCATGAGCTTTATTGGGAAGCTATCAGCACTCTTGCACTCTATTCCAACTCCTGTATTGGGAGGTTTGTCTATTGCCCTCTTTGGGGTTATCGCTGCTAGCGGTTTGAAAATTTTAGTTGAACATAAGATTGATTTTGACAATAAAAAGAATCTCTTGATTGCAAGTGTGATCTTGGTATCAGGGATCGGTGGTTTGATGATTGACCTCGGTGGTCTTCAAATCACTGGTGTCGCAACGTCAACCATTCTAGGAATCGTGTTGTACCAAATCCTTCCAGAACCAAAAGCTGATGAGGCTTAGTTTGTTCTGGTAGTGAAAAAGTTTGAATGGATTTAAACATTATAAAAAACGAGGAACAAACTCTGATGGCAGAGCTGGTGTTCCTCGTTTTTTATTGTGGATCGGATTTCCGAAGGAGCATTCCTTCATTAGTTGACTGCGTTTCTTAAATAATCATGATTGTTATCGTGGTGGAAGACCAAGGGCGATGCGCCCGTATCGGCTGATTCGTGTAATTTTCCAAGCGGGTGACCAAGTCACTTCAACCTTGACATCTTCGATCCCCTCGATTTCTTTTAAGCGAGCGACGATTTCGATTGGAAGGCTCTCAGCACAGCTACAAGCCGTATCGGTAAAGGTCATAACCACCTTGCAAGTACCGGCTTCATCTAGATGGATCTCGTAGATCAGTCCTAGGTTATAGACATCTAACTCAACATCGGTATCAAATACAAGCTCCAATTTTTCGATTAACGGCTTCTCTAGTGCCAGGGCGCGGTCATTGATTTTGATATCCTCTCTCATCGCAAGATCCTTTCAGTGTAGTATGGATTCCATTTTCTCATAATTCGGCTGATAAGGCAAGAAGAGAAAGAGGTTTTGAAGGTGTCGAACGAAGGAAATTCGGTCCAGTCTCCATTTCTCTTCGAATTTGTGGTAAAATAGAGGCAAAAGTAAGACAAAGGATGAAGGCTATGAAATTACAAAAACCAAAAGGGACCCAGGATATCCTTCCTGGCGATTCAGCGAAATGGCAATATGTAGAAGGCTTTGCACGCAAGGTCTTTGCGCGATACAATTATGATGAAATCCGCACACCGATCTTCGAACATTATGAAGTCATCAGCCGTTCAGTAGGGGATACGACGGATATCGTTACCAAGGAAATGTATGACTTCTATGACAAGGGAGACCGTCATATCACGCTTCGTCCAGAAGGAACAGCTCCTGTTGTCCGCTCGTATGTAGAAAATAAGCTCTTTGCGCCTGAGGTACAAAAACCAAGTAAGTTCTATTACATAGGCCCAATGTTCCGCTATGAACGTCCTCAAGCAGGTCGTTTGCGTCAATTCCACCAAATTGGGGTAGAATGCTTTGGATCGAGCAATCCTGCAACGGATGTCGAAACCATTGCCATGGCAGCGCAATTCCTGAAAGAATTAGGAATCGATAATGTGACCTTGCACTTGAACACCTTGGGAAGTCCTGCTAGTCGTCAGGCTTATCGTCAAGCCTTGATTGATTACCTCTTGCCAATGAAGGATCAATTGTCTAAGGACAGCCAACGTCGCTTAGAAGAAAATCCACTTCGTGTCTTGGATTCAAAAGAAAAAGAAGACAAGGCGGCGGTTGAACAAGCTCCTTCAATCTTAGACTATCTAGATGAAGAAAGCCAAGCGCATTTTGATGCGGTTCGTCGGATGTTGGAAGACTTGGGAGTATCCTATGTCATTGATACCAATATGGTGCGTGGCTTGGATTACTACAACCACACGATTTTTGAGTTCATTACAGAAATTGAAGGCAATGAATTAACAGTCTGTGCGGGTGGTCGCTATGATGGTTTGGTTGAATACTTCGGTGGCCCTGCGACAGCTGGTTTTGGATTTGGTATCGGTGTGGAACGGATCCTTCTCGTTCTTGAAAAGAAAGGCATTGAATTGCCGATCGAAACAGGCCTAGATGCCTATATTGCTGTCCTAGGAGATGAAGTCAATGAAGCAGCGCTTAGCTTGGTTCAGGCCCTTCGAATCCAAGGTTTCAAGGCAGAACGTGATTACCTTGGACGCAAACTCAAGGCACAATTTAAGTCAGCAGATGTCTTTGCGGCCAAAGCCTTGATTACCTTAGGAAGTAGTGAAGTTGAGAGCGGTCAAGTTACTGTGAAAAATAACCAAACTCGACAAGAAGTAACGGTAGCTCTTGAAAAATTGAAGAAAGACTTCCCATCTGTTTTAGTAGAGTTGGGATTGGCTTGATCAAGTCTTGCAGACACCTGAAAAACAGATTCGCATGGGAGTAGGAGCAAAGTCGTTGCGCCTGCTCTCTTTTATCTAGCTTCTGTTTGCCGACCTTTGCCAAGATTTGGCGAAAAGCCGTTAAATTTTCTGACATTTATGATATAATGAGAAGACTACTAGTAAAGGAATAAAACAGTCATGACATTAGTTTATCAATCAACACGAGATGAAAAAAATACTGTAACAGCTAGTCAAGCCATCCTTCAAGGATTGGCGACAGATGGCGGTTTGTTTACTCCAGTCTCTTATCCTCAAGTAGAGCTGGATTTTGACACCCTCAAAGACGCTTCTTACCAAGAAGTGGCTAAGCTGGTCTTGTCAGCCTTTTTGGACGACTTTACAGCAGAGGAGTTGGACTACTGTATTTCTCATGCTTATGACAGCAAGTTTGATACCCCGGCTATTGCTCCTCTTGTCAAACTCGATGGACAATACAACTTGGAACTCTTCCACGGTTCCACCATTGCCTTTAAAGATATGGCTTTGTCGATCTTGCCTTACTTTATGACAACAGCAGCTAAAAAGCACGGTTTGGAAAATAAAATTGTCATCTTGACGGCGACTTCTGGAGATACAGGAAAAGCTGCTATGGCAGGTTTTGCCGATGTTCCAGGGACAGAGATCATTGTCTTTTATCCAAAAGATGGTGTCAGCAAGGTGCAAGAATTGCAAATGACGACTCAAACGGGGGATAATACCCATGTCATCGCGATCGATGGAAACTTTGACGATGCCCAAACCAATGTCAAACACATGTTCAATGATGTGGCGCTTCGTGAAAAATTAGCAGCCAAGAAGATGCAATTTTCATCAGCTAACTCCATGAACATTGGTCGTTTGGTGCCTCAGGTTGTCTATTACGTATACGCCTATGCGCAATTGGTAAAGACGGGCCAAATCACAGCGGGAGAAAAAGTCAACTTTACCGTCCCAACAGGAAACTTTGGAAATATCTTGGCAGCTTTCTATGCCAAACAAATCGGTCTTCCAGTTGGGAAATTGATCTGTGCGTCAAATGAAAACAATGTCTTGACAGACTTCTTCAAAACACATGTCTATGATAAGAAACGTGAGTTCAAGGTGACCACTAGTCCATCGATGGATATTTTGGTCTCTTCAAACTTGGAACGCTTGATTTTCCACTTGGTTGGCAATGATGCTACAAAGACCAAAGAGTTGATGGAAAGCCTTGTTGCAACAGGTCAGTACCAGTTGTCCAACTTTGATGCAGACATCTTAGATTTGTTTGCGGCTGCATGCGCAGATGAAGCAGAAACTGCTGCAGAGATCAAGCGGGTCTATGAAGCGTCTGATTACATCGAAGACCCTCATACAGCCGTAGCATCAGCCGTTTATCAAAAATACCGGAGCCAAACAGGAGATACTGCTAAAACAGTCATTGCCTCTACAGCAAGTCCTTACAAATTCCCAGTTGTAGCAGTAGAAGCGGTGACAGGCGAGACAGGTCTAGGTGATTTCGAAGCCTTGGCTAAATTACACACACTCTCAGGTGTTCCTGTGCCACCGGCTGTAGACGGCCTTGAAACTGCACCGGTTCGCCATCGTACAAGCGTGGCAGCCAAAGACATGCAAGCAGCCGTAGAAGACTACTTGGGACTTTAATTCTCTGTATTAGAAAGATCAAAAGAGCCGTTTGGCTCTTTTATATACGCATGAATTCATACAAAAAAATCTTAAATATCGCCCTTCCTGCCATGGGTGAAAATTTCTTACAAATGCTGATGGGCATGGTGGACTCTTATTTAGTGGCTCACCTGGGCTTGATTGCCATTTCAGGTGTTTCCGTCGCAGGCAATATCATCACCATCTATCAAGCCATCTTTTTGGCACTGGGTGCGGCAGTTGCCAGTGTCATGTCCAAAAGCTTGGGTGAAAATAATAAAGAAACCATTGCCTATCATGCGACAGAGTCACTGAAGGTGACCTTATTGTTGAGTGCTCTCTTAGGAGGGGCATCGCTGTTATTTGGACGCCAGATGATTTCGCTGTTGGGGACTGAAGCTGCAGTAGCCGAAAGTGGGGGTATTTACCTTTCCTTGGTCGGCGGGACCATTGTTCTCTTAGGGTTGATGACGACCCTGGGCTCGCTGGTTCGGGTAGCCAACAATCCACGCCTTCCTATGTATGTAAGCTTGTTGACCAATGTTTTAAATGCTCTATTCTCCTCTGTGGCTATTTTCCTTTTTGGCTGGGGAATTGTTGGAGCAGCTTTGGGGACTGTGCTGGCCCGTCTGGTAGGCGTCATCCTCTTGTGGCAAAAGGTCCAGCTACCCTTTGCACCCCTTCGTTGGGGATTGGACCGCAAGCTTTTAAACTTAGCGCTTCCAGCGGCCGGAGAGCGGCTGATGATGCGGGCTGGAGATGTGGTGATCATTGCGATCGTGGTTGCTTTTGGGACCGAGGCAGTTGCAGGAAATGCCATCGGAGAGACCTTGACCCAGTTTAACTACATGCCTGTATTTGGAGTGGCCACAGCGACGGTTATGTTCGTGGCACGGAGCCTGGGTGAAGGTGATCTTGAGCAGATTGCCCGCCTTCGAAAGCAGTCTTACTGGTTGTCCTTTGTATTAATGTTACCCATTGCCTTGGGAATCTTTTTTGGGGGCACCCTTCTGACCTATCTCTACACACAAGATGTGAAAGCGGTAGAAGCTAGCCTGTCGGTTGTCCTCTTTTCTTTGTTGGGAACGCCGTTTACAGCAGGAACGGTCATCTATACAGCTGTTTGGCAAGGGTTGGGAAATGGGAAACTTCCACTTTATGCAACGACGATTGGCATGTGGGTCATTCGAATTGGAGCCGGTTATCTGCTTGGAGTAACCCTTGGTTTTGGCCTTCCAGGGGTCTGGACGGGGACCTTGCTAGACAATGGCTTTCGTTGGCTATTTTTGAGTCAGCTATATAGACGAAAAGTAGGAGAGAAGAAAAAATGACAAAACGAGCCTTTATTTGGGATTTGGATGGGACCTTGCTAGATTCCTATGATGCTATACTGGCAGGTCTTGAGGAGACCTATGCAACTTATCAGCTTCCATTTGACCGAGCTAGCATTAAAGATTACATCTTGAAGCATTCGGTTCAAGATCTTTTAGTAGCGGTAGCGGAGGAGTATCATCTGGACGTGACTGACTTGAATCATCGCCGAGCAGAAAGTCTAGCAGAGAAAAATGCCCAGGTCCTTCTGATGGATGGGGCGCGTGATGTCCTATCCTGGGGACAAGAGGCTGGAATTGAGCAGTTTGTCTATACCCATAAGGGAGAGAATGCCTTTGTCATCCTGCGGGACTTGGGTTTGGAATCTTTTTTCACAGAGATATTAACTAGTCAAAGTGGTTTTGCTCGCAAGCCAGACCCAGAAGCTGCCATGTATCTGCTGGAGAAGTACGGGTTGGAACCAGAAAAGACCTACTATATTGGGGATCGGAGCCTGGATATTGACTTTGCAAGAAATAGCCAGATTCAGAGTATCAATTTCTTGACGTCTGACTATCAAGGCAATCATCAGATGAACACCTTACTAGATATTCCAGGTATTTTAGACGCTGAAAAGAATCTGTAAAGAATTTGTTTTCATTTTGAAATAAAGTCGTAAGCTTTCTTTAAGAAATGTCCGCTATAATAGAAGCATAAACAAAGACCTCCTAACTTTGTTTAGAAAAATCCTAAAACTTTTCTTTTTCATAATAATCTCCCTAAGAGTCGCCCAATCAGGCGGCTTTTTTTGTGCGCAAGAATAGTGTAAGCTCTTTTTCTTGCCAGGAGATGAGAAATGGTTTATAATTGACAAGTCAATTATTGATTTATCAAAAAGAAATTGGAGAAGGAATATGGCAGAAATAAATGATTTGCTCTACCAACTACGCTTGGCAGATCAAACAACTACGCAACTCTTTGAAAAGCGCCTAGGGATTAGCTTAACACGTTATCAAATTTTGCAGGATTTATTAGAACAAGCACCTTGCAATCAGATCGCGGTTCAGGAGCGCTTGCAGATTGATCCAGCGGCTTTAACCCGGCATTTCAAAATATTAGAAAAGGAAGGATTTGTCCATCGGAGTCGAAATCCAAAGAATCAGCGGGAAATCTTAATTCATTTGACGGATACGGCCTATAATCGTTTGGTCAAACATCCCCCTCGCCATCATGTGGCGGTGAAAGAACAGATGAGTCGGATTTTGACTGCTCAAGAACAAGAGCAATTTTCTTACCTGCTGGACAAATTAGTATCTGGCATTGAACAAATAACAGTTGAATAAAAAGGAGAATCTACGATGTCATTACTGACGATTATTTTAGCGAGTCTTGCTGCACTGGAGCATTTGTATATTTTTTATTTGGAGAGCATCAAAACCACATCTGATACTACAAGTCGGGTTTTCAACATGAATAAAGAAGAACTCGCTCGCCCATCTGTGACCTCTTTATTTAAGAATCAAGGAATCTACAATGCCTTGATTGGGGTGTTCCTCTTGTATGGATTGTTTGTCTCTAAAAATAGTGAAGTTGTTACGATTTTCGTGCTCTTTATTATTGGAGCTGCGGCCTACGGTGCGATGACAGCCAATAAAAAGATTATCTTGACCCAAGGTGGTCCTGCAATTTTGGCTTTGTTGAGTATCCTATTTTTGGGATAAAAAGGACAGGCCCCTAGGGCTCTTTGATCTGATTTTATTAAATAAGTGTAGAAAAAAGTATAAAAAAAGACTAAAAATTTTATTGACTTTCTAAGAAAAAGGGTTATAATGGTAGCAACAGAAAAGTAATGAGTCGGCTATTTTCAGGGAGCTTGTGGGAATTGTGAACAAGCAATAGCGACTGATGAAAATTGGACTGTTATGATCAATGAATTCTAACCCATGTGAATTCGGTTGGCACCCCTTACCGTGCAACTCCTTGATAGAGGAGATAGAGATGTAGGGAAAGACCAGCTATTTTTCCCTATAAAAGAGGTGGCACCGCGGACACTACGCCCTCACACAGTTTTTGTGTGAGGGCTTTTCTATGTGCCTTAGCAAGCGAAGCGAGCTTAGGCACATTGATCCCAAAGCGAGAATTGAGCGATGGGATACCCTTGCTTGCCTTAGCAAGCAAAGCGAGCTTAGGCACATTGATCCCAAAGCGCAAACAGAGCGACGGGATAACCTTAATCGCCTTAGCAAGCGAAGTAGGGTGCGGTTGAATTCCTTAGAATAAAAGAGTTCTAAAAGAGAGGTTTCTGATATGAAAAAAGTTTTATCTGCTGATGTGTTGAGTCCAATTTTGGCTTATATGCGTTTGGATGCGCCCCATAAAATGATCTTGGAGTCGATCCCTCGTGAAAAAGAGAATGCGCGTTTTTCAATTGTAGCCTATCGGCCAGTCAGTGAAGTCAAGTTTGAAAATGGCGTCCTCTATTACAATGATAAAATTATTGAAGAGGATCCTTTGGACTTTTTGAATCGCATCACGGTCAAAACGAAAACTTCCGAAGAACTCCCTTTTAACGGTGGGGCGATTGGATTTGTCGGCTATGACTTGATTGGCCTCTATGAGAACATTGGTTCCATTCCTGAAGATACGATCGGCACACCAGATCTTCACTTTTTCTTATATGAGAGCTATGTGATTTTTGATCACAAAAAGGAAAAGGTCTATGTGGTGGAAGAGAACCTCTATAGTGGGCGAAGTGAAGCAGAGCAAGCGTCGAGCTTGGAGCAAGTGTTAGCACAATTGGCAAGACCTGCAAAGGAAGAGTTTCAGGACAAGGACCTGCATGCGCTTCATTTCCACAATCATTTGGAGCAAAAAGAGTTTGAGGAAATGGTGACCCTAGCGCGGGACTATATTCGAAAAGGAGATATGTTCCAATGCGTGCTCAGTCAACGTTTTTCAGCTGATTTTTCAGGTAAACCATTGGATTATTATCGCAATTTGCGCGTGACCAACCCTTCGAATTATCTCTACTTTTATGATTTTGGGGAGTACCAAATTATCGGGGCTAGTCCAGAAAGTCTGGTGTCGGTCAAGGATCGAGTGGTGACAACCAATCCCATTGCGGGCACGCGACCAAGAGGGATTGATGAAGAGAGTGATCGGCAATTGGCAACTGATTTGGCAGGGGATCCAAAAGAAGTCGCAGAACACCAGATGTTGGTGGATCTAGGGCGAAACGATATTGGTCGTATCGCTCAAAATGGGTCGGTTGAAGTAACTAAATATATGGAAGTGGAGTTCTTCCGTTATGTGATGCACCTGACGAGTGTGGTCAAGGGTCAATTGCTTCCTGGACTAGCCTCTATTGAGGCACTGAAGGCAACTCTTCCAGCTGGGACCGTTTCTGGTGCTCCCAAGATTCGAGCCATGAAGCGAATCTATGAGGCAGAAAAAGAGAAACGTGGCGTCTATGCGGGTGCTATTGGCTATCTCTCTGTGACGGGGGATCTCGATTTTGCTATTGCGATTCGAACCATGATCCTCAAAAATAAGAAGGCTTATGTGCAGGCCGGAGCAGGAATCGTTTATGATTCGATCGCTGAAAATGAATACCAAGAAACCGTCAATAAGGCAAAATCGATGACAAGGATTGGAGAAGAAGGATGATTTTATTAGTAGATAATTACGATTCATTTACCTATAATTTAGCACAGTATATCGGAAAATTTGATGAGGTCCAGGTGCTTCGAAATGATGATCCGGATTTGTACCAGGTTGCCCAAGAAGCAGATGCCTTGGTCTTTTCTCCAGGTCCAGGTTGGCCAAAGGACGCGGGCAAGATGGAGGAGATGATCCGAGATTTCGCAGGGGTCAAACCAATCTTGGGGATTTGCTTGGGGCATCAAGCGATTGCGGAAGTTTTTGGAGGGCGCTTGGGATTGGCGCCACAGGTCATGCATGGCAAACAAAGCCAGATCCAGCTAGAAGCTCCCTCTCCTCTATACGCGGGTGTCGCAAAAGAAGTCCCAGTCATGCGTTACCATTCGCTGACGATTGAAGACATGCCAGAGGATTTTGTCATTACCTCTCGGACGACGGATGATCAAGCCATTATGGGGATTCAACACCGTAGCTTACCGATTTATGGTTTTCAATACCATCCAGAAAGTATCGGGACGCCAGATGGGCTCAAGACCATTGAAAATTTTGTCAAACTAGTCAAGGAGCGGAAGATGAAACAAGTGCTTGCAAAAGTAGCGGAAGGAATAGATCTAACCAGTGCAGAGTTAGAAGCTGCTATGGAGGAAGTCGTTGCTGGTCGTGCTTCAGAAGCACAGGTGACGGCCCTTCTTCTAGGTCTCAAAATGAAGGGAGAAACGGTTGAAGAGCGGACGGCTATTGCAAAAGTGATGCAGGCCTATGCAGTCGCTATTCCTACAGAAGTTCAAGGAGCAATGGACAATTGTGGAACTGGGGGTGATCGTTCTTATAGTTTCAATATTTCAACAACAGCTGCCTTCGTTCTTGCTGGTGGTGGCATCAAGATGGCGAAACACGGAAATCGTTCGATCTCTTCTAAATCTGGTTCTGCGGATGTGCTAGAAGCTCTAGGGATTAACCTTGATTTGGGTCCAGAAGATTTGGGACGAGTGTTTGAAAAGGCGGGAATTGTCTTTCTATTTGCTAAAAACCTGCATCCTGGCATGCGCTATATTATGCCCGCTCGCTTGGCGCTAGGGGTGCCAACGGTGATGAACTTAACCGGTCCTCTTATCAATCCGATTCCTCTAGAAACCCAGCTATTGGGAACCAGTCGTCCTGACATGCTAGAAAGCACGGCAGAGATTCTAAAGAATTTGGGTCGGAAATGCGCAGTGGTGGTGAGTGGTCCACAAGGTTTGGACGAGGCAGGCCTTGATGGGGAAACTCAGCTCGCTATTTTGGAAAATGGACGGGTTACCTTATCCAGCTTTCAACCAGAAGATATAGGAATGGAGCGCATTGAAATTGATCAAGTACGAGGTGGAGACGCCAAACGCAATGCAGAAATTTTGCTCAGTGTCTTGAAGAATGAAGCAAGTCCCTTCTTAGAGGTGACGGTCTTGAATGCTGGCCTTGGTTTTTATGCCAACGGCAAGGTAGATTCTATTAAGGAGGGGATTGCCTTGGCACGTGAAGTGATTGCCAGTGGGGCTGCCCTTGAGAAATTGAGATTATTACAGGAGTATCAAAAATGAGTCAAGAATTCTTGCCAAAGATTCTAAAGGAAAAGGCGCGTGAAGTGGCTGCGATGAAAGAAGAGGAACTCCAACCTTTGCGCGAGACCTACCGCCTGTATGATTACCTAAAGAGTCATCCAGAAAAGCTTCAGGTCATTGCGGAAGTGAAAAAGGCTAGCCCGAGTCTGGGAGATATTCATGTCGATGTGGATATCGTCGCGCAGGCTAAGACTTACGAAGAAAATGGAGCCGTGATGATTTCTGTCTTGACTGATGAAGTGTTTTTCAAGGGCAGTATCGAGTATCTCCGGGAAATATCTAGTCAAGTACGTATCCCCACCCTCAACAAAGATTTCATTGTGGATGAAAAGCAAATAATTCGGGCGCGAAACGCAGGGGCGACCGTGATCTTGTTGATAGTTGCAGCCTTACCAGAGGCTCGTCTGAAGGAGCTCTATGAGTTTGCGACCCATCTTGGCCTGGAGGTCTTGGTGGAGACCCATAATCTGACAGAACTAGAGATCGCTCACCGGATTGGGGCTCAGATCATAGGGGTCAATAATCGCAACTTGGTGACCTTTGAGACAGATCTTCATACTAGCCTTGAATTGGCGACAAGCTTTGAACAAGAACCGGTTTACATCTCGGAGTCTGCTATTTTCACAGCAGCAGACGCGCGCATGCTGGCTCCTTATTTTAATGGCATTCTCGTTGGGACAGCCCTCATGAAGGCAGACAATGTGGCTGAAAAAGTAAAGGAGTTGCAGATTGACAAAGGTTAAAATTTGCGGACTGTCCACTCCAGAAGCTGTCCAGACAGCTGTTGAAGCTGGTGCGGACTACATTGGTTTTGTCTTTGCACCAAGCAAACGGCAAGTGACGCTGGAGCAAGCCCGGCAGTTGGCTACAGGGATTCCAAAGGGGGTTCAAAAAGTCGGTGTTTTTGTATCACCACAAAGAGAAGAAGTGGAGAAGGCTTGCCAAGTTGTGGGCTTGGACCTGATACAAGTGCATGGACCGATGGATGAAACCATCTTGCAAGAGTTTCCCCAACAAACGATTCGCGCTGTTCAAGTGGGGAAAGATACAGCTCTTTCTGAGACCAGTGCCGATTATCTGCTCTTTGATGCTCCTGTAGCAGGAAGTGGGCAGACTTTTGACTGGCAAAAGCTCGAAACCCAAAATTTCACAAAGCCCTTCTTTATTGCAGGAGGCTTGACGGAAGACAATGTAGCAGATACCATTCGCTTCTTTCATCCTTATGCGGTGGATGTATCCAGTGGGGTCGAGACAAATGGAAAAAAAGATCAAGAAAAAATAAAACGATTTATAGAAAGGGTCAAGCATGGCATATAAACAACCAGATCAAAACGGATTTTATGGGCGGTTCGGGGGACGATTTGTTCCTGAAACCTTGATGACAGCAGTTTTAGAATTAGAAGAAGCCTACAGAGAAAGTCAAGCAGATCCTTCTTTTCAAGCAGAATTGGATCAGCTTCTGAAACAATATGTCGGTCGGGAAACACCGCTCTATTACGCTAAAAATCTTACCAAGTACGTCGGTGGAGCCAAGATCTTTCTTAAAAGAGAAGACCTCAACCACACAGGGGCTCATAAAATTAATAATGCCCTAGGACAAGTTTTATTGGCACATCGGATGGGCAAAAAGAAGATCATCGCAGAAACAGGGGCCGGACAGCACGGTGTTGCAACGGCAACGGCAGCTGCTTTATTTGATATGGAATGCACCATCTACATGGGGGAAGAAGATGTCAAACGCCAAGCCCTCAATGTCTTTCGGATGGAGTTATTGGGCGCTAAGGTTCAATCAGTAACAGATGGGTCACGTGTTCTCAAGGATGCGGTCAATGCTGCCCTTAGAGCCTGGGTAGCAAATGTGGAGGATACCCACTATATCATGGGTTCTGCTCTAGGACCTCACCCATTCCCAGAAATTGTCCGTGATTTTCAAAGTGTCATTGGCCGAGAAGCCAAACGCCAATTTGCAGAGCAAAATGATGGTGCATTACCAAATGCAGTTTTAGCCTGTGTAGGAGGCGGATCGAACGCCATTGGCCTCTTTTATCCTTTTGTTGAAGATACATCTGTTGCCATGTATGGGGCAGAAGCTGCTGGGCTTGGAGTAGATACAGACCAGCATGCAGCAACCTTGACCAAGGGACGTCCGGGAGTCCTTCACGGTGCCTTGATGGATGTTTTACAGGATGCCCATGGACAGATTTTAGAAGCCTTCTCGATTTCAGCAGGTCTCGATTATCCAGGAATTGGGCCAGAGCATTCTTATTTCCATGAAATCAAGCGGGCAACCTATGTGCCAGTGACAGACAAAGAAGCCCTAGAAGCCTTTCAATTGCTTTCGAAAGTAGAAGGAATTATTCCAGCCCTGGAATCGAGCCATGCTATCGCCTATGCGGTGAAATTGGCCAAGGAAATGGGGCCTGAAAAATCTATGATCGTTTGCTTATCAGGTCGTGGGGATAAAGATGTGGTACAAGTCAAAGACCGCCTAGAACAAGAGAGAGGAGAGTAAGATGGGAAAGACCTTAACAGAGCATTTACAAAAGCTGAAAGACCAGCAGCAAGGGATCTTTGTTCCTTATATTATGGCAGGAGATCATGAAAAAGGTTTGGTAGGTTTGCAGGAAACCATCCAATTTTTGGAAGATCTTGGTGTCTCAGCCATTGAAGTTGGCATTCCTTTTTCAGATCCGGTGGCAGATGGCCCTGTGATTGAAGAGGCGGGACTACGAAGTTTAGCCCATGGGACGACGACAGAGGAACTGGTGCAAACGATCCAGCGTCTGGAGACAAGTGTTCCTTTGGTCATCATGACCTATTTCAACCCCTTGTTCCAATATGGGCTTGAAAACTTCTTTAGAGATGTAGAAGGAACAGCGGTCAAGGGAGTGATTATTCCGGATCTTCCTCATGAGCATGCGGATCTGGTAGAGCCTCTATTAGTGGATAAAGACATCGCTTTGGTGCCACTAGTGAGCTTAACCACAGGAATCGAGCGCCAGAAGAAATTGATCCAAGATGCAGAAGGATTTATCTATGCTGTTGCTGTCAATGGAGTGACGGGGAAAGCTGGTAGCTATCGAGATGATTTGGATCACCACTTGGTCCAATTACACGAAATAGCGTCCATTCCTGTTTTAACAGGTTTTGGAGTTTCCAGCATGGAGGATGTTCACCGTTTCAACAGGGTCTCAGATGGAGTTATTGTGGGGTCCAAAATCGTTAAGGCTCTCCACCAAGGGGAGACAGATGCCATCGCTCGTTTCATTTCTCAAGCAGTGAAGGCCTAGAAGGTTCATTCCATTCATCATCAGCTTGATTCTCCTAGATCAAGCTCTTTGTCTACTATTTTAAACATTCCCCTTGTTTGTCTTTACAAACGAGGCTTTCTCGTTACAATAGAGGTAGTAACAAGAAAAGAGGAGAAGAGAATGATAAGCCTTGAAGAGATTGATCAAGTCATCCAATCAGGTCCTTTTGAACCAACCTGGGACTCTCTTAGCCATCAAGTCTGTCCAGATTGGTATCGGGATGCCAAATTTGGAATGTTTATCCACTGGGGCGTCTACAGTGTACCTGCCTTTGGTTCAGAATGGTATTCGCGAAATATGTATATCCAAGGGAATCCTTGCTATGACTATCATCGAGAGCATTTTGGAGACCAGGCTATCTTTGGCTACAAGGATCTCATTCCTCTTTTTACAGCCGATCAATTTGATCCGGCATCTTGGCTAGATCTCTTTCAAAAAGCGGGAGCCCAGTATCTTTTTCCAGTTGCGGAGCACCACGATGGTTTTCAGATGTATGCCTCTACTCTCTCGCCTTATAATAGCTTAGAAATGGGGCCGAGACGAGATGTCTTAGGAGAGCTGAGGGAGGAAGCAGAAAAACGTGGCCTGCACTTCTGTACGTCTTCTCACCGGGCAGAACACCAGTTTTTCTTTTCACATGGCAAGGAATTCACTAGTGACATTTCGCAAGAAGTCCCAAGAAACAGTCTTTATTGGCCAGCGGAGCCAGAGCCCAAGGATCATTTTGATCTGACTTCTAAGCCTTATCCAAGCAAAGAATTCTTGGAAGATTGGCTGTTGCGAACCTGTGAACTGGTGCGGGACTACCAACCAGAACTCCTATATTTTGACTGGTGGATCCAGCATGAGAGTTTCCGTCCCTACTTGATGCGCTTTTTGGCTTATTATTACAATCTAGCAGCACAAGAGGATCGCAAGGTGGCTGTTTGTTACAAACAGGATGCCCTCCCTTTCGGTTCAGGAATCGTTGAGATGGAGCGGGGAGGATACGGAGAGACGCAAGCCTTTCCGTGGCAAATGGATACCGCGATTGCCCGTAATTCTTGGTGCTATACCCAGGATCTAGCCTACAAGACCAGTAAGGAATTGCTACAAAATTTAGTTGATGTTGTGGCCAAAAATGGCAATCTTCTGCTCAATATTGGACCCAAGGCAGATGGAACCATCCCTGAGCAAGACCAAGACATCCTCACAGAGATCGGGGACTGGCTGGCGGTAAATGGAGAAGCCATTTATCAGAGTCGGCCTTGGCGGGTGTCATCAGACGGACCGACCGAGGCCCAGGAAGGTTCCTTCTCAGATGGGCAAGCGCCACTCTATACTAGCCAAGATTTCCGCTATACCATGCGTGATGGCTTTCTTTATGCTATCCAGCTGGAACCAAGTGGAAGGGCGGAAGGGTTGACCTTGCCGTCTCTCGCCTATGATCTCAAGCAACCGAGAATTCTTCATGCGCGCATTCAAAAGCTAGAGCTCCTTGGAGAAAGCCAGCCCCTTTCTTGGAGCCAAGATGAGACAGGGCTCCATCTTCAGTTACCAGCTTGTAGGAAAAAACAACCGCGTGTTTTGCGCCTCAGCTTTTAGTTTTCTTGAAGCTTTCTATAAGGAATCGTTTAGGTTTCTCTTGTATACTGTACTCATCCAATAAGAAATGAGGTACAGAAAATGAAAATCTCAGTTAATTATCCAAAACGCTTTAAGAAATTGCCACAACAAGGTTCTTGTTACGGCGAATAAACACTTCTCTTCATTTTTCATAAGAAACTCCTAAAGAAGGCTCTACCCGAAAGGGTAGAGTTTTTATGTACCAGAGACCTTGTGATTCGTGGTATAATAGGCCTATGGAAAAAAAGAATAAATTACTACTCATCGACGGGTCTTCCGTCGCTTTTCGTGCCTTTTTTGCACTCTATAATCAAATTGACCGTTTCAAAAATGCTAATGGTCTGCATACCAATGCGGTTTATGGCTTTAACCTCATGTTGAGCCATCTCTTAGAGCGCATCCAACCGACCCATGTCCTCGTTGCTTTTGATGCAGGAAAGACGACTTTTCGGACGGAGATGTATGCCGACTACAAAGGGGGCCGTGCAAAAACTCCAGATGAGTTCCGCGAGCAGTTTCCTTTCATTCGTGAGCAACTGGATCATTTGGGAATCCGCCATTATGAGCTGGCCCAGTATGAAGCGGATGATATTATTGGAACACTAGATAAGATGGCAGAATCAACTTCTGTTCCTTTTGATGTGACTATTGTCTCAGGGGACAAGGACTTGATTCAGCTAACGGATGACAACACAGTGGTTGAAATCTCAAAAAAAGGAGTGGCAGAGTTTGAAGAATTCACTCCAGCCTATTTGAAAGAAAAGATGGGACTGACACCGGAGCAATTTATCGATCTCAAGGCCTTGATGGGAGATAAGTCGGATAATATCCCAGGTGTCACTAAGATTGGAGAAAAGACCGGGATCAAACTGCTCCTTGAGTATGGCTCCCTCGATGGTATTTATGAGCATATCGATGAGATGAAGGCTTCTAAGATGAAGGAAAACCTCATCAACGACAAGGAGCAGGCCTACCTATCCAAGACCCTGGCGACCATCGACACCAATGCGCCTATCGAGATTGGTCTGGATGACATCACCTATACGGGTCCTCATCTAGAAAATCTTGCCAAGTTTTATGAGGAGATGGGCTTCAAGCAACTCCGTCAGGCCTTGGATCTCAGTGGAGAAGAAGCAGCTCCTGTAGCTATTGACTATACAGAAGTCGAGCAGGTCACTTCAGATATGCTCACGGAAGATAGTTTCTTCCATTTTGAGATTTTTGGGGACAATTACCATACGGAACCCATCATCGGTTTCGCATGGGGGACCAAAGGTCAGCTCTACGCGAGTACAGATACTGGTCTTTTACAAACACCGATTTTCAAAGAATTTCTCGAAAAAACGCCCCTCAAGGTCTATGACTTCAAACGGGCCAAGGTCTTGCTCAGCCACTTGGGCATTACCCTTCAAAATCCCGCGTTTGACAGTCGATTGGCCAAGTATCTCTTGTCGACCGTAGAGGACAATGAAATTTCAACCATTGCGAGTCTCTATAGTCAGATTGCGCTACCGCTGGACGAAGTCGTTTATGGCAAGGGAGCCAAAAAAGCTATCCCAGAAAAGGCGGTCCTATTAGAGCATTTGGCACGAAAAGTCGCTGTTCTACTGGATACCGAGGGGCCCATGGTGGAGCAGTTGCAAGCCCATGACCAATTAGATTTGCTCTATGATATGGAGCAACCACTAGCAGCTGTTTTGGCCAAGATGGAAATCGCGGGGATCAAGGTAGAGCGCCAGACCCTAGAAGACATGCAGGTGGAAAACGAGGTGGTCTTGGAACGCTTAACTCAAGAAATTTACGAGCTGGCGGGCGAAGAGTTCAACATCAATTCTCCAAAACAATTGGGGGTCATCCTCTTTGAAAAATTGGAACTCCCTCTTGAATATACTAAGAAGACCAAAACCGGCTATTCAACAGCCGTTGATGTCTTGGAACGCTTGGCTCCAATTGCACCGATTGTGTCTAAGATTCTTGAATACCGCCAAATTGCTAAGATCCAGTCGACCTATGTCATCGGTCTTCAAGATTGGATTTTGGAAGATGGGAAGATCCATACCCGCTATGTACAGGATTTGACGCAGACAGGCCGCTTGTCCAGCGTGGATCCCAACCTGCAAAACATTCCTGTCCGTTTGGAACAAGGTCGTCTCATCCGCAAGGCCTTTGTCCCAGAAGAGGAAAACAGTGTCTTGCTGAGTTCGGACTATTCACAAATCGAATTGCGCGTCTTGGCCCATATTTCGGGAGATGAGCATTTGATTGATGCCTTTAAGCATGGGGCGGATATCCATACATCGACTGCTATGCGCGTCTTCAATATTGCAAAACCAGAAGACGTGACGCCAAATGATCGCCGCAATGCAAAAGCGGTAAACTTCGGTGTGGTTTATGGAATTTCCGACTTTGGACTGTCTAATAACCTAGGGATCAGTCGAAAAGAAGCCAAGGCCTACATTGAGACCTACTTCGAGCGCTACCCTGGTATCAAGGACTATATGGAGAGAGTGGTACGGGAAGCGCGTGACAAAGGCTATGTAGAAACCCTCTTCAAGCGTCGTCGGGAGATTCCAGATATCAATTCTCGCAACTTCAATGTTCGAGGCTTTGCGGAGCGGACAGCTATTAACTCACCGATCCAAGGATCTGCAGCAGACATCTTGAAAATTGCCATGATCCACTTGGACCAAGCGCTAGAAAGAGGAGCATACAAGACCAAGATGCTTCTTCAAGTGCACGATGAAATCGTTCTGCAAGTGCCAAGTGATGAACTGGCAGCGATCAAAGAACTAGTCAAAGAGACCATGGAATCCGCTATCGAACTTGCAGTACCACTGGAAGCCGATGAAAACGAAGGCAAGACATGGTATGAAGCCAAATAAAATTGAGTTTGTTCAAAACAGAAAGCGGTAGGGACAAAAGTCCTAGCCTCTCAATTGTTTTT
>NZ_KV812802.1:104770-124186 GCF_001813505.1 Streptococcus sp. HMSC061E03
CGAATTACCGATTTCTGTCCCACTCTCTTTTAACGACAAACACTTGCAATGCCCTCCGGATTGTTATACTATTTAAAGAAAGGAAACGCATACAAAAGGAGATTCTTATGGCTTATTCATTTCGCAACCCTAGTGATGGCATTATCAAACATTACCTAGAAACCAGCAAGATCATCGCTGTAGTTGGATTATCTGATCGTGAAGACACAACCAGTCATCGTGTCAGCAAGGAGATGCAAGAGCGGGGCTATCGGATTATTCCTGTCAACCCCCGCGCAGCTGGAGGCCAGATCCTTGGAGAAACGGTGTATGCTAGCTTACAGGAGATTCCTTTCCCAGTAGATATCGTTGATGTATATCGTCGCAGTGAGTTTTTGCCAGATGTGGCGCGTGATTTTATTGAGACGGATGCGAAAATTTTCTGGGCACAATTGGGACTGGAAAATCAAGAAGCAGAAGAAATCCTTCGTGGAGCTGGACGAGAAGATATTGTCATGAACCGCTGTATCAAACGGGAACACACCCGATTAATCTTGGGTGCATCCCTATACGGAGTATGACTGACAAGAAATTGACAGTAAAATTATAGAAGAAAACCCCAGCAGGAAACTGGGGTTTTCTTATTACTCTTATTTAGCTTCATGGCTTGGATGGCCTGTAAAATGGCGCGGCCCTTGTTTAATCTGCTTGATTTGATCATAAAATGCAATTTGGCAGTTGATAAAGTAAGGCATGGTATAAAAGCCGATGACATCGCGCGTGAAGTAATTCAAGAAGTACCAACCAATCAAGGTTAGATCGAGCACCAAGCGATTGCTGCGGAACCCTTTCATGGTTTCACGACTTTGGCGAAGGACTCCAAAGGCTCCCTTGTAGTCGCCGTCTCGTAATTGCTCGTAGAGGATCAATTCGACCAGGCTAAGACTGTAGTATTGTGGCAGGTAAAAGAGGAGGCCGATCAGGCCAAGTACGACGCCAGCAGTCATCAGAGGCATTTGTTGCATGAGAGATTGGAATTCAGGACTGGAAGCACTCAAAGTGCTAGGGTTACTCACCTTATCGTAGATCGCCAAAAATCGAATGCTAGCGTAGGTGCTGATGAGACTCCCCACATAGAGGATGAGTCCCCATAAAAAGAGGACGGCTTGCTTCAAGATCAAGGTGGCAAATACAGAGGTAAAGCGATCTTGTTTAAAGATATCTATGACGCGTGTTCGGTGTTCGATCTTGGGATTAATCGTATCTAAATAGCTAAAAGTTGCACCGACCACTAAAATGGAGATGACAAAGGAGACGACAGAAGGAAAGAGCTGTCGCTGGATCATGTAGATACTTGCTTGCTGCAAGGTCATATCCGGTAGTAGATCGACCAGATCTTGCCCACTTAAGAGAAAGTTAGCAAGAATGGTCAACAGGACCGGAAGAGCAAAAAGGATAGCTAAGCCCGGTTGCTGGATTTGCATGGTACGTGCCCGGAAGCGAATCAGTTTAAGGTTCATAGATGACACTCTCTTCATAGTAGTACTTTTTATTATAACATAAGTCCGTGACAGAGCTGGTAAAATTTGGTACAATCGTACAGGTGCTCACAGGAAAACTGTGACAGGAATAAGAAGGCTGGGACTGTTTTTCCCAGTACGGAGGTAACCATGACAGATTCACCGATTCAATATCGATTAATCAAAAAAGAAAAGCATACAGGTGCTCGTCTGGGAGAAATTATCACCCCTCACGGGACCTTCCCAACCCCAATGTTTATGCCTGTAGGGACTCAGGCAACCGTTAAGACCCAATCGCCAGAAGAACTCAAGGAAATGGGTTCCGGCATTATCTTGGCCAACACCTACCATCTCTGGCTTCGTCCCGGGGACGACTTGGTCGCAAAAGCAGGAGGACTGCACCAGTTCATGAACTGGGACCAGCCGATTTTGACAGATAGTGGAGGCTTCCAGGTCTATTCATTAGCGGATACCCGCAATATCACTGAAGAAGGGGTAACCTTTAAAAACCACCTCAACGGCTCGAAGATGTTCCTCTCTCCAGAAAAGGCCATCTCCATCCAAAACAATCTAGGAAGCGACATCATGATGTCCTTTGATGAATGCCCTCAGTTCTATCAACCCTATGATTATGTGAAGAAATCAATCGAACGGACCAGTCGTTGGGCAGAACGTGGCCTAAAGGCTCACCGTCGCCCTCATGATCAAGGTCTTTTCGGGATTGTCCAAGGGGCTGGATTTGAAGACTTACGCCGTCAGTCTGCTCAAGATTTGGTCGGCATGGACTTTCCAGGCTATTCCATCGGTGGCTTAGCTGTTGGGGAAAGCCATGAAGAGATGAATGCGGTACTAGATTTCACAACTCCGCTCTTACCAGAGAACAAGCCGCGCTATCTCATGGGAGTAGGAGCTCCAGACAGTCTGATTGATGGCGTTATTCGTGGAGTGGACATGTTTGACTGTGTCTTGCCGACGCGGATTGCGCGAAATGGTACCTGTATGACTAGCCAAGGACGCCTGGTAGTGAAAAATGCGCAATTTGCAGAAGACTTTACACCGCTGGATCCCGAATGTGATTGCTACACTTGTAAGAATTACACCCGGGCTTATCTTCGCCACCTCCTCAAGGCAGATGAAACCTTCGGTATTCGCTTGACTAGCTACCACAACTTGTATTTCTTGATCAACCTCATGAAGCAGGTCCGTAAAGCCATCATGGATGACAATCTCTTAGAATTCCGTGAGCATTTCGTAGAAAAATATGGCTATAACAAATCAGGACGGAATTTCTAGAAATAGATAAATAGGAAGAAAAAAGACTACAGCCATCTGAGAATAATAGGAATAACTGCTAGACGCAGTGGTTGATTGGTATCTTTGTTCGCTTGTTAAGCTCCAAAGATAACCTAATCAACTGTGCGGGGGCGAGACGACGAACAAATTGGATATAAATTTGTTCTGTCTCGCTCCCTTTTTCCTATATAATAGCAACTTTTTTAGCACTCAATTTCTTTCGAAAACACTTTCATCAAAAAAACGAAAAAAATCTTCTCAAATCCCTTGCATTGGGCCTTTGTTTGTGTTAAACTACTATGGTGCTGTGAAAAACAGCTATTAGCTTTGATGCAAGAGGTTGCGACACGCTCGGTTGCATTGCCACGCAACGCGCGTCGGTTTTCTTGTGGAGCTAGCCTATTATCTTAAATAGACGAAAAGGAGAAAAAGATGGCAAACAAAAAAATCCGCATCCGTTTGAAAGCGTACGAACACCGTACACTCGACACAGCGGCTGCAAAAATCGTAGAATCAGCTACTCGTACAGGTGCACAAGTTGCGGGTCCAATCCCACTTCCAACTGAACGTAGCCTCTACACAATCATTCGTGCGACTCACAAATACAAAGATTCTCGCGAACAATTCGAAATGCGTACACACAAACGTTTGATCGACATCATCAACCCAACTCAAAAAACAGTTGACGCTTTGATGAAATTGGATCTTCCAAGTGGTGTAAACGTAGAAATCAAACTTTAATCTAAAGCTTGATCCAGAGCATAAAAAACGCTCGTTAAAAACTTTTTGAATAAAAAACTATAGAAAAGGAACTATTTTCTCATGACAAAAGGAATCTTAGGGAAAAAAGTGGGAATGACTCAAATCTTCACTGAAGCTGGCGAATTGATCCCTGTAACAGTTATCGAAGCAACTCCAAACGTTGTTCTTCAAGTTAAAACTGTTGAAACAGATGGTTACAACGCTATCCAAGTTGGTTTCGATGACAAACGCGAAGTATTGAGCAACAAACCTGCTAAAGGACATGTAGCAAAAGCTAACACGGCTCCTAAGCGCTTCATTCGTGAATTCAAAAACGTTGAAGGCTTGGAAGTTGGTGCTGAAATCACAGTTGACACTTTCGAAGCTGGAGACATTGTTGATGTAACTGGTACTTCTAAAGGTAAAGGTTTCCAAGGTGTTATCAAACGCCACGGACAATCACGTGGACCAATGGCTCACGGTTCTCGTTACCACCGTCGTCCAGGTTCTATGGGACCTGTTGCACCTAACCGCGTATTCAAAGGTAAAAACCTTGCAGGACGTATGGGTGGCGATCGTGTAACAATTCAAAACCTTGAAGTTGTACAAGTTGTTCCAGAAAAGAACGTTATCCTTATCAAAGGTAACGTACCAGGTGCTAAGAAATCTCTTATCACTATCAAGTCAGCAGTTAAAGCTGGTAAATAATAAGGAAAGGGGAATACAGTCAAAATGGCAAATGTAACATTATTCGACCAAACTGGTAAACAAGCGGGCGAAGTTGTTCTTAACGATGCGATCTTTGGTATCGAACCAAACCAAGCAGTTGTATTTGATGTGATCATCAGCCAACGTGCTAGCCTTCGTCAAGGAACTCACGCAGTTAAAAACCGTTCAGCCGTTTCAGGTGGCGGACGCAAACCATGGCGTCAAAAAGGAACTGGACGTGCTCGTCAAGGTTCTATCCGCTCTCCACAATGGCGTGGTGGTGGAATCGTCTTCGGACCAACTCCACGTAGCTATGCGTACAAACTTCCTCAAAAAGTTCGTCGCCTTGCACTTAAATCTGTTTACTCAGAAAAAGTTGCTGAAAACAAATTTGTAGCCGTTGATTCTCTTGAATTTACAGCTCCAAAAACTGCTGAATTTGCAAAAGTTCTTGCAGCTTTGAGCATCGATTCTAAAGTCCTTGTTATTCTTGAAGAAGGAAACGAATTCGCAGCTCTTTCAGCTCGTAACCTTCCAAACGTGAAAGTTGCGACTGCTACAACTGCAAGTGTTCTTGACATCGCAAATAGTGACAAACTTCTTGTTACTCAAGCAGCTATCTCTAAAATCGAGGAGGTTCTTGCATAATGAATTTGTATGATGTTATCAAAAAACCTGTTATCACTGAAAAGTCAATGGCTCAACTTGAAGCAGGCAAATATGTATTCGAAGTTGACACTCGCGCTCACAAACTTTTGATCAAACAAGCTGTTGAAGCTGCGTTTGAAGGTGTAAAAGTTGCGAATGTGAACACTGTAAACGTAAAACCTAAAGCAAAACGCGTTGGACGTTACACTGGTTTTACTTCAAAAACTAAAAAAGCTATCATCACGCTTGCAGCTGATTCTAAAGCAATCGAGTTGTTTGCTACTGAAGCTGAATAATCTAAGGAGGAAATATCGTGGGAATTCGTGTTTATAAACCAACAACAAACGGTCGCCGTAATATGACTTCTTTGGATTTCGCTGAAATCACAACAAACACACCTGAGAAAACTTTGCTTGTTTCTCTTAAAAACAAAGCAGGTCGTAACAACAACGGTCGTATCACTGTTCGTCACCAAGGTGGTGGACACAAACGTCATTACCGTTTGATCGATTTCAAACGTAACAAAGATGGAGTTGAAGCAGTCGTTAAAACGATCGAATACGATCCAAACCGCTCAGCTAACATCGCGCTTGTACACTACACTGACGGTGTGAAAGCTTACATCATTGCCCCTAAAGGTCTTGAAGTAGGTCAACGCATCGTATCAGGACCAGAAGCAGATATCAAAGTCGGAAATGCTCTTCCACTTGCTAACATCCCGGTTGGTACTTTGATCCACAACATCGAATTGAAACCTGGTAAAGGTGGAGAATTGGTACGTGCTGCTGGAGCTTCTGCTCAAGTATTGGGTTCTGAAGGTAAATATGTACTTGTTCGTCTTCAATCAGGCGAAGTT
Source organism: Streptococcus sp. HMSC061E03 (assembly GCF_001813505.1). Lineage (NCBI taxonomy): Bacteria > Bacillati > Bacillota > Bacilli > Lactobacillales > Streptococcaceae > Streptococcus > Streptococcus sp. HMSC061E03. The sequence goes on from NZ_KV812802.1 coordinate 110,516, forward strand.
CGTATGATTCTTGGAACTTGCCGTGCTACAGTTGGTGTTGTCGGAAATGAACAACATGGACTTGTTAACCTTGGCAAAGCGGGACGTAACCGCTGGAAAGGTGTTCGCCCTACAGTTCGCGGTTCTGTAATGAACCCGAATGATCACCCACACGGTGGTGGTGAAGGTAAAGCACCAGTTGGACGTAAAGCGCCATCTACTCCTTGGGGTAAACCTGCGCTTGGTCTTAAAACTCGTAACAAGAAAGCGAAATCTGACAAACTTATCGTTCGTCGTCGCAACCAAAAATAATCATAAGCAACTAGCTTACACTTTCCGCCAGCTCGGTAGCGCTGCATAGCAGCGCAAGCCGCTGTGGTACTAAATTTTAAAGGAGAAAATTACAAAATGGGACGTAGTCTTAAAAAAGGACCTTTCGTCGATGAGCATTTGATGAAAAAAGTTGAAGCTCAAGCAAACGACGAAAAGAAAAAAGTAATTAAAACTTGGTCACGTCGTTCAACGATCTTCCCAAGTTTCATCGGATACACTATCGCAGTTTATGATGGACGTAAACATGTACCTGTTTACATCCAAGAAGACATGGTAGGTCACAAGCTTGGTGAATTTGCACCAACTCGTACTTACAAAGGTCACGCGGCAGACGACAAGAAGACACGTAGAAAATAAGGAGAACATAAATGGCAGAAATTACTTCAGCTAAAGCAATGGCTCGTACAGTGCGTGTTTCACCTCGTAAATCACGTCTTGTTCTTGACAACATCCGTGGTAAAAGCGTAGCCGATGCCATCGCTATTTTGACATTCACACCAAACAAAGCTGCAGGGATCATCCTTAAAGTGTTGAACTCAGCAGTAGCAAACGCTGAAAACAACTTTGGTTTGGAAAAAGCTAACTTGGTAGTATCTGAAGCATTCGCAAACGAAGGACCAACAATGAAACGTTTCCGTCCACGTGCGAAAGGTTCAGCTTCACCAATCAACAAACGTACAGCTCACATCACAGTAGCTGTTGCAGAAAAATAAGGAGGTAAACTCGTGGGTCAAAAAGTACATCCAATTGGTATGCGTGTTGGTATCATCCGTGATTGGGATGCCAAATGGTATGCTGAAAAAGAATACGCGGATTACCTTCATGAAGATCTTGCAATCCGTAAATTCATTCAAAAAGAATTGGCTGACGCAGCCGTTTCAACTATTGAAATCGAACGCGCAGTAAACAAAGTTAACGTTTCTCTTCACACTGCTAAACCAGGTATGGTTATTGGTAAAGGTGGAGCAAACGTTGATGCACTTCGTGCAGCTCTTAACAAATTGACTGGTAAACAAGTACACATCAACATCATTGAGATCAAACGTCCTGACTTGGATGCTCACCTTGTTGGTGAAGGAATCGCTCGTCAATTGGAACAACGTGTTGCTTTCCGTCGTGCACAAAAACAAGCGATCCAACGTGCTATGCGTGCTGGAGCTAAAGGAATCAAAACTCAAGTATCAGGTCGTTTGAACGGTGCAGATATTGCCCGTGCAGAAGGATACTCTGAAGGAACTGTTCCACTCCACACACTTCGCGCTGATATCGATTACGCTTGGGAAGAAGCAGACACTACTTACGGTAAACTTGGTGTTAAAGTATGGATCTACCGTGGTGAAGTTCTTCCAGCTCGTAAAGACGCTAAAGGAGGTAAATAACCAATGTTAGTACCTAAACGTGTAAAACACCGTCGCGAATTCCGTGGTAAAATGCGCGGTGAAGCAAAAGGTGGAAAAGAAGTAGCATTCGGTGAATACGGTCTTCAAGCTACAACTAGCCACTGGATCACAAACCGTCAAATCGAAGCTGCTCGTATCGCCATGACTCGTTACATGAAACGTGGTGGTAAAGTTTGGATTAAGATTTTCCCACACAAATCATACACCGCTAAAGCTATCGGGGTACGTATGGGATCTGGTAAAGGGGCTCCTGAAGGTTGGGTAGCACCAGTTAAACGTGGTAAAGTGATGTTCGAAATTGCTGGTGTATCTGAAGAGATCGCACGCGAAGCGCTTCGTCTTGCTAGCCACAAATTGCCAGTTAAAACTAAATTTGTGAAACGTGAAGCAGAATAAGGAGAGGTCATGAAACTTACAGAAGTAAAAGAATTTGTTAAAGAACTTCGTGGTCTTTCTCAAGAAGAACTCGCGAAGCGTGAAAATGAATTGAAGAAAGAATTGTTTGAACTTCGTTTCCAAGCGGCTGCTGGTCAATTGGAACAAACTGGACGTTTGAAAGAAGTGAAAAAACAAATCGCTCGTATCAAAACTGTTCAATCAGAAGCTAAATAATAGACTAGGGAAGGAGAATTTCAATGGAACGCAATAATCGTAAAGTTCTTGTTGGACGCGTTGTGTCTGACAAAATGGACAAAACAATCACAGTTGTAGTTGAAACTAAACGTAACCACCCAGTCTATGGTAAACGTATCAACTATTCTAAAAAATACAAAGCTCATGATGAAAACAATGTTGCTAAAGAAGGCGATATCGTTCGTATCATGGAAACTCGTCCGCTTTCAGCTACAAAACGCTTCCGTCTTGTAGAAGTCGTTGAAGAAGCGGTCATCATCTAATCATACCTGAAAGGAGAAAACGTAAATGATTCAAACAGAAACTCGTTTGAAAGTCGCTGACAACAGTGGCGCACGCGAAATCTTGACAATCAAAGTTCTTGGTGGTTCAAAACGTAAATTCGCGAGCATCGGTGATGTAATCGTTGCATCTGTAAAACAAGCTACTCCTGGTGGTGCGGTTAAGAAAGGTGACGTTGTAAAAGCTGTTATCGTTCGTACTAAATCAGGTGCTCGTCGTAAAGATGGTTCATACATCAAGTTCGACGAAAATGCAGCAGTGATCATCCGTGACGACAAAACTCCTCGCGGAACTCGTATCTTTGGCCCAGTTGCACGTGAATTGCGTGACGGTGGATTCATGAAGATCGTATCACTTGCTCCAGAAGTACTTTAATCAATAAAAAAACAAACACAGTCCCCTGGCTCAGCCAGGGTGCCCATCGGGCGTAAGAATAAAAGGAGAATAAAATGTTTGTAAAAAAAGGCGACAAAGTTCGCGTTATCGCTGGTAAAGACAAAGGCGTAGAAGCTGTTGTTCTTACTGCTCTTCCAAAAGTAAATAAAGTTGTTGTAGAAGGTGTAAACATCATCAAGAAACACCAACGTCCAAATAACGAAAACCCTCAAGGTGCAATCGTTGAAAAAGAAGCTCCTATCCATGCTTCTAACGTACAAGTTTTGGACAAAAACGGTGTTGCTGGACGTGTTGGCTACAAATTTGTAGACGGCAAAAAAGTTCGCTACAACAAAAAATCAGGCGAAGTGCTTGACTAATCACGAAGGAAAGGAGAAGTATAATGGCTAATCGTTTAAAAGAAAAATACCTTAATAAAGTAGTACCATCATTGACTGAACAGTTCAACTATTCATCAGTTATGGCTGTGCCAAAAGTTGATAAAATCGTTTTGAACATGGGTGTTGGTGATGCAGTATCAAATGCTAAAAACCTTGAAAAAGCTGCTGAAGAGCTTGCTTTGATCTCAGGTCAAAAACCATTGATCACTAAGGCTAAAAAATCAATCGCCGGCTTCCGTCTTCGTGAAGGTGTTGCGATCGGTGCAAAAGTTACCCTTCGTGGTGAACGTATGTACGAATTCTTGGATAAATTGGTAACAGTTTCACTTCCACGTGTACGTGACTTCCATGGTGTTCCAACAAAATCATTTGATGGACGCGGAAACTACACACTTGGTGTGAAAGAACAATTGATCTTCCCAGAAATCAACTTTGATGATGTTGATAAAACTCGTGGTTTGGATATCGTAATCGTAACTACAGCGAACACAGACGAAGAATCACGTGCATTGCTTACTGGCCTCGGTATGCCGTTTGCAAAATAATATAGGAGGTAAAACTAATGGCTAAAAAATCTATGATTGCTAAGAACAAACGCCCAGCGAAGTTCTCTACTCAAGCATACACTCGCTGTGAACGTTGTGGACGTCCACACTCAGTTTACCGCAAGTTTAAACTTTGCCGTGTTTGCTTCCGTGAATTGGCATACAAAGGTCAAATCCCAGGTGTCACAAAAGCATCTTGGTAATTTAAGATATCAAGGGCGTTAAAACTCCAAGTGGAAATAGGAAACTTGACGAAGAAACTTTAGTTTCTAGGAAAGTTTATCTTTTTCACACAGAGTTTAGCCCGGGTTCAGTTGGGCTTGCCAATTTGAACACGAGCTACAGCTTTGGCAAAAAAGACCAATTTTCTTTGGAGCATCGCTCCCTGCATCAAATTGCCTATTTTTGCTCTCGCTGTTACGCTCTCTGTATCATGTATTAACTAGCAAGTGCAACTTGCAAACTACTAGTAAGAGGAGAAATTATAATGGTTATGACTGACCCAATCGCAGACTTCCTTACACGTATTCGTAACGCTAACCAAGCAAAACACGAAGTACTTGAAGTACCTGCATCAAACATCAAAAAAGGGATTGCTGAAATCCTTAAACGCGAAGGTTTTGTAAAAAACGTTGAATTCATCGAAGATGACAAACAAGGCATCATCCGTGTATTCTTGAAATACGGACAAAACGGTGAAAAAGTTATCACAAACTTGAAACGTGTATCTAAACCAGGTTTGCGTGTTTACAAAAAACGTGAAGATCTTCCAAAAGTTCTTAACGGACTTGGAATTGCTATCCTTTCAACTTCTGAAGGTTTGCTTACTGATAAAGAAGCACGCCAAAAGAACGTTGGTGGGGAAGTTATCGCTTACGTTTGGTAATATTTAGTTCCCAATTTCGTTGTGACTCTTCGTTATTGTCTCTTGCCTAACCCAAAGTTATGTCTGCGAGACAATGCCTTGATTTACTTAGAAAATGAGACCTAAACATTAACTTTTAAATCAAAAAGATTTAAACCCCGTGAAAACTGGCCCGTAAAGGCCTGACAATTTAACAGGAGAATAAAAAACATGTCACGTATTGGTAATAAAGTTATCGTGTTGCCTGCTGGTGTTGAAATCACTAACAATGACAACGTTGTAACTGTAAAAGGACCTAAAGGAGAACTTACTCGTGAGTTCTCAAAAGATATTGAAATCCGTGTGGAAGGTACTGAAGTAACACTTCACCGTCCAAACGATTCAAAAGAAATGAAAACAATCCACGGAACAACTCGTGCCCTTTTGAACAACATGGTTACTGGTGTATCAGAAGGATTCAAGAAAGAACTTGAAATGCGCGGGGTTGGATACCGTGCACAACTTCAAGGATCAAAACTTGTTTTGGCTGTTGGTAAATCACACCCAGACGAAGTTGAAGCTCCAGAAGGAATTACTTTTGAACTTCCAAATCCAACAACAATCGTTGTTAGCGGAATTTCAAAAGAAGTAGTTGGTCAAACAGCTGCTTATGTACGTAGCCTTCGTTCACCTGAACCATACAAAGGTAAAGGGATCCGTTATGTTGGTGAATACGTTCGCCGCAAAGAAGGTAAAACAGGTAAATAATGTAGTTTGGTTGTTTTTCAACCAACCTTCATCTTACCAACTCAGTGCTTAGCACATGATTTTAAAATTAAGAGGTGAAAATTGTGATTTCGAAACCAGATAAAAACAAAATCCGTCAAAAACGCCACCGTCGCGTTCGCGGAAAACTCTCTGGAACTGCTGATCGCCCACGTTTGAACGTATTCCGTTCTAATACAGGCATCTACGCTCAAGTGATTGATGACGTAGCGGGTGTAACGCTCGCAAGCGCTTCAACTCTTGACAAAGAAGTTTCAAAAGGAACTAAAACTGAACAAGCCGTTGTTGTCGGCAAACTTGTTGCTGAACGTGCAGTTGCTAAAGGTATTTCTGAAGTGGTGTTCGACCGCGGTGGATATCTATATCACGGACGTGTTAAAGCTTTGGCTGATGCAGCTCGTGAAAACGGATTGAAATTCTAATAGGAGGACACTAGAAAATGGCATTTAAAGATAATGCAGTTGAACTTGAAGAACGCGTAGTTGCCATCAACCGTGTAACAAAAGTTGTTAAAGGTGGACGTCGTCTTCGTTTTGCAGCTCTTGTAGTTGTTGGTGACCGTAATGGCCGTGTTGGATTTGGTACTGGTAAAGCTCAAGAAGTTCCAGAAGCAATCCGTAAGGCTGTTGAAGATGCTAAGAAAAACTTGATCGAAGTTCCTATGGTTGGAACAACAATTCCACACGAAGTAACATCAGTATTTGGTGGAGCTCGTGTATTGTTGAAACCAGCTATCGAAGGGGCTGGGGTTGCTGCAGGTGGAGCAGTTCGTGCCGTTGTCGAATTGGCAGGTATTGCAGATGTTACATCTAAATCACTTGGATCAAACACTCCAATCAACATCGTTCGTGCAACTGTTAACGGTTTGGCACAATTGAAACGCGCTGATGAAGTTGCTGCCCTTCGTGGTATTTCAGTTTCTGACTTGGCTTAAGAAAGGAGATTCAAATGGCTCAAATTAAAATTACTTTGACTAAGTCTCCAATCGGACGCATCCCGTCACAACGTAAAACTGTTGTAGCACTTGGACTTGGCAAATTGAACAGCTCTGTTATTAAAGAAGATAACCCAGCAGTACGTGGTATGATCACTGCTGTATCTCACTTGGTAACAGTTGAAGAAGTAAAATAATCTATTTAAAAATAGAAACAAAGTTTTCAGGGGTATGAGAGGTTCTCATCCCCTAAAACTAAATATAAGTATAGGCGAGTTTGTAGTTAGGACACCTTTTCCTGATTACATGCGTTAGCAATTTACAAAAGAGGAGAAAATTAATAATGAAACTTCATGAATTACAACCTGCTACAGGTTCACGTAAAGTCCGCAACCGTGTTGGTCGTGGTACTTCATCTGGTAATGGTAAAACTTCTGGCCGTGGTCAAAAAGGTCAAAAAGCTCGTAGCGGTGGCGGTGTACGTCTTGGTTTTGAAGGTGGACAAACTCCATTGTTCCGTCGTCTTCCAAAACGTGGATTTACAAACATCAACGCTAAAGAATATGCTATTGTGAACCTTGATCAATTGAACGCCTTTGAAGATGGTGCTGAAGTAACTCCAGTAGTACTTGTAGAATCAGGAATTGTAAAAGCTGAAAAATCAGGTATCAAAATTCTTGGTAACGGAGAATTGACTAAGAAGTTGACTGTTAAAGCAGCTAAATTCTCTAAATCAGCTGAAGAAGCTATCACTGCTAAAGGTGGTTCAGTTGAAGTCATCTAAGTGAGGTGACCTATGTTTTTTAAATTATTAAAAGATGCATTTAAGGTGAAACAAGTACGGTCGAAGATTTTATTTACGATCTTCATCATTCTTGTTTTCCGCATTGGGACCACGATTACAGTGCCTGGTGTAAATGCGAAAATTCTGAACAACCTTCAAGATGTGTCCTTCTTGAACATGCTCAGTTTGGTTTCTGGGAATGCCATGAGGAACTTCTCAGTTTTCGCATTAGGGGTTAGCCCATACATCACAGCTTCGATCGTCGTGCAACTTTTGCAAATGGATCTGTTACCTAAGTTTGTTGAATGGGGCAAACAAGGGGAAGTTGGTCGAAGAAAGCTTAACCAAGCAACACGCTATATTTCTTTGGTTCTAGCCTTTGTTCAATCCATCGGGATTACAGCAACCTTCCACACCTTGTCTCAGGCGAAATTAGTCGCAACTCCAAATACCAAGACCTATCTATTAATCGGTGCGATTCTAACGACCGGTTCCATGATTGTGACTTGGCTTGGAGAACAAATCACAGATAAAGGCTACGGTAATGGTGTATCAATGATTATCTTTGCAGGGATTGTGTCATCGATTCCTGAGATGATTAAAGAAATCTATGAAAATGCATTTGTGAACGTTCGTTCTGGTCAAATGACCAATTCCCTCATTTTTGTTGGGGTACTAATCCTTGCTGTCTTGGTTATTGTTTACTTTACAACCTTTGTAGAGCAAGCACAATACAAGATTCCAATCCAATATACAAAGATTGCACAAGGAGCTCCATCAAGTTCTTACCTTCCTTTGAAAGTAAACCCAGCAGGAGTTATTCCTGTCATCTTCGCTAGTTCGATTACAGCAGCGCCTGCTGCAATTTTCCAAGTGATTAGCGCTATGGGTTACAATGCAGGATGGGTGAAAACAGCTCAAGCCATGTTGGCTACAAACACACCAACTGGTGTGGCAATGTATGCCTTACTGATCATTCTCTTCACCTTCTTCTACACGTTTGTTCAGATCAATCCTGAAAAAACGGCAGAAAACCTTCAAAAGAGTGGTGCCTATATCCCAGGCGTCCGCCCTGGTAAGGGGACAGAAGAGTTTATGTCTCGTTTGCTACGTCGTTTAGCAAGTGTCGGATCAGTATTCCTTGGCTTTATTACCATCATTCCAATCCTAGCTCGAGATTTATTTGGTTTGACAGATGCAGTTGCTCTTGGAGGAACTAGTTTGTTAATCATTATTTCAACAGGTATTGAGGGAATGAAACAATTAGAAGGCTACTTATTAAAACGTAAGTATGTCGGATTTATGGACACAACAACAGAATAGAATAAGGTTGACTTTGTCAGCCTTCTATTTTGTTTTTAAATGGAAATAGGAATTCGCTCCTGCTTCCATTTAAAAACAAAATAAGGAGAATTCATCATGAATCTTTTAATTATGGGGTTGCCTGGAGCAGGTAAAGGAACTCAAGCAGCTAAAATCGTTGAAGAGTTTCACGTAGCGCACATCTCCACTGGAGATATGTTCCGCGCAGCGATGGCTAATCAAACTGAAATGGGTGTACTTGCAAAATCATACATTGATAAAGGTGAGTTGGTACCAGATGAAGTAACCAATGGAATTGTGAAAGAACGCCTTGCTCAAGATGATATTAAAGAAACAGGTTTCCTTTTGGATGGCTACCCACGTACAATTGAACAAGCTCATGCCTTGGATCAAACTTTGTCAGATCTTGGTATCACATTAGAAGGTGTTATCAATATTGAAGTTAACCCAGAAAGTTTGTTAGAACGTTTGAGTGGTCGTTTCATCTGCCGTACTTGTGGCGCAACTTACCACAAAGTATTTAATCCTACAAAAGTTGAAGGAACTTGTGATAACTGTCAAGGTCATGATTTCTACCAACGTGAAGATGACAAACCAGAAACGGTTAAACGTCGTTTGGACGTCAATATTGCACAAGGAGAACCAATCATTGAATTTTATCGTTCAAAAGGACTCGTACATGACATCCAAGGGAACCAAGATATCAATGATGTATTTTCAGACATTGAAAAAGTCTTGTCAAATTTGAAATAAAAGCGTTTTTCATGCTTGCAATATTGGACAACTAGTGTTACAATTAGTTAGTCTGACTTATAATTGTTACCTCTGTGCTCAGAGGAATGAATCGAAATTTATGGAGGTACTTTTGCGTGGCAAAAGACGATGTGATTGAAGTAGAAGGCAAAGTAGTCGATACAATGCCGAATGCTATGTTTACGGTTGAACTTGAAAATGGACATCAGATTTTAGCAACAGTTTCTGGTAAAATTCGTAAAAACTATATTCGTATTTTAGCGGGAGATCGTGTTACAGTGGAGATGAGTCCGTACGATTTGACACGTGGACGTATCACATACCGCTTTAAATAATCGAAAAACTTGGAGGGATAAAAATGAAAGTAAGACCATCGGTCAAACCAATTTGCGAATACTGTAAAGTAATTCGTCGTAATGGTCGTGTTATGGTAATTTGCCCAGCAAATCCAAAACACAAACAACGTCAAGGATAAGATAGAAAGGAGAAAACATGGCTCGTATTGCTGGAGTTGACATTCCAAATGACAAACGTGTAGTAATTTCATTGACTTATGTGTACGGTATCGGACTTCCAACATCTAAGAAAATCCTTGCTGCTGCAGGCGTTTCTGAAGATATTCGTGTTCGCGATCTTACACCAGATCAAGAAGATGCTATCCGTCGTGAAGTTGACGCAATCAAAGTTGAAGGTGACCTTCGTCGTGAAGTAAACTTGAACATCAAACGCTTGATGGAAATCGGTTCATACCGTGGTATCCGTCACCGTCGTGGACTTCCAGTTCGTGGACAAAACACTAAAAACAATGCTCGCACTCGTAAAGGTAAAGCTGTTGCGATTGCAGGTAAGAAAAAATAAAATAAAATAAGGAGGTAAAAATCTTGGCTAAACCAACACGTAAACGTCGTGTGAAAAAGAATATCGAATCTGGTATTGCTCATATTCACGCTACATTTAACAACACAATTGTTATGATTACTGATGTGCATGGTAACGCAATCGCTTGGTCATCTGCAGGTGCACTTGGATTTAAAGGTTCTCGTAAATCTACACCATTTGCTGCTCAAATGGCATCAGAAGCTGCTGCAAAAGCTGCTCAAGAACACGGACTTAAATCTGTTGAAGTAACTGTTAAAGGTCCTGGTTCAGGTCGTGAGTCTGCTATTCGTGCACTTGCTGCTGCTGGTCTTGAAGTAACTGCAATCCGCGATGTAACTCCTGTACCACACAATGGTGCTCGTCCTCCAAAACGTCGCCGTGTATAATCATCAACAATTACACAGCTTTTCGTTTAAGAGGGAGTATAGCAAATGATTGAGTTTGAAAAACCAAATATAACAAAAATTGATGAAAACAAAGATTATGGCGTGTTTGTCGTAGAACCACTTGAACGTGGCTATGGTACAACACTTGGAAACTCACTTCGTCGTGTACTTCTAGCTTCACTTCCAGGTGCGGCTGTTACTTCAATCAATATTGAAGGTGTACTCCACGAATTTGATACGGTTCCAGGAGTCCGTGAAGACGTTATGCAAATTATTCTTAACGTTAAAGGAATCGCCGTTAAATCTTACGTCCAAGACGAAAAGATTATTGAACTTGATGTAGAAGGACCAGCAGAAGTAACTGCCGGTGACATTCTTACGGATAGTGACATCGAAATTGTAAACCCTGATCATTATCTATTTACGATCGGAGAAGGAGCATCTTTGAAAGCGACGCTTACTGTAAACAGTGGACGTGGCTATGTTCCGGCTGATCAAAACAAAAAAGATGATGCACCAGTGGGAACACTTGCTGTAGATTCAATCTATACGCCAGTGACAAAAGTCAATTACCAAGTTGAACCAGCTCGCGTTGGTAGCAACGATGGATTTGACAAGCTAACCCTTGAAATTTTGACAAATGGGACTATTATTCCAGAAGATGCCTTAGGTTTGTCTGCCCGTATTTTGACAGAACACCTAAATCTATTTACAAACTTAACTGAAATTGCTATTGCAACAGATGTTATGAAAGAAGTAGATACAACTTCTGATGATCGCATTTTAGAACGTACAATCGAAGAATTAGATCTTTCAGTTCGTTCATATAACTGTTTGAAACGTGCTGGCATCAATACTGTTTACGATTTGACTGAAAAATCAGAAGCAGAAATGATGAAAGTTCGTAACTTAGGACGTAAGAGTCTTGAAGAAGTTAAAATCAAACTTGCCGACTTAGGCCTTGGGTTAAAAAACGATAAATAGAGGAGGAATACATGGCTTACCGTAAACTAGGACGCACTAGCTCACAACGTAAAGCGATGCTTCGCGATTTGACTACAGATCTTATCATCAATGAAGCAATTGTAACAACTGAAGCACGTGCGAAAGAAATCCGTAAATCAGTTGAAAAAATGATTACTTTGGGTAAACGTGGTGATTTGCATGCACGTCGTCAAGCTGCTGCATTCGTACGTAACGAAGTTGCATCACAAAACTTTGATGAAGAAACAGGTAAATACTCAGAAACAACTGCACTTCAAAAATTGTTCTCTGAATTAGCACCTCGTTATGCTGAGCGCAATGGTGGATATACTCGTATCCTTAAAACTGAACCACGTCGTGGTGATGCTGCGCCAATGGCTATCATCGAATTGGTATAATATCATCAATTTTGTTGAGTGTTATGATGATGGAATACACTGTTATTCTTAGTCTAGCTCTGGTCTACCGCTGGGGATTTTCCCCAGCGGGAACACTCATCATATTGAATGAATGGTAGACGCTTGTTTACGAAATTGCTTTAATTTAAAACAATTTCGTAAGCAGGCGTTTTGTCTTGCTTTTCATGAGTAGTCGAGAATAGCAAAAAATGATATAATGGAACCCATATCTCCAATAGAAGAAAAAGGATTCAATGACAAAACAACAAGCAATTAAATTACTAAAAGAGAAGTACCTTAGTAATATGAAAGAGGATTCGGAACTCTTTGTCGGAGTTGAATTAGAGTTTCCGATTGTAGAAACAAATGGAAACAAAACAAATATAGAGGTGACGAAAAATCTTTTTCGAATCTTAGCAAACTTATCAGATTTTGAAGTTGAAAAAATAGATGACAATCAAAATCCCATTCAATTGATTCACTGCTCTTCTAAAGATCGTATTCTATTCGAGTTGAGTTACAATACAATTGAATTTGCATTTGAGAGAGCTCGTTCTATAAATGAGGTGGGCAAACGTTTTGAGGACTATTTGAAGATCATTCAACCGATTTTACAAGAAAATAATCACGAAATTCAAGGGCACGGAATCCATCCTTTGTGGAAAGAAAATGATAATAGCCCAGTGAAAATCGAACGATACAAGATGTTAATGGCTTTCCTTGCAATGAATGGTACAGGGATGAAGACACACTCCTATCCTTCGTACGGAGCATTTATATGCGGAAACCAGGTTCAATTGGATGTAAGGCGCGATAATTATATTCGCATCATTAATGCATTTAATAAAATTGAAGCAGCAAAAGCATATTTGTTTTCTAACTCAGAATTTTCAGCAGAGGCTTGGGATACAAAAATTGCTAGAGATATTTTCTGGGAAGAATCCTTACATGGTTATTATAAGGAAAATGTAGGGATTTATCCTAAGGATTACCAAAGCGAAGAAGAGTTTTTTAATAATCTCGCTAAAACGGCTATTTTTACAGCAACTAGAGGGGGCAAATCATATTATTTTAAACCAATTCGAGTGGAAGATTATCTAGATCAAAAAGAAATTACAGCCTATACGGCTGATGGAAATGAGAAGATCATTAAGCCTGTAAAAGAAGATCTAAAACAACATCGAAGTTACCAATTTCAAGATTTAACTGCTCGTGGGACTGTGGAATTTAGAAGTGTTTGTACGCAACCGTTAGAAACCACCTTTGCCCCGATTGCCTTTGAGTTGGGCTTGTTTGTAGAATTAGAAAAACTGGAAAACTATTTAGAAGATTCTTCATTTTTTAAAAATGAAGAACAGGACTATCGAAAACTTAGAAAGAAATATTCAAAGAAAATTCTAAGTAAAGAAGAAAAAGAAGCGATCCAATCCTTTTCAAAAGATCTTCTAGACATAGCTGAAGCAGGTTTAATGAAAAGAGGCTACAAGGAAGAAAAATTTCTTATCATTACCAAAGAACTAGACTAATAGAAAAGCCTTTTTACAGGCTTTTCTTTATTACTTTCAAAAAAAACTTTCAAAAAAATAAATTTTTTTGGAAAAAAGTATTGACAGTAAGGGTAGGTCATGATATACTAATATAGTTGTCGCGCG
>NZ_KV812803.1:0-322 GCF_001813505.1 Streptococcus sp. HMSC061E03
TATATTTATAGTTCTGAAGTTCATTAGGATTCTTTAAAATTAACTTCCAATAATGTTTTAACTTTCGATATAATTTAGGGTCTTTATAGCGATGCTTATTCATGACACGTACCCGAGTTCGATTTAATTCTCTATTTAAGGCTTGTACGATGTGAAAAGGATCAATGATAATTTTAGCGTTAGGAAACATTTCTTTTATTAATTGGATGTACGGTAAGTACATGTCGATTGAGATAGTTTTTACCTTTAATCTAGTCTTAGGCTCAAAACGATGGAAATAGTTTTTCAAACTGTAAGATTTTCTATCTCTTACAACATCGAC
>NZ_KV812803.1:555-1238 GCF_001813505.1 Streptococcus sp. HMSC061E03
GTAAGATTTTCTATCTCGTACAACATCGACCAGCTTGTGTGTAGTGCTATCACAAATAATGAAACTCATATTACTATCGGAAGATTTAACGGATTTAAATTCATCAAAACACAGATGCTCAGGTAAATCGTGTAATGGTTTAATGGTCAATAATCGTGCTGTATCATCTATAATACGTCTTACAGTATGAACTGAAACATTTGTTTCTTTTGCGATATATGTTTCAGATACTGTTTCACTTATTTTTGATTTGATTTCGTTTTTTAATCGTTTAGAGATATGACAGTGTTTTTCTACGATTCGACTAGTGTCTGCGGTAAATGAAGAGCCACATTCTCTACAGAGAAATCTCTGCTTGCGTAGATTTAAGTAGGCCGGAAGGCCTGAAACAGAACAGAGAGTGATACGAGAAGTTTTCGTGCCATTTTTGACGATATTATTATTTTGGCTAACACATCCACAGACAGTACAAAATTCTGGTTTATGCGTATATGTAGCTGAATAAAATAAAGATTTTCTCTTTTTAAATATCTTCTCTTGAACTTTATTATCCCAAATAATGTTTTTATCTTTGATTTGTAGCGTAGCTTCTAGTATATTGTTCATATGGTCATCATCCTTTTGTATTAGGTTTAGCGATTTTAATATAACGGATGTTGGCCTTTTTGTATACACTAAAATAG
>NZ_KV812804.1:0-252 GCF_001813505.1 Streptococcus sp. HMSC061E03
ATGGCGCGAGACGGAATCGAACCGCCGACACATGGAGCTTCAATCCATTGCTCTACCAACTGAGCTACCGAGCCAAATTGCGGGAGCAGGATTTGAACCTACGACCTTCGGGTTATGAGCCCGACGAGCTACCGAGCTGCTCCATCCCGCGTTAATATTAAGGAGGATGTGGGATTCGAACCCACGCACGCTTTTACACGCCTGACGGTTTTCAAGACCGTTCCCTTCAGCCGGACTTGGGTAATCCTCCAA
>NZ_KV812805.1:0-453 GCF_001813505.1 Streptococcus sp. HMSC061E03
TGTGTCGGCGGTTCGATTCCGTCTCGCGCCATCAATTCAATAATCAGGAAGGGTAGCGAAGAGGCTAAACGCGGCGGACTGTAAATCCGCTCCTTCGGGTTCGGGGGTTCGAATCCCTCCCCTTCCATCCTTTACGGGCATAGTTTAAAGGTAGAACTAAGGTCTCCAAAACCTTCAGTGTGGGTTCAATTCCTACTGCCCGTGTTAATAATTATGGCGGGTGTGGTGAAGTGGTTAACACACCAGATTGTGGCTCTGGCATGCGTGGGTTCGATCCCCATCACTCGCCTATTTATTAATATTATTATTGGGGTATAGCCAAGCGGTAAGGCAAGGGACTTTGACTCCCTCATGCGTTGGTTCGAATCCAGCTACCCCAGTTAAATTTATGCCGGCGTGGCGGAATTGGCAGACGCGCTGGACTCAAAATCCAGTGTCCGCAAGGACGTGCCG
>NZ_KV812806.1:0-619 GCF_001813505.1 Streptococcus sp. HMSC061E03
CAGGTACTCTATCCAGTTGAGCTAAGGGTGCTTCTTTCAACCTTTATCTATGCCGAGGACCGGAATCGAACCGGTACGATCGTTACCAATCGCAGGATTTTAAGTCCTGTGCGTCTGCCAGTTCCGCCACCCCGGCCTCCTCAAGCGAACGACGGGATTCGAACCCGCGACCCCCACCTTGGCAAGGTGGTGTTCTACCACTGAACTACGTTCGCATTGCTTTCTTTATATAAAAAAATGCCGGCTACATGACTTGAACACGCGACCCTCTGATTACAAATCAGATGCTCTACCAACTGAGCTAAGCCGGCTCATTATTATTCTCTTATGCGGGTTAAGGGACTTGAACCCCCACGCCGTAAAGCGCCAGATCCTAAATCTGGTGCGTCTGCCAATTCCGCCAAACCCGCAAAATATGACCCGTACTGGGCTCGAACCAGTGACCCATTGATTAAAAGTCAATTGCTCTACCAACTGAGCTAACGAGTCTTAAAATAATTTTCATTATTTTAACGGTCCCGACGGGAATCGAACCCGCGATCTTCGCCGTGACAGGGCGACGTGATAACCGCTACACTACGGGACCTATGGGAGTTAACGGGATCGAACCGCTGACCCT
>NZ_KV812807.1:0-350 GCF_001813505.1 Streptococcus sp. HMSC061E03
GTTCAAAGGGATGGAGGGCACTTACGGATCCACAATCAAGGCATTCCATGCTGAGGTCGTAGGTCAGAAGATGGCAATCACCTCGAATGGTGGCACATTCCAATTCTTCAAAAACTATGGCGATTACAATGTCGAAGCGTATGTCATTGATAGTCGTGGACTCAAGTCCAATGTTGTGACCGTACCAATCAAGGTGCTTCAATACTTCGCTCCAATGCTTTCATTTGAAGCGATCCGAGGTGGTGGAGACCAACAAACGATTGTCGTTCGAAGAACAGCCAAAATTGCACCGCTCATGGTCGATGGAGTGCAAAAGAATCCAATGAGGTTGAAATTCAAAGTAAAACCAG
>NZ_KV812808.1:0-355 GCF_001813505.1 Streptococcus sp. HMSC061E03
CCATCATATAGTCGTTACTAGTAGAGACCTCACGGACAAACTCGATGTCCGCTGTGTTTATCTCATCGATGTACACACATCCATATTGTCCACCAAGTGCCATCTTCCATTTGTCTGCGTTGTCGTATCCAAGCACGTAGATGATTTTGTCTTCAAATTTGATGTGGGGGATTTTGTAGTCCTTGTCCCCATTACCAAAATAAAAAGCATCCCGATGGATGTCGAGGATGCCATTGTCTTGATTGATTAAGTTCTTTTCAGCAACACCGACAGTCTTTGCTGCGATGATATGAAATTTCTTTTTGCTCCTGGATACCATTCGCATGAATTTCACGCCCAAGCCCACCGTGGTCTT
>NZ_KV812809.1:0-240 GCF_001813505.1 Streptococcus sp. HMSC061E03
TTCCCTTCAGCCGGACTTGGGTAATCCTCCAAGATAACAATGGACCTTGTAGGACTTGAACCTACGACCACTCGGTTATGAGCCGAGAGCTCTAACCAGCTGAGCTAAAGGTCCAACAAGATCAACAATATAGCGGCGAAGGGGATCGAACCCCCGACCTCCCGGGTATGAACCGGACGCTCTAGCCAGCTGAGCTACACCGCCATAATATCGGGAAGACAGGATTCGAACCTGCGACAC
>NZ_KV812810.1:0-469 GCF_001813505.1 Streptococcus sp. HMSC061E03
GTATCTAATCCTGTTTGCTCCCCACGCTTTCGCACATGAGCGTCAGTACATTCCCAAGGGGCTGCCTTCGCCTTCGGTATTCCTCCACATCTCTACGCATTTCACCGCTACACGTGGAATTCTACCCCTCCCTAAAGTACTCTAGCGACCCAGTATGAAATGCAATTCCCAGGTTAAGCCCGGGGCTTTCACACCTCACTTAAGTCACCGCCTGCGTGCCCTTTACGCCCAGTTATTCCGATTAACGCTCGCACCCTCCGTATTACCGCGGCTGCTGGCACGGAGTTAGCCGGTGCTTCTTCTGTAGTTAACGTCAATCACCTAGTCTATTAAACTAAATGCCTTCCTCGCTACCGAAAGAACTTTACAACCCGAAGGCCTTCTTCATTCACGCGGCATGGCTGCGTCAGGGTTGCCCCCATTGCGCAATATTCCCCACTGCTGCCTCCCGTAGGAGTCTGGGCCGTGT